>NZ_JAFLRH010000036.1 GCF_017310645.1 Paradesulfitobacterium ferrireducens | reverse complement strand
GTGATGGCGTGCCTTTTGTAGAATGAACCGGCGAGTTACGGTATGTAGCGAGGTTAAGATGAGAAATCGGAGCCGAAGCGAAAGCGAGTCTGAAGAGGGCGACAAGTTACATGCTGTAGACCCGAAACCGTGTGATCTACCCATGGCCAGGGTGAAGGTGGGGTAAAACCCACTGGAGGCCCGAACTCACTGTCGTTGAAAAGGCAGGGGATGAGCTGTGGGTAGGGGTGAAATGCCAATCGAACACGGAGATAGCTGGTTCTCCCCGAAATAGCTTTAGGGCTAGCCTCAATTGATGATATTTGGCGGTAGAGCACTGAATAGGCTAGGGGCCTTACCAGGTTACCGAACCTTATCAAACTCCGAATGCCAAAACATTTAGATTGGGAGTCAGACTGTGGGGGATAAGCTTCATAGTCGAGAGGGAAACAGCCCAGACCATCAGCTAAGGTCCCAAAGTATACGCTCAGTGGAAAAGGATGTGGAATTGCCCAGACAACCAGGATGTTGGCTTAGAAGCAGCCACCATTCAAAGAGTGCGTAATAGCTCACTGGTCGAGTGGTTCTGCGCCGAAAATGTAACGGGGCTCAAGCGTATCACCGAAGCTATGGCT
>NZ_JAFLRH010000043.1 GCF_017310645.1 Paradesulfitobacterium ferrireducens | reverse complement strand
TGACTGCTTGTAAGCGTACGGTTTCAGGTTCTTTTTCACTCCCCTCCCGGGGTGCTTTTCACCTTTCCCTCACGGTACTGGTTCACTATCGGTCGCTAAGGAGTATTTAGCCTTGGGAGGTGGTCCTCCCTGCTTCCCACGGGGTTTCACGTGTCCCGCGGTACTCAGGATCCTCTCACAGCAAGTCTATCTTTCATCTACAGGAGTGTTACCTTCTTTGCTGGGCCTTTCCAGACCGCTTCGATTAAATTTCCTTGCCTAATAGAGAGTCCTACAACCCCCATCCCGAGGTCCGAATTCCGATATCCGATATCCGAACACAAGCATTCCCTTGCGTTTTAGCTCTGCTTTCCAGCTTCGCTTCAACATCTTTGATTTCCGCTTGCGCTCGGACCTCCGACTTCGGACCTCGGACCTCGAGACAGGTTTGGGCTCTTCCCTCTTCGCTCGCCGCTACTACGGGAATCGATTATTCTTTCTCTTCCTCCGGGTACTTAGATGTTTCAGTTCCCCGGGTTGTCCTCGCTCACCTATGGATTCAGTGAGCGATCGCCGGATATGACTCCGGCGGGGTTGCCCCATTCGGGTATCCACGGATCACCGTCTGCTTGCGACTCCCCGTGGCATTTCGCTGCTAACCGCGCCCTTCTTCGACTCTTAGCGCCTAGGCATCCACCGTACGCCCTTATTAGCTTGACCTATTTCCGCCAACACACAATAAGGTTCAAATGAATCCTTTAACAGAAAGATCTCTCTGTGCAGTTTTCAAAGAACAGATTTTGAAAAAATTTCGG
>NZ_JAFLRH010000045.1 GCF_017310645.1 Paradesulfitobacterium ferrireducens | reverse complement strand
GAATGAATTGGTCATCATGTTACCTCCACAAAAATGTTAGAGATAACATTCGACACGAGATAGGCAAATTCCTTTAAATGGAATAAAATACCTTTTGTAAAAAATTAACTTGCGGAATGAGGGGTGGATAGTGTGGTCAAGTTCTTTTGTTACATGCTCAAAATGACTTGTCCAAGTGCTGTGGACAACTTCCGCTACGGCTGCAGGTTGTCCATAGCGCGGCACTATCCACAAACCCCTTAATCTGCCTCCCTTTGGCCTTACACTTACTTGGGCAAGAGCCAGCACTACCAACGCTCTCATCGGCAACTAGAATGTAAATCTTATAATAAATAAAGCAATAGCAGTAAGCAAAAAGCTTAGGCAGTAGTCTGTGAGGTTTGAGCAGGCGGATTTTTCGGCTCTATTCTTATTTTCTCCAGAACCATTTGTTGCTGATCCTTAATGAACTTATCCCCATTGTTTAGCTCAATAATAAAGGTTTTGGAGTAAAAAATAGCCTGTGCACCTGTACTTTCAATCCCTAAGTGAACAATTGAGTTGTTATGATTGTCGTATAAAATGAACTCGCATTTAATCTTACAATCTTTAATGATGGTTCCGTCAAACTTAATAACCGAAGGATTCTCTAGGAGTTGGCTAATAAATGGGAAATGGGTAAGACGATGTTTGATGCTTTTGAACTTAGTCTTATTTGTGCTTCTCAAAACATCAAACGTCAGTCTTCCGGTCTTAATTTCGTCATAAGCTGAAATTCCCTTGAATCGATCATGTACATGGTGGATGCCTAATAAGTGCGCCAACCCTTCTGGATAAAAGTCAAGTTCTATTACTAAGCCACCCTTAAATTCATAAAAAAATCGATTGGAGCAAATGTATTCATCGTAGAATTCTTGCAATAATTGCAAAGATATTTCGCTAATTTTTGGTGCGGCAGTTAATTGCCGCAACTGCTCTTTGGTATACATTAAAAATAAATTCTCCCGGAAAACGAATTGAGTCTTAACCAGTTGTGGCTAAGACTCTGATTGTGAAAATACTTAATATTTTTTGGGACAACAAGCCAGTTTCACTATCCCTGGCCAGGACGCTTCTTGGTAATTTCCGTCCCCAAGCGGAACACGCGGTTGTCCTTTCGCGTGTGGGATTTCTCCCCGGTGGTTTTATCCACATTTTTATTTTATCTTTTTTCCCTAGACAGTGTCAATAGTTATGAGATGACAGGTATATAAAAAAGTTGGTCATTTTTGGTAATCTTTAGATGTTAAAAAACATTTGCTCGGTACTATTCATTAAGTCAAAGCAAGTATCTTTAATTGCAGCATCACTTTTATAAACCAAATCATCGATATCTGTTATGGAATTAAGCGTATAGAATTTCTTTTCGGGTATAAAATACAGCAAAACCTTTTTATTTAGTTTAATAAGATTAACTATATTATTAAAAGGTAAGCGTCAAACCACTTGACGCCTAGACAAATAGTGACTCGTATTAAGAGATTACAGAAACCCCTCGTCCCTGATGTCAACGACATGCAAAAACTGTTTCCGTATGAGTTCCCGGAATGCTTCATCGCTGAGGCGTTCGCCTTGATAAACACCGTCTTCAACCAAACGATCATCAATTAACCTTGTAAATTCCTCATCTTCACGGG
>NZ_JAFLRH010000011.1 GCF_017310645.1 Paradesulfitobacterium ferrireducens | reverse complement strand
GGGGTAGGGGAGCGTTCTAAATGCAGCGAAGTTATTCCGTAAGGAATGGTGGAGCGTTTAGAAGAGAGAATGCCGGTATGAGTATGCGAAAAGGTGAGTGAGAATCTCACCCGCCGAAAACCTAAGGATTCCTGGGGAAGGCTCGTCCGCCCAGGGTAAGTCGGGACCTAAGCCGAGGCGAAGTGCGTAGGTGATGGACAACTGGTTGAAAGTCCAGTACCACCTAGAAGCGTTATAAGCGATGGGGTGACACAGGAGGATAGGTTAAGCGTACCGTTGGTTGAGTACGTCCAAGCCATTAGGAAGTAGGGCAGGCAAATCCGCCCTGCGAGTTTCTGAGTGGTTAAGGGGAGCGAAAATAAGTAGCGAAGTAACTGATTCCAAACTGTCAAGAAAAGCCTCTAGTGAGCAACTAGGTGCCCGTACCGCAAACCGACACAGGTAGGTAAGGAGAGAATCCTAAGGCGCGCGAGAAAACCCTCGTTAAGGAACTCGGCAAAATGACCCCGTAACTTCGGGAGAAGGGGTGCTCTAGAGATAGAGTCGCAGAGAAGAGGTCCAGGCGACTGTTTAACAAAAACACAGGTCCCTGCGAATCCGAAAGGAGAAGTATAGGGGCTGACGCCTGCCCGGTGCTGGAAGGTTAAGAGGAGAGGTTAGTCGAAAGGCGAAGCTTTGAATTGAAGCCCCAGTAAACGGCGGCCGTAACTATAACGGTCCTAAGGTAGCGAAATTCCTTGTCAGGTAAGTTCTGACCCGCACGAAAGGCGTAACGATCTGGACACTGTCTCAACGAGGGACTCGGCGAAATTGTAATACCCGTGAAGATGCGGGTTACCTGCGACAGGACAGAAAGACCCCATGGAGCTTTACTGTAGCTTGACATTGGATTTTGGTAAGGAATGTACAGGATAGGTGGGAGACTAAGAAGCTAGGGCGCCAGCCTTGGTGGAGTCGCCGGTGGGATACCACTCTTTTCGTACTGAAGTTCTAACTTAGTCCCCTGAATCGGGGATGAGGACCGTGTCAGGTGGGCAGTTTGACTGGGGCGGTCGCCTCCTAAAGCGTAACGGAGGCGCCCAAAGGTTCCCTCAGAATGGTTGGAAATCATTCGGAGAGTGTAAAGGCAGAAGGGAGCTTGACTGCGAGACTTACAAGTCGAGCAGGGACGAAAGTCGGGCTTAGTGATCCGGTGGTACCGAGTGGAAGGGCCATCGCTCAACGGATAAAAGCTACCCTGGGGATAACAGGCTTATCTCCCCCAAGAGTCCATATCGACGGGGAGGTTTGGCACCTCGATGTCGGCTCATCGCATCCTGGGGCTGTAGTAGGTCCCAAGGGTTGGGCTGTTCGCCCATTAAAGCGGTACGTGAGCTGGGTTCAGAACGTCGTGAGACAGTTCGGTCCCTATCCGTCGCAGGCGCAGGAAATTTGAGAGGATCTGTCCCTAGTACGAGAGGACCGGGATGGACGGATCACTGGTGTACCAGTTGTCTCGCCAGAGGCACAGCTGGGTAGCTATATCCGGATCGGATAAGCGCTGAAAGCATCTAAGCGCGAAACCGGCCTCAAGATGAGATTTCCCACAGCATAAGCTGGTAAGACCCCTGAATGATGATCAGGTTGATAGGCCCGATGTGGAAGTCCCGTGAGGGATGGAGCTGACGGGTACTAATCGGTCGAGGGCTTGACCTA
>NZ_JAFLRH010000032.1 GCF_017310645.1 Paradesulfitobacterium ferrireducens | reverse complement strand
CGGCTTCGGCTGCCAGACCCTGTCCGTCCAGTTCGACAAAGCGTTTTACTTTTTCTTTTAAGTCTTTCAGAATCTTATCCGGGTATTTGGCCGCTCCGATTAACACCGGAAGCGGGGAGATTTTCTGGGTGTTCACGATCAAGACTCCGCCTTCTTTTAAGAAGTGGGCCCAGCGGTAAGCTTCCAGCTGTTCAAAGGCGATGATGATGTCTGCTTCTCCTTCGTCAATGACCGGGGAGTAGACGTCTTTACCCAAGCGGACTTGGGTGACGACCGAGCCGCCGCGTTGGGCCATGCCGTGGATTTCAGACATTTTGACCGTATACCCTTGAGCGAGGGCGGCGTGGGTTAAGATTTTGGAAGCAAGGATGGTTCCCTGACCGCCAACTCCGACTAAGAGAATGTTTAAGCTTTGCATTAGTTGGCACCTCCCTTTCTCAGGGCATCGAATTTGCAGACGTTCAGGCAGAGGCCGCAGCCGTTGCAAAGGGATGGGTCAACGACGGCGGTTTTCTTGTCTTCGTCAAAAGATAAGGCCGGGCAGCCGAGCTTCATGCACATTTTGCAGCCGGTGCAGTTCTGAACTTCAACCGGCGGTTCCGTGGTTTTGACGATGAGGGCGCACGGTCTTCTCGTAATGATGACGGAAGGTTCTTTGGCGGCGACTTCGGTTTTGACCACTTCTTTTACTTTGTCTAAGTCAAAGGGATCGACTTCCGTGACCCGCTTGATGCCTAAGGCTTTGGCCAGGGCGACAAAGTCGACTTTGGGAGCCGGATTTCCCATGAGGGTTTTCCCGGTGGCGGGGTTTTCCTGGTGTCCGGTCATGGCGGTGATGGAGTTGTCCAAGATGATGACGGTGGAGTTACCGCCGTTATAGACGACATCCATGAGCCCGGTGACGCCGGAGTGGAGGAAGGTGGAGTCCCCGATGACGGAGACGAGTTTTTCCGCCAGGTCCGGGTGGGCTTTTTCTAAGCCTAAGGCCCCGGAGATGGATGCTCCCATGCAGATGCAGGTGTCCATGGCTTCTAAGGGAGCCATGGTGCCTAAGGTGTAGCAGCCGATGTCCCCGGCGACGGTGAGCTTGAGTTGTTTTAAGGTGTAGAAGAGGCCGCGGTGCGGGCAGCCCGGGCACATGACCGGCGGGCGCACGGGGGCTTCAAAGGGAAGGACGGTTCCCGGGTTTTGGCCTAGAATTTTTTCCCGGACCATTTTGGCGGAGAGTTCTCCGTAAGGCGGGAAGAGTTCTTTGCCGGTGACGTCAATTCCTAAAGCCCGGATTTCTTTTTCGAGATAAGGTTCGAGTTCTTCTACGACATAGAGCTTTTCGACTTTGGATGCAAAGTCTTGGATGAGTTTAGCCGGCAGGGGGTGGGTAAGCCCGAGCTTTAAGACGGAGGCCTTGGGCAACCCTTCTTTGACATATTGGTACGCGATGCCGGAGGTGATGACACCGATTTTCGGATCATTCATGTCGATGCGGTTGACGCTGACGCTTTCGGCATACTCGGCCAGTTTATGCATGCGCTCTTCGACCACGAGCCGGCGGGCGCGGCCATAGGCCGGGATCATGACGTATTTCTTGGCGTCTTTTTCGTAGGCTTTTAAGGGCCGGTCCCCAGGATCGTTTAACTCGACTAAGCTTTGCGAGTGGGCGATGCGGGTGGTGGTGCGGATCATGACCGGGGTGTCGAAGGTTTCCGAAATGGTTAAAGCGAGCCCGACCATGTCTTTGGCTTCCTGGGAATCCGAGGGCTCAAGCATGGGGATCTTGGCAAAGGCAGCATAGTAGCGGTTGTCCTGCTCGTTTTGCGAAGAGTGCATGCCCGGGTCGTCGGCCGAGACTAAGATAAGCCCGGAGCGGACTCCGGTGTAGGCGACGGTAAAGAGCGGGTCGGCGGCGACATTGACTCCGACCATTTTCATGGTGACCAAGGTGCGGGCCCCGCCGATAGCGGCTCCGACCCCCACTTCCATGGCGACTTTTTCGTTGGGAGACCACTGGCTGTAAATCTCCGGATATTTGGCAAGGTTTTCGAGGATTTCCGTGCTGGGGGTGCCGGGGTAGGCGGCGGCGACGCGCACGCCGTACTCATAGGCACCGCGGGCAAT
>NZ_JAFLRH010000014.1 GCF_017310645.1 Paradesulfitobacterium ferrireducens | reverse complement strand
GTAAGCGTCAAATATAACGACACATAGCTCACTCCTCTTTTCTGTGAGAAACTATGTAAGTGAGAGCATCCTGAGATATAGCTAGATATAGCGAGATATCGCGAGAACACTCAGTAGCTCTTAATACTACTCTCAGGAGAGGATAACAAATGGAACTGCAAAAGGTGAAACATGAGCTTAAAGTGGAGGAATGGCGCAAGCTTATCTATGAGTGTCGGAACAGCGGACAAACGGTGCGCGCTTGGTGCAATGAGCGCCATATCAGCCCACAGACCTATTACAGGTGGCAACGTGTGGTTTGGGACGCAGGGACACAAAATCTTGCCGAAAGATCAAAGCGGCAGTCAGTCATGAAGCAGGAGGAAACAGCAGTATTTGCAGAGTGCCTAATACCGGCTCCGGTTCAGAACGCGTCTGCGGCCGCCGTAATCATTCGTCTGAATACCGTCACGCTGGAAATTCAAAACGGGGTTAGTCCCGAAACCGTGGAAGCGGTCCTGAGAGTGGTGAAAGCGCTGTGTTAGATGTCACGCGTGCAGCGCATGTGTATCTCGCCTGCGGTTACACAGACCTGCGGCGAGGCATTGACGGATTGGCCGCTATGGTACAGCAACGCTTTCAGCTTGACCCCTTTTCGGACAGTCTTTTTCTGTTCTGTGGCCGGCGCACTGATCGGATTAAAGCGCTCTACTGGGAAGGAGACGGGTTCGTGCTTCTGTATAAGAGGTTAGAGAACGGGCGTTTTCAATGGCCGAGAACCCCAGAAAACGTCCGGGCACTCACGGCGCAGCAGTTTCGCTGGCTCATGGAAGGGCTCTCCATCGACCAACCCAAAGCCCTGCGTCCGATGGCCGATCTATGCATTATTTAAATGCCTGAAAGCCTTGAAAATACTGAGTTTTTCATTGTTAACCAAGGTAAAATACGGTATAATTTAAGTATGAAAAACGTGCATGAAACTGCTAAAGAAAGCGCCGAAGTCGTCACGATTTCGCGCACAGAATATAATGAATATCTTTCATTGAAGACCCAAAACGCTGAATTGTCGCGTCAGGTAGAGTGGTTTCTCGAGCAACTGCGCCTGGCTCGTCAAAAACGTTTTGGGTCTTCGTCCGAGCAGAGTAAATATGACGGCTGGGAGCAGCCGAACCTATTCAATGAAGCAGAAGTCTTCGCGGATGAAGCCGTGCCGGAACCGGAGCTAACCGACGTGAAGAAATACGTTCGCAGGAAGCGCCGGGAAACAAAGGATAGCTTGCCCGAGAATCTGCCTGTCGAAACCACCGAGCATTTCCTGCCGGAGAATGAACGCAACTGCCCGGTATGCAATGACGAGATGCAAATCATCGGGAAGACCGTGCAACGGCGGCTAAAACTCATTCCGGCTAGTGCAGTGATCCTGGAGGATATCTACTATACCTACGCCTGCCGAACCTGCGAAAAAACCGGAACCAACGTCCCCGTGATCAGAACACCACAGAGAAACAACGTTATCAAAGGCAGCTTTGCCTCACCGGAGGCGGTGGCGCACATCATCACGCAAAAATTTGTCATGGGAGCCCCGCTGTACCGGCAGGAGCAAGCTTTTTTACGTCAGGGACTAAAGCTTTCACGACAAACCTTATCCAACTGGGTGCTAAAAAGCACCGAGGATTGGCTGGAGCCCATCTACCGTGAACTGCATCGCAGGCTTTGCGCCCGGCAGGTACTGCACGGGGATGAAACCACTCTGCAAGTGCTGCGGGAACCGGGCAAATCCGCTCAGTCCAAGAGCTACATGTGGCTGTATCGGACCAGCGGAGATACCGGACAGCCGATTATTCTGTATGAATACCAGCCAGACCGAAAAGCTCAACGCCCGGCTGAGTTTCTGAAAGGATTTTCCGGATATTTGCATGCGGACGGGTACAGCGGCTACCATAATTTGCCGAGCCAGATTACAGTGGTGGGCTGCTGGGCGCATGCCCGACGAAAATTTGATGAAGCCCTGAAAGCTCTCCCGGAAAAAGACCGGGAGGGGTCTTTAGCCCTGCGCGGAAAACACTATTGCGACATGCTGTTTGACATTGAAAAACAACTGGCAGCATACCCGTCGGAAAGACGCTATGAGAAACGTCAGGAACTCGCAAAGCCGGTGCTTGACGCCTTTTCGACGTGGTTAAGAGCTCAGAAAACAGCGCCGAAATCAGCAATTGGCAAAGCAATCTATTACCTACAGGAACAGTGGCCTTGGCTTAAAAACTATCTCTTAGACGGACGGCTGGAGATCAGCAACAACCGGGCGGAACGCAGCATCAAACCCTTCGTCATTGACCGGAAGAACTTTTTGTTTGCCAACACTCCCAAAGGGGCACAGGGCAGCGCCGTCATGTTCAGTCTAATTGAGACAGCGAAGGAAAACGGATTGGATCCCTACCGCTTTTTAAGTTATGTCTTTGACGCGGCACCTAACATGAATCTTAGTGACCAGAAACAGTTAGCGCAGTTGCTGCCTTGGAACGCGCCAGAGACGTGCAAAGTCCCACCAGGTTTAAATGAGAGGAGTCCACATGAAAAAGCAAAGTAATATTAATACGGTTCTCGATATGGTCGAAGCGTTCCTCAAGGGTAACATGAGCCGTATCGATTTCCAGTTGGATTTCCCCTACGAAGTATAACAGCGCTACCAGAACATGGCCCGTGAAGATGAGGAATTTACAAGGTTAATTGATGATCGTTTGGTTGAAGACGGTGTTTATCAAGGCGAACGCCTCAGCGATGAAGCATTCCGGGAACTCATACGGAAACAGTTTTTG
>NZ_JAFLRH010000023.1 GCF_017310645.1 Paradesulfitobacterium ferrireducens | reverse complement strand
AGGAGTCAGACTTCCATGCTGCTACGCAGCACCACTGATGAATGTAACAGGCAAGCTACCTTGCGGAGCGAACCGTAGAGCAGAGGAGCGTCGTGAGCGCAGTCGACGAAGCGTGAAGCCGCGCCACGGTTCACTCCAGGTATTACCCAAAGGTTTGGCGCGGTAGCGAGTCGACAAGCGAGCAGCTCCGGCGCGTGGTGAGCGGGCAAGGTAGCTTGCCGGCATGTTACAGGGCAGGAGTCAGGAGTCAGGAGTCAGGAGTCAGGGCAGGAGCCGGTAGGGATCTGGGTTTTTAGATCCGGTGTTCGTCGAGGAAAGTGTGAAGCCGTTCGAAAACGAGCCCTGCGATAAACCATTCCGGGGCCATGCGCAGGGTTATGTAGCCGTTAACATTGAGGGCATCGGTGTAGGTCCAGGGGCAAGCGCCGATTAACAGGCGGAGGAAGGCGCCGCTTATGTACTCGATGCTCCAGATCAGGATGAGGTAAGTAAACCCTCTGACCCACCATGGGTGATGGCTGATGCGGGAATGCAGAGGTTCGAGCAGAACCGCCAGGCCGTAAATCGGAAACATAACCACAAAACTAAAACCATGCATGCTTAAATCCCCAGCCAAGAGGGACGAGAGTCCGGTGTAAATCACTTCTACTGCTAAGCCGATGAGCCCATAGATAGCAAACCGCCTTAGTAATCGTAAGGCGGTACTTGTGTCTATCTCCAAACGGACCGCCTCCAAATGTTATACTAGGGTTAATATGGACGCTGAATGGGCTTAAGATGCGTGCCCCGGTTAGGGAGTTTTTGGCACAAAACAGTAAAGCAAAAAAGCTAAAGTATAAATGCTATGAATAAAGTGCGTATGATTGTATGTTCTGAGAAGCCGTTGAATATCCTAAAGATGGTTCCTGTATACGTTTTCCGTTTAGGGAGGAGGAAATTATGCGTAAAATTCGCAAAGCAGTGATTCCGGCAGCCGGCCTTGGGACCCGCTTCTTGCCGGCTACCAAAGCCCAGCCGAAGGAAATGCTGCCGATTGTTGATAAGCCCACCATTCAATATATCGTAGAGGAAGCGGTTGCATCCGGGATCGAGGATATCATCATCGTGACCGGACGGAATAAAAGGGCGATTGAAGACCATTTTGACCGTTCGGTTGAGTTAGAGATGTTTCTGCAAAAAGGGGAGAAAGAAGAGCTCCTGGATATGGTGCAGGATATTGCCCGCCTGGTTGATATTTATTATGTGCGCCAGAAGGAGGCTCTTGGCCTGGGTCATGCCATTTACAGCGCGCGCAAGTTTATCGGCGATGAGCCGTTTGCAGTCCTCTTGGGAGATGATGTGATCCAGGCGGATGTTCCCTGCCTGCGCCAGATGATCAAGATTTACGAGCGCCACGGGGCCAGTATAGTAGGGGTGCAGCAGGTTCCGCTGGAGGATACCTCCAAGTATGGAATTGTAGACGGGGAGAATTTTGGAGAGCGGGTGTACCGCGCTTTGGACCTAGTTGAGAAGCCGAGTCCGGAAGATGCCCCTCCGGCCCGCCTGGCTATCATGGGGCGTTATATACTGAATCCGGAGATTTTCGATATCTTAGAGAAACTCCCCCCTGGCAAAGGCGGGGAAATTCAGCTTACCGACGGAATTAGGGAATTAAGCAAACTCCAGGAAGTGCTTGCCTATGAGTTTGACGGACGGCGATACGATGTCGGGGATAAGCTCGGATTCTTGCAGGCTACGATTGAATTTGCGCTGCGGCGGGAAGATATCGCGCCGGAGCTGATGAATTACTTGGAGAGGTTAGTGCGGGAGGATTTAAGGAGAAACGATAGGTGAAGTAGACAGGAGTCAGGAGTCAGGAGTCAGGAGAATGACGTGAAGATATTGTGAATCCTTTTGCAGCCGTTTAGCACGGTTGCAGGGGGATTTTTTTGTACTGAGTTTTCTTTGTCGTATGTTAATGGTTTTTTCGCGAATTTATTACGGAGAAAAGCCGAACGTGCAGTATCTGACCAAGAGAGAGCGGAAAATGGGTTGGACAATTCAGGAAAAGCGACACACTTCTCCCCATAACACTTGGTAATATATAGAAGAAAATCCAAGGTTAGGAGGGAAGAGTATGCGTTTTGGGGGATTTGATCAACGACGAATCCTCACCCTGGCGGGTACCGTGGCTTTGGCCGGAGTCGTGGTAGCTGCCGGGGTCTATGGTCCAAGTGCCTGGAAAGTCTTACGCAATCAAGACCAGTCTGATCAAGTAGTTATTCAGTCGCCCGTTGTGGACAGCGGAGGCCAGAATACGGGGACACCGAATAATAATCCGAATGCTCCGAATTCCGGCACAAGTGCTCCGGCGGCTGTCGCCAGCCCCAATTTAAATGCAGCTCCCCAAGGAGATACTTCTGGGCCTAAGAAGTATAAAGAGCCTGACAGCAACCTTTTGGACAAGGCGCCGTCCATTGCGGGGTTCTTTGGTGAGGGCAATTTAAGTGAAGCGGCATTAACTGTGGCTTATGGGGCTGCTTGGAACATCCATCAGTATGTTGACGGATATCTCTTTGGTCCTAATGCCGGACCGCAAATGAATGAACAGGATATTAAAAAGTACATCGTCTTTCATAAGGCCGCTTGGGACGGCCAAGTGAAGAAGGAAGCTTCGGCAGCCAACGCCAAAGCTTTCAGCGATTATCTGGATGTTATGTTCAACCGGGGGATCGATGCCTTCGATGCCAAGGACAAAGCCCGGATTGAGCAGTTCCACCAGGAAATTCATGATCTGGACACGCATTTGTTCCGCAATGACAGCAGTTCCAAGATCTACGGAGCAACGCCTTTTGCCACGAAGCGGTAACGGGACAAGCTATAAGAAAAGATTTTGCGTAGACTTTCCAGGCCGGCTGATTCAGTTCAAGGGAAGTTGGGTGCGACAATATTCCCTTAAGCCTCCGTTGCAGCCCGTTCATTAGGGCACGGTACTGTATGAAAAGAGCTGGTGTATATGATTTGAGGCAAAACGCCGATGGGTTGATACGAAATCGGCGTCAACGCCAGGGGATGGACAAAACTTAATTAAATAATGTAAGAAGGACGTGCCAAAGGGCAGGTCCTTCTTACATGATTGCGATAAGTTTAACAGTTGTTGTTTGAAATGTCTAAAATCTCTTAGCCTTGGTCAAGCTATAAGTAAAATATTGGCAAAGGGGATTTTGGACTTATGCGTAAAATGAATTGGCTGATTACCTCGGTCGCTTTAGGGTTAGGAATGGTTATCGGCATTTTAGGATTTGCCATGGTTTCAAATACCACGGCTTCAACACCGGAATTTATTAAGTTCCTCAAGGGAGAAAATTCTCAAACTCTGCTGGGCGCGAATACCCCCGGAAATGCCTCCGGCACCAATACCCCTGGGGCTAATGCCGGGGATAGTGCCGGCGAAGGAAGTGCCGGTGAATCAGGCAGCCCAAACCTTCCGTTTAGCCCGGCATTTGGGGATTATAATCTTGAGCCGGAAGGGGATATAGAGACCGACTCAGAGATTCCCAAGGAAACGTCGGATCAAATCATCTCCGACTATAAGCAAGACCTGGGAGTATTCTTCGACGCTTGGAAATCAAAGGACATGACCACGCTTCGCACCAAGATGGCCAAAGCGTATACCGGCGCCCTGCTTGAAAAGCATGCTTCAAGAGCAGAAACATTCCTGAACCAAGGAGTAGGCTTAGATGTGATTGCCATCAACTTTGACCGGGTGACGGTCGAGAAAGCGGATTTAAACACCGCGACGGTAAGGGCGGATTACCGCTATACCTCCAGGGACTATAACGTGGTTGATTCCGCTCCCGTGGGGGAGGCCCATGAACAGACAGTTCATGTCCGGGTGAATTTGATTAAGGTGAATTCCCACTGGTTGATTGCCGGGGAGACCGTGATTCCGTAAAGATCAGGAGTCAGGAGTCAGGAGACAGTAGTCAGGAGTCAGACTTCCATGCTGCTACGCAGCACCACTGATGGATGAAAATAGCCAAGGTGCATTACCCGCTCACCACGCGCCGGAGCTGTTCGCTTGTTGATTCAGCTACAGCGCCAAACCTTAGGGTAATACCTGAAGTGAACCGTGACGCTGCTTAACGCTGAATCAACTGCGCTCTCGACGCTCCTCTGCTCTACGGTTCGCTAAGTAATTGCCCCT
>NZ_JAFLRH010000010.1 GCF_017310645.1 Paradesulfitobacterium ferrireducens | reverse complement strand
AAGGGCCGGACCGTTCGACTTGCATGTGTTAGGCACGCCGCCAGCGTTCGTCCTGAGCCAGGATCAAACTCTCCGTAAAATTTACGAAGAACACGAGGTTCTGAGTGTCGAATGCGCCAGGACGGCAAGCATTCGACGAGCACTTCCCTCGTATCTCGATGCATTTTAAGAGATTTTGACTGCTCAAAATCATTTTTTCTCAGTTACGGCTGATTGCTCAGCTTTTACTGACGAGTTCCATTGGCGTCTTGTTGTTTAGTTTTCAAAGATCAGGACGATCTTTGTGTCGCGAGGGACACGGAAACAAGTGCGATAGTTCCACCGGAACTATCGGTCCGAGAGCGACCAAAGACCACTGCCGCATCGCGGCTGACGGAATTATATTTTACCATAACATCTTTTCGATGTCAACACTTTATTTTTTATTCCGCCCGCTGCTGCCAGCGTTTTGGCGTCGCTTGTCGTGACGCTTAATTATAATATCATGCGGATTAAGCACTGTCAACACAAAATTTTAGTTTTATTCATGGTTTCAGAGGATTTTTTGCTTCTGTTAAATATTATCTTTTCTATACTCCGAAAAGAATTCAATTGCAGATAAACTTATCTTCGCTATTACTCATATGTATTTGATTTAGGGAGTTAAATGGATTAAACTAGAAGCCAAAATTAATTTTGGTAAATGGAGGGGTTAAAATGGCAGCAGATATGCAAGAATTTCTTGAACAAGAAAGCTGGGCCGTCGTGGGAGTATCTGCAGATCCAAGTAAATACGGCAATAAAGTTTACATCCAGCTTAAAAAAGCAGGATATAACGTCTACGGGGTCAATCCAAATCTCGATAGTGTGGACGGAGATAAAATCTATCCTGACCTTGGGGCGCTTCCGATTGTGCCCGACGCTGTCAGTTTAGTTGTTCCGCCCAAAGTTACCGAGCAAGTAGTGAATAAATGTATTGAGTTAGGAATAAAAAGAGTATGGATGCAGCCCGGAAGCGAAAGTGAAGCAGCGATTCGAAACGGGGAAGAGCATGGGATCGATGTCGTCTATAATCAATGTGTTCTCATTCAAACCAGAGACAAAATCTAACAAATTACTAGATTTAAAACCGTTACCCGCACTTTAGAAGTGCGGGTTAATCATTTGTTTTTTATGGAGCGGGTGATGGGAATCGAACCCACGTAGCTAGCTTGGAAGGCTAGTGCTCTACCATTGAGCTACACCCGCATCGTTTGGTAGCAGGGGGGGGATTTGAACCCTCGAATGAGCGGGTATGAACCGCTTGCCTTAGACCACTTGGCTACCCTGCCTTGGCTCCCCGAGCAGGACTCGAACCTGCAACCTACCGGTTAACAGCCGGTTGCTCCACCATTGAGCTATCGAGGAATATTTCTGGCGGAGAAGGAGGGATTTGAACCCTCGCGGCAGTTACCCACCCTAACGGTTTAGCAAACCGTCCTCTTCAGCCACTTGAGTACTTCTCCGTACTGTATTCTGGTGCGGAAGACGGGACTTGAACCCGTACGGTGTTACCCACACGCCCCTCAAACGTGCGCGTCTGCCAGTTCCGCCACTCCCGCTTGAACGAGACTTCATTCAGGGGGATTCACCCCCACTGAATGTTAGTCGAGTCAATACTGGACTTAACCGCCCTTTGGCACCCGCCCCCTATAGAGGCGGGGGACTTAGGGCGGGTTAATTCAGTGTTAAATGGAGCCGTTAACCGGGATTGAACCGGTGACCTTATCCTTACCAAGGATACGCTCTACCAACTGAGCTATAACGGCATGTCTTAACTGCTAATTACAGTTTCCGTCTTCTAATTCACTTTTTTGATACGACCACTTCAAGAATTAAAAGTGGTGCGCTCGAAGGGATTCGAACCCCTGGCCTTCTGATTCGTAGTCAGACGCTCTATCCAGCTGAGCTACGAGCGCATTCTCCTGGAGCGGGTGACGAGATTCGAACTCGCGACTTTCACCTTGGCAAGGTGACACTCTACCACTGAGTTACACCCGCATGTTCATGGTGAGCCATCCGCGACTCGAACGCGGGACACCCTGATTAAAAGTCAGGTGCTCTACCGACTGAGCTAATGGCTCACATAAAAAGAAATGGCTGGGGTGGCTGGATTCGAACCAACGCATGCCAGAGTCAAAGTCTGGTGCCTTACCGCTTGGCGACACCCCAGTGTGAAATATATTAAATCATCAGAACTTCTGTTCGATGATTTAACCACTTGGTTGCGGGGGCCGGATTTGAACCGACGACCTTCGGGTTATGAGCCCGACGAGCTACCGCTGCTCCACCCCGCGATGATTAAATTAAAGGTTGTTAAAATAGTGGTGGGCAGGGATGGATTCGAACCACCGTACCTTTCGGAACAGATTTACAGTCTGCCGCCTTTAACCACTCGGCCACCTACCCACTATATGGCGACCCCGATCGGACTTGAACCGACGATCTCCTGCGTGACAGGCAGGCATGTTAACCACTACACCACGGGGCCATCAACGATGTGTGAGATACCATGTTCAAAGTCAAAGTCCGGACTCCTTGCATCCGGTCTCTGACCTCTGTTTTGGTGGGCGATGACAGGATCGAACTGCCGACATCCTGCTTGTAAGGCAGGCGCTCTCCCAGCTGAGCTAATCGCCCAAGAAAAATGGTGACCCGTACGGGATTCGAACCCGTGTTACCGCCGTGAAAGGGCGGTGTCTTAGGCCGCTTGACCAACGGGCCATTTTTAACGAGAACATTTGTTAGTATATCGGAATTAAAATCAATTGTCAATAGTATATTCATGGATAACTTTTGGTAGCTTTTGGATTTTCAGTTTATTAAACACTATTAGATATTAGATCTATTTAAAACTTTTTGCTCAAAAAAGGATGCGCAGGCCACAGTAAACCCGCACTTTAGAAGTGCGGGTTAATCATTTGTTTTTTATGGAGCGGGTGATGGGAATCGAACCCACGTAGCTAGCTTGGAAGGCTAGTGCTCTACCATTGAGCTACACCCGCATCGTTTGGTAGCAGGGGGGGGATTTGAACCCTCGAATGAGCGGGTATGAACCGCTTGCCTTAGACCACTTGGCTACCCTGCCTTGGCTCCCCGAGCAGGACTCGAACCTGCAACCTACCGGTTAACAGCCGGTTGCTCCACCATTGAGCTATCGAGGAATATTTCTGGCGGAGAAGGAGGGATTTGAACCCTCGCGGCAGTTACCCACCCTAACGGTTTAGCAAACCGTCCTCTTCAGCCACTTGAGTACTTCTCCGTACTGTATTCTGGTGCGGAAGACGGGACTTGAACCCGTACGGTGTTACCCACACGCCCCTCAAACGTGCGCGTCTGCCAGTTCCGCCACTCCCGCTTGAACGAGACTTCATTCAGGGGGATTCACCCCCACTGAATGTTAGTCGAGTCAATACTGGACTTAACCGCCCTTTGGCACCCGCCCCCTATAGAGGCGGGGGACTTAGGGCGGGTTAATTCAGTGTTAAATGGAGCCGTTAACCGGGATTGAACCGGTGACCTTATCCTTACCAAGGATACGCTCTACCAACTGAGCTATAACGGCATGTCTTAACTGCTAATTACAGTTTCCGTCTTCTAATTCACTTTTTTGATACGACCACTTCAAGAATTAAAAGTGGTGCGCTCGAAGGGATTCGAACCCCTGGCCTTCTGATTCGTAGTCAGACGCTCTATCCAGCTGAGCTACGAGCGCATTCTCCTGGAGCGGGTGACGAGATTCGAACTCGCGACTTTCACCTTGGCAAGGTGACACTCTACCACTGAGTTACACCCGCATGTTCATGGTGAGCCATCCGCGACTCGAACGCGGGACACCCTGATTAAAAGTCAGGTGCTCTACCGACTGAGCTAATGGCTCACATAAAAAGAAATGGCTGGGGTGGCTGGATTCGAACCAACGCATGCCAGAGTCAAAGTCTGGTGCCTTACCGCTTGGCGACACCCCAGTGTGAAATATATTAAATCATCAGAACTTCTGTTCGATGATTTAACCACTTGGTTGCGGGGGCCGGATTTGAACCGACGACCTTCGGGTTATGAGCCCGACGAGCTACCGCTGCTCCACCCCGCGATAGTAGATATATGAATGCAAGATGTGGTGACCCGTACGGGATTCGAACCCGTGTTACCGCCGTGAAAGGGCGGTGTCTTAGGCCGCTTGACCAACGGGCCACGTTCACAGTGCACTATATATGATAATGTACAGTGAATATCTTGTCAAATGTTTTTTTGAGTAATCGATCTGTAATATGTTTCCGTAAAAAGTGTTCTGAGAATGTCACATGGAAGACAAAGATTTTAATTGTAGTGTTAATTATAAATTATTTTTTACAGATTGAATTATTTTCAAAGACTCTCTGAGTGGTAATGGGGTATTTTGGTACGATATTTTCCAAAAGTACTGGGTAACATAATTGGGAATATCAAACGAGGAGGTAATTTTTGTGACAAATGCTGAAACCGTATTTGACAAACCGCAGTTCAACGAAACAAGGGTCAATAAAGTAAATAATTTTACAGGACAAGATTTGACAACAGATACCTACTATTTTAAGCCTGGGCAAGTATTAGCGTATCACCAGCACCCGGAAGGAGATCAAGTTTTTTTGATTTTGAAAGGAGAAGGTAAATTTTACCTCGATAATGGTTCCGAGGAAGTAATTGATGTTAAAGAAGGATCAATCGTTTATGTTCCTAAAGGCGTGTGGCATAAACTCGAAAACACAGGTTCTGAGATGGTAGCTTGTCAAGCGACCAAATCGGGAGCCGGGATGCAATCCAGATCCTAAGTATCTACATTCTGGTTTTAATTCTTTCAATAGCCCTTTCGGTGTTTTCCCTGGTGCCAAAAGCAGTTAAACGGAAATAACCCTCGCCGCTGGCTCCAAAACCGGCCCCCGGAGTCCCTACAATATGTGCCTTCTTCATAAGTTGGTCGAAAAACTCCCAGGATCCCATATTGTCAGGAGTCTTAAGCCAGATATAAGGGGCATTGACTCCTCCAAACACCTTATAACCGGCCTTTTCCAGGCCGTTTTTTATAATGCTTGCGTTTTCCATGTAATAATTTATTAATTCCTTTACCTGCTTTTGACCTTCCGGAGTAAAGACTGCAGCAGCTGCAGCCTGGACTGGATAAGAGACCCCGTTGAATTTGGTGGTCTGTCTTCTTAACCATAGGGAGTTCAGGCTGTGGCTCTCGCCCTTCGAGTCATAAACTTTGACATCTCTGGGAACGATGGTGTAGGCACACCGGGTACCGGTGAAGCCGGCAGTTTTGGAGAAACTTCTAAATTCTACGGCCACCTCACGTGCACCCTCAATCTCAAAGATACTGTGCGGAACCCCTTCTTCCCGAATATAAGACTCATAGGCTGCGTCAAATAAAATGATCGATCGATTTTCCCTGGCATAATCCACCCATTTCTTCAGTTCCTCTTTAGACAGAGTCATGCCGGTGGGATTATTGGGATAGCATAAGTAGATCATATCCACTTCCGTCCGTGGAAGGTCCGGCTTCATCCCGTTTTCCTCTGTACATGGGAGGTAAACGATGTTCTCAAACTGGCCTTTATCATTGAAATTACCGGTACGACCGGCCATAACATTGCTGTCAACGTAAACCGGGTAGACCGGATCCGTTACCGCCAGGATATTGTTGAGGCCGAAGAGTTCCTGAAAATTGGCTGTATCGTTTTTAGAACCATCACTGATAAAAACTTCATCAAGCTCAAGTTCTACTCCTCTTGGTTTGAAATCATGCTCAATAATTCTTTGGCTTAAGAATTCATACCCCTGTTCCGGGCCGTAACCCCTGAACGTTTCCGGCCGGGACATCTCGTCTACAGCCTGTTTCATAGCCTCAACAACCGCTGGGGGAAGAGGCTTAGTCACATCCCCAATTCCCAGCCTGATAATGTCGGCGTCAGGGTTTTCCTTTTTAAACGAATTAATTCTTCGGGCTATTTCCGAAAAAAGGTAACTCCCAGGCAGCTTTAGATAATTCTCATTCATCAAAGCCATGTCAATTTGATCCCCTTTCAGTGATATCAACAGATGTAGTTTATACTCTCTATGGCGCTATTATAGCCGTTTCTTGATTCACAAGCAAAGACTGTTCTAAAGATTTTAGTTCAGTAAAGTCTTTACGCAGTAAACAAAAGAGACTACCTTATTAGATAGTCTCTTTTGTTTACCTGGCAACGACCTACTTTCCCAGGACCCTTCGGTCCAAGTATCATCGGCCCTGGAGGTCTTAACTTCCGTGTTCGGGATGGGAACGGGTGGAACCCCTCCGGCATTGTCACCAGATGATTGAGTTAACTTCGTTCTTACGAACTCTGTTCTCTCAAAACTGCACAGATCTTTCTACCAAAGGACTTCACTCACTTTCGTTTGAGCCCCAGTGAGTTCACCTTATATGCTTAGCGTTCGAAGCCTCTCATCTTCAGACTTTCTTCATTCTGAATCCTGTCTTCTGAATCCTGACTCCTTTATTTAGGTCAAGCCCTCGACCGATTAGTACCCGTCAGCTCCATCCCTCACGGGACTTCCACATCGGGCCTATCAACCTGATCATCATTCAGGGGTCTTACCAGCTTATGCTGTGGGAAATCT
>NZ_JAFLRH010000020.1 GCF_017310645.1 Paradesulfitobacterium ferrireducens | reverse complement strand
TATGCCCGCGCAGACAACGAGATGAAGCGCAAAGTCATTGAGAGTGTATCGGTTATGACCGGCTCAGTTAGTCCGGAAGCTGAAGAGGCTACATGGGACGGCAACGAAGAAATGATCAAACGTCTACTTGGATTGGGATAAAACAATATCCCGATATATTGCTGGGGGCGTAATGAATTGTCTTGCGTTCCCAGCATGGTTTGAAAAATAATCGGAATACATCAAATAACGGAATATGCCCTATCCTCCCAACCGGCAAGAGCCAGCTATATTTTAACCAAAAATTACGAGTTTAAGGACTCAACCAAATTTGACAATTCCATTATCCAAATATGGATTCACTTATTCAGAAGAGGATATTATCTCTCCAGATGTGGTATTTATCTCGTTTCAAGCGCTCGCTTCAGGCTCATCGCCGGGGCTCCTTTAATTTGAGCCCCTTTGCTGGCGTTTATAAATCTAATGCCGGGATTTAAAGCAATGGCTTTTTCGATCCAATACTTGAAGTTTAACAAAGAAGTAGTTGTTTTTAAGTATGTGCCATCTACTCCCAGGACTTTTTTGTAATTTCCGTCTTCAGATACAGTGTTGTCGATAGAGTACATTTCCGTGTAGCTGGCGGTATGCGTTTTATTGTCAACGAAAGCAAGGTCTTGACCGACAAAAACAATGGGGTTTGCTCCGCCTTTGGTGGCGATAGATAGAATTGCGGTCGCAACAGATTTCCCGGTGTCGATTACCGTGTTCTGATCTTTAAGCTGATTATAGAAGATGTATTTTGGACCATTGTATTTAGAGACAGCTAAATGTGAGGCCGTATTAAGAAAGCAAAGAGGTATGCTAAGATTTTCATATCCACGAAACTGCTCGTACACGATTTCCTGACAATCAGTAATACAGACCATATCAGGTTCAAGGCCATTTTTCATTAAGGTTCTGAGCGAACTGCCTACGGCAAAAATCTTAATATACGGCCTTAAATCCCGCAAATCCTCGATGCTTTTATCCAAGGAAGGCCCCGCTGATACGAGGGCTACGATCTGGGACTTGAACGGATAAAGATCAAAAAATTCGTTGATGCTTCCGGCGCTCACAGCTGAATTCAAGACTGCATTACGCTCCATCTCTTGTCCAAACCGTTCAATCCCGATTTTGCCCAACTCATAATTAGTGATTACGTCTTTTATGCTTGCATAAACAGGGGGTAATACTTTAAGCGATGGCTTAAAAAGCAAGAGATCATCGACTAAATGCAGCTTTTCGGCTAAAGCTTCCACCAAATTGGTTGCAGGATCAATATAAAGCCGTAAACGGTTATCGCGCAGGAGATCCTTTATGATGCCCAATTTTGCAGCTATTTCCACGACTATATGATCCAAGTCAAATACATAAACCGTAGAATCCGGATCGAGTCTTGTCAATAGTTCCTTAATATGATAGCCCAGTCCCAACCCGTAGACAACGACATGCTTTTTGCCTAGATACAGATTTTTGCACCCATCGATGAAGGCAGTTGCTTCTTTGGAAGGATAATACCGGCTGTGAACCAAAATGTTATTTAGCGAAAGGGTCTTCGTTCCTTCTTTCGTTTCCAGAAGGCGGATTTCTCTTTGATATTGATCTACAAATGAAGAGGTTCCCATTTTAGCTTTGTTCTCCTAAAGATAGACGCAAGGTTTCGCGCCATTCTTCCAATACGGGTATGACCTCATATTGAAAGATGTCGCTAATCAACACATAGTCTTCTTTCTCGAACGAAGCCACAATTTCTTTAAAATGGTTATTCAAAGGTACAAGGTCAATCTTGCGCGCGTGGATGTCCTGTGTGAGATCAAGCGCTTGGGTGAGCCATTGAAAGCCTTCGACAATCGGTTCGATTAAATTGAGCCCCTTTAGCTCTTGCCCTGTTTGAAAGTGATTCACCGCTTGGTTGATGCCCTCAATTAAGCGATCAATATATTCACTCGCAGTATGTAGAACATCAATTTTCTGCTCTTTCATGCTTATTCCTCCATAATGCTTAAGTAATACCGACATTGACTCCATTCGCCTTCAATGCACCGAACTATTCATTAAATTCGGCAGTGTTCAACAAGACTCCTCTTTTTTCAACCTAAATAAGTGGTGCAAAATATGATAGAATCATCTTAGAATTCTCCTTTGTTTAGGGGGCATATAATAAATGGTTCGAGAAAGTATTCGTGAACGTACTGAAAGGGAAGAAGAGGAGCGGCTTTCCCCGTTTGCCGCTCTCAGCAGATATGCCAAGCGTGAGCGTGACGAACAAGAGTGCATGATCCGAACAAGATTCCAGCGCGACCGCGACCGCATCCTCCACAGTAAGCCCTTTCGCCGACTGAAGCATAAAACTCAGGTTTATATTGCCCCCACAGGGGATCATTACCGCACCCGCATGACCCACAGTCTGGAAGTGTCCCAAATCTGCCGCACCATCGGGCGCGGGCTCAAGCTGAATGAGGATTTAATTGAGGCCATTGCCCTGGGCCACGATGTCGGACACACTCCGTTCGGCCATGTGGGGGAAGAAGCTCTGCGGAATATTATTGGGCATTTCGAGCATAATGAACAATCCATCCGCATTTTGACTAAGCTCGTAAATGATGGCAAGGGACTTAACCTCACCGCTCCGGTTCTGGACGGAATCTTGAACCATACGGGTGAAGGCGTGCCCGAAACGTTGGAAGGGCAGATCGTGAAGATCGGAGACCGTATCGCCTACCTTTGCCATGATTACGATGATGCGGTGCGGGCTGGGCTTTTGTCCGCGCTCGACTTGCCCTCTAATGTACGCTCGGTGCTTGGGGACAACCCCAGCAGCATGATCACCGCTATGGTTGTGGATATGATCGCAGCCTCGACCGGGCAAAAGCAGATTGAGCAGTCAGAACGGGTGGGCCAAGCGATGCATGAGTTTAGAGAATTTATGTTTGCCCGTGTCTATAACAGCTCTACTTTGCGTGAGGAGCGGCGCAAAGGTCAATTCGTGGTGCAGACACTGTTTCGTCACTATCTTGATCACACTGATCAGCTTCCCGCAGGGTATTTCGAGTGGGCTCAAGGAGACAAGACTCAGGCTGTGGTAGATTATGTTTCCGGGCTTTCCGATAATTATGCCATTGATCTCTTTCAGGGCTTATTTGTGCCGCGACATTAAGCCCCACTCTCAGAAAAGATAGGTCTATTTTTTCATATAATTTGTCGAAGGTGGAAGGAATTAATGTTCTTAACAGAGAATAGTTACACCCTGACTATCTTCTATCTTTTTTCCAGGGTATGAAAAAGAGGATTCCACGATTTTTTGGCGAAGAATTCTATAGCTAAGGGTTGACAAACAGGAAAAATTGTGGCAGGGAGAAAAGGTTGAGTTATAGTGGAATACGGAATCCCGGAAGATCTTATTGAAGAAGTTCGTCTCCGCACCGATATCGTAGAAATCATTTCAGAATACCTGCCCCTTCAGCGCAAAGGGAAAAATTATCTCGGTCTTTGCCCGTTCCACACGGAAAAAACCCCTAGCTTCACTGTAACACCGGAAAAACAGATATTTTATTGTTTTGGCTGCCATACCGGCGGCAATGTCTTTTCTTTCCTCATGAAAAGGGAAAATTGGACGTTCATAGAAACCGTTCGTCATCTCGCTCAAAGAAGCGGGGTTTCCCTGCCGGAGCGTGAGCTTTCCGCCGGTGAGCGTAAAAAAAGGGAGCGCCGCCGCCGTTGGGAAGAAATTCACGAATGGACCGCTGCCTATTTTCAGGAAGTACTCTTAGAGAAAGCGGAGGGTGAAGCAGGAAGAAATTATTTGCTTAGCCGCGGTTTGGATGAACAAGCAATGCGTGCCTTTCGTTTGGGGTATGCACCCGCTCGTTGGGATGGTCTTGTTAAAACCCTCAGTGCGCGCGGGGTTAGTTCCTCAGAAATGGTCGAGGCTGGGCTAGGTTTGGAAACAGACCACTCAGGGGTTCAAGGGGTACGGGTATATGACCGTTTTCGCAACCGCGTCATCTTCAGTATTTTGGACAGCGGCCAACGGGTCATTGCTTTCGGCGGCCGGGTTCTGGATGATTCCTTGCCCAAGTATCTTAATTCACCGGAAACCGAGTTCTTTAGCAAAGGTCATCATTTATACGGCATGAACCGGGCCCATCAGGGGATCAGGGAACGGGGCTATGCACTCCTGGTCGAGGGGTATATGGATGTGATCGCTATGCAGAAGGCGGGATATGCCAATGCGGTTGCTTCCCTGGGAACTGCGCTGACCAAGGATCAGGCCAAGCTGCTTCGACGTTATACCACCAAAGTGATGATCGGGTATGATGCCGATGCTGCCGGGGTGCAAGCCTCGCTGCGGGCCGGTGAAATCCTAAGGAATGCAGGTTTCAGTGTGTACATCCTATCCTGGCCGGATGCCAAAGACCCGGATGAGTTTGTGCGCAAGCAGGGGTCAGAAAAAATTCGTCAGGTTATTGACGCAGCGCGCACATTTATTGAGTTTAAGTACAGTATATTAAGTGGTGACAGTGTTCCGCACACGATTCCGGAGAAGGCGGAACTGATTGCTAAATTGGCTCCGGATATTATAAAAGTAGTCAGTCCGGTGGAAAGAGAGGGGTATGAACGGTTTCTCAGCTTGGAACTAGGGCTTACCCTAGAGGCTGTTCAAAGCGAGATTCTGCGCCAGGAACAGAAAAAGCCCAAAAATGGACGGGAAAACGAAAATTCTCGCTTAGGACAGGATATTTCTGTAAAAAATAGAGATAATATCATTAGGTATGTTCAACCTGAACCGGTTGTGCCCATGGGGATTTACCGGGCCGAGATGGTACTTCTGCGGCTGATGCTCGAGTATCCTCCCTTTGTGTCCCGTTTTGAGAAACTATTAACGGCACAGGCTTTCAAAGTGATGGAACATCAAGAAATTTACCGCCGGCTAAAAAGCGGTGATTCCCTTTCGCAAGCGGATTTGCCTGAAAATATTCAGGGGAAACTCGCGGCGATTATGGTTGATGAGATAGAGCTTACACATCCTGAACAACTTTTTGAAGACTCTGTGCGCCGCCTAAAAGCAGGGCAAACAGAAGAAGACATTGCTGAGCTGCAAGAGCGCCTAATTATGCTGGAAAAATCAGGTGACCTGGCTGGAGCCATGGTTCTGTTAAGAGAGATAGGAGAGCGGTTAAGACGTGGCGAATAATAAGGTTATAGGTACCAAAACAAATGACCCGAAGGAAGGAGGTAATCCGGTGAGTGAAGAGGAATTAAAGATGGAGAGTGTCAAAAACCTCATCCAAAAGGGCCAAAATAAAGGTTCACTCACCTATCGTGAAATCATGGATGCCCTCCAGGGAATCGAACTCACCGCAGACCAAATCGATGAGATTTATGAACAGCTTGGCCGGATGGGTATAGACGTGGTACCTGAGCCTGAAGAAGTCGAAGAGGTGCTTGAAAAAGAAAACGATGACCTCTCCGAGGAGCAGGAAGAGATCGAAGAAACGGAAGTTGATCTCTCTGTTCCTGAAGGAGTGGGCATCGATGACCCCGTGCGCATGTACCTTAAAGAAATCGGACGGGTGCCGCTTCTGACCGCTGAAGAGGAAATTGAACTGGCTAAACGGATGGAGGCCGGAGATGAAGGCGCTAAAAGGCGCTTAGCCGAGGCCAACCTGCGTCTGGTTGTCAGTATTGCCAAACGCTATGTCGGGCGGGGCATGCTCTTTTTAGATTTAATTCAAGAGGGAAATCTTGGCTTAATTAAGGCTGTTGAAAAATTTGATTACCGTAAAGGGTATAAGTTCAGTACCTATGCCACCTGGTGGATTCGCCAGGCAATTACCCGCGCTATTGCTGACCAGGCCCGTACCATCCGCATTCCCGTGCATATGGTGGAAACGATCAATAAGCTCATTAGGGTCTCGCGCCAGCTCCTGCAAGAACTGGGGCGGGAACCGATTCCGGAAGAAATCGCCAAGGTAATGGACATTCCGGTTGAGCGCGTGCGTGAGATTATGAAAATTGCCCAGGAACCGGTGTCCCTGGAGACTCCGATCGGGGAAGAGGAAGACTCGCATCTAGGGGACTTTATTCCGGATGAAGATGCCCCTGCACCTTCAGAAGCCGCTTCTTTTATTCTTTTGAAGGAACAGCTCGAAGAAGTCTTGGAGACCCTCACGCCCCGGGAAGAAAAAGTCCTGCGCCTGCGGTTCGGGCTGGATGACGGGCGTACCCGGACCTTGGAAGAGGTTGGGCAGGAATTCGGGGTCACGCGCGAGCGTATCCGCCAGATTGAAGCGAAGGCTTTACGCAAACTGCGCCATCCCAGCCGCAGCAAAAAGTTGAAGGATTATTTGGAGTAAAAATTTTTTAACTTGACGCGCTTGGACAAATTTCGTATAATACTTGATGCAAAGGGCTTTCCTCGATAGCTCAATGGTGGAGCAACCGGCTGTTAACCGGTAGGTTGCAGGTTCGAGTCCTGCTCGGGGAGCCAATTTATTTTTGCCTTTTAGCGAGACAAGGGCCCATAGCTCAGTGGTAGAGCTGCCGGCTCATAACCGGTTGGTCCTAGGTTCGAATCCTAGTGGGCCCACCATTATCGTAGTTCGTGGTTCGAACATCGAACATCAGTACGGGCGATTGGCTCAGTCGGGAGAGCGCATCCTTCACACGGATGAGGTCACTGGTTCGATCCCAGTATCGCCCACCAGATTTGCAAGGGTTTCAGGGTTTAATGTCCTGATGAAAATAGCGTGTAGTGCAATTTGTAGTGCAATTTAGTGAATTACTTTCTTGCAAGCAGTCCGTCCATTTTGGCGGCTGCTTTTTTCTTTGTTTCCAGTAAAACGTCTGTGTAAATATTGGCTGTGATTGAAATGTCAGTATGACCTAAGATTTCTTGAATGGTTTTCAGGCTTTCACCTCTTTCAAGTAACCTTGTTGCGTAGGTATGTCTTAGTGCGTGTAAATTGATAGTATTTGGTAGTTTGGCTTTCTCTCGTAAGGAGTAGAATTTCCTGGTGAAGTTTCTTGGAATTATAGTAGTCCCTACAGATGAACAGAAAACTAAATTATCTTTGTTGAAACCCAAGTTTGGCGTAAAAAATTTCCAGTACCAGTCGTAGCAAGGCTTTGAGGCATACATCAATAATATTTTTGTCACTACAACGTATTTTCCAAAGATTTTGTTATCTGTTTTAATGC
>NZ_JAFLRH010000008.1 GCF_017310645.1 Paradesulfitobacterium ferrireducens | reverse complement strand
TCTAAGCACGACTAAGAAATAAAAAATTACTCACTTTTTTAAAATACAAAAAAAGCTTGAACACCTTGCAAATACAGGGCTTTCAAGCTTTTTATAGTTTTTAACTGTCAAAGATGAGATTATACCTGTGAAACTAAGCTGTGTCAAGGATTGGATTTAGTGATCTGGATTTTGATGCTCTCGATTTTGATGCTCTCCTAATGCAAATTAAGGCAGGTAAAACGAGAATTGAGACCGGCAAAACGAGAGTTAAGACATAGTGGATAGGATAAATGAGAGTTCTAACGAATAAGCATGTAACTCAGAAAAATCTTCAGAACCATCACTTAATTACTTGAGCGAGGTGACTAATA
Source organism: Paradesulfitobacterium ferrireducens (assembly GCF_017310645.1). GTDB lineage: Bacteria > Bacillota > Desulfitobacteriia > Desulfitobacteriales > Desulfitobacteriaceae > Paradesulfitobacterium > Paradesulfitobacterium ferrireducens. Next base: position 7,378 of record NZ_JAFLRH010000008.1, on the reverse strand, counting down.
TGAAAACTTAAAAGTCTATCAAGACTTTAAATTAAATACTAAGATTAACGATGAGAGGGGTAATTTAAGTGAAAAAGTATATTGGTTTAATGGGTGTTTTGCTAATTCTAATGTCATTGATTTTTTCCCCAATAGCAAATGCAGCTAATCTGGATCCCAGTAAATTAACAATGGCGGAAATAGAAAGAGAAAAAAACAGTCACCCAAGTATAAATGAGAAACAAAAAGCTCTTACCTTCATAAAGATTCAATGGATACAGCATATTCGTCGATTGCTACATCTAACCATATAACAGAGGTATCGGGTTATGTCCAAAATGCTTATACTATAGGGAAACACCTTTTCGCGGGTCCAAGCCAAGGGATTACATTGTCAAATGACCAATACGCATATAATTTATTTGGCGAACTTACCGAAAGCAGTAGCGGTAATATCGTTCATGAAGGCGTTGATTACAGAAGATATGAAGGAGCGCCTGTTTGGAGTCTCGCAGAAGGGGTTATAAATAACAAAGCATCTGAATTAGGTGGCACCACGGTTGCAGTTTACAATCCTTTCTATGATGTTACCGTAATTTATATGCATTTAAAAAATGTTAGTCTTAGCAATGGACAATATGTTAGCAAAGATACCTCTTTTGCTCAACAGGGTTTATATCAATCTGGTTCAATTAGTAACTCACATGTACATGTCGAAGTAAGAAACGGCAGACAAACTTCAATCCTGGATCAGGTGAAACTTTATCGTCAGCCAGACCATATGGAATTTTGCTCTGGTTAATGTGGGATTAGTTAACATAGCACTTTAAGATGAAGATGGGGACATGTATTGTGCCCATCTTCACTCTCCACAGGCCCCACAATCACCAGTGAACTTCTTGTATGATTTTTCCATATCGACCAATAAAATATATTGCGATTAGCGTTGGCTGTCAATCTATTAAAGAAAATCGGTCTCGACACGATTTATACCCAGCCCTAGAAAGGAGTTAAAGTATTGTACAATAACAAAAGACTTCTGTTGATAATATTGGGGGTAATTTTACTTTTGGTAGGATGTTCTAAAGAGAAAAGTACTTTTAATCAAATTAACCCTTTAAACAAAGACGATATACATGTAATTTCGCTAACCGTAGGAAATTCATCACCCACAAGGGAAGTTATGAATCCATCACTTATTACATCGATCCTTGATAATCTAAATAAAATTACCTTTTCAAAAATGAGTGTAAAAGAAGAGAAGACTGTCTTGGACAATGGTAATAAATATTCCCTAACTTCTACTTATGTATTAGAGTTTATAAAGGAAAAGAATGATAAGGTTCAATTAAATATAATTCTAATTTCGGATAAAGAATTACTATTAGCCGATGTGAAGACTATGCAAAGCAATAGTAGAACAGTTTTATATATCAATGAAACCGATGAAAGCTCATTAGAGGCTGTAAACTCAATTTATTCTGAAATTAAACAATTAGTGACTGAGTATGCACAAACGGAACAATTTATGAAAAAGGCAGGAGAAAAAGGACTAACTGAGAGTATGCTTAGAACATTAGGTAATTTAGGTTACACAAGAGAAGAAATACTAAACCTCCCTGCAGAGGTAATTGCTCAGATTTTTGCACCAGGAACCCCTTTGGAAGGTGCTGGGCAATTCCAACCAACGGACATTCAGATCAAAGAACTAAATAAACGTGGGATTGATACTCACATGAGCTTAATCCTGGGAAACCTAGGATATAAGTATGAAGATATGTTGAATCTTACGCCTGAAGAAGTAGATTTTATTTTCCCAAACACAGAATTAATGGCTAACTTGGAACAAAAAGGATTTACCAAACAACAAGTTCATAGTTTAGTCGACCAAGGCAAATCTTTCAAAGAAATTATTAGAAATGCGTTAAATCAATAGTTTATGGATGAATGTAATGGGGGTAAACTTACTGGTCGTAATGAATAGCAATAAGTGGATTGGCGGGATACGATACACCTAGAATACTGTCATGACGCTTAGCAGCCGCAAGCATAGAAAAGGATCTTGGGCAGCCGCAGTAAATAATACTTTATAAATATCTACCCCTTAGCGGCACTAACTGCGTAATAAATTTGCCGGAGATTTTGTTTGATCTTGATAACACCGCCCATCGCCTAACCGGCCATTTGCTGAAAAATACTGCGATTGAGGGTAATTATTATGTTGTCTGCTTATCCCTGCGGCTATACAATTCCAATCTCCATCTTTGTCGAAATATCTGGAAAAAACACCAAGAAAAAAGGAGGGGGAAACACCATGCCTATCGAAATCAACTATATGACCAATTGCCCCACGGCCCCGAAAGTTCCAATATTCAGAAGACTGCAGAAAGAAAGGGAGTAAACCATGGAAAATTTAATGCCTGATTATTATGGATAACATGCCGGTATCAGCTGTATTGTTTCTCTCTATTCCGGAAGAGCTATTAATTACCACCCTAGGTTTGTTCTTATTCGGAATCAGCGTTCGGAAATATTGGTACCGCTTATTCCTCATTGCAGTCATTCAGGCTCTAGTCTCATTCTTCATACGGCTGTTGCCCCTGCCCTTTGGAATCCATACCTTCCTTATGATTCCTTTGTTCGCCTTGGCCGTCAGCTTAGTCCTCAATCTGCCTTATATAGGTGCGTTTGTCTCTATTTTAGTCAGCTCGACCATTTATACCGTGTTAGATACCACCTTCATTCCACTTTTAATAAAAATAACAGGTATCCCTGTCAGCGAAGTTTTGCAGAGCACCCCTCTGAGGGTAATGTTCTTTCTGCCTCAGGGTTTAACCATGCTGGTGCTTATTTTGATCGTTGCAACAACCGGTTTTCGGCTTTTCACCCTATCCGATTATCGCTCAGCTGGGAGTAGAAAACAGGATGGATATCATTAAAAAGGCGTTCCCCCTTATTACCATCATCATGGCACAATTACTGATTCTGGCCTTGCTTAATTTAAGCTTTAATATCCACGAGAACGTTTTCCCCGCCGGTACGATGGCCAATTTTCTCTTGCCGGTTAACATTCTCCTGATTGTACTGGCTCTAAGTTCGCTTGCGCTGATTAACAGTACTTTACGAAATTTAGAGCGCGAAATTGAAACCCAAGTGCGGCTGGAAAGTTTAGAACATCTGAAGGATCTCCTGCAGACCATGAGAAGCCAAAGACATGACTTTAACCACCACCTCCAGACCATTTACGGTTTTCTCGCTGTTGAAGCCTATGCCGAGGCGAAAAATTACCTTGAACAAATCCTGTCTGAAGTTTACTTAACCAATGAAATTATCAGAGCAAACGATCCTGCCTTAAATGCACTGCTCTATGTCAAGAGCGGTCTGATGGAACGCTATGGGATTGAATTTTCTGTGGATGCTAAGGGTTCTGTCCGGTACCCGTTAAAAGCTTCTGAGATGAATACGCTGGTGGGAAATTTACTCGATAATGCTCTGGAAAAGCTGATTCTCGCACACGTTGAACATCCCAGGGTAGCGCTCAAAGCGTTCAACCAAGAGGAACAGTTCATCTTAGCGGTCACTGACAACGGCCCCATGATTGACCCTGCCCACAGGGATGAATTGTTCACCCCCGGTTTTACCACCAAGCAGCAAGGCCAAGGCCTTGGGTTATATACCGTCAAACAGCTGGCAGAAAGATACCGCGGCAGTATTCAGGTAAGCAGCGAGGAAGGCCTGACCACCTTTCAAGTTTCCCTTCCCGTACAAAAAGGAGGGCTCAAATGACTGAGCTTTCACATGCCTTGGCAGGATACCTTGGAAAACAACTTGGGTTGGATGAAGATAAAACTGACGTTCTTCGGTATGGCTTCGAAGTGATCTTGGGCGAGAGCGCTAAAATACTCGTATTATTCTTATTTGCTTCCTTTTTTGACCTAACACCTTATGTTCTGGTCAGTTTCCTAACCATCGGTAGCTTCCGCCTTTTTGCGGGAGGATATCACTCGAAGACCTATGGACGCTGCTTCGTACACAGCTTGGTTCTGTTTTTGGGAATGGGGAAGCTGATTCAGGTTATCGTACAATCTTTTCGGCCCTCCGGAGCATGGCTCTTTACGCTAACACTCGCAACGTTTCTGCTTACCTTTATGGCCGCACTTAAATGGGCTCCGGCAGAAACCCCCAACAAACCCCTATCCCTAGCTGAAGGGAAGAGGCAGAAGAAACTATCTCTACTATGGGTGGGATTCTGGTTTATATTAGTCAGCTCTGTCCTACTGCTAATTCCTCTCGAAAAAAGTACGTTCATTATTGTGGGGACAATCATGGCCCACATGGTTCAAACCTTTAGCGTAACCCCGGCAGGGTTCAAATTTCTACAATCTCTAGACACCCTGGCGGACAAATTCATAATCCAAAAAAATAATGAAAGGAGTGGACTCCATGGTTAAAAAGCCCTTACTCTCCTTTGTTGCCTCAGTGGTCGCTTTAGTCGCAGCAATCGCGGTGCAGCCCACAAGCCTGGTAACCTTATACCAGCCTGAAGTGCCCAAAGCACTGCGGAAGTAGAAAGAGGTATGTATGGTACTAAGGGTTCTCATCGTAGAAGATGATCCCAACATGCGCTTCATCTTAAGAAGAGCGCTGGAAGAAATTCCGGAAGTTGAAGTGGTCGGAGAAGCTGTTAATGGCACTGAGGCTGTCAATCTCACGGCCCAACTCGAACCACACGCAATCTTCATGGATGTTGAGCTGCCGGAGAAAGACGGCATCGAGGCCTCAAGGGAGATCCTGGACATCATTCCTGATGTGTTTTTAGTCTATGCCACCGGCCATCTGGAATATATGCCTGTGGCCTTTGAAGTCTATGCCTTCGACTATTTGGTAAAACCGTATAAAATCGACCGGCTTATTGCGACTACCATCAAGATTCAGCAACTGGTAGAACAAAGGGAAAATCGCATCCCAAGGATCGACAAAGCCCCAATATCTAGAGGTATTCAGAACAAAGTCGCCTTGCGCATTGAGCGCAATGTTTCTTTGATGGACACCAATAAGATTATCTTTATCAGCCGGGAAAAGCGCAAAACTATCATTTATACCGATGACCGGCAAACCATAACCGTCAACGAATCTTTGGATACCTTGGAAAGCAGAATAACCAATGATAATTTTATGCGGACTCACCGCAGCTACATCATCAATCTGGATAAAGTGGTCGAGATCCAGCCCTGGTCTCGCAGTAACTATCTTGTCATCTTTGGCGCACTAAAGAAGGCGGCCTATATCACCGAGGAAAAATATAAAGAGTTGCAGAAGAAGTTGAATCTGAATTGAGGCTTTGCTCGGGAACAATCCCGGGTATTTTTGTGTTCCTTTTGAGAATGAAGATGTTCTGTTAAAATGGGCTTTGCAAATTCGGACGGGGATAGCGAGAATTGAGACCGGCAAAACGAGGATTCGAACATGGCGGAAAGGATTAAGACAGGGTTTAGGCGAAATGTAAATTCAAACAAAGAGGCCTTCAGATCATCATACCCGCAAAGTACTTTTTGATCTGAAGGCGTTGGCCCCTACACAAAATAGTAGGTAATTTAATACTACACCTACTGGGGATATTTGTGAAGGGAGATTCGCTGAAGGGAGGTCGTTTGGCTAGGGTTTTATCCCCTTAAATTATTCCTACAAGGAGGTAGTTTTCTATGAAGGTAAAACTTAATTTTGAAGCAGTATCATTTTAGTTGAGTCAGGAAACTCGTAAATCTGGAAATAATAACCACTAGAAGGGAAGGGATCCAGATTGCGAGATTATGACAAAGACTTCAAAGAAGAAGCCATCAAATTGTCCTACGAAATAGGACCCACAAAGGCCTCAGAGCAGTTAGGCATACCTCTAACGACGCTGTACACATGGCGGGGCAAAGTCAAAAAACATGGAGCCATCGCATTTGTTGGCAGCGGACATCCCCGTCTAGACCCTAAAACTGCGGCAATGAGAACGTTAGAGAAAAAGATCAAGGAACTGGAATCAGCGAATGATATTCTTAAGAAAGCTTTAGCTTTTTTCGCAGAGAGCCAAAAGAAGTAGCTGCACGAGAACTTTTTGGGTTCATAAAGGTCCAGAAGATAAAAGACCCAACCAGGCATAGTATTAAAGAAATGTGTAAGGTATTAAAGGTTAGTGAAGCCGGCTATTACAAATGGTCAAAACTCCAAGGCCGCCCCAATAAGTATGAAAACCTTTTGGCTAAGATCCGTGAGATTCGTGCAGAAAATCCGGACTATGGACCCTATCGAATCTATTTGGATTTGAAGCTGTTCCATGGCTATACAAGAAGCTATTATTTGGTACTTAAGCTTTGCAAAGAGAACAATCTAATGCTCAAGAAAAGGTTCCATGCTAAAGGAATTACGAAGGCAGATTCCGCAGCACAAGCCAGCGAAAACCTAATTCAACAGAATTTCAGAGCTTCATCGCCGAATCAAAAATGGCTCGGTGACATCACAGAAATTCCAACCGCTGATGGTAAGCTTTATTTAGCCGGTGTTTTAGATTGCTTTGACGGAGCAATCGTTGGATTAAAAATGGCGAATCATATGAGAGCAGAGCTTTGTGTCGATGCTTTCACTTCGGCCGCTAAGAAGTATCAAGCATTTGGAGTGCTGTTTCATAGTGATAGGGGAAGCCAATATACCAGTAAGGCTTACCGTGAAACTTTGACCAGATATGGTGCCGTACAGAGCATGAGTGGTACAGGAAAATGCTACAATAATGCCAGGATGGAGTCCTTTTTTGCAACCCTCAAGAAAGAACTGATCCATAAGCTAAAAACAGAAAATTTAAGGATGGAGACTGTAAAAAGCATGGTTTTTCGATTCATTGAAATTTACTATAACCGGAAACGAATTTACACTGCCAACGGCGGTTATCCCCCCTTAATCAAGCGTTCAAACTATTACCAAGAACTGTTGCTTGCCTCGGGCAATCTGAAAGCTTCTTAAAAATTGTCGGGGCTCCGCCCTGGGGGAGTTTATCGCTTTGGTTCTGCCCGTAAGGAAGGAGAGGAAGAAAACCATCTGTTCCCTTCCTCCGGCAGAAACCAGTTGGGCGCTCAGGTTGCTCTCCAGCAGAGCCCTAAAATTCCGATATCGTAATATTAGGGCATATTCCGTTATTTGATGTATTCCGATTTTTTCAAACCATGCTGGGAACGCAAGACAATTCATTACGCCCCCAGCAATATATCGGGATATTGTTTTAGCCCAATCCAAGCAGACGCTTGATCATTTCTTCGTTGCCGTCCCATGTAGCCTCTTCAGCTTCCGGACTAACTGAGCCGGTCATAACCGATACACTCTCAATGACTTTGCGCTTCATCTCGTTGTCTGCGCGGGCATA
>NZ_JAFLRH010000039.1 GCF_017310645.1 Paradesulfitobacterium ferrireducens | reverse complement strand
TTATTCAGGAATTCCATGAATCCCGCAATATCTTATTTAGTTTTCAAAGAGCCAAAAACCTAAATGTACCAAGGGCTCACGCCCTGTTTTTAATCTAAAATCATTATAGTACGAGGAGGTATGAAATAAAGAAAACTTGGAAAAACAGAACTAAAGGTTTCCGCAATCGGCCTGGGCTGTATGGGCATGAGCCAGAGCTATCCGCCCTTCCCGGAGAAGTCAGAAATGATTGCCTTGATTCGCAAGGCTATAGAAATGGGCGTAACGTTCTTCGATACCTCTCCAATCAGCCAGGTAACCGCTAAGAATGGCATATGCCCACTCGGATCATCATACATGACCGGGTTGTTGTTTGACATACGTATGTTGGGTAACACTATGATGCCCGTCATAGAGATAATAGAGGGGATCGTTAGGTACTCCTTCGACTGCTGCAAGATCTCGCTCTGCTATTCTTTCGAGACCATAGGTGTAAACTCCTCTATACGTCCCTTGTTGGTCAGACGTCATGAGAACTTCGGGGTTTTCCAGTGAGATATCGTTAATATAGTTGACAATCTCATAGGATTCTGGCTTATTGATTATCTGCTGATCGAATGGATTCTTCGGATGGTCAGCTCGTTTATACCACCCCAGGTGCCTTGAGGAGACAAAAAAGATGTCGTACCCCTCTGGTACCCCCTTGGCGGCAGGGTATTATTTGATAGATCTCAACGTGCCGTAAAATATCTGTTTCTTATATTCCTGCAATCTCCATGATCCTTTTTCTTATTTTATAACTATATTGCTCTTGCCAAGCAATTCCAAAAGCAACTCCCGTACTATCTCCACAGGACACATGCTTAAACGCTTTAGTACTAAAGAATACAATTGCCTGGTCGTGTTATTGGATGGAGTCCTGGCAAGCTCTTTCACATACGCTTCTATTGTATTTCTTTCTGATTCCTTTGTAGAAAGAATATCAACTATTTTTATTCAATAATTTCAGGTTCTTCATATTGATCGCAGGCTTCCTTTCCGCCATCAAAGCGCTTTTTCAAGTATATATCATATTCCCATCACATTCATCATCAAACCATATTTTGCCTACACCCATTAACACATCTACAGGAGATATATAAATCTTTTCTTTCAATATGTTGTTCACGACTAAGTATACCTTTCGCTTCAATTCAACTTATTCATAGGCTGTTTTTTCCTTCCGATACTTTTCAATATGCTGCTTACTTGCATTATAAATTCAATATTTCATCAATCGTACCTATTAATTCATTCGCAATATTCAGGCTATCCAACCTCATGATACTCTCCTCAGAATTTCCGAAGCTTAAAAGATTTATGCTGCCATACCAAACAATCCTTTGATCAATTACTGCAAACTTTTGATGTATATTTGATTTAAAAATAATACTGGCTCCTGTATTCTTTATGGAACTAATAATCTCCTCAAACGTAAACCTGTCCCTTTCTTTATAATCTGTTTCAGGCCGGGTAATGACGGTAAGCTTTGCACCATTGTTAATCCCGGTCATAAGAATACTTAACATCTGGCTTAAACGCTTTTTAGTGACATAAGGACTGACAATGACAATGTCTGATTTAGCAGACGAAATATCATTACTGAAAACTGTCAGGAAGTTGCTATTGTCAAAAATCGTATTAATAGATTCAAAAGGCCTGCTGTCACCCCTGGCCGAATATCCGATAGAGGCATATCCCTTCAATCTTTTTTGATACATTCTTTCAAGTACACCTACATGAACATCCACATAATCATAAATCTGAACTTCACTCTTATTCTGATATAATCTGTGGAGCCTGCCCGCATACTGTTGAACTGTACCCTTCCAAGCTACAGGCATTGCAAGAAACAAAGTATCAAGTCTTGGTTCATCAAAACCCTCGCCAACAAATTTGCCGGTTGCAACTATGACAATATTACTCTCTGCCAGTATACTTGAAAGTCTTTCAAGTGCAGCTTTTCTTTTCTTTGCAGACATACCTCCGGTTAATGTAATAACATTTGGAAGTACTTCCTTTAAAGCGTTTGCAATCACTTCAACATGTGCAGTTCTTTCAGTTAGAACAATGGGATTACGGCCCTCATTTACGCTTTTAATAACATCATCTATGATTAATTTGTTGCGGATTTGACTGGTGCTGATTTCAGCATAAATTTGTCCAATAGACCATTCCTTTTCATCCTGGCTGACAGGCTTTCTGAAAGGAGTAAAGCGTGGAATGACATAATGCTCAAAAGGTCTTTTTTCAGCTTGCTTTCTAGCATCCACTTTATACCTGACCGGACCGCAATGCATGAATATGATGGGGTGGTGTCCGTCCTGCCTTACCGGGGTTGCCGTTAGCCCATAAACATATTTGCCGGCTACATTTTTCAATATCTGTTCGAAGCTAAATGCCGGAACATGATGGCATTCATCTACTATCACCATGCCGTAGTTGCGGATAAACTCCTTAACCTCATCCCCCTTTACCAATGACTGCATAATAGCAACATCAATAATGCCACTTAGATTGTTTTTCCTTCCCCCTAGTTGGCCTATAAGACTTCTATTCTTTTTCCTGCCTCTTTTCTTAATCTCATCAGAAGGAAGCTCTTCGTTGATTACAAGAAACTGGTTCAAGCGCTCCTTCCACTGTTCTAATAATTGCTGAGTATGAACAAGTATAAGAGTATTTATCTTTTTTACTGATATAATTTTCGCTCCGATAACGGTTTTACCAAATGCAGTTGTTGCTGATAATACACCATTGTCATGTTGTAGCATTGAACCAACAGCATCTTCTTGCTCATCACGAAGCTGTCCGTTGAATTCAACGTCAATCTGTTTTCCTGAATAGCTTTTATCAACCCATTTAACATCCACCTTGTGAGCACTAAACAGGTTTATCAGATCATGCTCACATCCCCTTGGAAAACACAAGTACTCAGGTGTCTCGTCAGATAAGGAAATAATTCTGGGCTTATCAAAAGTCGGCAATCTCATAGCTTGAGCCTTATAAAAGTCAGGGTTCTTAAAGGCTGCCAGACGTTTAATAATATTCAATGCTTTATGTGAAAAGCCATTTTTACTAACATACAGCATATTTACTTTGGTTACATAAACAGTGTCCGGGAAATCAGACTTGCTTAATTTATAATTTGTCTTGCTTCTCTCCCATGGCTTGCATTCTTCATCTTCATTCTGTCTTAAATCACCTAATTCACTGCCACTGCATAGTTGCGAAATGTATAAGTCAATTTCACTTTCACTGAGCTTTCGAATACTGCTCAAAAAACTCCACTGGTCATCATAGGGCTGGAATTTTTCATCTATAAAAACACTGTTGTTGTTTCTGCGTGCATTTAATTGTAAAGGTAAGGCGATAACATTCCCAAGACCACCTTTAGGAAGTGTATCCTGGTTTGGAAACAAGCGGTCGTATGAAGTAAATTTTATTTCATGTCTTTTGGCCATTGCGTGCGTAAGAAGTGCTGTACCAAATTTTCTAGCCGATACAGCACTTACCTTGTCATCAAAAAAGAACCATACATGTGCTCCATTCCCTGAACGAGAACGTTCAACTGCAAATGGAATATTATTTCCTGCACAGATATCTCTCAAAACTGATATATCTTTTTCCCAGCCTTCATCATCGAAATCAATAGCTAGGAAATAACAGGTTTCATCAGGCAGCATAGGATATACACCAAAAACGTCTTTGCCCCTGAGATGCTTATCTATTGCTGCAAAGTCCAAAACTGCATAATTTCTATTACCGCATTCGGAGCATTTAATCTTTGGCTTATTGCAAATTCCTCTTGCCCACTCATTCAAACATACAGGAGAATACCCCGATTTACCCTCTTTGTTTTGCCACCTTTTTGCATAGACATCATCCCTGCCTCTAAACAATGACATAAACAGGTTAATTTTATCCTCCGGGGAGCTACTATTGGTTACGTGTCCTGGTTTGATTACCTCAACTAGCTGAATGTCATTTACCTCTATTGAGGCTTGAACATCATTTTTTATATAGGGTGATGGCAATGGCAATCCAAGTCTTTTCCTAAAGTACTCGTTATCATTTTTTAATCTTTGATTTTCCTCCAGTAGCTTCCGGTATTTTTCAAAAAGCTCATTATATTCCATCTTTCCTTACTTCCCAATACCCATTTCTTAGACCTATCCGCTCAACAATCCCTTTCTTTTTTAAGTCTGATATGTTTGCCCCAATATTTCTCTTTGATATTCCGATAATTTCAGAAATTCTTGTATTGTTATACTACTGTTATGCCTCATAAGTTCAATAATCTTCATGGCGCAATTTTCCGTATGCTTTGAACATGAAAAAATGCCAGCTTCAAGCTGACTGACGATGCACTTAAAATTTTATATTCTATATTTCTTCATCCTCCAGCAAATCACCGAATAGGATACGCATATAATTCCGTCTACCGTATAAGATTCTTGACACGAAAACAATTCCATCTTCGTACCTATAAAATATCAAGTAATTGTCACAAACAAGGAAACGGTAGTCTGTTTGTATATCTAGGACGGAAGATAGTGGCGCACCTATTCCGGGATACTCTGTCAACCCACGTATCTTTTTGGTGATTTTAGAAACAAGATTTATAGCTGCCTGTGAATTGCCAAGTTCTTTAGAAATATAGTCTTTAATTTCTGCTAAATCATCTTTAGCTTCAGGTGAAATTTTCAGCTTATACATCCTCAATCCCCAGTTCTGCTTCCACTTCCTCTATTGTCATCCATCCTTTCTCTTTCCCGGCCAGTTCTCCTTGGGCAAGCTGTGACATCAGCTTTAGTGAAGCCTTTAATTTCTCATATTCATTAATATCAACAATAACAAATTTTCCTCTGCCATTTTTGGTTAAAAACACTGGCTCACCTACGGCAATATCCCGCAGGATTTCGTTGTAATTTCTTAAATCTGATATGGGTTTAATGTTTGGCATTTATAACCGCCTCCTTCTTTGCTATTATTATATACCTTCATTCGTAAAATACTACATCAAATTTATCACAATATTAAATGCAGCCTTATTATCTTGACGATATATCTTTTTTATACACTCAATGGTTACTCAATATCATCAAAACGACAAATCACCTCCAAATCCCCTACCCTTCAGCCTTTCGTCCTCTCAATCCTCGCGACGCTTTCTGTATGTGTTTGGACTCGCTATTGATACTGATTCTCAAAAACCTAATGCTTATACCCGGGGGTCTTTTTTGGGGGTCGCGGGGCGGGAATTATATCAAATACGCAAAATAATTTACATTTCTTAGTTTTCGAAAATGCCGATTTTGCTGGGCTTCATAGTTTCGCGCAAAACTGTAAATCCCCATAAATCAATTTGCATATACCCACCACCACTTATCCTGGCGCGTTTTTAATTAACATATACCCCCCTTTTATACTTGATAATCATTATCATGTATTTGACAGCAGCAAATCCTTAAGCCATTTCGGCAAGTGGTTTACTTTTTTAAACTCCAGAATCTTCCTCGCAACTTCCGCAGCATCTTCCTCCCGCCAAAATCGATCCCGCTGATAACACGCCTGGCTGCAGAACTTTCGTCCTTTTACTCCTAAGGATTTAAACTCTGTTCCGCAGTATTCACACGTCACAGTGTATGACTTTTTATGAACCTTCTCCCACTCTGCTTTGCAGCTCACTGAGCAGTATTTTTTCTTACGGCCTAAACTATTTTGTTCAATTTTTTTACCGCAATTAAGACAAAGGATATACTTAAATTCTTCTTTCATAACCGTTTGATATTCCGAAACTAACTCCGCCCCCACATCCCCCTAAACCATTTCTCAAGCAATAACCCCTAACCGAATCCCTTGATAGTCCTACTTCATCAGCAATCTTCTTATAGCCAAAACCTTGATACCGCAGCATTTTAATCTTTTGCCTTTGGTCATCTGTCATTCTTATATCCCTCCTTGACAAGCATTCATCACTCAAAAAGTAATAGTTGTCAATGAGGGATTAGTTTTTTCAAAGGTTTTATGCGATACAATCTCTTGTCATCATAGACATTTTTAAATCCTGTCGGCAAAACCGGGAAGCATCAATGTTCTTCCTCCATATATCTCGAATCAAGTAGAAATCCGAGAAGCCCTTCCACATTACCTCATTCACGGGATTCCTGCACTTCAACATATTGGAAATAGCAGTTATCCTTAATCCATGCTTTTGCTTTTTCATAATCGTTAATTTCTGGGAAATTCTGATTATCCTCAACCATATACTTTTTTAACCTTGCTGTTGATTTATTGCCCTGTAAATGATTTGTATAAATCTCCGTCTTAATTTTCTTGTCCTTCCTACGTAAAGGGCTTCGTCCGTTGACTTATCAAATATCACATATACAACCGCCATATCCTCTGCCAGCATAGATGGCAGTAATGTTTTGAAGTAGTATTTATCATTTGCCAGTAGCTTTTCTTTCCAACGTATCGCTGACTCGATTGTTGTAGTTAGCTGTAACATTGTTTTTTCTCCTTGCATCTTTCTAAACTATTTTCTTCATCAGCTGGTTAATAACCTTTGTAATGAAGCTTGCCAATTTATCATTACTTCTTAATGTAGAATTATTTTTCTCGTATTTGCTTATTACGTCCATAGGCAGATAAACAGTCGTTTCATAACCAAATGAAACGTGCGCATAGCTCCTTTTTGAGTTTTCAAAGCTACTTTGAAAATCAGAGTCAAAGCTGCTCATGTTTATTAAGCCCTTATACTTGCTTTTTAATAAGGACTTAAATTGAGGCCAATCTGGCTTTTTCCATTCTCTCGTAATATCGTTATATAATTCTATGCACTTGTCCTTACTTACCCCAAAATGTTTTTGGTAATATGCTTTGTCAAAATACTCAGCAATAATAGTGGATTGAAAATGAGCCAGTCGCAAATATGGCTCTGTCAACAAATCAAGTGTTAGTCCATCTACAGTCAATGAAGTTTCATAAACCCAAGATAAGTCGTTTGTCGTTTTATTGAACAGGCAATAGCCTTGCCATTTTGTGTCTCCACTCCAAATTGTGATCATCAATCTCTTTGATTCGTAATCCATGCTAAGCTGGGCTTCAGTACAAAAGTCATAATCTAACGGAATTATGTATCGGCCCGAGTATTTTTCTGCATCACTTTCATTTTCACAGCAATTTTTGATGAGACTTAATATCCTTTTATCAATAGCTGACTCATTTTCGCGATCAATAAGAATGTCGGTCAGTAAAGATATTGGGAACCACTGCTGATAATGATTCTCTAAATGGTTAAGGTAATGTCCTAAAACACTGTCCCCATTGCTTCCGGATATATTGTAAACATCCTGCAGAATTGAAATGATATCCTCCCATGTGCCATCAAGCAATTCGGTATCTGGAAGATTTCCTCCTTGCCTTACAACCTCCGCAGCGATGCTTTTCACTTGTTGCTTTAATTGGAGCCTTGCATCATTTGCATTTCTCTTAACTTCAATAACAACAAGTGTATCCTTGCAGCTTATCACTATATCTGTTATCAGGCCGTTATTGTCATCATATTTGTTCTCAACCATATTGATGGGAGACGATGTGGTCAACGTTAAGCCGATTATATTCTGAGGGTTGGGATAGCTTTGGACAATCTTCGTTATCTGCTGCTGAATACCGATTTCCTTATCGCTCAGCTTCTGAGGTTTCGGAACAGTGCAGGTTGATTTTTTGTCCGAACATTTGGCATTTATATAATCAATTAATCTATCAAGGACTAAGCTGTTTTGATTTAACAGAATTGCCAGCCCTCTGGACACATTATTTTCAATTGGTAATGACCCTTTTTGTGTGTAATGCTCAAATATATTAAGGTGTCTGTTATTGTTTGAACATGAATTCATCCCCCTCATCTATAAAGCTTAATCCCCTCAATGTATATAGCTGGTGTATATCCTATTCAATTAGGCGATTAAGCATTAGCTTTATGTTATTCTTTTTTTAACTGCCTGTTCTCTTTCAAAGCGGATTCAAGGCAAAATCATCCCTACCATATATTTCATTTTATATACATCATATTAACACATTATTAGGACAGAAATCTGTTATTTCTCGTTCAGTTGCGAAAATAGAAAAATCCGGCCAAAGCTACAACGAAGTAGCCCCAGCCGGATTTTACACTCTTATTCAAATGGCGGGATGGCTGTTCTCAACATAGTATTGGGGTACTTCACCGTCATTTTCAGCCCGCTTCTTCGAAAGGAAATCGACGGTATAAGTCTTTTGAAGAAGAGCATCTCCTTTGTATTTTTCATTGCTGAGCATTTTCCGGATGCTGCTTTCGTACCATTTGTAGGTACCATCCCATTTTGGGACTTTTTCTTTTTCAAAGTCTTTCGCTATCCTATTGGGACCTTTCCCATCCAGATAATCATTATAAATCCGTCTTACGATTTTGGCTTGCTTCTCATTGATGATCAAGTCCCCGTTCTCATCCTTGTCGTAACCCAGAAACTTCGTTTGGTTGACCTGAACCTTTCCTTGTTCAAATCGTCTCCGGATACCCCAAGTTGAGTTTTCCGAGATCGACCGGCTCTCGTCCTGGGCGAGTGAACTGAGAATCGTAAGCAGGACTTCTCCTTTACTGTCCAAAGAGTTTATGTTTTCCTTTTCGAAAATCACTCCAATTCCTAAGTCCTTGAGCAGCCTCACATAATTCAAACAGTCCAGGGTATTCCGGGCAAACCTTGAAATGGACTTCGTGATCACCACATCAATTTTCCCCGCTTTGCAATCCTCAATCATTTTGTTAAACTGCTCCCGCTTTTTGGTATTCGTGCCGGAAATGCCCTCATCGGCATAAATCCC
>NZ_JAFLRH010000028.1 GCF_017310645.1 Paradesulfitobacterium ferrireducens | reverse complement strand
TTGAACACTGCTAAGAAATAAAAAAATTACTCACTTTGTTAAAATACAAAAAAGCTTGAACACCTTGCAAATACAGGGCTTTCAAGCTTTTTATAGTTCTTAACTGTCAAAGATGAGATTATACCCAGGGATGGTATTGCTAGCAAGATAGAGGGTTCACTTCGAATAGTGGATAAACTATTAATTACCCTAATTTGTGGAAATGCTACGAGAATTGTGTTATGCTTAAAGTAACCGAGAGATTATCTGATAGCGGAATAAATTTAGGAGGATGAGTCCTCATGGCTATTCGCAAAGAGGATATTCATAACTTGATTGAGCTCCTTCCTGAAGATGATCAGAAAACTGTTTTTGATTTCATGCAGTATTTATTAAATCGAGCTAAAGTTAAACCAGACAGTTGGGTACAAATTGACAAAGCAAATCCGGACGATGAACCTTTATCCGAAGAAGAGCTTCGCCAACTTAATAGCGAAGCTGGTTATGTTGCGGGGGAGGATGCCAAGCGTGAGTTCGGACTACAAGTTGATTTACCGTAAGGATGTGATCAAATTTCTGTCAAAACAAGAAATGGTTGTCCAAAAACGTATAGCAAAAGGACTCGGGGGACTTTTAGAAATTCCCCCGATTGGTGACATCAAACCAATGAAAGGATATCATGGATTATACCGTCTCCGTATTGGTACATATCGTATACTTTTCGAAATTAGCCATACTGAGAAGATTATATATATCCAAGCGATAGATTCCCGTGGAGGGATATACAAGTAATGCAAAAGGTAATGCAAAAGGCAGATTTCTGTTAGAAAGAAATCTGCCTTTTGTATTATTGATTAAATTAGCGTTCTGCATGCTCATTGAAAAGAACTCTCTTTCCCATACTTGTGGATCATAATGTCGGCGCTAAACACTAACCCCCTGGGCACCATCTTGCACAGGTCCGGGAGAATCGAGTTAATCTTATCCTCGGTATCAATGATTTCCAGCACAATCGGGAGATCGGCAGATAGGTCAAGGAGCCTGGCGCTGTGCAGAACCTTGTCCTGCCCATATCCTTCAATCCCGCGATGAACAGTTACGCCTGCAATCTCCTTTTCTTTGAGCCAGGTGATGAGGTGCTGGTAGAGCGGTTTGCTGCGGAAGCGTTCACGCTCCCCGACATAAACCTTTAATAGTTTAGCTTTTCCAAGCATGGAGGGTACCTCCTTCATTGAGCGAAATAGGTCAGCTTATGGGTTCATAGGGTATCTGTTTTCCTGGTTTATAAGTGCTTAGATTGGCATGCAAAGGATGTGCATTCTAATTAGATGATACGGGCCAGCCCGACCCCCAGGGCAGCTCCGGTAAATCCAACCAAGATGCTGCCTGCTGTGTATAAGACTGCCGTTAGCATGCTCCCACTCTGTATTAAAGTAATGACTTCATAGCCAAAGGTCGAAAAGGTGGTGTACGCTCCTAAAAACCCGACTCCAATCCCCAGCCGAATGAAAGGGCTTACGGTTAAGCGTTCAATAAAAAGTATATTCAAAAACCCCAGTAAGAAAGCACCGCTGATATTAATTAAGAATGTATGCAGAGGGAAGCTCTGGTTCCAGCGGCTGGATATCCAGGCTCCGAGTCCGTAACGGGCCAGTGCGCCCATGGCTCCCCCCAGGGCTATAGCTAGGATGTTCTGCATGGCTCTCACCCCTAAAACTTAATAACAGTAAAACAAGACAAAGCTCCTACTGAACATTCAGTAGGAGCCATCAGCCAACGGCAATAGCGAGCCCCATCGCAAGTCGGTACAGTGTCCAACTTGAATATTATCATAACGCAAACAAGTTGAATTTACAAGGAGACTTGCCTTCGAATTGCGTGAAATGTCATGATGATAAGGCAGAAGGCCATCCAGAATAAGAAGACCATCCAGAATAAGAAGCCCTGACCGAAGCCAGAAAGCTCCGGCCGGGGCTTCTTTCTAAACTAACATAGGTTTTCGGCTAACGAATAACTTGACCAGATCGATTCTAGAAGATTACCCCGAGAGCAATCAAGATCAAAATTGCAATTGCGATGATACCGGCGCCAACGCCATAACCGCCATAACCGCCATAACCGCCGTAACCGCCGTAACCGCCGCCGCAATAACCGGCGCCATACCCCCCGAATCCATAGCCATATCCGTACATTATTTTTTTCCTCCCCTTTTACGAAGATTCATCTGTTTTAGTCTGACTTAGAATACGATCCCTAAAGCGATTAATAAAAGGATGATCACGACAACGATCGCGATTCCGGTCGACCAACCGAATCCGCCTGCACCGCCTGCTCCAAATGACATTCCCTTTTTCCTCCTTCCATATTATGGGTAAATGCGGGATAGTACAAAATATGCCACGATCTGGAATCGGTGACTTTAGTTCACTAAAAAGAGACTGTCCTATCGCGAATTGTGCGAAAGAACAGCCTCTCAAACAACCTTTGGCAGTCTTAGAAATTAAAAATCTTCTGACCGGTTCTTGAATTTACTGGTTCTCGATTTCGACCTCTGTGTTCTCCAAGAGACGGGCAACCAAGTTATAAAAACCGATGGTCAAAGTGAGCTCCACTAATTCCTGATGGCTTAATACCTTAGCCAGGACGTTGAACGTCTCATCCGAAGACTTGACCTCCAGGGTAACTTCATCCGTGTACTTAAGTACCGCCTGTTCCAATTCAGTAAATTCCGGCTGGCCCGGGCCGAGCTTGACGGCGGCGATTTGCTCATCGCTGATTCCGATTTTGCGGGCCAGGATTTCGTGTTGGTACCATTCGTAGCGGGAATCACACAGGGTCGCGATCCGTAAGACGGACAATTCGCGCAGGCGGCCATCCAGCTTGGCTTGCGTAAGCAGGGAATTGCCGAGGCGCATAAAGTGGCGGGCGCTTTTTTCCGCATGGGCCACCATGCGGTTGATGTTAAGTCCTTTCATTTCGGACTTGCCGCCGGTGATCATTTCCCGGGTCTTTTCAGGCATTTTTTCGACCTCTAGCAGGGGCAATCTGGGCATAATTTCCACTCCTCTTCTGATCCGAAAGCTTGAGTAAGCTTCTGCCTCTTGTTCAAATCATACCCTGAAGCACGAATTTTCTCAACCCTCAACGACAGAAACTAAAATAAGAGGCTTGAAGGAGCAATGTAAGAATGCTAAAATCATAAGCAGACAGCAGACAGCAGACAGCAGACAGCAGACAGCAGACAGCAGACAGCAGACAGCAGACAGCAGACAGCAGACAGGAGCGTTAGCTGGAAGTATATCCTTGGATATTCTGACTCCTGACTCCTGACTACTGAATTCTACCAAACTTAATACAAGCTATTAGGTGCCCTTTTAGAGGGAGAATAGGGAACCGGGTGCAAGTCCCGGACGGACCCGCCACTGTAAAGAGGAGTTTTTGCACATTAGCCACTGGTCAGCTGGGAAGGCGTGTGAAAACGATGATTCTAAGTCAGGAGACCTGCCTGTAGCTTCGATTCATGAATAATGGTAAAGTTCATGGTTATTGCCTGTTACTTCAAGTAACACGGTGAATGACTGTGAATTTTTTTATTTGCAGCCTGAAAGGAGGTGATCTCATGGGTTATCAAGGCCGGGATGTCGAAGTTGCATTGCTGGAGGATGGAACATGCCTTGTCGCCGCCTGCGATTCGTGTGGGGCCATAGGAGAGAAAGAGTTTGACGCCGTTAAGGTAAGTTCCTATTTAGTGGGTAGATCTACCGTCAGAGTGGCACTGCTTGAAGTGCTTGCAGTTGGGGCGGTTCCGCAAATTGTGACCGTGGCGGTTTCGAATGAACCGAATCCCACAGGAGAGGGACTTTTAGGCGGAGTGAGGGATGAGCTTAAGCTCACGGGAATTGGATCATTGCCGGTGGCTATCAGTACGGAGAAGAATATTCCGACCCGCCAGACCGGTTTAGGCATCAGCATCGTGGGCACCTGCAAGCGCGAACAGCTGCGAATTGCAACTTCCCCGAGTGGAGACAACGTTTACTGTCTTGGGTTGCCAAAGGTTGGTTCGGAGGTGCAAAGCCCGGATGATGGAGAGATTGTTCAGGCTAAACACGTTCTTTCTCTCCTGAGAATTAAAGGGATTCATGATATTGTTCCTGTTGGTTCGCAGGGGATTCGCCGGGAAGCTGAACAGCTTGCAAAAAATAGCGGATGTGACTTTATTCCGGATCGCTCTTTTCCGCTTGACTGGGAAAAGTCAGCTGGGCCTTCCACCTGCTTGCTTTTTGCCTCCCCGGCCGAATTGACAGCTGCGGCTTTGGGCAAGCTTGCGGGGGCAGAGACCGCATTTTGCTCGCTTCCCCTGCATAAGGCAGGGGTGCTGATCTCCTGAAAAGTTCTGCAGTGAGCCTGAAATTCGAACGCAGGTCAAGGTACTTTTTCAGGAAATCTGCAAAGTAATTTTTGTGAGGAGGAATTTATGTATGAGTCAGGTAAATGTCGTTAAATCCGTTGGGAGTGTCAGAAGGATCGCAATCATCGCTATTTTTATTGCCCTGAGCGCTGTCGGTGCTCTTATTAAAATTCCGAGTCCGGTGGGAACAATCGGGCTCGATTCTGGACCCGGGTACTTTGCGGCTCTAGCTTTTGGCGCAGCTGAGGGCAGCATCGTGATTGCGGTGGCTCACATGCTCACGTCAGCAGTTGTTGGTTTCCCGTTAAGTATTCCGGTTCACTTGGTCGTGGCTGTGCTAATGGCGGTATGCGCGTTTGCCTTCCGGTGGGTAAACCGCAAACTGGGCCTCATTCCGGCAGGTATCGCAGCCATTGTTATCAACGGAGTTATCGGTTCCTTCACAGCGTTTCCGGCGGGCGGCATGGGGGCGGTATTGGGAATTATGCCCTTTTTAGTGCTGGGATCGGCCATAAATGTTATCATCGCAGGCGTTGCCTATAAAGCAATTAAAGGGAGCAGGCTGATCTAGCCAGCCGGAGCCGGGAATGGAGTTAAGCCGGAGAGAAGTGAAGAAAGCCATGGAGAATGCAGTTGAAATTGTTGATCTTTGGTACCGTTACCGTCAAGCTGAAAAGCAAGTCTTAAAGCACATCAACCTGAACATTGAACGGGGAAATTTTGTGGTTGTGATGGGGGCGAACGGGGCCGGCAAGAGCACCTTAAGCCTATGCTTAAATGGGCTTATTCCCCAGCTCCTGGAAGGCGAACTTTCAGGCAGCGTGACTGTGGCGGAACAGGATGTGAGCCGGCAGCCCGTGCAGGTGCTGGCCAGATCCATTGGCCTGGTGTTCCAGGACCCGGAAACTCAGATTTTCGGGCGCACAGTGGAAGAAGATACAGCCTTTGGCCCGCGCAATCTCGCTTTACCTGAGGCGGAGATCGAACGCAGGGTTGCTGAAGCTTTAGAGTTGGTTTCCCTCAAAGGGTACAATCAAAGAAACACTTCCGAACTTTCCGGTGGAGAAAAACAGCGCTTGGCTGTTGCCGGTGTGTTGGCCATGGGTCCGAAGATCCTTGTTTTGGATGAACCCGCTTCTGAGCTGGATCCTCAGGGGCGGGTCGACCTCTATGCCGCCCTTGATGAACTGCGGAGAAGACGCAATCTGACGATCCTGGTTATCGAACATAACGTCGAAGACGTGAGTGAGCGCGCGGATGAGGTAGTGATATTGCATGAAGGAGAAATTGTCCGGAGGGGGTGTCCCGCGGACATTTTCAGAAAGGTCGAATTCCTTAAGGAGCTGGGAATTAAGCCCTTGCCTGTCAGCGAACTAGGTTGGGAACTCGTTCAACACGGCTTGATCAGCTCGGAAGAAATTCCGCTCAGCTTGTCAACTGCAGCCAAAGTTGTGCGGGAGTTAGCCGGCCGCCGGTCACAGCCAAGTGCGCAGGCGAGAGTCACAACGAACGGGCCTATAGCAAATACTGAAGAGACACCGGTTTTGCTTACAGTGTCAGGGCTCGTCCACCGCTACCCATCGGGCCAAACAGCCGTCAAGGACATTAATTTGTCCATCAGAGAAGGGGAATTTGTCGCGCTTATCGGCCCCAACGGTGCCGGTAAGACTACGCTGGCCAAGCACTTTAACGGCCTGCTTAAACCATCTGCCGGGGATGTCATCGTCGATGGCATGAACACGCGCCAGGTTGAGACGGCGGGTTTGGCCCAAACTGTGGGCTATGTTTTTCAAAACCCTGATCATCAGATTTTCGCAGTGTCGGTGGAAAAAGAAATAGAGTACGGTCTCAAGAATGCCGGTCTCGGACAACAGGAGATCAAAAACCGCCTTGACTGGGTTCTGGATTTAACCGGGCTTCAAGAGCACCGCAGTGATCACCCTTTTACTCTCGGCAAGGGCAAAAGGCAGCTGCTGGCAACGGCTTCCATTCTGGCCTTGAAGCCCAAGCTCTTGGTCATTGACGAGCCCACGACCGGCTTGGATTGGAACGGAACCCAGGACATTATGAATTTTATCACGGAGCTGAACCGGTACGGGACAACGATTATCATGATCACTCACGATATGGAAATTGTTGCAGGCTATGCCCGCAGGGCCATTGTCCTCCATCAAGGACGAATTCTTTGCGATGCGGAACCGCGGACGCTGTTCACTGATACAAAGGTAATGCAGGAGGCTTCACTTGTTCCTCCTCAAATGGCCGGGCTCAGCCGGGATTTGGCGGATCTGGGCTTGGGGGAAACCTTTCTTACTCCGGTTGAATTGTGCCAGGGCATTCTTGCAGCTGGCCGCCGTTTGGTTCGAGTACCGGCCCAGATCCAGGTTCCGGCCCAGGGAGAGGAGGAAGCAGGATGTTAAACGCTTTAGCAAAGGAACCCTTGCTCTATCGCCTTGATGTGAGGACGAAAGTACTTGGTTTTAGCTGCTTAACCGGACTGGCATTTATATTTCAGAACCCCTTTTATAATTTGGGATTGTTCCTGATAGCCGGAATTTCAGCTTTTTCCGCCCGCATGCCTGTGGCCAGAATCCGGACGGTTTTAATCCCTCTGCTCCCAATTTTCTTCTTCATTTTAGGGATTACATCCTTTACTTACCCTGAAGACCGTTTCCACAACGCATTCAGCCGGCTAACCCTTTTTTATCTCTTGCCCGGACAGCATCTGGGAGCGAGTGTGGGCGGGATGCTAACGGGTCTGAACTTTCTGTTCAGGCTCTTGACCATGGTGCTCGCCTCTTCTGTGTTTACCTTGACTACCCCTATCGATGACCTGCTTCAATTCCTGCAGAAAATGAAAGTCCCTTCGGAATTATCTTTTATGATTGTAACAGCTCTGCGTTTTATTCCGGCTCTGGACAAAAAGAGAATACATATTCTTGAGGCCCAAAAGGCGAGGGGTGCACGCCTGAGCGAAAAGGGCCTGATTGCAAATATTAAGACCTATATTCCTATTATGGTGCCGCTTATCATTAATTCCATTCAAATGGCCGATGCCCTTTCAATGGCGATGCTTAACCGGGGTTATGGCTATACAAAGATCCGGGCCGGCGTGCGTGAGCTGACGCTCCGGCTTGAGGATTATCTGAGTATCTTCTTAATCCTATGCGTAACAGCCGTCGGAGTTTACTTAAGATACTTTCTGCATTTAGGGTTTCTTTAAGCAAAGTAAAGTTCTTCCTTCTCTCAAGCCTCAATATTCATAAAATCTTCACATTCTCCTTAAAGAATCACCACAAAGGGGCATTACACTGTACTTGCAGCCGCCGGTTCGAGATGACTTAAACAAGGTTGTTTGCTGGACGAAGGAACGCTGCGGCTGCTGAGTTTGGGAGGAGGAATATTTTATGGCGGGTAAAAAGAAAATCAGAATCAGGACATGGCTTCAGGTATTCTTTTTCGGACTTATTGCTTTGATTGCGGTGAACAAAACCTTGGCCGGCTACGGCATGGCCCTTCCGTTTATTTCGGATGCCTCAACCCATGCCTTTTGCCCCTTCGGAGGAGTGGCGACTACTTACCAGTATCTGACGGCCGGCACCTTTGTGCGCAAGATTCACGAATCCTCATTTATTTTAATGATTATCATTTTCACCAGCGCTTTTATCTTCGGTCCGCTTTTTTGCGGCTGGGTCTGCCCGCTGGGGAGTTTGCAGGAATGGATTGGCAAGATCGGGAAGAAACTGTTCCGCACGCGCTATAATCATATGATCCCACGCAAGCTTGACCGGGTGCTGAGATATTCCAGATACCTTGTCCTGGGCTGGGTGGTGTACATGGTGGCCAAGACCGGGGAAATCACGGTCTTTGAGAATGTCGATCCGTATTATGCCCTGTTTAATTTCTGGACCAGTGAGATTGCCCTGGGCGGAATCATCGTTTTGGGCCTTGCGATTTTAGCTTCCCTCGCGCTCGAAAGGCCGTGGTGCAAGTATGCCTGTCCTTACGGCGCGGTTCTGGGAGTGACCAATCTCTTCAGTATCTTCCGAGTCCGGCGCAATGCTGACAGCTGCATCTCATGCAAGCTCTGTGACGCTTCCTGTCCCATGAATATTGAGATTTCCAAGAAGGAAGCCGTACGCAACCATCAATGCATATCTTGTCTGAAGTGCACCTCTGAGCAAGCGTGTCCGGTCGGAAACACCACTTCTATGAACATGAATTCGAAAATGGCCGCTGTCGTTATGCTGGTAATCTTGTTTGGCGGTATCGGGATCAGCAAAGGGCTGGGAGTCTGGCAAACGGAGTCGACTAAGATTCCGGCGGCCTATGCTTCCGGGGAATTTGCCGGCCAGTACAACCCGGGAGACATACGCGGCTCTTACTCTTTTGGGGATGTCAGCAGTGCCTTTGGGGTTCCGGCATCCGAACTGGCCAAGGCATTTGCGGTCAATGCCAAAGATCCGGCGTCATTCTTGGTTAAAGACCTTGCAACGCTTTATACGGAAGCGAATGCCGAAGGCAAGGCAGTTGAAACTGATTCTCTGCGTTACTTCGTCGCCCTGTATAAGGGGCTTCCTTATGAAATGAGTGAGGAGGGCTGCCTGCCGGCCCCAGCGGTGGAAATCCTGAAAGCACAGGCGAAGCTGACGCCGGAGCAAATCGCTTATCTGGAAAGCCATACGGTCCAACCGGCCGCTTCTCCTGGGGGAGCTGCGGCGGCAGCTCCGGGGGAAACGGCGGAAAATGATGACAGCGATACCACGATTAAAGGGAAAACAACGTTTAACGAAATCCTGGATTGGGGTGTCCCTAAGGAAAAGATTGAAGAAATCATTCAAGGGAAAATTCCCTCCACCGGAATGGCCGTCCGGGATTATTGCCAGCAGCAGGGAATTGAATTTGAAGCGGTCAAAACCTCCCTTCAGGAAGAAGTCGATAAGAATAAGTAAAGAAACATTTGACCTTTATTGACCTTTGTACTAAAATAGAGCTGACGGGTAAAGATATACTGGAAAGGAATAAACAGAGAGACAAAGGAGGAACGTTTGCATGGGTTATCTTATTCCAATGGTTGTAGAACAGACCAACCGCGGGGAGCGCTCTTACGACATATATTCCCGGCTCCTGAAGGATCGGATTATTTTCCTGGGTGGGGGAATCGATGATGATGTCGCGAACCTCGTGGTCGCCCAGATGCTCTTTTTAGAAGCAGAGGATCCGGAAAAAGACATTTATCTTTATATTAACAGCCCGGGAGGGTCGATCACGGCAGGCATGGCTATCTACGACACCATGCAGTACATCCGGGCCGATGTCCATACCATTTGTGTGGGTATGGCTGCCAGCATGGGAGCCTTTCTCTTGGCGGCAGGCGCCAAAGGTAAGCGCACTGCGCTCCCGAATGCCGAGGTTTTGATTCACCAGCCCCTAATCGGAGGGCATGGTTTGTCCGGCCAGGCGACCGAGATTGAAATTCATGCCAAGCACCTGATTCGGACCAAAGAGAAAATGAACCGCATCTTGGCCGAGAGAACCGGGCAGCCGCTGGAAAAGATTGAGGCGGACACGGACCGCGATTACTATATGAGCGCGGAAGAGGCGAAAGCTTATGGAATTGTTGATGACGTCCTAGCCAAAGCCGAGCCTAAAAAGTAGGGTAAAGGATAGTGCAAGGGCTATTCCGAACGGATATCAGTCCATCCTGATATCTGTCTGCTTGGGATAGCCCTATAACTATATCAATCCGCCATAAAGCTACATTTCTCAACAAAGGAAAAACACAAAATATATAGAAATATATATGAATAGGGATAAGGGTCTAGCAAAAGGAGTGGAGAAAATGAAGCTGGAACGTTTGAGTATAGGGTTTCAAGTCGTCGCTCTGATGGTTTTTATAGCTTCGGCTGCTGCCGTGGTCGGCGGAATTGGGATTTACAGCATGAGCAAATTACATAACAATTCCATGACGGTCTACGAGCAGGATGTGGTGCCCATGGACCTTTTGTCTGAGATTCGTTTCCACTCCCAGGCTTACCGTTCGGCGGTGCTGATGGCAGTGCATGCACCGACTCCGGAAGAGCGGGAGAAGTACCTGGCTAAACTTAAAGAGCAAAATGATGAAATGGTCAAAGACATGGTCGCGTATGATTCCTACTCTAAAGGAACGGAAGATACAGCGGAGTGGCTTAAGTTCAAAGAAGCCTGGACCGGGTATGTCAGTTCAGCTCAGAATGCGGTGGAAGCAGCACAGGAGGGCCGGGTGCAGGAAGCGGAAGAGTATATTTACGGAAATACCGGGGCGCGCAATCAAGCGGCCAACGATATTCTGGAGAAAATGGTCAATTCCAAATTAGCGATGGTGACTCAACACTCGACCGTGGATACCAAAGCTATTTTTGCCCGCGCTTCTAAAATATCGGCTGTCGTCGCTATCCTGGCTTTTCTGGTTAGCATTTTGATCGGAATATTGCTTAGCCGGGCTTTAATGAAAATGATGACTAACCTCGTGCAAAACGCCAACGAGATCGCGGCCGGCCAGATCGAACGCAAGAAGAAATCCCCCTGGAAAGCCTGGAACCGGGAGGGAGTCAAGCTCCAGGATTCTTTCCGTGAAATGACGGATTCCCTGCGCAAGATTATCAAGAATGTAGTAGAGATGGCGAACCAGGTGGCGCGCACGGCCCAGGAAATGCGGGCCGGATCGGAGCAGTCGGCCAAAGCGGCGGAGCAGGTCGCCTTGTCCGCATCCGAAATAGCCGGGGAATCAGAAATGCAGGTTCAGGAAATGGCGGACAACCAGGAGCGCATGGCCCGGGTGATTGAAGAAATGAATCATGTGGAGAAGCAGGCGGAGAAAGTAAACGAAGCTTCCCAGCACTCGGCCGAGCTTGCCCGTCAAGGGAGCAAAGGTTTGCAGCAGGTTGTCCGGCAAATGGGTGAAATTGAACAACAGGTTCACCGCTTAAGTGATGTGATTGGGAATGTGGATGAGAAATCCGGAGACATCGCCAATACCGTTCAGATTATCGACAGCATTGCCCAGCAGACCAATCTTTTGGCCCTGAATGCCGCCATCGAAGCCGCGCGGGCCGGAGAAAACGGACGCGGGTTTGCGGTCGTGGCGGAGGAAGTGCGCAAACTGGCGGAGCAAGTCCAGCTAAGCCTGGTTGATATTTCCCAAAGAGTGCAGGAAATGCAGCGCGTCTCCCAAAGCGCCCGTCAGGGCATGACCGCCAGTGTGCGCAGTGTCAATCAGGGGGGAGTCTATCTGAAGGAGATTTCCGCCCAGTTCGGCACGATTTTGCAGGCGGTTGAGGAAAGCGCGGAGCTGGCGAAGGAGATCGAAACATCTGTGCGTGCCGTTCAGCAGGACGGCAGCCGCATGCTTGAGGGGATGTCAACCGTGGTCAAACAGGCCGAGTCCATGTCGGCCACTACCCAGTCCTCAGCAGCTGCTGCTGAGGAACAGAATGCTTCTGTGGAAGAGCTGTTTGCCTCCGCTGAGACCCTGGATCAGCTGGCGCGGGATTTGAAAGAACTGATGGGGCATTTTAGGGTGTAACTCTACTAGTATTCAGGAGTCAGACTTCCATGCTGCTACGCAGCACCACTGATGAATGTAACAGGCAAGCTACCTTGCGGAGCGAACCGTAGAGCAGAGGAGCGTCGTGAGCGCAGTCGACGAAGCGTGAAGC
>NZ_JAFLRH010000046.1 GCF_017310645.1 Paradesulfitobacterium ferrireducens | reverse complement strand
TTATTCAGGAATTCCATGAATCCCGCAATATCTTATTTAGTTTTCAAAGAGCCAAAAACCTAAATGTACCAAGGGCTCACGCCCTGTTTTTAATCTAAAATCATTATAGTACGAGGAGGATATATTTATGGATTTCATTACTACAAAAGAAGCCGCTGAACGCTGGGGCATCTCTCAGCGAAGAGTTGCTGTTCTCTGTGAACAAGGAAGAATAATTGGCGTCAAGAGAACTGGAAAGACATGGTTATTGCCTCAAGACGCTATTAAACCCGAGGATGGCAGAACTGAAACTGAAAAACAACAACGAAGGATTAACATTGATTTCGGCAAATATTACGAAGCAAAAAAGAAGATGCATTCATACACTCCAGCACTTCAGCAGTGCATAGAAGAAGCATGTCGTTATTGCGTTGAGAACCTTGAAGCCTATAGTGAAAAAACAGGTCAGCCATTAATGCTTTTGGGTTATATTCAAAGCGGCAAAACCAGAGCATTTACTGGGTTGATGGCATTGGCGTTTGATAATAAATTTGATATGGTAATTATTCTCACAAAAAATAGTACAGCTTTGGTCAAGCAGACATACAAGCGTATGCGTCAAGAATTTCGTAAAGAAATTTCAGATAACGAAGTTGAAGTATTTGACATTATGAACGTGCTAGACGGCCTTACTGATTACGAGCTCGAGAAAAAGCTAGTAGTTATATCGAAGAAAGAACATAGAAATCTTGATAAAATCAGTAATTTTATTACATATTATACTCTTGATCAGAGGAAAAATTGTTTAATCATTGATGATGAAGCAGATACAACCGGCATTGGATTTACTAAAGTTAAAGACACGGAAGATGAGTTTTATTTGAGGAAAGTTGCATCGAAGGTAAATGCTCTGCGCGGAACCCTAAGAGGATGTGTTTTTGTACAGGTGACAGCGACACCTTATGCTTTATATTTGCAACCCGAAATAGAAAGCGATATAACTAAGCCAATAAAGCCAAAACGAACTGTGTTAGTCCCGCCAGGAGAAAACTATATTGGCGGCGATTATTATTTCTTATATTCGAAAGATGATAGTCACCCAGCCCGATTAATCTTTGAACCTGTTTCAGAGGAAGAGAACGAGCTCGTCTCAGATCAAAAACGTAAAAACAAGAAATCAAAAATCAATGATAGGCGTACCTTCAAAATTGAAAACATCCTTACTGATCAAACACATCTTTCTGTATTTAAGAAAGGTCTGATGAATTTTGTGGTCGGAGGATGCGTTTTGAGAATGACCAATAAAAACACTCATTATTCGTATGTAATTCATACTGCGACACAAAAATCCTCACATTTTAGTCTCGAAGCTGTAACTCGTGAATTTTTCAAACAGATAAAGTCTCGTGATTCAGCGACTCAAAGCATAATTGACTCCCTGCTCAGAGAGTCTTACGAAGATATAGAAAAATCATATACTGAATATGGCTATCATATGCCTGAATTTGATGTGTTGGAAGAAGCATTTTATCAATCAATTCAAAAGGATTTCATCAGTATCACAGTAGTTAACAGTGACAAGGAAATGGATGCCATCCTTGATGAGGATACCGGCGAACTAAGGTTACGTTCACCTTTATCGATTTTCGTGGGCGGACAAGTACTTGATCGTGGAGTTACCATCCCTCGCATGATTGGTTTCTATTACGGAAGAAATCCCATTACCATGCAGCAAGATACTGTCATGCAACACTCGCGTATGTTTGGATACAGAGATAAGAATTTACTCTCAGTAACACGGTTCTATACAACCCGGCGCATTTATGAAAATATGACTCTTATCACCGAAATGGACAAGTCTCTAAGAGAGAATATCGAAAATAAAACCTTTGAGGATGGCATCTACTTCTTACAGAAACATTCAGGGGTAAGACGCGATGAACGCGGTCAAGAGGTTAGAGATGCTGTTGTTCCTTGTGCTCCCAGTAAAATAGCACTTTCAGATGTTGTACTTTTAAAGCCTTATGCTCGTATCTTACCAATTGGTTTTACGCCAATCCCAAAGAGTTATGCTAATAAAATCAGTAATGACATAGGCAAGCGATTGGCTGCTTTGGAGTTAAGAAAAGAACAGGGGTCTGAGGTTACTCGAGTTAATGTAGATGATCTTACGCAGATTATTAATCTGACTTACTCAATTCTTGAGAGCGATGAAGAATCATCAAGATTTGTTCCAGTGGATTATTTTCTATCTACTCTTAATTATTTGTCAAGGAAAAAAAGAGAAGTATTGTTATATACTCGCCGTGGCCGCCATATTTCCAAGTACAAAACAAATGGTATTGCGTATCAGGATGCACCTGATACAGGTTACGAACTAAAAATGCTTCGTGTGCTAGCAGTAGATACCCCGGTGCTTATGCTCATTCATCAGGATGGAACAGCTGACGGATGGAATGGCAGCGAATTTTGGTGGCCTGTTATCATCGCACAAGCCAGCGAGAAAACCACTATCTTTGCTCTGCCCGATGCTGATGGAAGAGTCAGAGATGAATGGGAGGTATAATCATGGACAAACTTATTACTTTTTTGAAGAAAGAGTTCCCAAATGATGCTTTGGAAATACAGGAATGTATCGAGTTGCTAAATCAGTGCATTGGGGGAAGCAGAGAAAGCATTAAATCTGCGTTTAACCAAGCAATTGATAAGAAGAATTATGATAAAATACCTTTGCTAACGGATTTTTTAGCTACGATAGATAGTATACAGTATCAATTGGACGAATATTCAGATATGTTGCAAATTGATGAAGAGGTTGAAGAGAGCATTGTCGAAAAGGAGATATCTGAATCAAAAGAGAAACTGATACCGGATTATAACTCGTTAAGAGTCGATCAGAATATCCCACATACTCTTTACGATGTGTATACACATAAGCGCCCCGCTGGATTTGAACTTTTTGGGCAAAGGTATGACGCTAAGGAATGGAAAGATGTTTTTGTCCAGACATGTGAAGTTCTGGCATCTAAAGACTTAAGTCTATTCCGAAGCTTTGTTGAGGACAAAACTATGCAGGGCAGAAAAGTTCCCTATTTTTGCATAGACACAAAAGTAATACGAGCGCCAAGAAAAATTAAGGGGACAGATGTGCATGTTATGACAAATATGAGCGCTAACCAAATTAGAAATGTTATTGAAAGAATGCTGAGAAAATACAACATTAGAATTAGTGACTACAAGATTTACCTTAAGGCTGATTATACCTCGCTTCATGAATAAACAGGAGTACCAATTACATAAGGAACAGGAGGATACCAATGGCAAAGAAGCCAATCAAGGAAACAATCCACGCCAAAGGCGTGGACATTGCAATCTATACTGAAGATTTTCAAAACGAATTTATTTCACTTACAGATATCGCACGCTATAAAAGTGATGAACCCAAAGATGTTATTAAAAATTGGATGAGAAGTAAGGACACAATTGAATTTTTGGGTCTCTGGGAACAATTACATAATGATAAATTTAAAGGGGTCGAATTCGACTCCTTTAGAAATCAAGCTGGTTCAAACGCTTTTACATTGTCACCTCAAAAATGGATTGATAGTACAAATGCAATCGGTATTGTCTCCAAATCAGGCAGAAATGGTGGTACCTTTGCTCATTCTGATATTGCTTTTGAATTTGCTTCTTGGATTTCGGCGGAGTTTAAGCTCTATATAATCAAAGACTATAAAAGGCTGAAAAACGATGAAAGTAGTCGGCTTTCCCTAGGTTGGAATCTCAATCGTGAGATTTCAAAACTAAATTACAGAATTCACACTGATGCAATCAAAGAAAATTTAATTCCGCCAGAATTGACACCGTATCAAATCTCCATGACCTATGCCAGCGAGGCCGATGTGCTTAATGTAGCACTGTTTGGCATAACTGCGAAGCAGTGGCGCGAAAAAAATCCTGATAAAAATGGAAATATCAGAGATTATGCTACCTTGAATCAATTACTGGTGTTGGCTAATATGGAAAGCTATAATGCGATTTTAATTGAGCAGGATAAATCACAATCGGAGAGGCTGCAGCTTCTGAATAAATTAGCCATCCGTCAACTTGAGGCGATACAGAAAAAATAAATGTGGATACCATTAAAAGACTTGAAGATTAATAAAACTGGAGTGAATAAAATGTGACGGGCTTAGCAGACTTCTTAAGCACACTATTGTAAAAAGAGGAGTTATTTCCAAAATATGCATACAGAACTGCAATTGGCAGCGGAAATACTGAAGTATAGCTTTTTGGGGGGCTTGATTAATATGGCTGGCAATAATACAGTTGAATCAATAAATGATTACATAAATCAAGTTAACAATTTTACATTACCTGGAGGGAGCTTAGTCTCAAAATCAATTAAATTGTTCAGAGGGCTTTCTGATTTTGAATATGATAACGTTCCAAACATTGAACGTATTATAAATAAAAACGTGCATAATACACCACTTCGTTTTGAAGAAAAAATGATTGACAAGGCGCGGTTAAAAATGCCTGAGCTTTTTGTCAGTGATATTTTCCCGATTCAAACAATTACTAAGCTCCAACATTACGGTTTACCTACACGTCTTCTGGATTTTACAACAAATGCGTTAGTGGCTTTATATTTTGCGTGTCAGAATAAATCTGAAAATGAAAAGCAAAAAAATGGAAAAGTATTAATCTTTTATGAAAGCGAAGATTATATATATAATTGTTATTCGCCTTTCGTAAATGCTATTGCCGATATGAATTATGTGAGTGAATTTACTGTATACAGTTTTTATGACTATAAAAAATACTTAGAAACAAAGAATTATTGGAAATTCAGTAATTATGATTCAGTGGATATAAAACAAATTCAAGATAGACTTTCTGCTCCAATCTTTTTCGAAGCAGAATTACAATCTGAACGTATTAAAAGACAACAGGGTCTCTTTTTGATATTTCCTAATATCATAGAAGAATTATCTGGAAAGCCCTTTTTCAAAGAAAATTTAGTAAAGTGGGTTCCGAAGAATTGCCTGGAGTTAATAATTCCCAGTAATATAAAGAGTAAACTCCTTCGAGAGCTTGTTGAACTCGGTATTACGAAAAGTTACCTATTCCCTGAACCTGAAAATATATGTACAGAAATTTTTGATGACATTAAAGACAGATTTAATTTTTAGGTTAATATTGTATCAAATAGTTGGCTGCATTGCGCAATATATTATAATAGCCGTTATTTTGCCGCCAAGGAATTACCAGGTCCTAACGACATCATTTTTGTCTACTCAAGGCACGTTGAGACAGTCGTGTTGATAGAGCGGAAGTAGCTTGGTATCAGCGGTTTTCAGGGTTTTGGGATAATTTGCTAGTGTGTTTTATGTTTCCTTGGACGTATGATTCAAGGGAACTTTTTGTTTAGGGGGTCGCACTTTTACACGGAAATAAACAAATACTCGAAAAGAAGGAGGGTTTTGTGTATTTGTGTGCGAAAATGGGGGAAAACGACCCCCCTCGCATACACCAAGAAGTACACCGCTCTGTTTGAAATCATCTCGTCCTTTACATTTATCCAACTCAGTTCGAGGTATCTTGTATGCTAATCGGTCCAGTTTGCCAGAGTGCATTTAATACGGCCACTCGCCGTGGAACGATAGGCTCATCTTGATGTCTGGACTGTAATTTTTATTTCTCCGTTCGCGGGAATAGGTCGATAGTGATTTTTATGGAATTGTCCGTTCTCGGGAATATGTCCATATAATATGCTTGTTCAAGGGAATAATTCATACAATATCTTGAGTGGTCATTTTGGATGTTTTTCGTATGTAAAATGGAACGAGCCCGTCAGATTGATGTCTTGAGAGCATTTTTATTTTTTCCGTGCGAGGGAACATGTCAATAGAGGTTATTATGGGCATTTTCAGTGCGTGGAAACATATCCACAGTATTTTATAGCTTTTTTCTGTTCTCGGAAACCAGGCAATTATATTAATTCAATCTAAGTATTTACCCTTTGTAATAATGCTCGTTATTTCACATTATGGAGCTTCTGGCAGTCCAAAGAAGAAAAACTAGTTATCCATAGGTCATTATTGATTGCCTCTCTTCAACAATTGCACATCTTTATTGCTGTTTTTCGGTTTTATGCTACTCAACACTTTTTGCTCGACCTCAGGTGTCCAGTAGATTTTCAGCTTATTTCTCGCACGGGTAATAGCCGTATAAAAGATGTTGTGCGTTATCAACTCGTCGATTTCGTCTGTTATGACGATTTTAACGGAATTGTATTCCAGGCCCTGCGCTTTATGAATCGAAACAGCGTAGGCAACTTGAAACGGAACAACCGCCTTTGAAGATTCGTCATCATCTTCATCGGTGCTTTTTAGTTTGTTGACACAAAAACGTATTATAGAGTTTCCGCTCTCAGCACTATCCAACAACTCAAAATCCTGATCGAAGGCATCTACACCATTGATTACCTTGTCGAGTTCTATATCAAACTGTATGCGCTCGGTGGGCTTTTCACTATCAAGAATTTCTATCCCTACAATTCGTCCTTTCATATTATTGTAAATTATTGGTGCAAAGCGGTCGGATTCATTGAACAAAATCGGGTCGTTAACCTTATACTGCTGAATTCCCCACGGCACGGCAAAGCTCGGATTGCTCTCTTGCAAGAAACGGTTAATGTTGTTAATTCCGTATAGTCCATCATAGTTAAGGCAAAGAATGATTTCGTCAGCTTCTGCAGGCGCGAAAATGGAAACGTCCAAAGTAGCGGAATATCCTTGCCGTGTAATGAGTTCGAGAATGGTATCATCCATCTTGCGCACCCTGTCCCATAGTGTAAGCAAGCCCGCATTGTTGCTCCGATAAGGCTTCGTTAACTCAAACACCGAAGCTTCAGGAACAAACGCACGAGCCACGCCGAACCAGTTGCCAAATCGGATAGATGCTATCTGATATGAGTCGCCAACCAATACCAACAGCTTGTATGTAGCTTTGGTAAGAATATCTCTCATATCACGATTGTTCACCGTACTGCATTCGTCTATTATCAGCAAGTCATAGTCAGTAATGATGCTCTGCCTTTTCAGAAACTTTGTAATCGTTGAAAACGTGCAGTTTGAGGCTGTCACGCGTCGTTTCAAATTATCGACAGCGGGGTTGGTCTGTGCTAAAAACAGTTTTTCCTTATCCGCAAATAAGTGTGCTATGTGATTTATGAACGTAGACTTTCCCGTGCCGGCCGAGCCGTACACTAAAGCCACCCGTGAGTTTTCAAACATTCGGATTAAAGCCTCTTTTTTTTCGTCGCAGTCAACACCGTGGTTAGGTCCGCTCAACCACGCCCTTACAGAGTTTGAATAGTTTTGAACTCCGCTTTTTGACAAGTCCTCAAGTTTGGCAATAATAAAAAGGGTATCGTTTTTATAGCCATTAATGAAGATGTGCCCATTTTCAATCACTAATTTGCTGTTTTCACGATGTCCGTGCCATAGAGCAGCATTATATGTTCTTACGAGTGCCGCTATATCATCAAATCCAACAATATCCTTTACGGGCGTAAAAAGCTGTCCTTTAATTTCGGTGTTGTTCCTAACTAGTCGTGCAAGTATTTCGTGTTGCCGTTCGGTGGCATCGATACAAGCGAACAAATCGCCCAGTCTGGGGTTATGTCCTATCGGCGAGAAATTAAAAGGTATACTGTCGAACGGGATACAACCGTTTTTTACATAAAGCCCGGACAGATTATCGTTTGCAAGGCTTTGCTGCTGGTTCTTAATTACTTTGTTATTCATATGGTAGAGCAAATACCTTAGGAGATTACTGCCCGAACTATTGGCTTTTATTATCGCACGGCAACGTTCTAAATCATTGAGGAACACAATTGCCTTAGCTCGTTGTGTAGCTTGCTGCTTAACTTTTTGAAATTCCGCATCGGGGAAATCAACGAGTTCTGTCAGATTAAATCCGGTTGACGTTAAAAATTGCGAGATGCCTTGTTGTTCGGCGTATCCGGTCGTAACGGGCGTTCCTCTAATCAGACATGTGAAATTCTTAAACTCGCAATCTCGAATTGCGACTTCCCAACCTACGATAACGATGATAGGCATAGTCTTACCGAGGATTTCAATGCTGTCGGGGACTAAGGCAAACTTCACAGCATAGTTATCAGTTATTTCCAAACTTGTAAAGGCGATAACCCGATTAAACTTGCTTGCATAATCATTGGCTGGTGTGAAAGTCACCTCATAGTAAATCCGTTGTCCGATAAAGAACGGCTTAATCTTTTGAATATAGAATTTTTCGGATTTTCCAACCCCCTGTGTATTGTGCCGTTTTATCTTAGCGGCAATTTTTTCGTAATATTCCTGCAAGGTTGAATCCGTGTTCAGTGGGAACTTGTCGAGGTTGCCAAGAACATCAAGAGAAAACCTCTCATGCAGGAGGTTTTTAACTTTCAGAAGGTATTCATAGTATTTCAGCATCAAACGCTCGGAGTTTTCCTCGTCAAGCGTGTAGTGTGAAGCTACAATTTGTAAATAATCGTGAAACCGTCGCAGCACTTTCAAATTACCGCGAGACTTTACAAAATCAATAGCTTTGCAAATATTTTCATAACTATTATCAATGTCTTGACCGTTTGCGTAGAACTTCAGCATTATATGCTCAACAAAGTTACGCAGTTGAGACAGGATGTCCTGCGAAACTACACCTCTTGGTGAAGTGCCAAGGCTGTCTATATGACGGCAAATAACCTTGTCTATAGTTAAAATCTGTGCATCTATTCGTAAAAGTGTTACAGTAGACAATTGCTACCACCTCTTACTATTCCATATAGTCGAGCGTCTGCCCGTTCAGCGTTGCCTTGACTTCTCTCCACATCGGCATATACCTGTCCATCAGTGAAACGAACCGCTCGTTGTGCTTCTTTTCTACAAGGTGAACCAGTTCGTGGAGGATAACGTATTCAAGGCACTCTGGCGATTTCTTGGCAAGTTGCAAGTTGAACCATAATTTCCCTGTTTTCGTATTACAAGTTCCCCAACGAGTGGTCATATACTTAGTTTGCCAGCTTGCGGCTTTTAAGCCCGTTATTTTCTCCCACTTGGGAAGCACCCGGGCTATCTCTGCCTTCAGCAGTTCCCGATACCATTCGCGGACGAATTTTTCTCGCTGTTCAGCGGTGCTTTCCTTGCGGACAGTTAGCACAGCCTTATCCCCTGCCAACACGAGCGAATTCTTATTGCCGTATTCGGTTTGGACGTAGTATTGCTTACCCCAAACGTACAGCGTTTCCCCGGAAACATATTCCCGTTCCGATTGGCGTAACTGATTATCGAACTTGTTAATCTGCTTCTTAATCCAACTGACCTTTGTCCGCACAAACCGTTCTATCGCCTCGTCGCTCATTGAGAGAGGTGCGGATACCATCACATTGCCGTCCGGAGGCTTTACATAAAGGTGCATGTTCTTTATATTCTTTTTGCATACCTCAATTGGAATGCCTGAAATATTTAGTATCATCTAGTATTCTCCTTGTTCTACAACGATATTGTAGACCCGCTCGACCTCGTCTTTATCGTTCAGCACCTTAAATAAGGCTTGCTTAATTCTTCGCTCCTTAAATTCGTTGTGCCGGAAGTCTACCTGTTTGCTTTCACGAACAGCCTTATCAAGGGCGATTGTTAACGCCTCATCGTTGCCACAGTTGTCATAAAACGCACGCAGCGCTCCGCTGTGCCGTATGCTTTCGGGATAGTGAGGATTATTTTCAGGGCTCTCGGCGTTTTTGACCAGTTCAATATACTTCTCCAATAGCTTCTCGTAGGCAATCGCGCCCTCATGCCGTGCCTTGATTAGCTCGTCAAGGATAGCCGACAATTTCTCATAATACTTCGGGTTGATGAGAATCTTTTCAACGACCTTTTTGCGAATATTGTTCTCAATCACCTCGGCTGCGGCTTCCTTGCCCTTGCCACCAAGTTTCTCACCCTGCACCAAAACAAAGTCAAGCAGGGTGAAGTCATCGAATTCGCCAATTTTGCGGCTGTCATCTGCTTTGATATAGGTATCGATAAGGCGACGCATATCCGTTTCATATGATTTCAGGTCGATAAAGTCGCCGCTGGCGTTGCCGATGGTTTCTTTCAGGGCGATATAGAATGTGACTTTCTTGTCAATATCTGCTTGCTCAGAAGCGGTATATCCGGCATTTGCCATATCACCCTTTATCTCAGCATAGGCGCGGACAAGGCGGTTCACAAGTTTGTACAGCTTCTCACGGCTCCGGGAGCAAGATTCGTCATCTATGCCGCCCACACCGTTCTCGCCGCAGAAGTAATGGATATAGTCAATCTCGGATCGCGGAGCGGGCACTCCTCCGCAGAGGTCATCGAGTTCCTCAAGCGTTGCGTCAAGATACTTCTTCGCTTCATCGAGGCGGTCTTTAATTAAACCCTCAATATCCTCAGCGGCGTATCCCTCAAACGCCCCTGACGTATATTTGTTAAGAGCATCGGCCAAGTCGCCGAACAACTGCTTGTAGTCCACAATGTAGCCGAAATCCTTTTCTTCGCCATCAAGACGGTTGACGCGGCAAATTGCCTGGAACAGCCCATGATCGTGCATAGATTTGTCAATGTAGAGATATGTGCAGGGCGGTGCGTCAAATCCCGTCAGCAATTTGTCAACTACAATGAGCAGCTTCATCTGTGCCGGTTCCTCGATGAACTTTCGCTTT
Source organism: Paradesulfitobacterium ferrireducens (assembly GCF_017310645.1). Taxonomy (GTDB): domain Bacteria; phylum Bacillota; class Desulfitobacteriia; order Desulfitobacteriales; family Desulfitobacteriaceae; genus Paradesulfitobacterium; species Paradesulfitobacterium ferrireducens. The sequence continues at coordinate 6,711 of NZ_JAFLRH010000046.1, read as the reverse complement.
GCCTCAGCTTCAAAGTCCTCGGCATTCTGACCGTTCAGCATCCTCTTGTATACTTCATATTTCTCGAACTCCTCAGCATCCTCGACTTCGGTGCGAAGATTGCTTTCAAGCGGCACAAACGACGTAACAATCGCGCACTGTTTAAATCCGCGTGACTGGAAAATCTCGTAATACTTGCACGCGGAGTAAATCGAATCCGCCACGAGCATCGCGTTGCCGTTGCCGTCGGCGAGCCGGTTCTTGATGTCAAAATCGGCAATAATGTCCTCAGCGATAACCTCAAGTCGCTTGCGGGAACTGTAAACCTTTTGCATATTGCCCCACTTGGACTTAAGTTTTGCTTTTGCCGCGTCATTAAGCCCCCGGGTCTTGGCGTCAAAGTAGGCGTCAATCTTGTCCTGGGCGGTGATTATTTGCTCAATATCGCGGGCTTCGTAGCGCAAATCAAGAACAACGCCGTCCGCGACGGCTTCGTCATATTTGTAGGTGTGGATATACCCCGGCGAAAAAACTTCTATACTTGTTTTCTTGTCTTTTACAAGTAATGGCGTACCCGTGAAACCGATAAATATTGCGTTTGGCAGTATCTCTTTCATTGCTTCGTGGAGTAGCCCGCTCTGCGTTCTATGGCATTCGTCTACGAAAACTACAAAATCACCCTTTGCCTTAAAGTCTTGTGGCAGGGCAGCTCTTAGTTCTCTAATAAATTGCTCTACAGATTTTCTTGCTTGGCTTTCACTATTTTCTGAGTTATTACGCAAACCAAACTTATGAATCAGTGTGCAAATCAGTCGTTTATCGGTCCTATCCAATTTCTCCACAAGATCAGCACAAGAACTCGTACGGTAAACCTGCTCATCGACGCCCTTGTAGACTTTCTCCATTTGCTCGTCCAACTCTTCACGGTCGGTTACTATTAGCACACGGGCATTGGGGTTGTTCGCCAATATCCACTTGGACAACCACACCATCGTTAGCGTCTTGCCGCTGCCTTGGGTGTGCCAGATAATGCCACCCTGTTTCTTGCCTAGTTTCAACTGTGCCTTTTTGATGCCGAAGAACTGGTTATGACGGCACACTTTTTTAATGCCCTTGTCGAACACGACGAAGTTATGGATAAGGTCAAGGAAGCGCCGCTTGTGGAACATGCTAAACAGTTGCCAGTCAAGTTTTTCGGGAAGCTGTTTGCACTTTTCGTTAATATCAATCGAAACGTTGTCAAGCGACTGCACCTCTGTGTTGACGGTATCATTTTTCCATTCAAGATAATACTTCTCCGGTGTTTCAATGGTGCCGTAGCGCAACCCCTCGCCGTTGTTGCCGGCCATAACAAACTGAATAGTGGTGAAAAATGGCTTGTTAAAATGCTCGTTCTGGTTGGAGATGTTCTGCCGTATACCCTGCGACACCGACACGGTGGACTTTTTCAGTTCAATCACCGCGACAGCTATACCGTTGATATACACAACAAGGTCGGGGCGGCGTTCGCTGCCCGACTTTATCGTCACTTCCTCGGCGATGGCAAACTCGTTGTTGTGGGAGTGTTCCCAGTCGATGAAGTACACGGTCTTTTCCGGCTCACCGGGGTTCTCCTTGACTTTCGCGCCGTATTTGAGGAGCGAATACACGTCCTGATTCGCCTTGTACGGCCCCTGCTGCAGGTTGCCCGCAGCGCGGACAAGAGCGTCAACCGCCTTTGAGGCCAAGCTCGCGCTGTAACCGCCGCCTTTGGGCGAAACGAGCCACGCCATCAGTTTGTCGGTCATTATATTGGTGTTTGTTTGATGGCGCAGATCACCGTAATAATCATAGCCAAGAGCCGCCTTGTCGCGGAACAAGGCGAGTACGCGGTCTTGTGTTTTGCGCTCGGCTTCGTTAATCCTCGGCATCGATTAGTTCCCTCCTTGCAGCAGCGTTTGCAGTTCACGAATAGCGCGGGCGATGTTGGCATCACTGAATATCTGCCGTTTCAGCTTTGCTTTCCATTCCGCATTGGTGGCAATCAGGTGCTTAATGGCAGCTACCGATACGGGTGTTCCCGCTTCCTCCAAGTCGCAGATTGCCATATCCACGGTGGCGAGCAGTTCCAACTCGTCAACCTTCTTAAATTTCAGTTTGTCGGCGACCCATTTGATGTCGTCCTGTTTGCCCCAGCTTTCGATATAGCCTAGGGCTTGGCTGATGTTCTTGCCCCGCGCAAAAGTCGTGCCTTTATCCTTGGTGGTCGTTGTGACAATATAGTTTGCGCTTCGGGCAATCGGCTCGCCGCCCTTGTAACGCACTTCGTCGGCATAGGGACCTGCCGCTTTCTTTTTGAACGCCTCCGTGCTTTCATCCTGATGACGGCGTAGGAGATAAAGGCACTTCTGTACCTTCTTCCTGCCAAGTGGGAACTTGTCGGAGTAGAGGGCGTTCACGATGCCCGCTATCATCACGGCGTCGTCGAACTGCTGGTTGTGTCCCTTGGCTTCCTGCTTCGGCAGTTCTACAACCTTCGGGGCAGCGACGGGTTCGGCGGGTGCTTCCTGCTCTACGAGCCGAATTCTACCCGTCAGCAGTTCGCTCATCATTCCTTGCTTGATATATTTCGCCTTGTTCAGCTTCGCCGTCAGAGCATCAATCTCCGCGTCCATATCGGAGAGGACGATGGCGATTTCCTCTTGTTCTCCTTTTGTTGGAGGTAGGTTCACCATAAACTCGTGAAACACGGGCAAACGAAGCGAATCCACCGTTGCCTTTGAAGTGTTTTCAAGAGCGTGTTTTCCGAACGACATTTTCATTTGATAATATACATACTTACCGCAGTAGTCAGGTGCAAAGTCGCTGACCTTATAAACTCTTTGGTGAAAGTCAAACTTGCCGACAATGTAGTGGAATATCTCACCAATATTACCCTCACCCGGCACTATGATAGCTTCGCCGTCATACGAATAGCTGTCGATGGTTTCAACCTGCTGCGAACGGACAAAGAACGGGTAATTTCCATTGGATGTTTTATCCTCGTTGTTCTTTTTGCCTGTGCGAATGTCAAGAGCGACTTCTCGTAGCGGCTTCTCCACCCACTCCCCCTCAAACCCCGGCAAGCGGCGCTTGCCCGTTAGCAGTTCCTGCATAGCACCTTGCTTGATGGCGCGTTTCTTGGCAATCAGCTTTTCGAGCGCGGCGATGTACGCGTCCACGTCAGACAGCGCGTTGGCAATGGCGGTTTGCTCGGAGTATTGTGGCAAAGGCAGAAAAAAATTCTTTAGTGAGCCAATCCCCACATTTTTCTGCGTCCCCGTATTAACTGCAAAGTTAATTTGCTTTTGCATAGAGGCACTTTGGAATATGTAATACAAGTATACTGCGTTACATGATGCCGATGGTTTGATTATGACGCATGAGTATGAAATTATAAACGGTCTTTCCGTTTCGACATATCTTACCGCTCCAATAGAAGCATATCTTGCAAAAATAATATCTCCTTTCTCTGGCCTGATTTTTCTGGATAACAGGTAAAAATCCTCCGTCGAAATCTTCTTTGCTTTTGCAAAGTTCATTCCATTTACCCCAAAGAAATCTCCTGTCATGATATAGGGAATTCCGTAATCTACAGATTGGGGCATTCGATGGTCAACATCGCCTATTCTCTCTGATGCTGACTCGATAGTATTGATCTCCCAATCCTCTGGAACAATGCCAACCACAGTTTTCTTATATCCAGCCATCACCATACAAACCCCATCCTTTCCAGATGAGATTTCACCATGCTCTCGAGTTCGGCGACTTCGGTTTCAAGCTCAGGCATCGTCCGTTCATAACGTTCGGCAAGTTCCGTCACCCGCTCGGCAATACGGTGGCTTACCGCTGTGTACAGTGCGTAAACGCCGCCGAAAAGTGAGCGATACCACTTGCGGTTAAGCAGCAGTTCCATAATCTGCTCGTCGGTCAACTTGGCATACTGCTCGCGGGCTTTCTTATCGAGGTCGGATTTTAGGTCTTTCAGAACCGCGCTCTGCTCATCTATCAGCGTTTGTTTTTCTTGCAACGAAATCAAAGCCGCGTAATCATCGGCATGGAGTTCAGGCACATCGGCGGTCGCTCGAATTTCCGCAATACGCTCCTTAATGCTCGCGGCGGTGATTGTTCCGCTATCTGTCACGGCGTTCTTGCACAGCGGATTGGCGCGGACAAACGCCTCGACTTCCCTCTTCTTTGGCAGAGTGGAATTCAGCAGCGCAAGCAATGCCGTAATTTCGTCGGTCATAATGCTTGAGCGTATCTCTTCAATTTGTGCCTTTAGCGCAGTCTTGTTCAACTTGCCTTTATCTGTCAAAACATCATTGATTGCCGAGCCATCTTCTGCGTTATCGATAATTTCATCCAGTTCAGCTTGCGCTGCTGCGATGATTGTTTCGGCATCGTCAATGGCTTTCTGCTCTGCCGTAAAGAACATTTCTATTACAAGGGATTTCGGCACAAGTTTGCCGTCCCAACCTGTTTCAGTGGTTTTCGTTTCTTCCGTACCATCCTTCTTTTTCTTGGTGGTCGTCTTGGTGAACACCTCAATATCACGAACTGCTTTATAGCCATCTTGAACAAGCAGGTATACATCGTCGGACATTACTTCGTTCCAGTAGGACAGCAGCACCTCATAAGCATCATACTTATCAACAAGTGTGACAGGCTCGTATTCCTCCAGAATTTGCTCGGCAATCTCCGCAATTAGCAGTTTTGGCTTAGTTGTGCCGTCTATGGCGCGGAGTTTACCGTCAACTTTGTTCTTCCAACTTTCAAAGGCGTTTTTTACCTTGTCGGCATACGCGGAAAAGTCTGCGTCGCCATAAATGGTATCACGAATAGCGTCTTTTTCCACGGCAAGCAAATAAAACCCGTTGCGGAAAGGCTTAAACAACGCAGCTTGCAAATTCGGAAACGTATCCCAGTAGAGCGACAGACTGTCGACGTCTGAACTCGGTATGCCGCCATTTAAGTGACCATCGATGCTTTGCAAATCCTCAGCCGCGCCGCTGTCTATATAACGCGGTATGTTGAGGTTGTAGATGTTCTTATTCTTTATCTCGTCATTCGGCACAAAGCGGGCGTATTTGGGGAATTCAAGACTGTGATCTTGCACCAACTGGTTAAACACAGTCGTAATCTTATAAACATCACGCTCGCGCAGGCGGTTTTTGTTGCCGTCCTTGATGAAGTCGCGGCTCGCGTCAATCATGACGATGCCATCCCGCTCGTCGGCGTTCTCTTTGTCGATGACGATAATGCAAGCAGGTATGCCTGTGCCGTAGAACAAATTCGCAGGCAAGCCTATAATGCCTTTGATTAAACCCTTGTCAATCAGCGATTGCCGTATTGTTGCCTCCGCATTGCCACGAAACAATACGCCGTGGGGAAGTATCACCGCCGCCTTGCCGTTGCGCTTCAGCGACTTGATAATGTGGAGCAGCCAAGCGAAATCGCCGTTCTTCTGTGGCGGGCGGTCGCCGTAACCATCAAAACGTCCGTACTCTTTCAAGCCATGCGTCCAGTTCTTATCAGAGAACGGAGGATTAACCACTGCAAAATCAAACTGACGCAACTTTCCATCGTCGTTAGGATCCTTAAACTGCGGATCAGAGAACGTGCTGTAACCGCCTTTAATTTCTGCGGTCGCTCGGTTATGCAGGACAAGGTTCATGCGGGCAAGACCGGCGGTGGTGATTTCTTTCTCTTGGCCGTAGATGGCTACATCGACTGGAGCGGCTTCGGCAGCGCGTATTAGCAAGGAGCCGGAACCACAAGCCGGATCGTACAATGTGGTTTCGCCAGATTTGGCATGTTCAATTCCGACAACTTTGGCGAGTACTCGGGATACCTCGGCGGGAGTATAGAATTGCCCCTTACTCTTGCCGCTCTCGGTGGCGAAGTTCCGCATAAGGTATTCATAAGCGTCGCCGATGATGTCGTCGCCGTCGGCGCGGTTGCGGCTGAAGTCAGGCATTTGGTCACGGAATATACAAAGCAACTCACTCAATTTGTCGACCATTTCCTTACCCTTGCCGAGTTTGTCCTCGTCGTTGAAGTGAGCGTTGTCAATAACTCCTCGGAGGTTGTTTGCTTCGGCGAGTTTGGCGATAATTTTGTCCATCTCCTCGCCGATGTTCTTGTTACCAATCAGCGCGAGCATATCGTCAAAACTACCGCCTTCGGGAACGTCGATGTCGCCATAAGCAACACCCTTAAACTTGTCCGATACGTACTTAACAAACAGCAATGTAAGTATGTAGTCCTTATATTGTGAGGCATCCATACCGCCTCTTAATGCATCACAGCTCGCCCAAAGAGAACTGTATAATTCACTTTTCTTTACTGCCATAAAGTCTCCTCACTTCCTCTTGAGTACCTTCGTCTTCTCGTGTCAGTTCCATAATATCTTTCAGTTCACATTTGAGAGCCTTGCATATCTTAACCAGTATATCGGTGGTTATATTTTCTCCCCTGCCAAGTTTGGCAATAGAGGCAGTGCTAATTCCGGTAGCTCGTTTCAGGTCAGCTTTATTCATTTTCTTGTCAAGCATTAAGTGCCATAATTTGTTATAACTGATTTTCATTAAATCCTCCTCGTACTATAATGATTTTAGATTAAAAACAGGGCGTGAGCCCTTGGTACATTTAGGTTTTTGGCTCTTTGAAAACTAAATAAGATATTGCGGGATTCATGGAATTCCTGAATAA
>NZ_JAFLRH010000013.1 GCF_017310645.1 Paradesulfitobacterium ferrireducens | reverse complement strand
ACATTACGCAAAATTACGCACTATGGATTGGAGAAAATTTGACATTTTTCCAATAAAAAAAGCCCTATTTTCAAGGCTTGTAGAGATTTTTATATAAGCGCAAGTGTCAAAGACCCGAGCATCAAAATCGAGAGCATCAAAATCCAGATCACTAAATCCAATCCTTGACACAGCTTAGTTTCACAGGTATAATATCCTTTAGTCAAGTAGAAGCCATCCGCTTCTCACCTCATGGCTCAAGTCGATGAGGTATCTTCGCAATCTGAGCTTAGTTATTTTTGTGCTCATTTGGAAGACGGGTGGCTTATGCCCGTCTTTTATTTGTTTGTTTGGAAGAAAAAATTATTTGGAGGTGGCTGACTATTAGTAAGGATTTACGGATTAATGACGAAATCCGGGCCCGGGAAGTGCGCTTGGTTGGAGAAGAGGGCGAGCAACTCGGGATTATGTCAGGGCGTGATGCTTTGCGCATTGCTCTTGAGAAATCTCTGGACCTGGTGGAAATTGCTCCGACGGCCAAACCACCGGTATGCAAGCTGATGGACTATGGCAAGTTCAAGTACGAACAGGCCAAAAAGGACAAGGAAGCGCGCAAAAAGCATAAAGTGACCGAGATCAAAGAAGTGAAGCTGCGCCCCAATATTGAAGATCATGATTTCGAAACCAAAGCACGCAATGCCCAACGCTTTTTGAATGACGGAGACAAAGTCAAGGTGACGATTATGTTCCGGGGACGGGAGATTACGCATCCCGATCTGGGAAGGAAATTATGCCTGCGTCTTGCTGAGTTTGTAAAAGTGGAGGCAAATATAGAGCGTGAACCCAAGCTTGAAGGCCGCAACATGATTATGATTCTGACTCCGGTAAAACATGACTAACTGAGAGGGGGATATCCCAAATGCCTAAAATGAAAACTCACCGCGGTGCCGCTAAGCGCTTCAAGAAGACCGGAACCGGTAAAATTGTGCGTTCCCATGCTTTCACCAGCCACATTCTGGAGAAGAAATCACCTAAGCGCAAGCGCAATCTGCGCAAATCCGCTGTCATGGCTAAATCCGATGCCAAGCGGATTGAGCGTTTGATCGCCTATATGTAAGAATAACAAGAAATTAAAAGGGAGGTCTTCGCTATGGCCCGTGTTAAAAGAGGGGTTACGAAGCATCAGCGCCATAAGAAAATATTAAAACTGGCTAAAGGATATCGCGGTGCGAAAAGCAAACTTTTCCGCCCGGCTAATGAACAAGTGCTTAAGTCTTTAGCCTATGCCTACGCTCACCGCAAAGACAAGAAAGGGGATTTCCGCAAGCTTTGGATTGCCCGGATCAACGCCGGTGCCCGCTTGAACGGAATGTCCTACAGCCGCATGATTAACGGCCTGAAGAAAGCCGGAGTGGTTGTCAACCGCAAAATGCTGGCCGATCTGGCTGTCAATGATGCCGCGGCTTTTGCACAATTGGTGAATACAGCCAAAGCTGCAGTCAATCAGTAAGCAAAGTCTGCAAGCGAGGTACATTTGATTCAAGTTATTAGATTCTGACAAGTTACTAATTAGAGAGAGGATGCTCAGGCATCCTTTTTCCATATCACATAGGGGTGAGTCCAGATGATCACATCGTTGCAGAACACCCTGGTCAAACACGTAGTTTCTCTGAAGCGGCGCAAAGACCGGGAAGAGGCTGGGGAATTTGTGATTGAGGGACGGCGCTTGCTGGCGGAAGCTTTAAGCAGGGGAGCGGACATCCGTCAGGTGTTTCTGGCCCCGGGGAAAAGGCAGCCGGAATGGGAGCCGCTTATGAAGGAAATAGAACGCCGCCGGCTTCCGCATGAGGAAGTGGATGAGCGGGTCATGCGCAAACTGAGCTTGACTGTGGAGCCCCAGGGATTGCTGGCTGTGATCAAGCAGCCCCGGCATGACTGGGATGATGTTCAAGCGGGCCGGGATACGGTGCTGCTGGTTCTGGACGGAATTCAGGACCCGGGCAACTTGGGCACCATCCTGCGCACGGCCCTGGCTGCTGGCGTGCAGTATGTCTGTCTTAGCAAAGGGACGGTCGATCTCTATAATGACAAGGTGGTGCGCAGCACGATGGGAGCGATTTTTGCCCTGACGGTCCTGGACGAGCAAGAAGCGCCTGAGATTTTGAGCTTCTGCCGGGATCATTCCCTGCGGTTAGCTCTGGCTGACCTGAAAGGAGACGCTCCCTATAAAGCCGGGTTGTTGAAGCCGCCCTTGGCCTTGGTGATCGGAAATGAGGGCAAAGGCCCGCAGGAGCTCTTGCGCTCGGCCGCAGATGTGAAAGTAGCGATACCTATGTTTAATGAGGTGGAATCCTTGAACGCGGCGGTGGCTGCCGGGATTTTGCTCTATGAAACGGTACGCCAAAGGGATTTCTTGTAAAAGACAAATTAAGTGTGCTATAATCGGGGTGAAGCGGTTCAGGAAAATCCAAGCCGAGAAAGGTGGTAATTCCATGTCACCTGGTGATTGGTTGTGGACGATTTTCGAGGCAACCGGTTCCCCTGATGCCTATTTGCTTTACCGAAGATATATTGATAATCCCAGCCGGTTCGAGCAAGTGATGAATGAAACCATGTAAAGAGCTCAAATCGATGATCAGGTTAAAAGGAGATTTCCTGACAGGGAGGGAGTGGCCGCAGACTGAAAGCCAGCCCGGAAATTGACCCTCCTCGTGCGCGAGGTTAAAGTTCGCCTGAGAGTGGCTTATTGATAAGGTAGATAAGCCCGGATGCTCCGCCGTTAACGGAGGGAAAGCGTGGCTTTGTGCCAAATCAGGGTGGTACCGCGGGTAAAATCTCGTCCCTTTCGGGGGATGGGATTTTTTTTAGGTTCCTGGGTTAATATGCTAATTAACAAGTGTAACGAGCAGGGAAGGGTGAGTTATTTGAAAGAGGAAGTTCGCCGGATTGAAGGGCAAGCTCTGGCTGAATTAGAGAAAGCAGAGTCTCTTGAGGAATTGCAGGAAATTAAAGTGCGGGTCTTGGGCAAAAAAGGAAGCCTGACCGCTATGCTCAAACGGATGGGCAGTTTGAGTCCGGAGGAAAGGCCCGTATTCGGACAGGTCGTGAATGAAACGCGGGACCGTCTGGAGCAGGCCTGGGCGGAGGCGGCCCAAAGCCTGGAAGAACAAGCGCTGGCTTTGCGCCTGGAGGCGGAGCGGCTGGATATTTCACTGCCCGGAGCCCGGCTTAAGCACGGGCATCAGCATCCCTTGACCAAGGTGATTGAGGAAATTGAAGACATTTTCCTGGGCATGGGCTTTCAGATTGCGGAAGGGCCGGAGGTCGAAAGCGATTATTATAACTTTGAAGCGCTTAATCTCCCGAAAGAGCACCCAGCCCGGGAAATGCAGGACTCCTTTTATATTACGGAAGAGATTCTTCTGCGGACCCAGACCTCTCCGGTGCAGATCCGGACTATGGAGAAGCTGTATCCTCAGCTCCCGGTAAAGATTATTGCCCCGGGCAAAGTGTACCGCAAAGATGATGATGCCACTCACTCTCCCATGTTTCATCAGGTTGAAGGCCTGGTCATCGACAAGGGCATTCGCATGTCGGATTTGAAAGGAATTCTCCTGAACTTTTCGCGCCGGATGTTCGGGCCTGGACGGGAAATTAGGCTGAGGCCCAGCTTCTTCCCGTTTACGGAACCGAGTGCGGAGGTGGATGTTTCCTGCATGCTCTGCGGCGGTTCAGGCTGCCGCACCTGTAAAGGGAGCGGCTGGATTGAGATTCTGGGCTCAGGCATGGTGCACCCGAAGGTCTTGGAAATGGGCGGGTATGATCCCAAAGAAGTGACCGGCTTTGCCTTTGGTATGGGGGTGGAGCGGATAGCCATGCTTAAATACGGGATTGAAGACATGCGCCTGCTCTTTGACAATGACTTGCGCTTCTTGCGCCAGTTTTAAGTCCATTAATTCAGTGAGTTAGGGGTTGGAAAGATGAAAGTAAGTTTGGAATGGCTGCGGGAACTGGTCAATATAAAGCTGGACGGGGAAAACCTGGCTGAGGTTTTGACCCGGGGCGGGATTGAAGTCGGAAGTGTGGAAAGCCTGAGTGAGGGCTTGGACCAAGTGGTGATCGGGCAGATTAAAGAAATGCAGATTCACCCGGATGCGGACAAGCTGTGGCTGTGCCGGGTTGATACGGGATCAGCGCTTTTAACCCTGGTGACCGGGGCCCAGAACCTCTTGGTCGGAGATAAAGTGCCGGTGGCCCTTGCGGGGGCTGAGCTTCCGAACGGAGCCTCAGTCCAGGAGGCGAAGTTCAGAGGAGTGGTGTCCCAGGGTATGCTCTGCTCGGCAGAAGAGCTGCTGCTCGATCAAAGCGTGGGGCTTGAGCGCAGTGAAGGCGGAATTTTGATTTTGGCTCCGGAGGCTCCGGTGGGGGAACATGTGGCTGATTTTCTCGGACTTAAAGACAGTGTCCTGGATTTGGAGTTGTACCCGAACCGGCCGGATTGCCTGGCGATGGTCAATGTGGCCCGGGAGATTTCTTCCCTCACCGGGGCGCCGGTGAATCTTCCGAAGTGGGCCCTGGCTGAGAAGCTGGGGGATAAACTGGATTTGCCCCTGGTTCAAGATGTGAAGATTGTGATTGAAGATCCTGAGTTGTGTTTCCGCTATGCTGGCCTGATTGTGGAGGACGTCAAGATTGAGCCGGCGCCGGAGTGGATGCAGCGGCGGCTGCGGGCGGCGGGGGTAAGGCCGATCAACAATATCGTGGACATCACCAATTATGTGATGCTGGAACTGGGGCAGCCTTTGCACGCCTTTGACCGGGACAAGATTCAGGGGGCGGTGCATGTGCGCCGGGCTCATGCGGGAGAAGTGCTTACCACCTTGGATCAGGTCGAGCGCAAGCTGGAGACGGACATGCTCTTGATTGCAGATGAAATGTCCGGGCTCGGACTGGCGGGAGTGATGGGAGGACTCGATAGTGAGGTGACTTCCGGGACAAAACGGCTTTTGGTGGAAGCGGCCCATTTTGCCGGGGTCAGCATCCGCCGCACGAGCCGCCGCCTGGGTCTGCGCTCAGAAGCTTCCAACCGCTTTGAAAAAGGGATTAATCCGTACGGAGTGCTGGCCACCCTCGGCCGGGTCAGCGAATTGCTCCTGGAAATCGGGGCCGGACGTCCGGTGGGGTATGTGGATGAAGTGAGCTATCTCCCGCCGCTGGCCGAAGTCACGCTTTCGGTCAAGCGGGCCGGAGAGGTTTTGGGCACGGAAGTGACAGCTGCCGATGTGAAAGGTGTTTTGGACCGGCTCAACTTTGAGTATACGGAAACCCAAGGCTTGTTTACCGTAAAGATTCCGTCGTACCGTTCCGATATTCAGATTGAAGAAGACCTGATTGAAGAAGTAGCCAGGCTGACAGGGTATGATCTTATCCCAACCACTTTGCCCGCAGGAGACCTGACCCAGGGGATGAGAACTCCGGGCCAGGAGATCCGGCGCCGCCTGCGTCAGGTATTGATCGGGGCCGGAATGAACGAGGTCTTGACGTATTCTTTCACCCGTCCGGATACGGACCGCAAATGGGGCAAAGCGGAGCAGAGGATAGCGCTCATGAACCCGCTCCGGGAAGAACTGAGCGTAATGCGCACTTCGCTTGTGCCGGGGCTGTTGGAGGTGGCAGTCCGTAATCTCAGCCGCCGCAATACGGATGTGGCCATTTTTGAAATGGGCAATGTCTATTTAAGTGAGGAAGAGACCCTGACCAAGCTGCCGCAGGAAGAGCTGCGGGCGGCGGGCCTGGCCGTGGGCAAGAGTGAGCGCCACTGGCTTAGTCCGGTGCTGGAGTATGACTTTTATTACCTTAAAGGGGTGCTGGAGGAACTCGCTAAGGAGTTTGGGCTCTCTTTTGCCTACCGGGCGCTGACAGGCGAAGAACTGCTTCATCCGGGCCGTTCCGCGGCAGTATACCTGGGCGAACAGAGGATTGGGTTCTTAGGGGAGCTTCATCCCCGGACTGCCAAAGAGTTGGATTTGGAACGGGCGGTGGTCTTTGAAATTGAAGTGCAGCCATTGATCGAACAGGCGGGCACTCAGGTGCTGGTGCAGGCGATCCCGCGCTTCCCGGCGGTGCAGCGGGATCTGGCATTGATTGTGCCGAAAGAGACTCCGGCTGCCGCGGTCGTGGCCAAGATCCGGAGCCTGGGCGGAGAACTGTTGCAGGAAGTGGAAGTCTTCGACGTCTATACCGGAAAGCAGGTGCCGGAAGACCGTAAGAGCCTTGCCTTCAGCCTGCGCTACCAGTCGCTGGAGCGTACCCTTAAGGATGAGGAGGTAAATGAACTAAATTCGCGCATTTTAGAGGGAATTCAGCAGGAATTTGCTGCAGAATGGCGAAAATAGTAGATGGGTAAGAAGGATGGTAAGAAATAGGAAGCGAGGGGTAGGCATGGCTCACGAGACGCAGAAAGTCGAGATTTTCGGGGAAAAGTATGCTGTGCGTGGGGAAGCAAGCCCTGAGCATATCCAGGCGGTTGCCCGTGAAGTGGATAAGAGAATGCACCTGATTGCCCAGCGTTTTCCGCGCCTGCCTTACCACCAGGTGGCTGTCCTGGCTGCCCTGAACCTGGCCGATGACCTGGCCAGGCTGCGCGAGGAGCAGGAGACTCTGATGCAGCTCTTAGGGGAAAAGACGGAGTAGCCTTTGGTCTCTTTTTAAAACGTAATCTAAGAAGTCAAGAAGCATCTGGGAGACCGGGTGCTCTTTTCTTTGGCATGCTGGCTTTTTCAGGGAAAGTTGGATACACTAGAGAAGTGTAGAAAGAGAGCGGGGGAAGATGGATGCACCTGGTTATGTTTTTTATTGACGGATTTGGTCTTGGGAGTGAAGAAGCCAACCCGATTGTGGCCGCCCGTACGCCGGTGGTCGACCGGTTGCTGGGGGGGCATCTGCTTTGGGGGAAGCGGGTGCTGGCGCACGGACAAACGGTTTTACGGCCGCTGGATGCTTCCCTGAGGGTTCCGGGTGTGCCCCAGAGCGCGACCGGGCAGACTACTCTCTGGACGGGCATGAATGCGGCCAAGGCGTTAGGGTATCATTTGAACGCTTATCCCAATGAGGCTTTAGCCAAAATTATAGCCGAGCACAGCCTTTTTAAGCAATTAGCGGCCTGCGGCAAGAAAGTGACGTTTGCCAATGCCTTTACTTCCGTGATTGACCAGTCCTTTTACCTGAATGCCAAGCCCAAGAAAAGATATTCCGCTTCGACCTTAAGCGCCCTGGCAGGAGGAGTGCGCTTGCGGCGGGCCAAGGACCTGCTTGAGGGAAAGGCGGTTTTTCAGGATATGGTGAATGAGATCATGCGCGAGCGGGGGGAGGATGTCCCTTTGTTTACTCCATTTGAAGCCGGGCAGAACTTGGCCCGGGTATGTTTGGAGCATGATTTTACCCTCTATGAATATTTTCAGACAGATAAGAAAGGACACAAGCAGGTCTGGAATGAATGTGTGGACATTATTGAACGAATCGACAGTTTTCTGGGTGGGTTTTTATCTATTGTGGAAAGTTCCGATGATAATGTGGCACTGATCTTAACCAGTGACCATGGCAATATTGAAGACTTTCGGGTAAAGGGGCACACCCTCAATCCGGTGCCCGCTTTGTGCTGGTCCAAGCGGCCTCTGAAGTGGCCGGAATGGCAAAGCATTGAGGAAGTAACCCCTGGGATTGTGGAACTGTTGACCAAAGGAGAGACCGTTGATGGAATCAAGGCTGCAAACAATGGAATTGCTGGCCCCGGCAGGGAGCTTTGAAGCGTTTAAAGCGGCGGTGGAAAACGGGGCGGATGCGGTCTATTTGGGCGGGAAGTCCTTTAACGCCCGTGCCAGCGCCGCTAATTTTGACCTAGACAGCCTGCGGGAAGTGGTGCGTTATGCTCATGAGCGGGAGGCAAAAATTTATGTCACGGTCAATATCCTGATTGCGGATCAGGAATTTACGGAGTTGGTCGATTACCTATACTCTTTGTATGAGCTGGGGGTTGATGCCGTCATCCTTCAAGATGTCGGAGTAGCAGCCTTGCTCGAACAGGTTTTGCCCGAGCTGGAAAAGCACGCGAGTACGCAAATGACGGTGAGTACCGGGTGGGGCGTCAAGCACTTGGAAGGGATTGGCTTTAAGCGGGTAGTACTGGCGCGCGAAACCTCGGCTAATGAAATGCGGCAAATCGCGGAAGGCACCCCGCTGGAGATCGAAGTCTTTGTTCACGGTGCTCTCTGTATTTGCTATTCCGGGCAATGCCTGATGTCCAGCTTCATCGGCGGGCGCAGCGGCAACCGGGGCACCTGTGCCCAGCCCTGCCGCCTGACCTACCAATTGGTGGGGCAAAAGGGCGAGGACTATTTGGCCGGAGAGAACATCGGGGAACATTTATTAAGCCCGCGTGACCTGAATTTGGTGGAATACCTGGGGGAACTGCGGGAAAGCGGAGTTGACTCCCTAAAAATAGAAGGCAGAATGAAGAGGCCGGAATATGTGGCAACGGTGGTGCGCCTGTATCGCCAGGCCCTTGACCGGTTGGCGCAATTCCCGGGGGCAAGGGGACGACTGGAATTACTTAAGGCGGAGGAAAAGCGCGAGCTCTTGCAGATTTTCAACCGGGATTTTACCCAGGCTTATTTGCTGGAGCATCCCGGGGCTGAACTCATGAGCTATAACCGGCCTAATAACCGGGGAACGAGGCTTGGACGGGTTGTGAAGACGGAAAAAGGGCGCCTGGTTCTAAAGCTGGAAGCCGGACTGCAAGTGGGAGACGGAATCGAGATCTGGACCGGGCGCGGGCGGGAAGGGCTTACAGTCGAGCAGATTTGGGTTGTGGATGGGGAGGCTGGGCAGGCAGCAAGCCGCAATACGGTACAGGCGGCGAGCGGCCAAACGGTGCAGGTTCCTTTCAGCGGCCAGTCTCGGCCCGGAGACCGCGTATTTAAGACGCATGACGCGGTTCTTATGGAAAAGGCGCGTCTCAGTTTCCAGGAGGGGAAGGAGCAGCGTAAGCGCCCCTTAAGGATTAAGGTGAGCGGAAAGGCCGGGGAAAAGCTGATACTGGAAGCGTGGAACGGAGAACGCTCAGTCGAGGTTTGGTCTGCGGCTTTGGCCCAGACCGCCTTGAAACGGCCCTTAAGTTATGAGTTTTTGATGCAGCAGCTGGGGCGGCTTGGCACCACACCGTTTGTACTTGAGCAATTGGAGCTTGATTTGGAAGGGGAGATCATGCTCCCGGTAAGTGAACTGAATGAGATGCGGCGGCAAGCGGTGGAGGAGCTGCTCAAAGAGCCTAAGCGCAGGCCGGTGCCTGCAGAGGTGTACCGGAAAAGAGTGGCCGAGTGGCAACAGGAGCAGCAAAGGCTTAAGCGTGAGCTCCGGTCCGCGGGGAATGCCGGCGGGAAGACCGGGGCAAAGCGGGGCGGGGTACTGACTGTAGCCGTTGGCGATCCCCAGGCACTGGAGGCGGCTCTTAAAGGTGGAGCGCGCCGCCTTCTTCTCGGAGGGGAACAATGGCGCTCGCGCCGGGGTTTTAGCCTGAAGGAAATTCAGGAAGGGCTGGAATTATGCCGCCGGCAAGGGGCAGTAGCAGTATGGAGAATGCCGCGCATTCTCAACCAGGAGCAAAGCAGGCATTGGCTTAAGCGGCTGGAACAAGCGGCGGCTTGGCCTGAGCGTCCGGTTCTGATGGTGGGGAACCTGGGGGAACTGGAACTCATCCGGGGGCTTGATCCTGCCTGGCCGTTCGAGGTGGATTATTCCCTCAATGTATTCAATGAAGCGAGCCTCTATCACTTCTTTAAGCAGGGGGCGGGTATGGTCACCCTGTCTCCGGAGCTGCACCATGAGCAAATCCGTCCTTTGGCCCAGTGGCCCAGGGTGGAAGTCTTGGTATTTGGGGATCTGGAACTGATGGTGAGCGAATACTGTCCGGTGGGCGCGACCCGCGGGGGCAAAAAAGGCGACAGCTGCAGCGGCCCCTGTGTCAAAGACCCGCATTACCTGCGCGATCGCATGAACTACGATTTTCCGCTTGAGACGGATCAGGAGTGCCGGATGCACCTTTTTAACGTCAAAAGGCTTAACCTGTATCAGGAATTGGAAACCATCTCAAAAATGGGCGTAACGTCCGTGAGGCTGCACTTGGTAAGGGAGAAGCGACATCAAGTGTTAGAGGTGGTTAAGCTTTTTTCTGCCGCCTGGGACAAGATCGCTGCGGGGCGAAAGCCTGACCCGGCAGAGATCGCGGACGGGACGGCTGCCTTGGAGAAGCTGTTTCCGGATGGCTTTACCAAAGGACACTTTTTCAGAGGCGTGCTGTAGTATTTACGAAAGAGGATGACAATGAGTATTCACGAAAAAGTCTTACACAAGCTGGATTTTCCTAAAATCCAAGAACGCTTAGCCGAGTTCTGCCGCCTGCCGCGGTCGCGGGAACTGGCCTTGGCGCTCCGGCCGTACACAAACACGGAACGGATTGGGAAACTTTTGCAGGAGACGGATGAAGGAAAAGAACTTCTGCGGCTGCACCCGCTGTTCTCGGTGGGCGGGGCCAAAGAAGTGCGCCCTTTTTTGGAAAGGTGCCTGCGCGGGGGAGTGCTTGCTCCCGAGGAGCTGCTGCAAGTACGGGATACCTTGCGCGCCGGGAGACAGGTGCGCAATTTCTTCAGTGAGGATAAGGGGAATTTTCCCCGTTTACGTGAAGTTGGGGAGCGGATTATCCCGGAACGGGAGTTGGAGGTTCAGATTTCGGCGGCCATCACGGAAGATGCGGCCGTCGCTGACAATGCCTCGATTGAACTGGCCCAGCTGCGCAAGGCCAAGGCCAGGGTGCAGCAGCGGATCAGGGAGAGCCTGGAAGGAATTTTGCGCAACCCGGCCCAGCAAAAGATGCTTCAAGATCTCTTGATTACCCAGCGCGGGGACCGGTATGTCCTCCCGGTCAAACAAGAATACCGCGGGGCTTTTCCGGGCATTGTCCACGACCAGTCGGCCAGCGGGGCAACCTTGTTCATCGAGCCGTTAACCGTGGTTAATCTTGGCAATGAGCTGCGGGAAGTGGTGCTGAAGGAGCAGCGCGAGGTCGAACGGATCTTGAATATGCTGGCCCGCGCGATTGAAGGGAAAGCTGAGTCTATCGCGGATGGGCACGAGGCTTTGGCGGTCTTGGATTTTATCCTGGCCAAAAGCCATTTAAGCGCCCACATGAATGGGGGTAGTCCCAAGCTGGCAGAGAATCAAGTGGTGAAACTGATTGAAGCCCGGCATCCCCTGCTCAGCGGGAGAGTGGTTCCTTTGTCTCTGGAACTGGGAACGAAGTTTTCCACCTTAGTCATCACCGGCCCCAATACCGGGGGGAAAACGGTAGCGCTCAAAACCATCGGGCTTTTGTGCGCGATGGCCCAGGCCGGGCTGCACATCCCGGCAGAGAGCGAGTCCGCCGTGGGCGTGTTTACCCAGATCTTTGCGGATATCGGGGATGAGCAGAGTGTGGAGCAGTCGTTGAGCACTTTTTCCGGGCATATGAAAAATATTGTGGAAATTGTCACCTCCGCCGATGCCAGATCGTTAATCCTGCTCGATGAAGTCGGCGCCGGAACCGATCCTACGGAAGGGGCGGCTTTAGCCATGGCGATTCTGGCCGAGCTGCATGAGCGGGGATCAAGAATTGTAGCAACCACCCATTACGGAGCCTTAAAAGCGTTTGCCTATGAGACCGCCGGTGTGGAAAACGCTTCAGTCGAATTCGATGTTGAGACCTTGCGCCCTACGTACCGGCTATTGGTAGGGATTCCCGGACGCAGCAATGCCTTGACTATCGCCGGGCGCTTAGGGCTGGAAGAAGGAATATTAAACCGGGCGCGCCGGTATTTTTCCGAGCGGGAACTGCAAATGGAGGATCTTCTTGAAAACTTAGAAGACACCCAGCGCGAAATCGAAGTGGAAAAACGCAAAGCCCAATCGGCTAGGGCTGCGGTGGAGCAGAAGCACCAGGAGCTGAGCCGGAAGTCGGCGGCCATGGCTGAGGAATATGAACGGATCATTAATAAGGGCAAGGATGAAGCGGAAAATATCATCCGCCAGACCAAGCGTGAGGCAGAGGAATTATTGGCTGAATTAAAAGAGGCCATTAAAAAGGAGAATAAACAGCAGCAGGACATTGAGCGGGCGCGCCAAGGCCTAAAAAAACTGGCCGGAAAAGTCGAAGCCAAGAGCCCGAGCCTTGCGGGTAATAACTCGGGGTTAAGGTCGGAGGATATTAAGCTGGGGCAGACCGTGTATATGACCAAGCTGAGGCAGAAAGGGCAAATACTCAAGCTTCTCAATGAAAGTGGAGAAGTGCTGGTCCAGGCGGGCGTGCTGAAGGTCAATGTTCCACTCTCCGAACTGAGGTTGGCCGAGTCAGAAAAACCGGTGGTTCCCCAGCGCTCCGGACAAGGAAGTTTAGGACGGGGCAAGGCCGAAACCGTGCGCAGTGAAATCGACCTGCGAGGGATGCAGATTGAGGAGGCCAGTTACGCTCTGGATAAGTATTTAGACGATGCCGTTTTATCAGGTATCAGCCAGATTTATGTGATTCATGGGAAGGGGACCGGAGCGCTGCGGTCAGGGATACAGGAATTTTTGCGCGGGCACCCGCATGTGCGCGCTTTTCGCCTGGGGCAGCATGGAGAGGGAGATCTGGGCGTTACGGTGGTTGAGTTGAAATAGAAGTGGGGCATAACAATAGGAGCATCCCAACCTGTGATTGGAGACGCTCCTATTTGCGTTTCTAAAGCCGCCGGAAATATTGGTTTTTAGTCGGTTAATTTTAGCTTTACGCTGTTTGAGGGCGGGCCGACGGCCTGGGTTTTAGGATCAATGACGGCAGCCCAGAATCTGTAGTCACCTGGAATGATTTCACTGCTATCCCCGCCGACCGGAACAGAGACTTTGGAAGATTTGCCGTTTAAGCCATCCGGGATAAAGGTTTCTAAGGTATTGGCTCCCGGACGGAGGAGGTAGATGATCGCCGAGTATTTGTTGCTTCCCGGCGGGAAGGAAATGTTCAGGGTTGCCATGGCGGTAGCTGCGTTGTAAGATAACTGTCCCAAGTCCGGAGTCGGCAATTTATCATCCCCTTTAGGGGGGTAAATATTGGTTTCCGGGACAAGAGCAGGTGCTGACGGGGCATACTCAGTGGGCATCCGGTAAGGTGCCTCATCTGAAGGCCAGGTCCAGGAGGGATCGCGGTCGGTAATATTTAGGAATATCTTGGCTTGTTTATTTTTCGTAGAGTCAGATGCTAAATAAGATGGGTTATCGGCATCCACTTCTTTTTCAACCCAGATATCGCTTACTTTGGACGGGAAATCACCCTGGGCGGCGATTTCTGTGCGCACGAATTGCGCCGGGGTAAGACTGCTGGGGAGCAAGCCTGATTTCGTATCGATTTGTCCGCTCACAATTCCGCTCGGCTTCGTGAAGGAGGCTTGGGGCTTTTCCCCGGCGAGAGCCGCTGTCATGACCGCTTTCCAGATGCGGGCCGGATAGCTGCCGCCATAAACTTTGCGCAGGTAATGATTCTTGTCTTTATCTTCGTCGTACCCCATCCAGACTACGGCGGTATATTTCGGAGTGTAACCGGCAAACCAGGCATCGGGGTTGCCGGAACGGTTGCCGTAATCTTCCGGAAGGGAAGTGGTACCGGTCTTGCCGGCGACGGCCCAGCCGCTGATTTGGGCTCTGGTTCCGGTTCCTTCTTTAACGACCGTACTTAGCATGTCGTTGATGAGATAGGCCGTTGTGTCTTTCATAACTTTTTGCTGAGTGATTTGAGCGGTGGCGACCTGGTTGCCGTTGGAATCAAGAATTTTTTCAACGGCATGGGTGGTCACTCTGACTCCGTTATTGCCGTAAACCCCGTAAGCTTTTGCCATATCCAGAGTTGAAACATGAGTCGTTCCAAGAGCCAGGCTGAGATTGTAGCGTTCGTCGTCTTTGAGAGGTAGCCCAAGATTATCTTTGCCGAATTTCCAGCCGTACTCTACTCCTATTTGGTTCATCAGCTTAACAGCATAGACATTGACGGAATTTCTTAGGGCTTCGCGCATGGTGATGAGCCCTTTCCAACCCGAGGTTTCCGTATCAAAGTCTACCGGGGCCCAGACTTTGCCGTTTCCGGCACTGTATTTTACCGGCATATCATCAAGCACGGTTCCCGGGAAATACCCGCCTTTTTCCAGAGCGGGGCCATACACGACCAAAGGCTTGATCGTAGATCCGGGCTGCCGGTTCGCTTGCCAGGCCCGGTTGAGCCCGCGCGGGGTGTAATTGCGCCCGCCGACCATCGCCCGAATGGCGCCGTTACCTTGTTCGATAACCGTCATAGCCCCTTGTACCGGCATCTGCGGATCAACGGACTGCGGGAAATTTTCATTTTTGGCAAACTGTGCTTCAGCCTCAGTTTGGATTTTGGGGTCGACCGTGGTGTAAATATGCAAACCGCCGTTAAATATCTGATCCTCGCTCAGGTTGTAAGTAGTGCTCAATTCCTCAATGACATAGTCGACAAAGTACGGGAATTTATAGGGGGCAGCGGCAACTGTTGTTTTTTGATCATTGCCGGTCCGGTTCTTATTTTTCATCTGATCCACATAGGTAAACGGTTCTTCTTTGTACTTGTTATACTCGTCTGCCGTAATGATTCCGGCATCTTTCATCACACCTAAAACAACATTGCGCCGGTATTTGGCATCATCCGGGTGCTGATAGGGGTCATAGCGGCTGGGTCCTTGAGGCAGTCCCGCCAGCAGCGCCACTTCTGGCGGGGTTAAATCGTTTAGATTATCCCTGCCGAAATAGGTTTTAGCAGCTGTGCGAATCCCGAAGGAGGATTCGCCAAAGGGGATTTTATTGAGATAGAAGGTTAAAATTTGATCCTTGGTATACTCGTGTTCTAGTTGCAGGGCTAAGGCTGCTTCCTGAATCTTGCGCGTAAACGTTTTAGCAGTGGGATTTTGGATAAAGGCATTTTTCGCCAGCTGAACGGTAATGGTACTCGCGCCTTCTTTTTTGCTTCGGGAAAGAATGTCGTTGACGGCGGCGCCAATAATCCGAATCGGATCCACTCCAAAATGCTGGTAAAAGCGCTTGTCTTCGACTGCGACGAATGTATCCTTGACTAACTTCGGAATGTCTTGGGATTCTGCCACGAGGCGGTTTTCGTCGGCATGCAGGGTGGCTATCTGCTGACCGTCTTTATCGTAAAGAACGGAGGACTGTTTGAGATCCGTGATAGCCCCCGGATCCCATTTCGGTGTTTTAGCGACGCTGACACCGATAAAAATAAAAGCAACAAGCATAACGATGCCGAAAATGCTCCCGGCAGTGAGCAGAAACAAGCGCCATTTGGACAGGCGCCTTTTACCCTTTGATCCCTGAGCTTGTGTTCGGGGTGACATATCTGTGCCTCCTGCCTCTTAATAATAGGAAAAAAGCTAATTCTACGATTAGCTCTCATTGGATTATAGCATATTTTTACGCCAGAAGTGTAATTTAAGGGTTGAAATAACCGCACACAGCCATGTAACGCTTGCATATTCACGCTCTTAAAGCTATAATATCTGTAACTTCATACATTAAACGGAATGACTGAGAAGAAACTTGATGGGATTGAGGTCAAGAGAGTCGGTGGCTGGTGTGAACCGAACCTAATAATTAAGGTATACGCCTCAGGACTGGAGTTAATACCTCCCGGGGAAGCAACGTTATGGCTTAAAGAGATGACCTGAAGCGCGTTCGCAAGGCTGCGGATAGGTCAATGTGGGTGGTACCGCGGAAATTTTCGTCCCTCAACGTAAGTTGAGGGATTTTATTCTTTTCAAAACGAAAATGGAGGGATTTCTAATGGATATTTTTGACGACTTAAAAGAAAGAGGACTTATATACCAACATACGGATGAGGACATGCTGCGGGCGCGGCTTAATTCCGGCCCGATTACTTTGTACTGCGGCTTTGACCCAACTGCCGACAGTTTGCATATCGGGAGCTTGCTTCCCATTCTGGTTCTAAGAAGATTTCAGCTGGCGGGGCATCGTCCAATTGCTTTAGTAGGCGGAGCAACCGGCTTGATTGGTGATCCCAGCGGCAAAGTTTCTGAAAGGTCGCTTAATCCCAAAGAAGTCGTGGAGGAATGGTCGGAAAAAATCAAGGCTCAGCTCGCTCAATTTCTGGATTTTGACAGTGGAGAGAACGCGGCCATGTTAGCCAACAATTATGAATGGCTGGGTTCGCTGCAGGTGATCGATTTTTTGCGTGATGTGGGCCGAAACTTTTCGATTGCTACCATGCTCGGTAAAGAGTCGGTGGAATCACGGCTGAGCAAAGGGCTTTCTTTTACGGAATTCAGTTACATGATTTTGCAGTCTTATGATTTTATGAAGTTAAATGAGGTTTATGGCTGCGAACTTCAGGTAGGCGGCAGTGATCAATGGGGCAACATTACTTCAGGGATTGATTTAATTAGAAGAATGAGCCTGGATGAAGAAAAGACTGTTCATGGACTTACGATGCCGTTAGTAACGAAGAGTGACGGAACAAAATTCGGCAAGACCGAATCCGGCACGATCTGGCTGGATGCGTCTAAGACTTCTCCTTATAAGTTGTATCAGTTCTGGCTAAATACGGATGACCGTGATGTGATTAAGTTTTTGAAGTATTTTACCTTCCTCCCACTTGCTGAAATAAATGCTTTGGCGGAAGAAGTTGAGAAACAACCGGAGAAAAGAAACGCGCAACGGGTGTTGGCTCAGGAAGTGACCAAGCTGGTCCACGGAGAGGACGCTTTGCGCCGGGCGGAAAATATCAGTTATGCCCTCTTTACCGGCGGAGTGGAGAATCTCTCCGGGGCGGAGATTGAGGAAGGGCTCAGTGATGTGCCGTCTGCAACGATTGAAGATGACGGAATTACTTTAGTGGATCTGTTGGTCGAAACAGGAGTGGTATCTTCGAAAAGACAGGCGAGGGAGGCTATCGAGAGCGGGGCGATTTATCTTAATGGTCATAGGTATACAGATTTAGCGTTAACGGTGAAGGATCTTGTACGCCTCGATGGAAAATACCTTGTCATCCGCAGAGGGAAGAAAAACTACTATTTAGTGAAGTTTGCCCGCTAAGTACTAATTTTGATTGGCATATTTGGTCTCAATGTCTTTAAGCAATGTCAGAAAAGTACATTCAAAATTTCTGGCATTGTTTTTGTTTTTTAGTTCTATTAATTAACATTTTCATAATTTAATTACTCTAGCTGGACCGAAATTTATGTTTATGTTATATTATGTCTCGTTATCGGCGGATGCCTGTAAACGTTGGAAATGCCAACAAGCTACACGGCTGAAAGCTAATTTTAGCACTAAATAAAAAGGTGTTGACAGCGATTAATCCGCATGATATTATAATTAAGCGTCACGACAAGCGACGCCAAAACGCTGGCAGCAGCGGACGGAATAAAAAATAAACTGTTGACATCGAAAAGATGTTATGCTAAGATAAGATTCCGTCAGCCGATTAAGGCAGCGAACATCCTGATCTTTGAAAACTAAACAACAAGACGCCAATGGAACTCGTCAGTAAAAGCTG
>NZ_JAFLRH010000016.1 GCF_017310645.1 Paradesulfitobacterium ferrireducens | reverse complement strand
CATTACGCAAAATTACGCACTATGGATTGGAGAAAATTTGACATTTTTCCAATAAAAAAAGCCCTATTTTCAAGGCTTGTAGAGATTTTTATATAAGCGCAAGTGTCAAAGACCCGAGTCGACTTAAATCATTCGATCTTTTATATCACATGGTAACGGTAGAAGGTTTGTCACTTTCTTAAAAATTCAGTATAATATAGCTTACTACCGGGGGGTATTGTATTAGCTAATCAGAAAGTATAAATCTGAGGGCGCATAAGTGCAACTAAGGCTTCCGCCTGCGCCTAGAGGCTTGCCGCAAGCCAAGTTTTCTTTAGAAAAAATAAAGGGGAGAGAGAATTTGTTGGCAATTGAGTTAGCGCATCAGTTAGCCCGGGCTCTGCAGGAATCCGAAGAGTACCGCCGGTTTATCGCTGCCAAAGATAAGGTGCGGACGGATGAAAAAAATTATAAAATGGTAAAAAATTTTCAACTCAAGCAATGGGAGATTCAGCAAGCCCAGCTTTTGCAACATGAAGTGGGGTTTGACAAACAGCAGGAACTTGAAAGCCTCTACAGCCTTTTGAGTATAAACCCGAATTCCCGCGTTTATTTACAAGCCGAATTTGAAATATCGCGTTTGATCAATGATGTGCAGAAGATTATCGGGGAAGCGGTAAAAGATGCTCTCCCCTTGGGCTTTGAGGAGAATGGCGTATGAATGTATCCATTGGGCTTGCCTTTCTAGGAGGGTTGGTGTCATTCTTTTCCCCCTGTGTCCTGCCGGTCGTTCCGGCTTATTTTTCATTTTTGGTCGGAACTTCAATCGATGGTCAGATTTCACGCCGCGTGCTGATCATACGCTCGCTCTTTTTTGTTCTCGGATTCTCTGCGATTTTTGTGCTTTTAGGAGTTTCGGCCAGTGCAGCCGGACAACTGATTGGGGATGGCTGTCCCTTTTCTCCTCTTTGCTCTGCTCGCAGAAAAGGCCGTGGTCGATTGGTTGCTTAAGTTCCATAAAGTAAAAACAATGGTGAGGAGGATGGTGAGATGGTGAAGATTGGGATGGTGTGTTACCCGACTTACGGCGGCAGCGGAGTAGTGGCGGCGGAGTTGGGTTATATTTTGGGCGAGCGGGGGCATCAGGTTCATTTTATATCCTCGGCCCGCCCTTTTCGCTTGTATAAATATCACCGCAACTTGTTTTTTCACGAGGTGGAAGATGTCAGCTACCCGTTATTTAAGTATCCTCCCTATACCTTGCTCTTGGCCAATAAAATTGTGGAAGTGACGCGGCAGGTCGGGCTGGAGCTGATTCATGTGCACTACGCCATTCCGCACACCATCAGTGCCTATTTAGCCAAGCAAATGCTGGATGAAGCCATTCCTTTGGTCACAACGCTTCACGGGACGGATATCACCCTGGTGGGAGCATATGAGGAATTCTACCGCTTGACCAGGATGGCACTCAAGGTGAGTGACGGGCTGACTGCAGTCTCGCACTCACTGGCTGCGGATACGGAGACAATCTTTGGCCCGCTCTCTTGCGGGATCGAGGTGGTTCCGAATTTTGTGGATCCGCTGGTTTATTTTCCCCGCCCGAAAAACGATACGGAACGGGAAAGTTTCGCTCCGGCAGGGGAAAAGCTCATCACGCATATATCCAACTTTCGTGAAGTAAAACATGTGCCGGATGTCATCCGGATTTTTGAACGGGTGCAGCGGCAAATTCCCTGCAGGCTTTTACTTGTCGGGGATGGGCCGGAAATGGGTAAGGTGGAACGGGAGGTAGCAAAACGCGGGCTGAAAGCACGGGTTCTATTTTTAGGCAAACAGGAAAACGTAGGGGAAATTTTACAGATGAGCGATGTGTTTCTTCTGCCCTCCGCCCAAGAAAGCTTTGGCCTGGCAGCCTTGGAGGCTATGGCCTGCGGGGTTCCGGTGGTGGCCAGCAGGGTGGGCGGCCTGCCTGAAGTGGTGAAAGAGAGGGAGACGGGATTTTTGCTTCCTGCGGGGGATGTGGAGGGGATGAGCGCGGCAGTGGTACGCTTGCTCCGTGAACCGGAGCTGTATGAGCGGATGTCGGCAGCCGCAGCGGCCATGGCCTTGCAGGAATTTCCCCCGGAGCGGGCGGCCAAGGCTTATGAAAAAGTATATGAGGAAGCAAGTAAGCGGGTAACTAATGTAAAATAGGATTTTTTATAAATAACAAGGAAAATACTCGAAAAAGTCGTATTTAGTATTATGAAGAAACTGATTCAGACGGATTTTAGTTGTGTGATAGATATTTGAGGGGATGGGTGAAACAGATGGCGCGCATGACGTTGGAGGAATTTGAGAAGGCGCTGGAGGGAACAGGCTATATTACGGAGCAGCAGGACCGGATTGCAGTGACTGCATTCTTGGCGGTTCAGTTGGAAAAGCCGTTGCTGGTGACCGGACCACCTGGAGTAGGGAAAACGGAAATTGCCAAGGTGCTGAGCCAGGTTTTTGATACGCCTCTGATCCGGCTTCAGTGTTATGAAGGCTTGGATGAAACCAGGGCGTTGTATGAATGGAACTATCAGCGGCAGCTGCTCAAGATACAGATGCAGCGTGAGAGCCTGGGGGAAGAGGATTTGTTTTCCGAGGCCTATTTGCTGGAGCGGCCTCTGCTCAAGGCGCTTAAAACCGAGGAGCGTTCCGTCCTCTTAATTGATGAGATTGATAAAACGGATTCTGAGTTTGAAGCTTTTCTCTTTGAATTTTTAGGAGAGTTTCAGGTGACGATACCGGAAATGGGTACGGTGAGGGCGAAAAAACGCCCCATTGTGATTCTGACGTCCAATGGGGAACGGGAATTGTCGGATGGCCTTAAACGCCGCTGTGTGTTCCTGCATGTAGAAGCTCCTACCGTAGATAAGGAAGTGCGGATCATCCGGGCTAAGGTGCCGGAGCTCCCGGAACGGTTAGCTTACCAAGTAGCCCGTGCCGTGGGAGTGCTCAGGGAAAAGCTGAATCTCCACAAAATCCCTTCGATTGCAGAAACTCTGGATTGGGCTAAGGCCTTGCTGGTCATGGGTAAAACGGACTTAGATCCTGCCTGGGTGGATGCGACCTTAACTCTGCTTTTGAAAAGTCAGGAGGACGTGGAAATATTTTACCGCGAGCTGGGGGCGGAACGCCTTCTGTGGGAACTTAAGCCCCCCCGGGGAGACGGGCAGCATCATGCGCACGGGAAGTGAGCTTGACCGTCATCTGATAGAATTTGCCCAGTTGCTGCGCAGCCTTGGGCTTAGAGTCAGTGCTTCGGAAATTCTGGATGCAATGCAAGGGTTGCTGCTGGTCGGGCTTGAGGACAAGGAGCGGGTAGAGGCAGTGCTGCAAGCGACCTTGGTCAAGGATCCGAATCACATCCCCTGGTTCCAAGAGGCTTTTCGCGCCTATTTTGCCCCTCCGGAGCACAAGCAGGCCTGGGAAGCCGAGGCGGCCAAGCGGAGCTCAGAACACCGGGCAAAGCTGGAGCAGAGCCGGCAAGAGCTTCAATTTCAAGGGCGTGAACTGGATATTCCGGAGGAGCAGCGGCTGATTTATGCTCAATTGCCGCCGGAAGAACAGGAACGCATGCGCAAGTTTCTGGAGCGATCGTCTGAGGGCATGAAACTGGGAGTGCCGCTGGACCAAAGTTTTCAGCCGATCGTGGAGCGGGCGATTCGCGGGTCGCTTGATTATTGGCGGCGCAGGCTGGAAGAGGAAGGGGCCTTGCTCCCGCCCGGGTCAGCCGACGGAGTCACTTCAGAAGTAGAAAAAGCCATGCGGGAACGAGAAATTCAACTGCTGGCCCGCGATCTAAAGCAGATCCCGGCAGAAGAATGGCCTCAGGTGATTAAGCTGATTCGACGCCTCTCTCAGCGCCTGGCCAGTCAGGTGTCCAGGCGTTATCGCGCGGCCCGCCGGCGCGGTGGGGTGGATATGCGCCGGACCTTAAGGCAAAACCTGCGCTATGGGGGAACCTTGATTGAGCGCCGTTATAAAAGCAGGCATACTAGCCGGCCTAAGTTTGTCCTCCTGTGCGATATGTCAGCATCCATGCTAAAGTACACGGAGTTTGTGCTCCAATTTATCTATGGACTCTCTTCGGTGGCCAGCGGGATTGAAATCTTTGCCTTTGCTGACCACGTGGTGCGTCTCACGGATAAAATCCATAAAGGACAGGCATTCTCGGAGATGGTAGCGGAAGCTATGCCCCGGACGGGCAGCCAGTGGGGCGGCGGGACCAATATGGCGGTTTCCCTGAGCGAGCTGATCGAGCAATTTCCGGAGGTCCTAAATAAACGTACGGTCTTGCTGATTCTGAGTGACGCCCAGACCTTAGAAGGGGAGAAGGCAGCTGCTTTGATGGGGAAGGCGCGTCGCTTGGTGCGGGAGATTCTGTGGCTGAACACGGTGCCGGCGAAACGCTGGCAAGAGGTTCCGGCCATCAAGATGTTTGAGCCTCACTGCCGGATGTATGAATGTTATACCTTAGGCCATTTGACCAACATTTTGAATGAGCAGCTTTAACACTGAACTAACCCGCCCTAAGTCCAGTATGGACTCGACTAACATTCAGTGGGGTTGAATCCATCCTTCAGCGCAATAGCGTAAGTTAGGGGCTAAGCGCTTTCGGCAAAAGTGTCCACAGGACACTTTCGTCTCTGAATGAAGTCTCGTTCAAGGTTTAATTTAAGCGTGTTCTGAGAATAATATAAGTAAAGCAGCTTTGTTCACAATGACACAAATAGGAGGTAAAGACCGTGCTCGAGAAGTGTCGTTCTTGTGGCTTAGAACACGAAGATTTAGCCAAAGTATTATTCAAGCGGAATCATGTCAGTAACCGGGTTTTGCCGTACTGTGCCCAGTGCATGCGGCGTCTGTACCAGGTTCCGTATCGGCCGGATAGAGAAGTATAACTGCAGACAGTACTACTGAAAAATCTTAACCAGGCAAGGGAGCTTGCCCGACATAAAGGAATATTCTTTAAGTTAATGGACAAGATAACTAATTTAAACTTGCCTTTTTCCTCCTGCTTTGGTATAGTGACTTTGAAAAAAGGGGAGAAAGGGGAGTTTGCAAATGGCTTTTGTAATTTCAGCCGAATGCATCGCTTGCGGAGCTTGTGCTTCCGAGTGCCCGGCATCTGCTATCAGCGAGGGCGATGAAAGATATGTAATTGACGCCGATGCTTGCACCGAATGCGGCAATTGCGCAGAAGTTTGCCCTGTTGGCGCACCTGCTAAAGGTTAATTTACTTAGCTTCAATTTCTTAAGGGAGAGGTAACTCTCCCTTTTCTCATTCCTTGAATCTTTTAAAGATTGACAAGAGATTCTTTTAGTTTTAGAATTATATAGAAATAAAAGTAATTATAAATAATACGAATAACGAACATCGATCGGGGGGTTGATGGCAGTGGATGCGATAGATATTCTTAGAAAATTAAAAAATAAGGGAGTACGTTTTACACCACAGCGGCAGGCTATTTTAGAATTTCTGCTGTCTACAAAGAGTCATCCGACCGCAGAAGAAATTTATCAGCATGTGAGGGCTAAGTTTCCCGGAGTTAGCCTGGGCACAATCTACAATACCCTTAATATGTTGAAAGAACATGGACATATCCTGGAACTATCCTATGGCGATATGTCCAGCCGTTTTGACGGAAACCCCGATAATCATTATCACCTCGTCTGTTCGAAGTGCGGTAAAGTAGTGGATTTTCACCGGCCGTTGCTTGACGTAAACCACGAAGCGGAGGAAATGTCTGGCTTTAGAGTCTTGGGACATAGAATGGAATTTTACGGAGTGTGCCCTGAATGCCGAAAAGATGAGATGAATTAGGAACCTATACTTTAAACTTCTTAACCATAAGCTCCAGTTCATTAGCCGTTTTACTCAATTCCCTAACGGAAGAATGGATTTCCTCCATAGAAGCCAGTTGTTCCTCTGCGGCAGCCGATACATTCTGTGTTCCGGCTGCCGTTTCTGTCGCTACTTGTCCTATCATGTTCGTGGAATCGATGATTCGTTCAGTTTTGTCGGATACGTGCCTGACTTCCTTGGAGACCCCCTGAATCTGCTCAGCAACATTGGCTACTGAGCTTTTGATCTTGGTAAATGCGGTCCCTGCGTCATTAGCCACGTTCAGGCCTTTCCCGACCATTGAAGTCATGCTTGTTGTTCCGGCAACCGTATTTCGGGTTTCCGTTTGAATCGCTTGGACCAATTGCTTAATTTGCATAGTAGAATCAGCGGATTGTTCGGCGAGCTTTCGTACTTCTTCAGCTACCACGGCAAAGCCGCGTCCATACTCACCTGCTCTGGCTGCCTCAATGGCTGCGTTTAATGCCAGCAAATTGGTTTGTTCGGCGATTCCGGTGATTACAGTCACGATTTGGTCAATTTCCTGAGAGCTTTCTCCCAATCCTTTAACTGTTTCCGCCAAACCACTGACGGTGTCGTTAACCTGGTGCATTTGGCTAATCACTGTTTGGATTAGATCTTCTCCGGAATGAGCGGTTTCTAAGGCTTCATTGGCAGCGGAGGCGGCATTTTCGGCATTCGCGGCAATTTGTTTGACACTATATGAAATATCATGGAACAGATGAGAATTTTCTTCCACCACTTTAACTTGGTGCTCCGAGCCTGTGGCTACCTCTTGAATGGTCAAAGTTATCTGTTCGCTGGCTTTGCTGGTCTGTTCAGCGCTTTGGCCTAAATCGCCTGAAGATTGAACAAGATAGGCGGAAGCGCTCGAAATCCCTGCGATCATGTTTTTTAAGTTGTCCACCATGGTCAATAAAGCCTGCCCTAAGGCAGAGATTTCATCCTTACTGCGGAAATGGGCTTGCTGAAGGCGCAGATCCCCTGCCGCTACTTGATTGGCTGTACCGGCCAGTGCAGCTAGGGATTTGGTGATGTTTCTGATCATACGCCATCCAAGGATGGCTACCAGCAGAATAATAACGCCGATAATAAGAGAGAGTTTAAGCGTTAACTGTTGATTATCTTGCTGCAGGACATTAATTGTAGAACGAGCATAGCCATCCAGCAGGTCTTCCATGTCGTTTAAGTTATCTCTGGCCGACTCAAAATTTGTTTCTATTTCCAGCGCTTTTTTGTTCAGATTTTCCCGTTCGTTGACAGGGACATGAGGCAAAGAATCGATCAGGCCATTTGACTCAGTTTCCCACGCACCGAAAAGAAGATTAAAGTTCTCAATATCCTGAAACACCGTTTTACTCGAATCTGGATTCTGCACCTTATCGAATATTGTCTTGTTAGTAAGGAAAATGTCCTTTGCCTTTGCGATGCGCTCCTTCACCTGATCAATGTTTTCCTTATAGCTTTTAACTTGGTCCGCAAAGTCTCCGGACTCCGGATCAGATACTAACAGGGTGCGCTGGGCCGTTACTGCCTGGTACAGATCACGATCCGCATTCAGAATCAAAACCGCGGAACTATAGGCATCGGAGTAAATGGCTTGGATTAATTGGTTGGACTTAGTCTCGAGGTTGTAAAAAAGTATAAGATTGGTCAGAACCAGCGCAATTAGGGGAATGATGAGTAACGCCATGAGTTTGGTGCTAAGGCGATGCCGAAGTTTAATCAAGTTTACCGACTCCCTTCATAATCACTTAGCTTTTTTGACAGAGGAAAATAGTTGAAAAACCGAGAAACTTGGTATACCGTGAATTATCTGATAATTCTATTCGGACGATAGTTTTTCCTGCAAGCTCAAAGGGTTTTAGCCCCCGGGCCGCGAATATTTTGAACATTGGTAGGATGAAAGCGATGCAGAAGGGGTTAGACCGGTATGCTCGATCGGCGTGTGATTGCATTAATTCTGATGCTTTGTTTAGGAATCGGCTTGCTCTGGTGGAACTGGAAGGCCCCGGCGGGGGTACCCCTTCAGGCAGGGCAGCCCATGACCAGCAGCCAACGTTATTACCAGGATTTAGGCGGAATTTGGAGTAGTTTTTCCTCCTTGCGCCAGGCCTGGACCGAAATGAGTGCTGCCGGCAAAAAACCAAACGGACAGCTTATGCTCCCGGCAAGCCAGGAGTTCAAGGTGGCTGCCCGAAGCTTTAGGCTCAGTCCGGAGTGGAGCGCACGTACGATGCTTCTGGTGCTGGACGGAGTTGAGGGAGAAGCTGAGGTTTATTTAAACGGGGCGGATAATGCCCATCTGGTTGGAACAATCGCCGGGAGCGGCGGACAGGATGTGCTGGAGATTCCGCCGGCGGCTTTTCGCTATGAAGAAGATAATATATTACTGATCCGGTTAAGCAAAACCAGGGATACTGCCTTGTTTAGTGTGCCCGGTTTCGAAGGAGGCAGGGTGCTCGGCAAAGTGTATCTTGAAGGGGTCACTGAGAGCAGCCTTGAGCTCGTGAATCTTAATGTGGCCTGGGAAGGAACTACTGCCAAGGTAAGTCTGGAAACTGCGGTCAAGCATCATAGTTTTATGGAGCAAGGGCCATGGACAGTAAGGGCAGTTGTTTCCGATGGCTCGGCCTTAGTTGCGGAACAGGAGTTAGTCCTCCAGGGTGACAATAGCAGGGAGCAGGCGGCCAACTTGGTGCTGCAGATACCTGAGGCGCGTCTTTGGAGCCCAGGTGCCCCTTTTCTTTATCAAGTGTACTTGACGGTTGCCAACAATAAAGGAGACCGGGATGATCTGGCCTTTCCCTTGGGACTCCGTTCCCTGGTGATGGCGGAAGGAAAGTGGCAGTTAAACGGGGAGGGGCTGGATATACATGGAGTTGAAATCTCTCCGGAGGAACAGTTCTTAATCCGGAGCACCGGACAAATTGAAACCTGGCTTAGTGAGAAAAAGGAGCAGGGAGTTCAGGTGGTGTATTTTAACGGGCCGGTTCCGGACGAGATGTGGCTGCAGGCTGCCGACAGGATCGGAATCGGGATATGGGGAGAATGGCCTGCCGCTTTAAGGCCAGTTGAACGTTTGCCGGAATTCGCAGCAATGCGTCCGCTCTTGACGATGGGAGCGCTTCATCCGTCGCTCTGGGCCTGGACTGTGGGCAAAGGCTTAGATGTACGGGCAGACCCAAAGGTTAAGGCTTACTTGCACCAAGCGGATCAAGAAACAAAAACAAGCCTGGCTTTTTATTTAAGAAAAGAGGGCGCAGATTTACAGGGCTTTCCTCAAGAGCGTTCCCCTGAGCTCAAAGCCGGAAAAATCCAGGGCCCCTGGGGGGAGGTTGTGCTCGGAACCAGGAAGGAACAAGGAGCGCGCTGGCCTGATGCCCCGGTGGCTGCTGCTGGGTGGGCAGGACTGGCCTCGGTGGTTTGGCTTTTCAATGTACGGGCCGTTCAGTGGCGTTATAAGGAAATCGGAGAGAAAAAACCAAAACGGCGCTTGCGCAACGCCTGGTTCTGGCATGGCGCAGCGGTGCTGGTACGGATGGGAACTTTGGCCGGAATAATTACTGACCTTGGGTACCGGCTTCCCTCTGACCTGGGACCTTGGTTTCCAAACTCCTGGCCGCTCTTAAATCTGATCCAAGCTCAGTCTCCCTGGTTATGGTGGGCTGTGCTGACCGGAATATTTACTCTCCTGCGTTTAATCCAGGTCGGGATTGTTGCCCCTTATCTGCCCGGATCCCCTCACCCGCTGGGGCTGGTCTTCTGGCTTGAGCGGCGCTATCGCTGGAATGTCGCGGCGGCCCTTATTTGGGCTTTAGCCCCTTTAGGAATCCCCTTGTTATTTGCCCTGGGAGCCTATATAATTTTTAGCATCATCTTAACTCCCTGGCGGGTTTCCGACATCCGCCGGGCAGGAGGGCGCTACAAACCTTTTTTCCTGGTTCCGGGAATCGCGGGATTGGTACTTTTAGGGGTGGTTCTTTATTGGGGAAAAGATCTCGTGTTTCTGGTTAGATTCCTGCTGATGGCATGAGGGTTTAGTCAGGTATTCAGAATTCAGTACTCGATTAGTACTCAGAATTCAGGAGTCAGTACTCAGTAGCTTGTTGGTATTCCTTAAAGGTGAGGGTCTAACGCTAAAAATTATTCTGCCCTGTAACATGCCGGCAAGCTACCTTGCCCGCATCCTCCGCCGCAAAAGCATTTCTTTACGGTTTGCGGCTACGGCGTTAGTCTGCACTGCAGACTAACGTACCACGCGCCGGAGCTGCTCGCTTGTCGACTCGCTACCGCGCCAAACCTTTGGGTAATACCTGGAGTGAACCGTGGCGCGGCTTCACGCTTCGTCGACTGCGCTCACGACGCTCCTCTGCTCTACGGTTCGCTCCGCAAGGTAGCTTGCCTGTTACATTCATCAGTGGTGCTGCGTAGCAGCATGGAAGTCTGACTTCTGACTTCTGACTCCTGCTATAAGATGAGTAGGATTAAGAAAATCGTTCAAACTATGATGTGAGGTGGAAAGCTTGGATCAGTTTAAGACTTTTTATCCGCAAATGATGGCGACCGGAGTCGGGAGCCTGCCTTATACCGGGGCCGATCAGGCTTTGAAACTTATCTGGGATAGTGTACCGGAGGCTCCTCACTGGCCCCAGCTGCCCCGGCAAGGGGCCGAAAGCTCCTTTATTGGGCAGTATCTCAAAGCCTTAATTGAAACCGGGATCATCGGGGATTATGAGCAGCCGCGTTTTCAAGTGGAGGAAGCAGACTGGACGGAGCGGATGGCGGAATTTTATCAGCTTTATTTAGAGGCTGAAGAAGGAAGCCGGGCTGCCTTGGACAGGTTTGCCTTCGGAGCCCAGGGTGGAGAAGGTTTTGAGGCCTTCTGTTCGGATTTGGCAAAACACGGAACCCGGGAAGCAGTTCTTCTGAAAGGGCAATTGAGCGGGCCGCTTACGTTGGGGTTGCAAATCACGGATAAAAACCGGCGCTCCAGTTATTATGACGAAACGCAGCGCGAGATGCTGGTAAAAGCCTTGGCGCTTCACGCAGAGTGGCAGACCAGACGCTTAAGGGAATTTGGATTACCGGTGTTGATGACAATTGATGATCCCGGTCTCTATGCCTTCGGGGCTTCTACTCATGTCACCCTGGAACGGGACACAATCATTGCCGACTTAAACAGTATTGCCGCGAAAATACAGGCTGCGGGGGGAATTCCGGCCATCCACGTATGTGCCGGTATGGATTGGACCTTAATTTTTGATTCCAATATTCAAGTGCTTAATTTTGATGCTTATGAATATATGACTAGTATGCTGGTTTTGGCTGAACCCCTTAAGCGTTACTTGGAACGGGGAGGGGTTGTGTCCTGGGGCATTGTGCCCACTCAGGAGAAGGTATGGCAGGAAAGTGCAGACAGTTTGCGCCAGAGACTGGAGGATGGTTTGGCCCAGCTGATTCATAAGGGAGTGGATGCGACGCTATTGCGCCGCCAAAGCATGCTGACCCCGAGCTGCGGCACTGGAACCCTTAAGCAAGAAACGGCGGAACGGGTGTATCAGGTGCTGGGAGAATTAAGCGAGGTTTTGCGGGAAAAAGGGTTGCCTGTCTTTTCCTTATGATTTATAATTAAAATAAAACCGAGTATTTTACTTAGGTATTTTCAAATAGGAAAAGGGGGATTTTACATGATTACCAAAGATATGACGGTCGGTCAGGTTCTGCGTCTCTATCCGCAAACCGTTCAGATTTTCCTTGAATTAGGCATGCATTGCTTAGGCTGCCCTTCATCCACCATGGAAAGCATCGAGGGAGCAGCGATTACCCATGGCCGCAATGTCGATAGCTTAATTGAACAGCTCAATAATGCGATCGAGACGGCGGGTAAAGCCAATTAACCAGTCAAGACAGCAGCATAAGGCCCATAAGCTATCCCTCAGTGGGGATAGCTTTTTGCTGCACCAATCAGAGAGTATAAATTTCTGGTAGCATAAGTGCAACTAAACAAGTGCGTTAGTCCTTTCGGACTAACGTGGCGCGAGCCGAGTTTTCTTTACTTGCGATAGCTTGTAAAATATAGGGAAATACTATCGTTTATGGAATGGCAACCCTTGAAAGTTATACCAATAAAATAGGAAAATATCCGAAAGGGGCTTTTGAAACATGGAGCAATTTCAGGTTGGAATTCTAGGGGGCGGCCCGGGAGGATATGTGTGCGCGTTAAGGGCAGCCCAGCTGGGATTATCGGTGGTACTGGTTGAAGGAGACCGTTTAGGGGGAACCTGCCTCAACCGCGGCTGTATCCCGACTAAGGCTTTAGTCAAGAGCGCGGACTTATGGCGGGAAATGAAACGGGCCGAGGAATTTGGGATGAGCGCGGGAGAGATGAGCCTTAACTTTGCCAAGGTGATGGAACGCAAAGATCAGGTTGTAGATACGCTGGTGAGCGGGGTTGAACAATTGATGAAGGCGGCCGGTGTCACGGTCGTCTCCGGCTGGGGAGAGTTTAAAGAGCCCGGCTTTTTAGAGGTTACAACAGCTGCGGGTACGGAAAAAATCGCTGTTGAGAATGTAATCCTGGCGACCGGATCGGTACCTTCCCGCCTGCCGGTTCCGGGGGCAGATCTTCCCGGGGTTTTGACCAGTGATGAAATACTCTCCGAAACGGAATTGCCGCAAAGTCTGGTCGTCATCGGCGGGGGAGTAATCGGACTGGAGTTTGCCAATATTTATCAAACCTTTGGCGTTAAAGTGACCGTGATCGAAATGCTTCCGACCTTGCTTGGCAATATCGATGAGGAGATTCCCAAGCGCATGACCCCCATTCTTAAAAAAGCCGGTCTTGAGATTATGACCAAAACCGCTTTGAAAGAGATTCGCCGGGAAAATCACTCCTTTACCGTAAGGGTAGAAGATGCGAAAGGAACCGCTAAGGAAATCACGGCAGACAAGGTGCTCATTGCCGCCGGACGGAAAGCGAATTTGCGAGGGATTGACGTCGAGGGCTTGGGGCTTAAGACCGAGCGCGGTGTCATTGTTGTGAATTCGCGGATGGAGACTAATCTTCCCCACGTGTATGCGATTGGGGATGCGGTCGGGGGGGTTATGCTGGCCCATGTCGCTTCCAGCGAAGGCATGGTCGCCGCAGAAAATATCGCCGGGCATCCGAGCGAGATGAAGTACAATGCCATTCCCAGCGCCATCTTTACCCATCCTGAGATTGCCGCGGTCGGTAAAACAGAGCAGGAATTAAAACTTGAAGGGGTCCCGTATCAAGTCAGCAAGTTTCCTTTTTCGGCCAATGGCAAGGCCTTATCTTTGGGAGAAACCGTCGGGACGGTCAAGATTCTGGCCGATGATAAAGGAGTGGTCATCGGGGGCGCGATCATGGGGCCGCAGGCGAGCAGCCTGATCCAAGAACTGGTCGTGGCCGTGGCTAAAGGAATCAAGGCTGAGGAAATCGCTCATATGGTGCATGCCCATCCCACTTTGCCGGAAGCGGTCATGGAGGCTGCCCACGGCATCGGTGGTAAACCGCTGCACCTGGCATAAGCAGGAACTGGCCGCGGTATCGGCAAGGCAACCTGCCGGAGAATACCGGTTTTAGGGAAAAGAGTCTTAGGACTTTTTTCCCTTTTTCATTTTTTTTAAGAAAAAAATTATTAGTTAGCAGGAAATCCCACTTCAGTGGAGAATAAGTGGGGTAAAGTGGGGCAAAGTGGGGCCAATAGGATGTTAGGTGGTGCAGGACCGTGTTCATGGGGGAATACCTCCATACAATTGACGGGAAAGGGCGGCTGATTATGCCTGCCAAATTCCGGGAAGCCTTGGGCGAGAAATTTATCGCGACCAAAGGCTTGGATCACTGTCTCTTTGTCTACCCACCGGCTGAATGGACTGTCTTGGAACAAAAGCTTAAAGCTTTGCCTTTTACCCAGCCTGATGTCAGGGCCTTTGTCCGCTTCTTCTTTTCCGGGGCAACGGAATGCGAAGTCGACAAGCAGGGACGGATTTTACTACCTGCCAATTTGCGTGAATATGCACAATTGGAGAAAGATGTGGTGCTGGTAGGGGTATCGACCAGAGTGGAGATTTGGAGTCAGGCACTTTGGGCAAACTACTCTAGCCAGGCTGAAGCGCTTTATACCAGTGCTGCCGAATCCCTGGTCAACCTCGGAATTTAACACGGAATTCAAGAAGGGACGATTTCTTTGGAATTCAAACACGTAACGGTGCTGCTGGAAGAAAGCATTGACCATCTGCTGACAGATCCTGACGGAACGTATGTCGACTGTACTTTAGGCGGGGCCGGGCATAGCCGCCTGCTTCTAAAGAGGCTGGGGCCGGGTGGAAAGTTAATTGCCTTCGATCAAGATCCGGCGGCGGTAAAACATGCCCAGGCTCTGTTTGCCCAGGACCAAAGAGTGCAAATTATTAACCGCAATTTCGTTTATCTGGAAGAGACGTTAAAGGAACTGGATGTGTTGCCGGTCAAGGGAATCCTGTTTGACTTGGGAGTTTCATCCCCGCAGCTGGACGAGGCTGAGCGCGGGTTCAGCTATATGCAGGATGCTCCGCTTGATATGCGGATGAATTCGGCCCAGGCTTTGAGTGCAGAGGAGATTGTCAATGAGTGGAGCGCTCAGGAGCTTGAACGCATCATCCGGGAATATGGTGAGGAAAGATGGGCTCGCCGAATATCGGATTTTATCGTGAACCGGCGTGCCCACTCGCGAATAGAAAGTACGGGAGAGTTGGTGGAAGTGATAAAGAACGCCATTCCGGCTGCTGCGAGGCGGGAAGGGCCTCATCCAGCCAAAAGGACTTTTCAGGCTCTCAGGATTGCGGTCAATGATGAGTTGGGCGTGCTCGACCGGACCTTGGATCAGGCTTTGAATTGCCTGGATGCCGGAGGACGGGTGGGAGTGATTACTTTCCATTCTCTTGAAGACCGCCTGGTCAAGCAGCGGATGCAATCCTGGCTCGGACGGTGCATCTGCCCTCCGGATTTTCCGGTCTGCCGCTGCGGTGCCGAAGCCAAAGCCCGCTTAGTTTCGCGAAAGCCGATCCTGCCTTCGGCAGAGGAAGTTGATTATAACCCGCGCGCGCGCAGCGCTAAGCTCAGGGTCGCCGAGAAATTGTGACTAACTGGAAGTCTAAACGTTTAGGAGGGGGAATACCTTTGATAGTGGCGCAGGAAAAAATCCAATGGCAAGAATCGTTAGAGAACTTACCCCGGAAACGGAAGCTCTCCCCCAAGAAGAAAAACCCCCATATCCTGAAATGGGCGTTAATCTTAGTGCTGGTCACGGCGGTGGCGGGTTCAATCGGAGCGTTGACCGTTCAGCTCACAGTTGCAAAAGGAGCGCAAGTGCGGGCATTGGAAAAGGAGATTACCGGACTCAAGGTGCACAATGATCTCCTTCAGCTGGAAGTGGATAAACTGCGCTCGGTGAGCCGCATTGAAAGCGCCGCCTTGGCGATGGGGATGGAGAAGCCGGCTGGAACGGTGTATGTCTCCGGAAATTTACCTGCGGTCAAGAATGATAGCGGGGCCCAAGCTGCTCAAAATGCCGCCGATTCTCCTCCGGCTAAAACTTCAGCCCTCAAACAAGCTTCTCGGCTTTTTACGGGCTTTTTCGCTTCAACTCAGCGTTAGAAGAGAGGCGTTTTGTGTACGCTAGCCCTGGCAGCAGGGGGGGGACGGATGAGTCCGTTCGTATTAATGCGTAAGCGAATCGCCTTTCTTTTTTTCTGTGTCAGTGCCTTCTTGCTGGTGCTGATTGTCCGGTTGGCGGTGGTCCAGCTGGGACAAGGGCCTTTCTTAAGTGACATAGCCGATGATTATCATTTCCGGGGGGTGCCGGTCGCGCCCAAGCGCGGCAACATCGAGGACCGCAACGGCAGCATGCTGGCGATGAGTGTGAGCAGTGAAACGGTGTATGCGGTCCCGGCGGAAGTGCGCCAGTCGGGGCGGACCCGGGAAATCGCGGACACCCTGGCTCAGATTCTGAACAAACCGGCTGCGGACATCGAACAAAGAATCACCAAACGTTCGGCCCTGGAATATGTACAGAAACGGGTGACCCCGGAAGTGGCGGCTCAGGTACGCGCCTTAAAACTGCCGGGAATTGGAACGACGGAAGACAGCCAGAGATATTATCCCAACGGCAGCCTAGCTGCCCATATTATCGGTTTTGCCGGAATTGACAACCAGGGCCTTGAGGGAATAGAGTTAACCAGGGATGAAGCCATGAGGGGAACACCCGGGAGCATCCTGAGGGAATTCGGGGCCAACGGGATTCAGCTGCCGGAAGCAGAACAGCTCTACCTCGCACCCAAGCAGGGAAATACGGTGCGCCTGACCATCGATAAAAATATCCAGGCCTTTGCTGAGCGGGAGCTGCAAAAAATTATGACCGGCCAGGGGACCAACATGAACGGGCAGATTCCCAAGAGCGCCTCAATTCTGGTCATGGATCCGAACACCGGGGAAATGCTGGCTTTGGCAACCTTGCCGACTTTTGACCCGAATAATTACCAGGAATTCGATATGAGCACCCGGCGCAACATTGCCATTCAAAACGGGTATGAACCGGGTTCCACTTTCAAAATTATTACTTTGGCTGCAGCCCTGGAAGAAAAGAAAATTAGACCGGAGGAGCATTTCTTTGACCGCGGCTTTTATACCGTCCTGGGCAAGAATGTGCGCTGCTGGAAGGCCGGGGGGCATGGAGACCAGAGCTTCATCCAGGTGGCGGAGAATTCCTGCAACCCGGGATTTATCGAGATGGGTCAGCGCCTGGGGATGGATAAGTTTTATAAGTATTTGAAGGACTTCGGGTTTGGCCAGAAGACCGGGATTGAGATGTCCGGAGAAGCCGTGGGCATTCTGGCCAATAAGAAGCGGGCGACGGCCCTGGACTTGGCGACCATGTCCATCGGCCAGACGAATAACGTCACGGCGATTCAGCTTTTGACGGCCGTGGCTGCTGTGGCCAACGGGGGAACCCTGATGAAGCCGCAGCTGGTTAAAGAGATTGTAAGCCCGAGCGGGGATGTGGTGGTGCCGTTTAAGAAAGAAGAGGTTCGGCGGGTCATCAGTGAAAGCACATCCAAGCTGGAACGGGAGATTTTGGAATCTGTGGTGACCAACGGCACCGGGCGCCGGGCTTTCCTGCCCGGATACCGGGTCGCAGGCAAGACCGGAACGGCGCAGAAGGTGGCCAACGGGCAATACGTGCAGGGAGAATATATCGCTTCCTTCGTGGGCTTTGCGCCTGCGGACAATCCCCGTCTGGTGGTTCTGTCCGTAATCGACGGGGTGCCGTTTTACGGCGGCGCGGTCGCCGCTCCCCCGGTGCAGGCAGTCTTATTGGATTCTCTTAAGTATCTGGGAGTCAAACCGCAGGCCGGTGCGCCCCTGACCCCGGGCAAACCCATGCCGGGCCTGGAGTTTCCGCCGGTGAAGAAGGCAGCGACCGTACCTTCTGTCCTCGGCCTGCCGGTGGCAGAAGCCCAGCAGGCTTTGACCAAGGCCGGTTTCAAGGTCTTAACCGAGGGGGAAGGCGGCTATATTCTGGATCAGATTCCGCGCGGGGAGGCAACCGTGGAAGAGGGTTCAAGCGTGCTCCTCTACCTGGGCCAGGAGGCGGGAGCTCCTGCGATGGCCAACTGGTGGGAAGAGGAAGATGAGGATATTGAAGCGATTCTCAGCATGCCCGGCCGGGTGCCGATTGAGAGCAGTCCTTTGGGGCAATAAGTCTGTGCAGGTTCTTTGATGTCTATAATACTGTAGTAGGAGACAGTAGTCAGGAGTCAGACTCCCATGCCGCTATGCGGCACCACTGATGGATGAAAATAGCCAAGGTGCATTACCCGCATCCTTCGCCGCGAAGAGATTCTCTGGTGTTGTGCGGCTTCGG
>NZ_JAFLRH010000027.1 GCF_017310645.1 Paradesulfitobacterium ferrireducens | reverse complement strand
GTGAGCTTTCGTAAGTTGAGCTCCATTTGCCGGAACTTGGGCTTACTTCCGGTTAAGGCATCCGCTTCTCCTTCCCAATAGGCCTGGATCCCACCCCAGCGGGATCCGTTTTTGCGGCTAGTTTCATCTACGCCGTTAATTTTCATGGAATTGGCGGCCGTACTTAAAGGAATTTT
Source organism: Paradesulfitobacterium ferrireducens (assembly GCF_017310645.1). GTDB lineage: Bacteria > Bacillota > Desulfitobacteriia > Desulfitobacteriales > Desulfitobacteriaceae > Paradesulfitobacterium > Paradesulfitobacterium ferrireducens. The sequence continues at coordinate 26,629 of NZ_JAFLRH010000027.1, read as the reverse complement.
GTTGCACTTGCTGGCTAAGACGCCGGTTTCGTAGGTCCGTTTGAGTAGCTCCTTGGTAAAGTCCTCCTCGACCAAGAAACCGCCGTCGCTGCCTACGGACTCATTAAGGCCTGAAGCCGCTTTAATGGAGAGTCTGGGATCAATCGTCCCACCCGGTTTGGCCGCTTCCACGACGGCGCGCAGCTGCTCCCCAAAGGTTGCAAACTTCCTTTCATCCTTCGATTTGGGTTGAGCGTAAACCGGAGGATTGACCGGGGTATTCATCACGGTTTGACGATCCTCAATGGCTTTTTGGGCAGCAATGGTCTTTTCCAGGTCGTCAATTTCTGTTTGCAGAGCATCGAATTGGGCCTGTTCTTCCGTCGTCAAGCCTCTTTGGGCATCCAGGGCGGTCTGAATGAGGGTTTGTTGGGCATCAATTTTCTTTTTGAGTAGGGCTTTAAACATGGGCGAGTCGCCTCCTATTGATTTGAATTTGGGCTATATATAAGTCAACCGGCACTTGCCGAGTCTCCTGAGTAGTCGTTGGCGTGTCAACCAAAGCCGCAGCTTGCAGGGATGGCTGGAAGCGGGCGGAATCTTGACCTTCTCCGGTATCACCCAGCTGGTCGAGTACCTCGTTTAGTAAATCACTGGCCTGGCGGATCCGCTGTTCGTTGACCGAAGATAGGGTCCTCCCTTCGTTTTGCACACCCACCGATAGGGCATTCGCCACTTGCCCTTCCAGGTTGGGCGGGTTCCGGTACCGGCTGAGATCAAAGGTCAGTCCGTTCATGATGAGTTGTCCTGGACGCATCGCAGCTGCCAGTTGTTTCGACTTTTCAATTTCGTCGGCAAAACCGTAAGCGAGAGCCTCTTCGGCGGTCATCCAGGTTTCGGCATTGACCATTTCGATAATCTTCTCTTTCTCCAGTCCTGTTTTGGCTTCATAGGTAACTAAGATGCTCTCATCGATTTTGTCCATATCATCGGCCAGTTTCCGAAAGTCGTTGGCGTTTCCCAACCCATAGGTCCAGGCCTTGTGAATCATCATCATGGCGTTTTTCGGCATATACACCACATCGCCGGCCATGGCAATCACCGAAGCAATGCTGGCGGCGAGACCGTCCACGTAAACTTTCTTCGTAGCTTGATGGCGTTTGAGCATGGAGTAAATGGCAAGGCCAGCAAAAACATCCCCACCGCCACTGTTGATATAGATGTTTAACGTGCTGATGTCTCCGAGGTCATCGAGATCCTGTTTAAACTGCTTGGGAGTGACTTCATCACCCCACCAGGTGGAACTGGAGATATCCCCGTAGAGTAACAGCTCACCCTCCTTAACTTCGTTATCTTGTTTGGCTCGAAACTGCCAAAACTTCTGATTCTTTTTAGGCACTTTGTTCACCCCTTTCAGTGATGAATTTGTAAATTTCCTCGGCCATGGCTTTCATTTCATCCTGGACTTTCTGGGTGCCGGCTTCGATCATATTGGAAGGTGTCAAATAAATGTCGCCATTCGCAATGGGCGGCATGTTTTCGAGTTTGCGGATATCGTTGACACTGAGCCAGCCCCACTGTCTCCCGGTGGCATAAGCCGTAGCCCGGCTTTGAGCGTCCCCGCGCAGGAGATTTTCAATTTTAAACTCAATATAAAACCCCGCTCTTCTTTCCAGCGGGGATAACAGTTGCATGTTGATATTTTCTTCCCAGCGTTTGAACCACGGGAGCATGGTGTACATGACGAACTCCAGACTCTGATGCTCAATATTATTGTTCGTGGCCCGGTCAAGATTTTGTATCAAGTGAAGTGGTACCCGGTAAATCCGGGCAATGTCCTCAAGCTGAAACTTTTTACTCTCGATGAGCTGCGCGTCCGCGGGCTTAATCATGAGTTGGGTAAACTTCGCCCCGCCTTCCAGGATGATGGGTTTCCCGGTATTCGCAAGACCCTGATAACTCTTCGCAAAGTCCTTCTTCAAACGCTCATAGGCTTGCTCGGCAAGAGTGCCTGGATATTCTATCACCCCTGAGGAATTGGCCCCGTTTTTATAAAAGTTGGTTCCGAATCGCTCATAGGATAAGCCCAGCTTAATGGCCGAAGAAACATATTCGATGGGGGATAGTCCGATAACTCCATCCATACTAAGTCCTGAAATATGAAAAACTTGATCCCTTGGGAGATCCAGCTGTTTCGTCCCATCCCTGATTTTATAAACCAATTGGCTCGTGGTGGGATCCCGCGTGATGGTCACCTTGGGCCACTCATAAGGGTAGAGACCCACGAGATCGCCGTATTTGTTGACTAGCTTTTGACTGACAGAATTTCCACCGAGATTAAGGGCCACCATGCAGCTTTCTTTATAATTAAACGGCGACATTTCTTCGTTGGGCTGGTTATGAAGAACATCATAGACGGCTAAATCGTTGCGAGTCTCCCGGTCCCCATTTTCCTTCTTCCGATAAAGCATAACCGGGGTACCAGCGAGCGTTTCGGAAAGAACCCTGACACAAGCAAAAACAGCCGTGTATTTCATGGCTGTTTGGGAGTCGACCTGGCCTGGATGATTGATATCTGGCACGTCTTCCCCGGCAAGGAAACGCTGGATGTAATCATCGAAGCCTTGACTAAATAAGAATTTGGCCCGCTGTATGAAACGCAATTATTTATCACCCCATAAGTTCAAATATTTTCAAGGGCATAAAGATAGCCCATGCCGGTTGACATAGGCAAAGATGGTTTTTAGACTCATGTTAAAAACCTATGTAACAAAATAATTGGAATACATCGCAAATTATAATTGACAAATAAACATAGAACTCAGTATACTTGAAGTAGAGAACTTCAAATGTTTGTCGCTAACCGATATGCGACTAATAAAAGGTCGGTGTTCAAATGTTTGTCGCTAACCGATATGCGACTAATAAAAGGTCGGTGTTCAAATGTTTTTATCAAAGCTCTATCTTAATTTGATAGAGCTTTGATATTTAAGGAATGATTTTTTTGACAAATAATCAGGTCACCATTGGAAATTTTTACTTTATCGAAGATCAATATTTTGAAGATTTCCCGGATCCAAATCTAATGACTAATAAAAAAACTGTTAAAGGTGTTGAACATAATAGGCCATGTTTTTATTCTTTATTAGATAATAAAACAGGCATTATGTGGTTTATCCCCATTTCATCCCAAGTGGATAAATTTGAGCAAATTTATAATAAAAAACTAGAAAAATATAAAGAAGTAGATACAATTGTATTTGGATATGTTATGGGAAATAAAAGAGTATTCTTAATTCAGAGCATGTTCCCAATAACGTCCAAGTATATCATGAACGTGTATATAGATACAGCTACAATGCAACCAGTGGTTATAAATGAAAAATTAAGAGATGAGCTTAATAAAAAGGCAAATAAGGTTTTAAGCCTTCAGAGAAAAGGCTTTAGGCTTATTTTTCCCAATGTTTTAGCAATTGAAAGAATATTGATTGAAAATATGGAATCCATTGATCAAGCTGCTTCAAGTATTTCCTAATTATTTATATATAGAATTCAAGACCATTGAGAAGGAGCTCGTTTCGGCAATACCCAAGACATCCATATCCTCCACACACAAATGAAGCTCCAAACACACACAGGGGTAATGCGATGGGATTATAAATGTATAGAGATCGGTATTAGATACTTTCTTCTCAAGTTCTGCGCAAATTGGCAAATAAATTTGGATCTAAATTAATTGATGGTTCCGGTTTATCCGGGTTATGATAACAATAAATAGATTGAGTGGTTTCTTTTCGAACATATTTTGAAAAGCCACTCGTCATTTTCGGCGACCAAACTTAGAAGAGTGCCTTGCTTTGATCATAGAAACAGCCTCTTGCCCGCTAATCTTATCTTCGAGGTACCGTTTGCCGACTGCTTGGGCATGCGAACTTGGTATTAACCCTTCAAATGCCATTGATGCACGCACACTCGAAATCACTCGACTAGGCTTATAATTTACTCGAGTTTTTACCTTCAACTCAATCACCTCTTATTACCAGTATACTCAAATTTAAGATCAAAGACAATTTAAACTGAAGCATTTCTAAAGCACTAACATTCCTCGATGATCATAGATATTAGTCTTATTTTCGTTTCTTAAAACCCTGTCCAAGGCCATAATCAATGCTACCGCACCGTCAATACGCTCGGTGCTTTTTTCTTTGTCCGGTTTAATGTTTCCGGCGGGATCCGTTTTCACATAGATGTTATCCATCATCCAACGCAGCACTGGGTTCCCCCCATGGGCGATTTTTTTCTCCAGAGTTAGCTTCATTAATTCTTTCGAGGGCGGGGACATATCCTTGTATCCTTGGCCAAACGGCACCACCGTAAAACCCATACCCTCTAAGTTTTGCACCATCTGTACTGCACCCCAACGGTCAAAGGCGATTTCCTTAATGTTGTACTGTGTTCCCAGCTCCTCGATAAAGGTTTCGATGAAGCCATAATGGACCACATTGCCTTCCGTGGTTTTCAGAAAACCTTGCTTTTCCCAGATATCGTAAGGGACGTGGTCCCTTCGAACCCGGAGGTTTAAGTTATCTTCGGGAATCCAGAAATACGGAAGAATAATATACTTCTCATCCTCGGTTCTTGGCGGGAATACCAAAACCAAGGCCGTGATATCCGTGGTACTGGAAAGGTCCAGCCCGGCGAAGCACTCCTTGCCTCGCAGGGAGTCAATATTGATCGTAAAGGCGCACTCATCCCACTTTTCCATCGGCATCCAGCGAGTGGACTGTTTGACCCATTGATTGAGCCTTAGCTGCCGGAAGATATTCTCTTCCGCCGGATTTTCCTTCGCACTCAAATAGGCGTTTCTTACTTTGTCGATATCAATGGTATAACCGAGGGAGGGATTGGCCTTATACCAGTTCCGTTCGTCTCCCCAGTCATCGTTATCTTCAATTCCGTAAATAACGGGATAAAAGGTCGGATCGATTTTCCGACCTTCAAGAATATCCTGGGCCTTTTGGTGCTGCTCATAGCAGATGGAGTTTCGATCCGTACCGGCTGTGGTTATGAGGAAAAATAAAGGCTGAAGTCTAGCATCACCTGAGCCCTTGGTCATGACGTCAAATAAATCTCGGTTTGGCTGGGCATGTAGTTCGTCAAAGACAACCGCGTGAATGTTTAGTCCGTGCTTGGTATAAGCTTCAGCGGAAAGCACCTGGTAGAAACTGTTCGTCGGCTTATAGACAAGCCGTTTGACCGACAAGATTGGCTTGATTCTTTTCTTAAGAGCCGGGGACTGATCCACCATATCCACCGCTACATCGAATACTATGGATGCTTGCTGCCGATCCGAAGCGCAGCCGTAAACTTCCGCCCCCCATTCGCCATCTCCGCAGGTCATGTAAAGAGCTACTGCGGCTGCAAGCTCACTCTTTCCGTTCTTTTTAGGTATTTCGATATAAGCCGTGTTGTACTGGCGGTAGCCGTTTTCCTTGACCGTTCCAAAAATATCCCGGATGATTTTATCCTGCCAGGGGAATAAATCGAAAGGGATTCCCCGCCACTGCCCCTTGGTATGTTTCAAGCAGTTGATAAAATCAACCGCTCTCTGGGCTTTTGCCTCATCATACACTTTTCTTACCCCCGTTCAAGAGGATAAGCTCCATCGGATCAGTTACATCATTTGGTCCTGAATCAGCTACGATCCTGCTTCTTGCCGAAGGAGTAAGTCCAAATTGCTCACAAAACTTATGCATGATCTTCAGATAAGTTTGGGCGATGGATACCTGCGGCACCTGCTGCCAGTACCCAGATGGGGTTTTAACGATCGTGCCATGCTTGGAAATAAACTCCTCGGCTTCCTTCCACCGGGCATAGGCTTGGCAGTATCCCGCAAAGGCAGCCATATCCACTTCGGTGAGGATTCCGAGTTCCTCAAGCTGCTTCGCAGTTCTGCGCCACTCCTTCTTCGCCTCGGAGTCAAGCCAGGCAGGGCAGCGCGGGGCTTTGGCTTTAGGCTTGGGTTCCTTTGGATTGAGTTCTCGTTTACCGGGATTGCCTTCAAGCACTTTGATGGCCGTCGGTTTCGGCTTCCTTCCTCTGGGTGCCACAGGTATCACCTCCTCTCTGATGCGAAGTAGAAAAGAGCCTATCGCCGGATAGACTCTTGTTCTGGGATTCGTTTAGCCTTTGGTACCCTTATGGTGTAGCCCTTTTTAAGCTCTTCCCGTTTCCGCTTTAACCGCTTTGGCGTAGTCGCTGCGGGCCATTTCTTTTCCTTGCAAGCAACCGCTTCATTGCCTCCGGCTTACCTGTACTTCATTCTGATTTTCTCGAGGTAAGCGTCAATCTTCTCCGCATCGGGATCATACTGAGAAGCGCTGTTCCAAAACAGATCCAAATCTTCGATTAGATCCACGATTTGGAGGACATCCTCTTTGGCCTCCGCTTCCCCCAAGACGACTTCTTTTTCCCGGATGGTCATGAGGAGCCCTGTAATCATGGTTTGGTAGATTTCTTTATTCACCTTGGCCACCCGCCTTCCGAAAGGCAGAATTACCCTCAAGGTTCGCCAGTAAAACCTTGCGCGCGGTTTTATACTCCTGGCCGATCATGCCGAGCCTTAAAAGCCAGGTTCGAAAAGAGTATTTCGGGTTATCGGTAGCTGCGGGCTTCCAAGATGCGCGTTTTAGGTTCTGGGCGTTCGTATGGATGAGCGTGACCAAATCTGTATAGGCTTTGAGCTTATCGGGGTCTAATTCCCCTTCGTAGAATTGAAAGGTGATCGTCTTAAGGTCAAAATCAAAGGCTATTCCCGGACATTTCTCAGTCCCAACTTCATGCGCGATGCTCTCAAAATCCTGAAACACGGTCATTGCTTTTTCGTTCATGGCCTTGGTAAACTCCTCCTGGACAATCACCTGTTTGAGGTTGAAAGCCCGCTGAATCAGGTCCTGCTTGCTGGCAATCATGTTAATCAGATTTCGCAGGGTGTAAACCGTGTGTTCCCCCAGCGGGAGAACAACCTCCATGCGGTCAACGGGTGGCTCAGCTTCCGAAATACTGGCTTGGGGCCAAGTTTCTTCCAGGATTTCCGGTGCCTTGCCTGCGGCAGCCGCTGCGCTTTCGCCAGTTAGAATTTCTGCGAGTTCGACCTCTTGGCCTTCAGAATTTTTGATTTTCCCATCCCGGTCAATGGTGTACACTTCATCGCCTACTGTCACTTGATACGCAAAACTGGGTGCGCCCATGTACTTCGGCTTTTCTCCGGAGTGTTCCGCGAGCCGCTGTAACATTTCCTTTTTGTCCATGACCCATACCTCCTGTGTTTTGAGTAGTCTATCTATCACTCTAAACAGGAGATATAGCAAGTGAATATCCTCAGGAAAAACAGGTTTCTTATGGGATTTTCCGCCACAAGGCAAGCCGCTACGCCAGCATTTATCATTCTTCCATTGCGCTGTACCTTGAGTAATCGTATTCTTGGTTATTCCTCTCTGTCTTTCTCCGTCAATTCAATAATTAGCCTACCCACTTCTTCTTTCACCGTGATTTTATCCCCTATGTTAAAACCAAGGTTTTTGAGCCACTGCCCTTGAAGCCTTATACAGGGCTGGTATCTTGAACTTTGTCCGGGTGCTTCATAAACTTTCAGGGCTCGTTTTGACACGAAAACTCCTCCTTTGCTATTGGGTGTTCCATTCATCACTCATCAGCAAAGGATTATCAAGTTACCTGCTCAATGAATGAAGATAATTTTAGGCAACCGAAAAACACCGGAGCATCTCCGGTGCATGCGCTTCTCTCTAACGAATCGAAGGCTTAATATATTCCCTTTCTCCCTTGGTGGTCTTGGTTAGGCAAAAGTTTGGCGGAACAAGCAGTGATGCCAACCCACCAGTCGCCCGGCCGATAACCCCAAACGCGGCAGGCCTTACGCTTGGCTTCCGTTCCGTTCTTGGCCGGAACAATCAGTTCCCGGCCCCCTACATGGCGAACCTTGTAGTTCTTCATCTCAGGTGTTTCGTTTTTCATGGTTCGTACACTGCCTTTCCTTTATTTCCCTTTCGGTAGTGTACATGTTTGCTCTCACCGTCCGATAAGTCAAGTATTAGTTAGCTCCTGGCTGGAACTTCTTTAACCAGCTTAGAATAGGGAATCTTTTCTCCGTCTCTTTCAACAAATACGCCTTCATCAGAACCCGTAAACTCCACATACCGCCGCAAAGCAACGCTGGCGTATTTTTCATCGAGATCCATGCCGAAACAAATTCTGTCGGTCTGCTCACAGGCAATCATTGTCGAACCTGACCCGAGGAAGGTATCCATAACGATACCATTAACCTGGGAAGAATTTTTGATGGGATAAGCCAATAGGCCAATCGGTTTTTCCGTTGGATGGCTTTCGTTTTTCTTTGGCTTATCGTAATTCCATACTGTCGTTTCTGAGCGCCCAGTGTACCATTTATGCTTACCGCCTTTTAGCCATCCGAATAAAATCGGCTCGTGGATCCAGTTATAAGGGCTTCTCCCCAGAACAAGAGAATTTTTCTTCCAGATGCATACCCCACTTAAATGGAAACCCGCATCAACAAAAGCCTTTCTAAAGTTGAGGCCTTCCGTATCCGCATGAAAGACATAAATCGAAGCATCGGTAGCCATATTTTCGGCCATGTTTTTGAAGGCGGCCAAAATGAAGTTATAGAACTCTTCTCCTTTAAGATTGTCATTTTTTATCGTCAACCCTGTGCCGCCAGTATAGGAAACCCCATAAGGCAAGTCTGTTAACACAAGGTTAACCTTCCTGCCTGCTGTAAGTTTGGCAACATCTTCTGGGTTTGTGGCATCTCCACACATCAGTCTGTGCCTGCCAACTGTCCATATATCTCCCCGCTTGACAAAGGATGCCTCTTCCAAGGCCTTTGAGAGATCGAACTCATCGTCCTCTTGTACATCTTTATCGTGGACTTTACTAAACAACTGGTCAATTTCTGGCGGGTCAAAACCTGTAAACTTAAGATCAAAATCAGAGGCTTCCAGGTCTTTTAATAACTCAGCCAAGAGGTTCTCGTCCCATAATCCCCCAATTTTATTCAGGGCCACATTGAGAGCTTTTTCCTTGGTTTTGTCAATGTCGATAACCACACAGTCGATTTCCGTATAGCCTAAAGTTTTCAGCACGGTGATCCTCTGGTGACCGCCGATCACCGTTAAGTCATTGTTGACGATGACCGGATCCACATAACCGAATTCCCTTATGCTGTTTTTTATCTTCTCGAATTCTGGATCGCCCGGCTTCAGCTTCTTTCTCGGGTTATACTCAGCCGGGATGAGACTTTCGATTGACAGTTTTCTAAATTCCATCTTCATCACCATTCCAAAATCTTGATTTAATGTAGCAGTCGTGACTGCAATACTTTCGGCGCTTGTTGCCATAGCAGCTAAATTCTTTCTGGCAGGTCGGACAGGTGTATTTGTAGATGGCTTTCTCGCTCTTCGTTCGCTTGTCCGGATGGTCATTCCACCATTTTATCCGGCAGGCATCGGAGCAAAAACGCCGCGTTCGGCCACGTTCTCTTTGCTTGATCGGCTTATTGCAGCAGGCACAGAGAAGATTTTGCTTTTTCTTTTCCTCGACGTTGAGAGAAACTGTCTTGGCATCGCCGTCGAGGCCATTCCGTCTGCAATAACCTCTTACGCTGTCTCTTGACAGGCCCAGCACAGCGGCAATCGCCTTGTAGCCAACCCCTTTAAGCCTTAAATCAAGGATCTGCTCTTTTTCTAGGTCAGTCATCTGCTTCCACACCTTTCTGTGTAAGCGGTATTGCTAAAGGCAATAGAAAAACGCCTAAAACAGCGGGGGTTAACCCTGTTTGCAGGCGTTTTGGCGTTGCCTTTATTGTTCAAGAGATAAACCTTTAACCTCTCAGAACCTCTGGTCTTGCCAGGGGGGGGGCTATATTTTCTCCAAGAATACCTTTTCGCAATTAAGAATAAGCTCAAACCTTGATAGATACTGATTTAGGTGTCCCGAGATCACCCCGGCGGAGATCCCCCCTTGTTTAATTCTGCGAAAATTCGCGCGAAGGGGGCCGGCGGTCGTTTGTCAAGAGGTTTTAGAGATTTTATCCCCCCTAGGTTTAAAAAATATTTTTCTTAGTCTTAAAGCCTCAAACCCTTGCAAATAAAGGATTTTCTTCTTATCACAATCCTTAGTCACAATACACAAACCTAATGCTTACTTATCTTGACGGCTATTCTTGGTGTGATACCATCAATAAAAAAAAGGGGTAATATTTATGCAAAGCAAGAACGTCGACATTGTTTGGAAACGAATATCCGAAAACGCCGGAAAAGAATTTAGACAAATAAAAGGGAAACCATTCACCTATTCAGTGACGGGAAACACAGTTCACCTTGACTGTACTAATCGTTCTTTTACCAAGAAGACTATTGAGAGCGCATTGGAATTTGTTCCGCTTAACAATACAACTCCCATTCAGCATTTGCAGGCACCTTCCTATCTGTACGCAATTCTTATGGATGAAAGAATCCGGCAATCACTTTGGTAAGAGGCTTCGAAACTAATATCTATATTCTAAGTGCTGATCCTCCGTCCTGGTTTTCCGATCATGACACTTCTTGCAAAGGGACTGCCAGTTGCTCTCATCCCAGAACAATACCTGGTTACCTCGGTGAGGAACGATGTGGTCTACAACCGTGGCTTTCTCAAGCCGTCCGTTCTCAAGGCATTTCACGCAGAGTGGATGTGTCTTTAGGAACCTGGCTCTTGCTTGGCGCCAGCGACTATCGTATCCTTTTTCCTTTGTCCCTTTCACATCGTGGCGGTGCATTGATGCGTGTTCTGCACAGTACCGTGAACCGTAGGACACTAGCCTGGCACAGCCGGGCTGCTTGCATGGGGTGTCGGGCCTTTTCGGCATACACGCTCCTCCCTTCGTATGTACGGATGCGTGAGCGCAGGTTTTCTGGGCATTGAATCATCTCCGGGTAAAACAAAAGCCCACGCGGGATTTTTCCCGCGAAGGCTCTTGTGTATTGTCTTCGGCAATTATAAGACTAGCATAAGACGCAGGTATCATTCTATGCTTTTAGGTATCACGCTTGATAAGCCCGGCGCAAACCTCCAGTGCAGCATTGTGCATTTTATAAAGATGGTGGATGCTGTAGGACATATCCACTGCAATCTGCTCCCAGGGCTTGAAGCACAGGTAGCGTAGTTCCAGAATGGTCTGGTATTCCGGGTTGGAAACGGCTTTGATGATCGCGACAATTTCCCGCTTGAGGTCAACAAGGCTATCAATATCGGTATGGATTTCCGCCTCCAGATCCATGATTTTGCAGATGATGTCCTCCATACGGTGGGTGTTCCTTGTGCTGCTCGGCGGAACATCGCTGAGAGTGGATGTTGCTTTGGTAGCAAGTTCATGCAGCGAGGAGACCTGCTCAATCTTACTATTGATGCGCCGGTCGATACGATAGGCTTGGGACAGATAATCCTTCACAGAAAGTGTCTGCTTGTTCATAGGCTACCTCCGATTTAGAATCTAGTCTCGGTTTGGCAGCTTTTGACTCCATAGGTTGTCATTGATTTACAAACTCGCTTTGACCGCCTCGATTAAAGCCGACTGGGTGCTGTCTTTGTCTTTCAGAGCTTTCATGACCCGCTCGTCAATGGTGTCTTTGGCAATGATGTGGTGTATAACCACGGTGTCGGAGGTCTGCCCCTGCCGCCAGAGCCGGGCGTTGGTCTGTTGATAAAGCTCCAGGCTCCAGGTAAGGCCGAACCAGATGAGGGTGGATCCGCCACTTTGCAGATTCAGGCCGTGTCCGGCGGAAGCGGGATGAATGAGGGCGACGGGCAGTTCGCCGTTGTTCCAGCGCTTGATGCTGTCTGCCGTGTCAAGGCGGGAAAAGGGAATTTGCAGCTTGTGAAGCCGCCCGGAGATCCGCTCCAAATCGTGCCGGAACCAGTAAGCCACAAGGACAGCTTTGCCGTTGGCGGCTTCGATCAAGTCTTCCAAAGCGTCCAGCTTGCGGTTGTGAATGTTGACTACCGAACCGTCGTCAGCATAAACCGCGCCGTTTGCCATCTGAAGCAGCTTGTTCGCGAGGCTACCGGCGCTTCCGGCGTCTATTTCCCGACCCTCCAGCGCAAGTACCAGATCCCGCTTCATGGTATTGTAGGCTTTCCTCTCCCCGTCCGACAGGCGGACAGGGATTTCGTTTATCACGCACTTTGGCATTTGGAGATAGTCAACGCTCCTCATGCTGATGGTGATGTCGGAGATAAGGCGGTAAATCTCCTCCTCTGCACCCGGCAGCGGCTTGTAGCTGAACACTATCTGCTGATTGCGTTTGTCCGGGGTAAAAAAGCGGCTGCGGTAGTGAGTGATAAAACGCCCCAATCTCTGTCCCATATCGAGGATGCCGATTTCCGCCCACAAATCCATCAGTCCGTTACCGGACGGCGTGCCAGTCAGCCCTACGATGCGTTTTACCTTAGGACGAACACGTCGCAGTGCCTTGAACCGCTTGGAGCCATAGGCCTTGAAAGAAGAAAGCTCGTCGATTACCACCATGTCATAATCAAACGGCAGATTGCTTTTGTTTACGAGCCAGTCTACATTTTCGCGATTGATGAGATATACGTCGGCAGTCCGCACCAGCGCATTTCTGCGTTCCTGCTCCGTGCCGATTGCCACCGAGTAGGTCAGCCCTTTTAGATGATCCCATTTTTCGATTTCCGCCGGCCATGTATCTCTCGCTATCCGAAGCGGGGCGATAACCAATACCTTGCGAATCAGGAAGCTGTCTAGGCAGAGGTCGAATAGGGTGGTAAGGGTGATGACGCTTTTGCCGAGTCCCATATCGAGAAAGACGGCGGAGACGGGATGCTCCAGTATGAAATTCGTCGCATAGGTCTGGTAGTTATGAGGACTGTATTTCATCGAGTATCCCTCCAATCTGGTCCTCGCCGTCAATGCAGAATACCGAAAAGCCTAACGTTTCCAGTTGTCTTTTTCGCTTTTCCTGCAAGGGGCGGGGGCGCCGCCCGGGCGCTTTGAGTTCTATGAACGCTAGCTTTCCATCTGGTAAAAGCACCAGGCGGTCGGGCATTCCATCGCATCCAGGGCTTACGAATTTCAGCGCTATGCCTCCCATCGACTTTGCAGTCTTTATGAGTTTTGCTTCTATCGTTTTTTCCCTCATACGGTTCCTTTCCGCCTTTTCCTAGAGTTCCAAGTTCCAAGAGGTGCCAAGCTTTCCTATAAACCTATACGCGCGTATACGCGGGTACACACGATTGCTCTTTACCTATATCCATAATTCTTTATTTATATTGGAACTATGGAACTCATGGAAAAAGCATTGATATATCAAGGTTCTGAGTGGTTCTAAGACTGGGGCGTTGCAGTTCCATCCGCTATTCGCAGCCACACATACTGAGCGCCATAGCCCTTGATTTTCTTTTTCTGTCCGGAATACACCCAGCCGCCAATCTTTTGCATGATGAGCTTGATCTTGTAGCTGTCCGCCTGCCGCTCGAATCTGCCCCGGTCGTTGCCGAAGCACTCGCACCAGATTTCCATGTTGCTGACATACTCGCGCTTAATTTTGCCTTCCGGCCGCAATGGGTCGTCTGAGGAAAAGTAATGTTTCCGGCTGTATAAATCCATGTCATACCAGTCTTCCGGCAGGAGCATATCGAGGTACTCGCGCACCACGCCTTCGCGCTCATCAGCTTCCAGCGCCGCCGTCTGTTCCGCTTTGGCCTGCAGCGCGGCGTTTCCATCAAGATAGAGCTTTTCGCCCTGGGTCCAGTAGTTTTTTGCCTCCGCCCAGATCTGCGGCACATCTGCTTCGGGCAAATCCCAGCCCTTTTTGTCGCAGCCGTGGACGCGCACGACCCAGAAACGGCGGTTTCCCGTTGTATCGCGCAAGAATCCAGCGTTTTCCGCATTGGTCGAGCCGACCAGAATACACTGGCGGGGATGGCTCTCCACTGAGCGGCCGTATGAAGGTCTATACTGGTCGTCCTGCCTGGAGAGAAATCCCTTGATGTTGTTGACGTCCATTTTGGACAAACCGGCCAGTTCCGGAATTTCCACGATCCACACGCCCTGTATTTTTTCTGCGGCATCCTTGCCTTTGCCCATATCGGTAAAATTCAGGCTGTCTGAGAACCATTCGCCGGCAAGGCGTGCGAAGAAAGTGGACTTGCCCAGATCCGTCTGCCCGTTAAGCACCAGCATGGAGTCAAACTTGATGCCCGGCTGATAAATTCTGGCCACCGCGGCGCACAGGGTTTTGCGGGTAACACTCCGTGTGTATTCGTTGTCCTCTGCGCCGAAATATTTAACGAGCAGCGTTTCCACGCGCCCTACGCCATCCCATACGGGCAGGCCGTCGAGGTACTCTTGAATGGGATGGTAGGCGCGATCGTCCGCCGCTTTGGTCAGGGCAAGTTCATAGTTTCGGGCTGAGAAGGTGCCGTACCGTTTGTCGATGTAGGCAACAAGCTGCGCCGTGTCGGCGTCGCGCCAGGGCAGGTTTGGCCGATCCCAGGGCAGGTTCTCTGCGTAAATCTGATTGGCAAGGCGGTTATAACGGATGCCTTGCAGGTTCGGGTCGTTTTTCATGATGAGCAGCAGATTGCCGAGAGAGTTTTTAAGAACTGTGGAACGCGGCTCATATTCCAGTTTTTTCTCCCAGTCTGTCTCCTCCTCGGCAAATTCGGCGCTCGCCTGCGCCCGGCGTTCCTCGGCAAGCAGGAGCCTCACGCGCCCGTCGTTTGCAGCTAGTTCCGTCATCGCCTTGTACGAGGGCAGTTTGGTGACAGGTGTATCCTCCGGGAATTTGTCGTCAAGACTTCGGAACTTATGGAGCCTGACGAGGTCAAAGCCGCTGAACAGCTTCCCGCAGACCGGGTCGGTGGCGTGATGGCTGTAAGCGAACTTGCTGTTGTAGATGACCACGCCGGCGCTGCTGTCGGCGGGGATGTAGTCGTATCTGCCGTTTACCGCAGACGGCTCGTAGATGTCGGAGAGAAAGGTTTCGATTGCCTCCTCAACCGTATAAGCGCGGTTGAACGCGCCGATGATGCCAGGCTTGGTGAGCGGGTCGGCAGCTTCGGTCACGGCACTGCGGAGCACCTCGGACTGGCGACTGGAGCGCGGCCAGGTGGATTCGTCTTGCCAGTCGTCATAGCGAGAAAGATACACATCCGGGTCGAGCGGATTGCCGTCGTGTTTCGCGAAGAAAAACTCGCCGTTACTGGAAGTGGAAGGCCAGTACATCAGCCGGTGGGCCTCATATGTTGTGTCGTCGAACAGGTCGATGCCGATGTCCTTGGCCACCATACGGGCGACCGCCGGATATTCCGCTTCGCTGACCTCCCGCGTAAGCGGGATGGCAAGACGGATGCGGGGATGTTCCGGCGTGTGCTTGTGCGTGGAGTAAGCGCAGCAGCGGAAATCATGGAGCAGGATAAGCTCGTCCCAAATACCTGGCGTAGCATAGTCCATATCCAGCACAATCATGGAGCGGCAGAGAACAAAGCCCTTCTTGCGTCTACCTTCGCGCAGATGCCCGGCCACATAACCGCCCACATCCTTAAGGGCGTCCTGCTGCCCCTTTTTGAGCTGGCGATACTCTTCTATGGTTTCCGTGGTACGGATGGTCGTGCTGACGCGGGAGCAGAAATCCTCCCAGGAGATGTCGCTGTTCTTCCATTTCTTGTCCATGCGGCTGTTGCCGTAAGAAATCTTCATTCTAAGACCTCCTTGCAAGCGCTGCTAAAATACCGAATTGGTTTTCCTTTGTTCTTCGCTTTGGCGATTTCCCGCGACATGCCTTCGCTGATCGTATTGCCGAAGACCCATAACTCGTCGCATTTATCGAGTAGAATCAAGGCAAAGCGGATACCCTGTTCGCGCTGTTGTTTGTCTTCTTCATCCATAAACTGTGGGTAGAGCAGGTGCGGTGCAAGGGGGATCACTTTTTGACTGACTGCAAACCGGCAATAACCGCGCGCCCGTTCCGTATTGCGTTCTAGATCGCCGGCAAATGGCGAGGCGATGTAGACGAGAGGAAGTCGGGCTTTGGCGGCTCTTTCCTCTTTTTCCACAGCGGTTAAAGCTTCATAGGCGGTAGGGTCATAGTAGCCCTCCGCATTAAACTTGTTGATGCTCATAGGTCCGACCTCGCTTTCACGCTGTTTTTTCAAGCAGCTTCGTCTTATACCATTCCAGATAACGCTTACGTTGTTCGTAATCCGGAACGGCCACCAGCAAGCCGATATCTACCTTTTGCAGCGTATCAATCATTTTGATTTGCTCGTCCGTCAGATAAGGACGAATACTGCTGCCTTTTTCAAGGCCGTGTGCCTGCCTGAACTGCTTTGCCGACATCCCGGTAACAATGCGGTTGAGCATGTCGCACTCGTTGCTGAAGTGGTATGGTTTGGGGTTTTCATGCAGCAGCTTGATGTTTTCGGTCAGTAGCGGGAATTCCTTACGGGCGGTGACAAGCGTTTTGATAAACTGTTCCATCTCGTTAAAGCGGCGGATATACAGTTCCTTGTACTTCATGGCTTTTTGTCCTGTGTACCCCATAACCAGTATGGTGAAACCATCGCGGGTCATCACGTAACAAGGTTGTTTTTTGTTCTGTGAATTGGTGTAGGAGGATGGCTCAAAATTGAGCCGAACAAATTCTTCGCTCAATCCAGATTTGGAGTCAGTTATTCTGGTAATGTCACGCAGGACATTTTTGTGTTCCTTTTCGAAGTAGTGCGCCACATAAAGACTATCTACTCGTGCCGTATCCTTGGTATCAACAAAAACACCGTACTTATCCTTTGGGATTAATTCTCTCATCGGTTTCCCTCCCATCTTGTCTTGCTGCATTCCGAGCAGTAAACTGCTGTGCCGTAGAGGTCGCCCTCGCCGTCGTTGAACAGTTCCGCCAGGTCAATCCTGACCTCGCACCCGCATCCGGGACAGGTAGAGAACACATTGTCATCGTGGATTTCCACATTGATCTCAACCGAGTCGCCAATCTTTTCTCTTACATAGAACATATTTAACCCTCCATTCTTGAAGGCATCATTGCCTTCTACCATCCACAGGACAGGAAAGAGGTTTTTGAGTACCAAAGAGTTCAGATCACATTAAGTCTTGCAAAATCACCGAATAACTCTGCAGCCGCACGGTTGTATGCCTTTGCGGCATCGGATGCATTTTCAAAAAGCCCTAATGAATACTGTCTATGATTGAAATTAATAACTGCTCGCCATTTTCTTGTAGGTGAATGAAATGACACACCGCGATACCCCGATGTGTTGTCCGAGCGTATTTTTGCGTTGAAATCATTTTGTTGTTTGCGACATTCCCTAAGATTCTCATATCTGTTGTCTAGTGGATTACCGTTTTTGTGATCAACATACTCATCAGACTTTGGGTTCATAAGAAGGCGATGAATTTTTACTGTTTTTCCGTGAGTTCGGCTCATAAGGTATCCCGTGCCTTCGCGACACCAAGTGTATTGTTTGAGGATTTCTATTGCGTCTGTTGGCACCAGGGATATAGTGCCGTCACGGAGGATAAGTTTGGATACTTTCTCCTCGAGTACATATTGGTTTGTGTTTCGTTTCATTACCTCACTCCTTTTTGTAGTAATCACATTCAAACCCCTCTGCCTTAAGTAAAAGCCCCTTTGCCCAAGGCGGTGTATGGCTCATTTGTTGGCAGATAGCTTCAACTGTCACACGAGGGTCTGCTTGGATGATAATTTCGTCATGACAGTGCATCACGATAGAATAGTCTCGAAGCGCCTGCATGGCATAGCAGAGGATATCCCTGGAGATTGCCTGCACAATGTTCTCTACAAACTTGGGGCCGTAGCTTTCGATGCGTTCCCATTTTTTCGTCCCGCCCACGCCCTCGTAAGTCACACACTCCGAGCCGAACCGATTCTCGCCGATGCGCGGCTTCACATAGGCAAGTTTTCTGCCGGACGGGAGCGTGATAAAGAGCATCCCGCTCTGGTAAGTAAAGCGGATACCGTGTGTTTCCGGTGAAGTCCGCTCTCTGACCGCCGTCATCGCGGCGCAATCAACATCCCACCAGAGCCGCACGATGTTGGGGTTGGCGTTTCGCCACGCCTTCACCAGCGGCTGCAGTTCGTCCTCCGTAAGTCCCATCTCTAATGCGCCCATGGCTTTCAGCGCGCCGACGGCCCCCCCGTAGCCACAAGCGAGTTCTGCCTGTTTCGCTTTTTGTCTTAGAGGGCTTCCTTTGGTGACGGATTCGATAGGCACATGGAACATGCGAGCAGCTGTCGCCTCATAAATTTTTCCGTCTCCTGCGAAAACGTCCATTTTCCACTCTTCCCCTGCCAGCCAGGCAATGACCCGCGCTTCGATCGCTGAGAAGTCCGCCACAATTAGCTTACAGCCGGGTTTCGGTACAAAAGCCGTGCGGATCAGTTGCGACAACACCTCCGGCACGGAGTCGTAGAGCATTTCCAATGCCGCCAAGTCCCCGTTTTTCACAAGGCTTCGCGCCTGCTTAAGGTCCGGCATATGGTTCTGGGGCAGGTTCTGCACTTGTATTAATCTGCCGGCCCATCTGCCAGTGCGGTTAGCGCCGTAGAATTGGAACATCCCACGGGCGCGTCCATCTGCGCATACCACGTTCTCCATCGCCTGATACTTCTTGACCGAGGATTTGGCCAGCTGTTGGCGGAGCGACAACACTTCGCCGAGCGGTTTCGGCGCTGTTTTCAGAAGTTCCGCTACCGCTTTCTTGCCAAGGGTGTCGGTTTCCAGGCCGTTATCGGCAAGCCATTGTTTCATCTGCGCCACCGAGTTGGGATTCTCTAATTCCGTGAGTTCGCGCATCAGGCGTGTAAGTTCGGCACGTGAGCGTTGATCGGCATCCATAGCGCGGTGCACGAGTTCCCTATCCAAGGCTACGCCCCGGTCGTTGATCTCTTGGTCGAGGTGGTATTCCGTCCAAACGCTCTCCGGCACAGGAAACTTCGCCAGCTTTTCCTGAATGGCCATCTCGGTTTCCACATCGCGGCGGTTGTAAGCCTTGAATGCTGTCCACTTATCCGGGGCATCGGTTGGCCGATTGCGAGTGCGACCGCCGTTGGCGGCGGTAGGTTGGCATGGTTGGCAGAAGTAGCGGATAAGGTCCTTGCCCTCCCTGAGCTTCTGCTTTTCCAGGCCCAGTACCGCCCCTACCCCTTCCAGGGAGAGGGGCAGCCCCATGTATGCCGACCAGACCATAGAACAGCGCCACGACTGGGGGCTAAGATACTGGCCTGTGGGTAGCCCCAGCCATTTGGATAAACAGATGCGTTCAAATTGGGCGTTGAAGGCCCATTTAACAACCGTATCGTCTGTCAGGGCGGCAAGGACCTCGGGCGGGAGCTGTTCTCCCGCCGTAAAGTCCACAACTTGAACAGCAGCACCGTCCACGCTGTATCCAAACAAGAGGATTTCAAAATCCGGCGCCTCGCAGTAGCGGTAGGTACCTGATTTCGTCAAATCCATGGATGAGAACGTTTCTATATCCACGGACAATTGCTTTATTGCCGCAGGGGGAGCAGCATTTGCTCCCTCTGCGGTTATTTGCCTGGCCCTCACGACAGGAAATCCTCGTCGGGGTCTGTAGCAAAGTCGTCTTCCGGTCTGGATTTGCCTCCGAGCGGTTCGCCGTCGCGGATTTTCTGTAGGTTGTTGAGCCCGCAGGCAATGCCCCGGCTTCCGTTACTGTTAAAGGCATATAGGTTTATACTTGCTCTGCCGTAGACGCCGCTGTAAACCTCGGAGCGATTGAGGATGGGTTGACGATCGGCATCCACAATGCCAGGCGCGGTTGCGGAGTTGGCATTGATGAAGTAGGCATTGGCATAGGCGGGATCGTCCGGCCGTTCGATGTCCCCGTCACGCAGGGGGTCTTGATAGCGGCAAGGGGCGGTACGGTTCTGCCGTTGCCTTTCAGTTTGGCTTCGCCCTCACGGTAGGCGGCTTCTATGGCAGCCTTGATTTTGGCCACGGTACGGGTGTCGGACTTGGGGATGATGAGGCTGACGCTATACTTAGGTGTGCCGCCATTAATTGCTTTTGGCTCCCAGACATTAGCAAAAGACCAACGAGTTTCAGGGCCGGTAATAACTTTCATCGGATTGCTGTTGACTTTGTTTGCGTTGTTAGGCATACGATTTTCCTCCTTAAAATTCACTGAAGTCTTGTTGAGCGGCATGGATTGCCGGACGTTTGTCACACTCCGGCACGAGCGTTGGTTTGCCCGACGGTTTTTCAACATAGTCGCCGAGGATTTCCTCGAAGCGCTTCTTTCCGAGCAGCGAGGTCATGGCGGTAATCCCCAGAACCTTGCGTTCATATGGGTCATAACCGGCCGCGCTGACAGCCGCGGCGACTGCTGCTTCATCCGTGTATTTGCGGTTGGAACGGCCTTCGACCAACTTATAATTCTTCCACTGCTTGCCGCCGATGGCCGCCTGCAGAGCGTAGTCCTTGATGTCGCTAGCCCATGAGACTAAGTCATCGATTTTCCCGAGGATATCCTCAACCTCGTCATCCTCCAGCAGTGGAGGAAGCTCGAAGTCGTATCGGGCAAGTTCCAGGCTGCGTTCGGCTCTGGCACGACACGCGTGCTTGACCTTGCAAAACTGACAATGTTCTCCCGCAGAAAACTCACCCTTCCCGGCGTAGGCAAGTTCGGCTGCTGGTTTCAGGACTTCCTCCGCCCATTGGTACAGGGATTCCTTGAACACCGTGTGGGTGGACACGTTATCGCGTCGGGGCTGGTAGATGGTCATGGAAACTGTATTGATGTCGTAGATTCCGTCGAAGATTTCCAAGGCACCTAGCGCATACAGCTTCATCTGCGGATTGTCCTCCGCTTCCACCAGTACCCCTTGCCCGTGCTTGTAGTCCACGATGTTAAATGTTCCGTCTGCGATAATCACGCAATCGCCGGTGCCGAAACCGTCCTTGACATACCTGGAGAAGTCGAGCCGCTGTTCGATAAGAACAACAGGGTCGGAGCAGCTTTGCTTGGCCGTTTCCACCAGTTCGAGGACATAGGCGGCGTAGCCGTTGGCGCAGTCCTCCATCTCCGCGTTGTAGTAGGTAAGGTCGGCGGTGGGGTCTTTTGTGCGGATGCCGAGCGCGGTCTTAAGCTTGTACTCGCAGAGTGTGTGGGCGTCCGTGCCTTCGGCGGCATAGTCGTTGCCTTTGTCCTCGTAACTCTCGCAGAGCCTGGCGGAAGGCGGGCAGTTGAGCCACCTATGAGCAGAGGAAGCCGAAAGAAGCGCATGTTTACCCATTTCCCAGCACCTCGGCTTCCGCAAGCAGTGCGGGGTATTCCGCCGGGTTGATTTCCGACAACTTCGCGGCACCATGCTTTTCCAGGAGCGCCCGCACCTCGGCGGTATGACCTGCTCGGCTTTTTTCTGCAAGCACTGCTCTGACCGCCTCAAGGGTGAGAGGTTTTTCCTCCGGCCCAGGGGCTTCCGCTTTCGACTGATCCGCTATCCGATCATTCTCATCGCCGCTGAACCAGCCAGCCAGCGACTCCGATATGGAGATCAGCGCTTCGCCACAGCGCTTCAGTTCCGTTACCGCAAGGGATAATTCACTCATCTTGCTCATCTGTTTTCCCTCCTTCCATTTCTTGCTTGTCCTGTCGTGAAAGCGTGCTCAGCTTCCGGGCCAGGCGTTTTGACACCACGCTGATCGCCGTAAGGACATCTGCCAGTTCCTCGTCCAAGGCAGAGTCGCGGCATTCGGTGTCGGTTTGTTTTGCCTGTGTTTGCATTTTTAAACCTCCGTTCCGAGGGCGGTTTTTCTTCCCTCACCATCCACAGGACAGAAGATGGAAGGTTGAGTACCGGTTTAGAAAAATTCTTTTTTGATGTTGCCCTCTGATATCCACAGGACACTCGAGGGCGTTTTGAGTACCGAAATCAGATAAAATCTTTCAGGCGTTCCCGCAACTGGGCAAACAACTTGGTTTTCCTTTTGTTTATTGCTTTCTGAGATAGTCCAATGTCGGCGGCAATTTCTCGCTCCGATTTGCCGATGCCGAAAAGTTCCATGATTCTGCGGTTGTCCGGGTCCAGTTCCTCCAAGGCGGCGTACAATTCTTCGAGGAGCAGCTTGTCCGCAACCAGCTCAGCAATATCCACGGGGTCGGCTACTTCAAAGCCCTCTTCGGTGAACTTGTCCAGCGATAGAACACTGCCTGTCCGCTCTATTGGCGGCAATCCTTTTTTCGCCCGCTCTAAATCGCAAACACGACAGCTCTTGGTGCAGCGGTTGCCGTTTTCATCACGGCAGCGTTTTTCCCGTTCCTTGCGTTTGCGTTCCGCCCATGCCGGACGCTTGAAGGCTCGGTAGACTTCTTTGGTGACGGGGATTTGCTGTTCGGCGATTGGGATGTAACATGGTGTGATTGTCTGCTGATTGTCATTGATTTGCATAAAAAGAGCCCTTTCCCGACGAGAAAAGGGCATGATAATCAGCCAAAAAACTCGCCGTTTTTTTAAACGGGAGCCTTTCGGCTTGTCCAGATACTGATTTTTGCTATTAACTTGTTACTTGAGATGCAGCAATGTCACCGAGATGTTCAGTTTGTCCTCCGCATTCATGGCAACTCCGGTTACGCAGTTTTTTAAAATTTCGATGGCCTTGTTGTCTGTGCTAATATCACCTGCTTATGGTCCAGTTTTCGACTTTGTTTATAACTGTGACTCCTCCCTTCCATATCCATAGTCGTTTGCGTTTGCAAATCATTAATTGACTGTAACAGCAAGGTAAAATACAATATTAAAGTAAATGGAAATTTCTACATCACACACCTGTCGACTTGAATAATACCTTGGGTTCTCGAAAATTGGATTTACGTGCAATTTGAACAAAATTTATATAAATTTTCAGAACGGAGGCATCGTGATGAGCGGTCAATCCTTGTGTATTCGCACTTTCGCGGAAGTAATTCGAGGACGGATGAACAAAAAGGCCCAAATAAAAAACTTCGACACGGAAAAGAAATTGTTCCAATCCGATGCCGAAGCAAAGCGAAAGAATAATGAAATAGATTTGTCCCAAGTATATGCATTCTACAAACTACTTCTCGACGCTGTTGTTTACATAGCTTTAGGCAACGGTGAAGAGGGGATACCCGACATTAATCCGTCAATGACTTCTCAACTTAAAAACGGCGAATGGGAAATCAACCAAAAGATTAAGGAAATCGCGCAGCGTAAAGAAGCGAAGAAAATAATATCCGGATATTTTGAAGCGAATTTAATACCCAACATTCCAAACAGTGTTCGTCCGAGCGTTCTTGATGATATTGACACTCTCGTTAGAGATTCATCGGATATTAAAAGGAGAAAGCGGGATTCATTGAAACAGGCATACCAGCAAAGAAAGAGCGATGCCTTATATTTAGCCGAGGTATACCTACTTGCGCTCTGTAACGGGACTAACAAAAAAGACGACAACCAATCGCAGCCAAAGACTGCCGCTAAAAAGAAAAAAAGTGATGACCCATTCGAAAAACTAGACACAATTGATGCTTTAATTCGTGATCTCCCTGCACCGAAAAAGATTGACCCGCCTGCACAGCCATTAAAAGAGGAACAACCATATATCAGCGAACTGTACGCTGCTTACGGCGACAAAGAAGGTATAGCTGACTTCTGCGAGTCACACCTGGCCCAATTTGATGAGTACCAAGAGGATAGAAATGAGCGCCGTATAGATTATTTTGCGGCAGATTCTATTCGACGCGGTGTAAGCGAACTATATTCAGGTAAATACGCAAACCAGTTTAATGTTCTTAAGGACGAAACATTCGCCGGAGTCAATAATACAGCACGAAAATCTTTCCCCAACGGTTATGAAAGGATGCTTAACGTTATGGAGCAAGCGGTAATTATTCAAGTCAATCAATACATATTAAGCCGCTCACCGCACTGGATAAGTAACAGGATAAAAAAGGGTGTATGTCATTTCTTGGTCAACGACAACAAACTTAAATGGGTGAAACGATGAACGCTCTTTTAGGATCAGATTTTGAGACCTCGCTCAGAATATTGATACTTTTGGAGGCTGCGCACAAAAAACCACTTAATGTAGAGGAGATTGCCGCGCTTGACTTCATCACCGTGTACTCCTCCGATTTCGGTATAACAGACTCCAATTTGCACGGTGAAAATAAATATAGGTTTGGGGAATATGCATCAAGCCGTGAATTGATAAAGTGCGCTATAAAACGGCTTGTACTGGACGGACTAATTAACGTGTCGCAGACGGCGAAGGGTTTTGAATATACCCTTAACCAAAACGGTCTGGAATTTATGTTAAGTCTGAATAGCGAATACGCTGATGCCTATTATGAAACGGCGACGCAGGTTCTGATTAAAACACGAGGTAAATCTGGTAGGGCACTTAGTGAAATGATCAACAGGTGCACTATAGCGTCTCTTGGGGGAGGATAATGCTATGGCAGGGTTCTTCATTGAAAGGCTGGTTGTAACTGGCAGGGGGAAAAAACCATCTACTATTGAGTTCAGTGATGGGCTGAACTTTATTGTGGGTCCGTCGAATACTGGCAAAAGCTATATTGTCGAGTGTATTGATTATCTTTTTGGGTTTGAACCGAGAAAAAATAAACCATTCCGTTTTGATCCGGACCTCGGATACGATAAATTTAAGCTGTTCACGCGGACCCCTAACGGAACGGTTATCTTTGAACGTAGATTAGGCGAAAATAAGATAACACTGTCTGGCACAGACCCGAATTTTGAGCATAGAGCTTATAGCCTTGGACACACTGCAAAATACAATATTAGCAGTGTATGGCTTCAAATGATTGGTATAAATGAGCCACATCAGATTCTAGCAACAAAGGCTGGCAAGGTGCAGCAACTTACTTGGCGGAATATGTTACCTATGTTCTTCATCAAACAGGAGCATATCGCTCGGACATCGTCTGTCCTTATTAATCCGTCCGTTATGCCAAGTATGGCTGAAACTGCTTCGAAAGCAACGGTTCTATTTCTAATGACCGGCATGGATGCCGATAGTAATGAGGTTGTAGAAGACAAAAAAATTCGGACTGCAAAGCGCAATGCTGTAATTGACTATATCAAAAGCACCGTAGGTAGGTTTGCACAGCGCGAAGGCGAACTTCTTGAGATGCAACGCAGATTGGAGGCAAATAGCCTAGTTTTCGCAGGATACACATTTGATGATTTTAGCACCGAGATAGATAACATTACCCGTGAAATAGAGGAACTGCAAGGAAGAATCAATAGCAATATTGAGCAGAGTAAATGGCTAATGAGCGAGATATATGCAAATAACGGTCGACTTACCGAGTGCGATACGCTTGCTGACCGTTTTACGGCACTTCGTAGTCAGTACCTATCAGATATTAAGCGCCTAGAGTTTGTGGTTGACGGCAATTTAGCACACTCGCTTTTGCCTATACCTGAGCGCTGCCCGTTTTGTGACAGCGAAGTTCAGGTATCTGGTGATTCTTCGTACATTGATGCCGCGCGGGCCGAATTGCAGCACATCCGTGTTCACTTGACGGAATTAGAGAAAGCCGAACGTGATATAGCAGAAAAACGAGTATCTATTGGGTCTATTATTAAAGAGCTTGAAAATAGAAAGCGCAGTATTGATACTGGCGTTTCATTGGAATTGAAGCCGCGGTTGACCGAGCTAAAGGAAAAATTGAGTATGTACCGATATATTGTGGAACTCAACAAGGAACTGGAGGTCATTCAAAATGAAGAGCGAACATTTAACAAAGAACTAACTGAAAAAGAAACTGAGCCGGAACCAGCCGAAATTAAGTATGACATAGACCACTTCTTCGATTCCAATACCTTACAGGCTTTTGGAGAAAAACTGATAGCCATTCTTAAAGCTTGCCATTACGAGGGTGCTGGTTCTGCCCGCTTGAATATGAACACCTTTGATTTAGAGGTGGGTGGCAGAGAAAAAGCACTTTCTAATGGCGGTGGTTATTGCGGATTCCTTAATACCGTTCTTGCTCTCACCCTGGTCGAGTATTTAGCAGAATATGGAGAATATTCGCCCGGACTTCTTGTTGTCGATTCTCCGCTGAGTCAGCTTTCCGAATCCGAGTTTAAGGGAGATACAATGAAGGCAGGGCTTCTTGAGTACCTGCTCTCAATATATAATGATAAAGGCAAGTCGAATGCAACTACCTCTGCCACACAGATTATCATAATCGAACAGAAAGAAAAGCTGCCTATGTTGGACTCGGTTATCGGGAACGCATCGCATGTTAAAGTTATTGAATTCACGCATGATAAGAATCACGGACGTTATGGGTTTCTGGAGGGTGTATTTGAGTATGAATAGACGAGCCTAGCTCTGCTCCTTACTTGTTATATTAAGCATAATCAATCTGCCCCGGAGCGGGGTGCAAGACTGCGGTAAAAGTCAAGTAATTTACCGAAAAAATATAGGAAGGTGATTTCCATGATTTAGTTGATTTTTAGAAAAAAGGGTACACTAAATAAACCCTCCATCTACAAAAGGTAAT
>NZ_JAFLRH010000038.1 GCF_017310645.1 Paradesulfitobacterium ferrireducens | reverse complement strand
GTGAGCTTTCGTAAGTTGAGCTCCATTTGCCGGAACTTGGGCTTACTTCCGGTTAAGGCATCCGCTTCTCCTTCCCAATAGGCCTGGATCCCACCCCAGCGGGATCCGTTTTTGCGGCTGGTTTCATCGACGCCGTTAATTTTCATGGAGTTGGCGGCCGTACTTAAAGGAATTTTGTTGCACTTGCTGGCTAATACGCCGGTTTCGTAGGTCCGTTTAAGTAACTCCTTGGTAAAGTCCTCCTCCACCAAGAAACCGCCGTCGCTGCCTACGGATTCATTAAGTCCCGAAGCCGCTTTAATGGAGAGTCTGGGATCAATCGTCCCACCGGGTTTGGCCGCTTCCACGACGGCGCGCAGCTGTTCCCCGAAAGTCGCAAACTTTCTTTCGTCCTTCGATTTGGGTTGGGCATACACCGGAGGATTGACCGGGGTATTGACCATTTCCATAATCTTCTCTTTCTCCAGTCCTGTTTTGGTTTCATAGGTTACTAAGATGCTCTCGTCGATTTTGTCCATATCATCGGCCAGTTTTCTGAAATCGTTGGCGTTTCCCACCCCATATGTCCAGGCCTTGTGAATCATCATCATGGCGTTTCGGCATATACACAATGTCGCCGGCCATGGCAATCACCGAAGCAATGCTGGCCCTCGCAGGAGATTTTCCACTTTGAACTCAATATAAAACCCCGCTTTTCGTTCCAGCGGGGATAACAGTTGCATTTTGATATTTTCTTCCCAGCGTTTGAACCAGGGGAGCATGGTGTACATGACGAACTCCAGACTCTGATGCTCAATATTATTGTTCGTGGCCCGGTCAAGATTCTGAATGAGGTGAAGCGGTACCCGGTAAATCCGAGCAATATCTTCCAGTTGAAATTTCTTACTCTCGATGAGCTGGGCGTCCGCGTGCTTGATCATGAGTTGGGTAAACTTCGCCCCGCCTTCCAGGATGATGGGTTTCCCGGTGTTCGCCAGCCCCTGATAACTCCTCGCAAAGTCCTTCTTCAAACGCTCATAGGCTTGCTCGGCAAGGGTGCCTGGATATTCAATCACCCCGGAGGAATTGGCCCCGTTTTTATAAAAGTTGGTTCCGAATCGCTCGTAGGATAAACCGAGCTTAATGGCAGAAGAAACATATTCAATGGGAGATAATCCAACCACTCCGTCCATACTGAGCCCGGAAATATGGAAAACTTGATCCCTCGGCAGATCCAGTTGTTTGGTTCCGTCCCTGATTTTATAAACCAATCTGCTCGTGGTGGGATCGCGAGTGATGGTCACCTTGGGCCACTCATAAGGGTAAAGACCCACGAGATCACCATATTTGTTGACTAGCTTTTGGCTGACCGAGTTCCCGCCCAGGTTAAGAGCCACCATGCAGCTTTCTTTGAAGTTAAACGGAGACATTTCTTCGTTGGTCTGGTTATGAAGAACGTCATAGACGGCTAAATCATTTCGCGTCTCCCGGTCTCCGTTCTCCTGCTTTCG
Source organism: Paradesulfitobacterium ferrireducens (assembly GCF_017310645.1). Taxonomy (GTDB): domain Bacteria; phylum Bacillota; class Desulfitobacteriia; order Desulfitobacteriales; family Desulfitobacteriaceae; genus Paradesulfitobacterium; species Paradesulfitobacterium ferrireducens. The sequence continues at coordinate 27,522 of NZ_JAFLRH010000038.1, read as the reverse complement.
GTAAAGCATAACCGGAGTTGCAGCGAGCTTTCGGAAAGAACCCTGACACAAGCAAAAACAGCCGTGTATTTCATGGCTTTTTGAGAGTCGACCTGGCCTGGATGATTGATGTCGGGCACGTCTTCACCGGCAAGGAAACGTTGGATATAATCATCGAAGCCCTGACCGAAGAGGAACTTTATCCGTTGTAAGAAGTGCAAGTTTTTGTCACCTCCTCAGCTTCAACTTTCTCAAAAAGGCATAAAAACAGCCCATACTGTTTGGTACAGGCTATAATTGGCCTTCTTAAACATGTATGGGTAATTAATCTAAAAAGCTTCGTATTTGGTATCAAAGTGGCGCAATATATGCTCATTTGCTAAAAAAAAACTGGTACTAACATCGAGGACTTCCGTGGCTATTGCTACTGCTTTTTTGGCATCCTCGCTTGAAGCTTCCGGCCAATCTCCAGGATAACGAGATTCCACACTCCATTCAGTTAACCACGTTAAATCAAGACTTTCAAACACTGTACTCTCATTTTTCGGCAATTTTTCGGTTATTGCATCAAGGTCATGAGTTTTTATTACATTCAATCCTTTTAATACTAGAATAGCTTTCAAGGCTTTTTCAGCACTTTGCTGGGCCAGAAAACAAGCGGTTCGAGGAGCCACGTCATCACGTGAAAGAATTACGGACGCTGCCTGTAAATCATTTCTCGCATACTCCAACCAGCGTAATGCCAGTTGTCTATTACTCGATTCGCTCATAGACGACTTTCCCCTCTCGTAGTGCGGTTCCGTAAAGATATCCGGGTAAATCTCGTTTTTCCTCGATCTCTTCTCTTGTAGCGACAATAACGTCTTTAGGAACACCGAATCCCTTTAGTTCTCTTCTAATGGCTACTTGGATATCTCTTTTGGAGCCGTTATAAGAGGTAATAACCAAAAAATCAATATCGCTATCTTCGGTGGCTTCATTACGCGCCCAAGAACCAAAGACAATAATTTTTTCTGGGGAGAAAGAATGTACAATTCTCTCCGTCATGGATTGAACGATATGCTCCGTAATCATTTTTCGATCACCCTTAATTTCTTCCGTTTGTTAAATTATACCATGTACTAGCTTATTAAAAAAGCCCTAATTGCTATCTCTCGCTCCAGACACTGCAGCTCGAATTGAATGCACATTATCCTACGACTGTTCATTATTTCATTCGTCGTCTCTATCATACTCTTTCTTTAAAGTATTAACAGCCCGCGTTTATCATAAATGTTTCCATGATCCAAATGTCGGAGCGCTCTATCTAATGCCATAATTAAAGCGACAGCACCGTCAATACGCTCGGTTCTTTTTTCTTTGTCCGGCTTTATGTTTCCCGCGGGATCCGTTTTCACATAGATGTTATCCATCATCCAACGCAGCACCGGGTTCCCCCCATGGGCGATTTTTTTCTCCAGAGTTAGCTTCATTAATTCCTTCGAGGGCGGAGATATATCCTTGTATCCTTGGCCAAACGGCACAACCGTAAATCCCATACCCTCTAAGTTTTGCACCATTTGCACAGCTCCCCAGCGGTCGAAGGCGATTTCCTTGATGTTGTATTTTGTCCCAGCTCCTCGATAAAGGTTTCGATAAATCCGTAATGAACAACGTTTCCCTCGGTTTTTTTAAGAAAGCCTTGCTTTTCCCAGATATCGTAGGGAACATGGTCCCTCCTAACGCGAAGATGTAAATTATCTTCGGGAATCCAGAAATACGGAAGAACAATATACTTCTCCGCCTCTGTCCTTGGCGGGAATACCAATACTAAGGCCGTGATATCCGTGGTACTGGAAAGGTCAAGGCCGGCGAAGCACTCCCTGCCTCTCAGGGAGTCAATATTGATCGTAAAGGCACAGTCATCCCACTTTTCCATCGGCATCCAGCGAGTGCACTGTTTGACCCATTGATTTAGCCTTAGCTGCCGGAAGATATTCTCTTCCGCCGGATTTTCCTTGGTGCTCAAATAGGCGTTTCTTACTTTTTCGATATCAATGGTATACCCCAAGGATGGATTGGCCAACCTCTCCTGTTTTCTTTCCCCGCCCACGGAAGCATATCCGTTTCCTCCCAAAAGCTAATAGAGCCTTGCGGTGCACGGCTTTATGGGTTGTGTTTTCTTTTGAGCGACACTGTCACTCGATTTGATCCATCCATCAAAACTCTATATTTTAGAGGGGGTCGTTTCCCCCTAATTACATATACAAATACGCAAAACCCTCCTTCTTTACGCGTATTTGTTTAATTCTGCGTAAAAGTGCGACCCCCTAAACAAAAAGTTCCCTTGAATCATACGTCCAAGGAAACATAAAACACACTAGCAAATTATCCCAAAACCCTGAAAACCGCTGATACCAAGCTACTTCCGCTCTATCAAGACGACTGTCTCAACGTGCTTCGGACTGTAAAAAGCAAGCAAAAGAAAACACTGGATATGTTACCACAGTCAATTCCGGTGTATTCGGTATCCTGCATTATTTCAATCATTTCATTGCCAATCCTTTATTTATTGCTTCCTGAACGATCTAATGGCAGCAAACTCCCATTGGATTCTTTCTAATGAACCTAAAAAATTAAAGGAAAAGTAAATGTAACAAAAGCTGCCCAAAGCCCGTAGACCGGCAAATACTTAGTAACGGCATCCTGGATCGTTGAAAGTCCGGTTTTGTTTCGCAGATAACGCATAGAGGAGAGCATAACCCAAATCAGATTGGCCCAGATAAGTATGTTTACACCTAAAACAGCAACTCTGTTGGGCGTAATCCCGAAAGAAGAAAGCCTGAACAATATGGCTGATAAAGCCACACTGTCAATGAAAAGAGCAAGAACAATCAGGGCAAAATTTATATAATCGGAAATGTTCTTTTTCTCGTCTGTGCCACTTTCGGTAATGGAGAATATGGTGACGGCCAATACACTGAGGAGTATTCCGTTGAAGGCTAGGAGGAAATCACGGTCCAAGAATGGATTTTTTCCGACCAAAATAGCCGTTATAAGATAGACCAGCAATGTAGCCAGCACAAGAGGACTAAAAATTTTGGCTATATATGGCGCAATATTTTTAGCAAGTTTAAGGTTCCTTGATACCAGGTATGCAGCTACAACAGCGAGAGTCGCAGCACCAAATACAACGACATTTTTAAAATAGAATTCCTTTATATCCATGCCGACAAACCTAAATAACTGCGTGGTTAATGCTGTCAGCAGCATTCCGCTGATTGCCATAATGACGTAGAGAATTAAGAATTCCCCATTAAACTTAAGATAAGCTAATCTTCTACTGCCTAAACCATATTCATTTCCTGTAAATGCAAGCCCCAATAATACCCATAAGAAAACGGGGAGATGCATATAAGCCAGGATAATACTGTCTTTATGCTCCAAGGGCAGCATATTAAGATAAAATCCGGCGATTAGGAATAACGATGCAAGGGTGCAAAGAATATTTTTTTTCGGGGTATTATTGTATACAAAATAGGCAGCAATAAAGGGAATTATGCCAAAAACAAGGTTAATAGGGGCTATTGCCTGCTGTTCGGCAAAGTGCAGAAGTATTCTGGTGCTTACTCCGGCCAAAATCGCTAAAAGGCCCATGATTAAGAAATCTTTCCGGAGCCAGGGAGCTTTATCTGTACCTGCCGTCTCTTGGAAATACAATCTTTCATGCCAAACGGCAAGAACCTGCGAATCGGGGTTTTGTCTCCAAGCGTCTGAGAATGCCTTTTTAAAACCTTCGGGGTCTTTTCTAAACATTCGCTCCAGCTCACGGGGGTTAGCCATATTTTCAATAATCGGATTGCCGGTATCCATGGTTATACCTCCCTTTCTTCCTGATTGTCTTCGTCACTTTTGTATTCCAAAATATCTCCGGGCTGACATTGCAGAGCCTTGCAAATCCCCTCCAGTGTGGAAAACCGAATCGCTCTTGCCTTGCCGTTTTTCAATATGGAAAGATTAGCCATCGTTATGCCAACCCTCTGCGCAAGTTCTGTGACGCTCATTTTCCTTTTGGCCAGCATCACATCGATATTAATTGTAATCGCCATGTAATTCACCTCAGATCGTCAAATCGTTTTCTGATTTTATGTCTATGGCCTTTTTCAACAATTTTTGAAGAATAGCGGCAAAGACAGCAATCACCAGGCAGCCAAAAATAATAATCAAGCCGATCAGTATCATTCCCGGAGCGTCGTCTGCCTCTGCCATGAGATATAAGAGCGGCATAAATGCCACATATAAGCCACCGATGGTAAGGGCACAGGTTTTTATATTCTTTAACGCCTTTACGGATAAGTCCGAAAACGCCTGGTTCCTGTCAATATAACTCAATAGTTTTAAAGCCTGGTACAACGCTGCGAAAAATACTATCGCTGTTACATACAAACCGATTAAAAAGGGATATTGCAAAAAAGCCAACTTTGGATTCAATTCTGCAAAAAATTCAGCTATGCCAGGCAACAAATAAATACATGAAGCGAGGACAGGAAGCCCCATAAGGATGACAGATATCTTTAAAAAGAGTGTTTCTCGTTGCATAAAAGCACCTCCACTTATTGCTTATTGATTTGATTTTAACAAATTTTTATCGTTTATCAATAAATTATTATCGAATTTTAATTGTTTTTTATTGCCTATAAATATTTGGTCAAAAAAAAGCCCTCCCGAAGAAGTGCTTTTTCGAGTGGGTCAATTTTCAATCGGCCTTGATGCCATTATCTGTTCCTCGAGCATTAATAAATAGCTTGTTTAGCCTTTGAAGCAAGCCACTTCTGACCATTATTTATACAATATTTTAGCGGAAGGGCACAAAAATAAACAGTCTATTTCTTCCATTAAATGCATGCTATAATTAAATTAGGGAGAGAGTTCTGCCGACAGGTAAAAATCGTTAATTGGATTGCAAACTTTTTTGACCGTTATATATAATTTTACAAAACTGTCCATAACATCACCCCTAATCATTTTAACATCAAATGTCCCGGCCTCCGATGGCTCATACTCAGCATTTCCAGTCGATTTTCGCCGGGTTTGGTTCGTTCTCTACAGCAACGTCACGCAGCGCGTCATGCATACGTCCGCACTCGTCGGCAGCGCATTCCTCCAGCTGCGCCCATGGAACCTTTATTCCAAGCGTGTCATAGGCAACTGCTACCGCCCCGTATAGCGGCAATCCGATACAGTGCCTTGCTGAGTGGATAGTCGACGCAGATTGACCGATCGCCCTGGCAGCGGCTTGCGCAACAGGATTCCCGCCGGCTTCGTGCGCGGCCGTGTGGCACTCGAGGATTACCGTTTTCGCCTGCGGCAGCTTTATTGCTCCCGACAACCACTCCCTGCCGGCATTCAGTGCATTTTGCGGACGCAGGTCATCCGGATAGTACTTGCTCCACAGCGGCAAAATTACTCGCTCGGCATAATCAACTGCCCAATGCGCAAGCGTTGCCTTGCTCTGAGTTTCAATTAATTTCACCAGCGCCTGGAGATACGGCGCATCCCAGTCACTCAACATCTTTCGTGCTTTTGGCATACTCTCCCTCCAATCAGTGGATATTACGCGTTTCAAATAACCGTATCTTATGGCAGCAAATGTCCATTGGAACCTTAATTTTTTTCTTCAGAAATTTAACGCCGTTTTCTCCTGTCACCTTACTTTTTTGATTTTCAAGCATGTCTTGAGCAAATCATTCCTAAAGTCAATGTCAAATTCCCTGTAATGCTGGCTTTCTCCCCATTGCCGCATTGATTCATGTTCCGGGTACTTAGGGTCATTCCATGCTTCAAGGAATTCTTTATAACCGCCAAGGCCACCTACATCTTCCGGCGGACAAGCGCCCTCGCCCGCAAGTATTGTAGGGTAACCAAACTCATAATCTTCTATGGTTTTTTCCAGTTCAATTTTATGTCTCCAGTAGTCGCCAAAGTCGTAAATGTACTCTAGTGTCTTATATTTTTCCAGATAGTTATCAATTTTGACCGTCTGAGGCTGCCTGATAGTTGTTTCAATTATCCTGGCTATAATACCATGGGTATCTTCCTTCTTTGTTGGCTTTTTGCTTTTGTACTTGGCAGAGTAAAATTTAAATTCCTCATAGGATTCTTCGTCATTTGTAATTCTGAGTTTCTCTTGCGGGAGCTCAAACTCATAAAGATGATAATCCCGCCAACCCATTGAAAATTGTATTGTGTCATGCAGGAGTCTGAAGGTAACATCCGCCGGGATAACTACCCTTCTCCATATTAGCGGTTCGGAATCAATTAATTCAATTTTTATCTGAAAGGCTTTCATCACTTTCACCTGAATTCCTTTTCGGTTATTCTTTTTATCATCTTGCAGAATTGCTTCCATTCTTCCGGAAACTTATTGTTGCCATACTTTTTTACGGTTCTCCCGCTAGTAATTATTTCAATGCTCCATTGAGTACCATCACAGATTCCGGGTTCTATGTACCTGGCTTTCCAATTCAGCAAATCAATTTCTTTTAAACACTTAATGAATTCTTCTGCTGTTTTTGTTCGAATGTATCTTTTACTGGTTTCTTCAGAACCGCCCTCGTTGAACAGCCATGTAGTTTTAAGATTTGTCAAATCAATAGTTACACGATAATAACCACCGAAGTAACCACCCACTGATGCTTTAAGCCCTTTGATCTGGCCGTATGCGATGTCAAGTGCCTGCTCCCGGTTCCACTCATTGTTACAATCCTTGCAGTAGTATTCATGACTGCCCTCTATAATGCAGCAGCCGCCCAATTTTACTTTTCCGGCTTCGGCTTCCTGGAAAAGCTTAAAACTTGGCATGCCATATACAATTTTAACCGAATTCTTAGACCCGCATTTAGGGCACTTTTTATAATTAACAGCCACTTTTCCGCACCTCTTTTGCTAGCAGGAATTATTATTACGCTATTTCTCACCCTTATCTATTTCTGAGGTCATACCTGATTTTTATAGTCGAACTTTTACCGCTGGGAGTAGTATGTAAAACTTTATCGCCAGGCATCATTTTCTCATACATAATCCGGCATATCTGCGGCATCCTGTTTTTCATGCCCATCTGCTTATGAATATCCCCTGAAACCAAATCAATATAGTCTTCGCCTATCACCTTTGCTTCCTGCAACAATTTTTCTATGTACTGCCTTACATCATCAGCTGTTTTCCCTTGTGAACCCGTAGCTTCAACAGCCACCCTGACACTATCCTCTGCTCTTTGTACACGTGCTCTACGCCCCGTATTGTTTCTGTAACTATCGTTTCCAAATCTGGCAAGCCACTTAACCCGCTCTAATTCTTCATCAGATAAAGGTTGTCCCAGCAAACCCTGTCTATTCCAAAGACCGCTGCTTGCAATCTCCGGCATAGGGCTATTCAAACCAAGCCAATTGCTGCTCGGGCCAAATAATGGATGCCTGTTAAGTGATGCAATAATACCTTCTTCTAACCTCAACCGCTCAGCTTCTTCATCAACCGGAAAACAGACAAAGGTGATGTTGTCCCTTAAATATCGGCCAATTTTTGCCTCAAGTTCCGTTTCAAACTCTTCATTTATTAAGTGTCCATAGTTTCTTTCATTTGCAGAATTATGCATATCAATTTCCCACACTTGTAAATATGGATCCGAAGTCATTTTCAAAAAAGCACGACCGATATTTTTACGGAAAATACTGCCATCAGCATCCTCTTTCACAAAATGGTCTCTTAACCTTTTCAACAAACGGTCTTGACCCCGGTGGGTACCTATGCGAACTATTCTATCCATGCCATGGTAGCTTTCGCCCTTTTCAAACATGATGTATATACCATTTTGATAAGGAATCCGATTTATCATCGTCCAATCCAATCGCGACAGACCATTGAAAAGCATATGAAGAACTATCACTTTATCTGATTCGCTTTCAAGCCTAATCAGTCTCTCTAACTCCGGAATCCATTCTCCTTGCCTCTTGCCTTTGAGAGGAAGCCAAAAATGAACCAAATGGGGCAGCAGATTTTCTTGATAAACTTCGCCGGCCAAAACAATAAACTCATCGCGTTCTAAGTCGGAAACTTTTCGTAATTCGTTTAGCACCATGTCTCCCCATGCTCGCCGTTCCTGGGCACTTTTATCTTTTAAGGTTTCGTTATAAGGTTCAATAATCATATCCTCCGGCACTAAGCCATATTTTGCGGAAAGAATAAATATTTTATCTGTAACAAGCTTTGCCAAAGCATATGCCAACCGAAACCGCGGGCTTTCTGAATATAAGTCTCTTGCTGGGCATTTATATGCTTTTTTTCTGCTGGTGCATGAAATCAAAGCAATTCTCAATTTTTCTTCACTCCTGATATCACTAAATCCATTTACTTCTTATATTTCTTCAGATAATCCCTCAGAGCTTTTTCAAAACGCACCATACGTTCTGTTAGTTCTGGAATGATAAAATCCCAATTCTCCCTGTCATAAGAATTTTTGTCAATACTGGAGCTTATCCGGCTTGCCCTTTTATCATCCAAACGTTCCCAGGTTAATGCTTCTCCAAATACTGTTTCGATAGCCTCTTTGTTTTGATGCAAATAGTCGAACAGCTTCTTATTCTCAGCTTTTTCCCCTGTATCTATATAAAGCTCTACTCTTGCATATGCTTTTGAAATAGCGAATGTAAAAGGTACTCCCGCTATGCCCGAACCTGCATTTATCCAGTTATCTTTTTTCGGACTGATATTCTTAAACAACTCGCTTTTCTTGGCCATCTCTTTAAGCAAAGCTGTCCAGAATTCCAAGCGTAACGCATCGGAACTTTTCAATCTGTTCTCAATCATGATATCATCCTGGGCTTTTTCAGCCATTTTAATCACATAATCCTCAGCGTCCTTCATTGGTATAATCTGTTCGATATCAAGGAATAACTCGTCGTTTTTTTTATAAGGGGTTACCCGGAAACACTGGATGCGGATATTATAGTTCATAAGCCATAAAACAGTGGAAGTAACTTCTTTCCTGAATTTCGCAGCAACCAGGATAATTCGCTGCCCGGTGCCTTTGTTCAGCGAAATTTCATCGTATTCCTTCCCATAAAATTCACAAAGCTTTTCTTCCGCTGTTTCTCCGCTTCCACACCTGGTAAGATAGTCCTGAAATATAGCTCTGATTTCTTCCTTGGATAAGCTGGAACAGTAAGATGCATATTTCAAGGCCTGCCAGGTTACATCCCGACCGGAATCGTCCAGCTTGTTTTCAATAATCACCAAGTTGCCTTCTTTATCCAGCGCTAAAAGGTCCAGCCGTTCCCTGGTATCAGCAAAGCCGTCAAATTCTTTTTGAATAATGAGCAAATCTTCTCCAAATACTGCAGGTTCATTTGCCAGCCACTCCTGCAGATGTTCCCTTTCCTTAAACCCGAGTTCTGAAAAGGTTTTCTCTTCTATCTTTGCAAGCCGGTTATTTTTCTTATCGATAAGGTACATTATCGCTTTAATACCCCCTGAAAATAAAATAAGTGCACCTTTATTTAACAAGTACACTTAAATTATACCATAATTTTCATACAATTAGAGTTATTATAAATATATCCCTTACCTCAACCCCTGCCTTCAGAATAAAGAACATTTCCCCCGGCTACTCTTTTTATACTAGTCGTTTTCAATCAGGGAATAACTAATTGCTATAAAGAATATTTTCTAATTGCCTCAACAATCGACGCGGTATTCCATCCAACTACGGTTTTTGCACTATCCTGGACAATCTTCGGCACCACCGCATTGCCCCCAAGGCTTAACGCCAAAAATTGGCTTTTTGAAGCTTTTTGCAATTTCAATTTCAGCCTCAATCCATTTCCTGTAGGCTGCGTACATCCCCGCCAGTACAATCACAGCATTAACCGGCCTTATTTGATTTTGCAACGCAGCATAAAGTTGTGCATCTGTTTTAGCTTTCAATGGGTCATGTTCAGGTACACTATAATTTCGCCAGGTAAATAAAGGGGCTTGTTTTAACATATTCACCATTTTGTAATATTCATCATTATATGTCCAAGCATGACTGATAAATAAATCATAGATTTTTAAACTCGGCATAATAATCCCTCCCTAGAATAATAACTTTGCAGCAACTATCAGCATATAAATTATTGCAAACAGTACCGGTATAATCTTTTCAATATGAGATAATGGCCAATATGTACGCTTTCGTTTACCATTATCAAGTTTTACCCATTCATAATCGTAAAGAGCCAATGGCAGAAGTTTCTCTGTCTCATGCACTACTTTAAATTTTGCTGAATTGAGTTGTTTATAGCTGTGCAAAATCGAAAACCACGCAAATGATACTATTAGCCCGATGCCTGGCATTAACAGCCACCAAAAAGGCATTTCACTCTTAAAAAGCCCAAACACCGTTAGTAATGAGGTGTTTATCGTAATAAAAAATGAATTTGCCGTCATTCTTCGTTGGCTGACTCTATCAGCCATTTCAACCTAAATTTTGTATTGTTCCAAGATATGCTTACGGTATAGTTCCCCGTACTGATCTTTGTCATAATTTACTAGTTGTTTATCGCTCAGACTTACCACCTCCCTGTAAGTTAAATCTCTTTCATTCTCAAACTTCGATATCTGACAGTAGTTCTTTTAATGCCTTCAATTCCCTGTTTTGACAGAGTAACCCCTTTACCCATCTTTGAGTGGTCAGGAGACCACTCTCTGATGTCATACTTGGGTTCCCTGTCGTTCCAACTAATAAGATTTACCTCTTTACTCCATCCTTTTGAACCTTCGGAAAGCACGCCGAGGGTTTCTTTGATTTCGTATTTGATATCCGGCATAATCAGAAATTCCCCTTTTCTTCCGCTACTTTTGGTAATTCTTCTTTAACAAGCTGATACTGAAGCTTAGCCCCTGCACTTTCATTTTGGCACATAAGCTTGGCCTGTTCCATTACTATTTCTACAGCCTTTGGTGTTTTGTCCGGCGGATAACCGTAGTGCTTAAGAAGTCTCTTGATGACCATTTTCATTTTGGCCTGGACGCTGGCACGAATAGACCAATCAATGCTGAGATTTTTGCGTATTGCCTCAGTCAAATCCCTTGCTATCTGCTTGAGGATATCGTCGCCCATTACCTCTTTGGCAGACTCATTTTCGGCAAGCGCATCGTAAAACGCCAGCTCATCTTCAGTAAGACCTGTATTTTCTCCCCGTTTATGAGCTTCATTGATTTCTTTGGCAAGCTGTATAAGTTCCAAAATAATCTGCGTGGTTTCAATGGTGCGGTTCTGGTACTTCCTGATGGCATTCTCTAAAAGCTCCGAGAACTTCCTGGACTGAACAAGATTCCGCCTTGAAAATGTCTTTATTTTGCCTTTAAGTAATCTGTTGAGAAGCTCGACGGCAAGGTTGCGCTGCTTCATGTTGCGCACTTCCTCCAGGAACTCGTCGGACAGTATGGCGATATTAGGCTTGTTAAGTCCAACGGCATCCAAAACATCGATAACCTCATTGCTGGCAATCGATTTGGATATAAGCTGGTTAAGCTGGGCTTCAACCTCCGCAGCAGTTTTCTTTTTAGACTTTTCGGGAATGAGCTTAATAATCCCGGATTTAACTGCTTTATGGAAACCTACCTCAAGATATAATTTTTCAGCAATATCGGTAGTAGCACAAAGCGAGTAGGCCCTTGAAAGTTCGCTGACCAGCTTAAGATATTCGTTTTTGCCTTCCTCACGCAGCCCGATGATGTAGTCGATGGTTTCAACAATGGCGGCCATTCTGTCGGAAGCGGAGCCGGTAAAGAATTTCTGATAATCATGACCATGGAGCAATTCCTTAATCAATTCATATTTCTCAAGGAGCACTGCCGCTGCCAGTTCAGTATCAACCCCTGTCTTCTCCCTGTCGCTCTCGGTATAATCATTAAGAGCATTTTTGAGGTTTTCGGCAATGCCGATATAATCTACGATCAAGCCGCCCTGCTTTTCCTTAAATACCCGGTTGACGCGGGCGATGGCCTGCATAAGGTTATGTCCTTGCATAGGTTTGTCAATATACATGGTGTGCATGCTCGGAACATCAAAACCGGTCAGCCACATATCACGCACAATGACTAACTTCAGCTCGTCCTTGTTATCCTTCATGCGCTTGGCGATTCGGTCCCGGGTAGCCTTTGTGCCGATGAAAGGCTGCCATTCCTTAGGATCAGAAGAACTTCCGGTCATGACCACCTTAATAACGCCTTTTTCCACATCGTCAGAGTGCCATTCCGGGCGCAGCTCTATAATCTCTTTATAGAGGTCAACCGCAATCCGCCGAGACATGGTTACGATCATACCTTTGCCCACTTCTGTCTCCTGGGCTGCGAGACGCTTTTCAAAATGCTCCACAATATCTTTGGCAATCGCTTTAACACGCTGCTCGGCACCGACAATAGCCTCAAGCCTTGACCATTTGGACTTGAGCTTTTCTTTTTGGGTATACTCCTGGTATTCAGTGATTTCTTCATATTCGCTGTCAATAACGGGCTTGAGTTCATCCGGCAGCTCCAGCTTCGCAATCCGGCTTTCGTAGAAAATACGTACTGTCGTCCCATCCTCTACTGCCCTGGTCATATCATAAATATCGATATAGTCGCCAAATACCGCTCTGGTATCCTTGTCCGCAAGGGATATTGGCGTGCCGGTAAAGCCGATATAGGATGCTTTAGGAAGGGCATCACGCATATATTTGGCATAGCCGTATTTGACCTCAGCTTCAGTATCACCCTTGACAATTTCCGCTCCGAATCCGTACTGGCTTCTATGGGCTTCATCAGCAATAACAATTACGTTTTCCCGGTCTGTAAGAACAGGTACGCTGTCCCCTTTTTCTTCAGGAGCAAATTTATGTATGGTCGTGAATATTATGCCTCCCGATTCTCTCGCAAGGAGTCTGCGAAGATCTGCTCTGTCCTGAGCCTGCACCGGTTCCTGGCGTAATAAGTTTTTTGATTTGGCAAATGTGGAAAACAGCTGGTCGTCAAGGTCGTTACGGTCGGTAATCACTACGATTGTCGGGTTATTAAGTTCTTTCGCCAGAACAAGCTTGCCCACATAGAAAACCATAGAAAGACTTTTGCCGCTGCCCTGGGTATGCCAAACAACGCCGGCTTTGCGATCCCCCTCAGTGATTGCAGCTCTTATAGTACTTTCAACTGCCTTATTGACAGCATGATATTGATGGTAACCTGCCAGAATTTTGTAAGTATCTTTTCCATCAGTCTGGAACAATACAAAGTTCTTAATAATATCAAGCAGGCGTTCCTTTTCAAACATTCCTTTGATTAAGACTTCAAGCTGTGGGCGGCCTACAGGTGCAACCTCGTCCCCATCAATAGTACGCCACATCATGAACCTGTCTTCATCGGCAGTTATTGTGCCTGTCCTGGCATTTACCCCGTCAGATATAACCACAAAGGAATTATAGGTAAAGAGGGACGGGATAGTATTTATATAGTTTTGGATCTGATTAAAGGCATCAGATATTTCTACGTCCTCGTTGGCAAGGTTTTTAAGCTCGATGACAACAAGGGGAATGCCGTTGACAAATACCACCACATCAGGACGCTTTTCAATCCTGTTCTCAATCACAGTAAATTGGTTAACAACAAGAAAATCGTTATTCTCTACTTTCTCGAAGTCAAAAACCTTGACCTGCTTGCTGACTATTCTGCCATCACTGGCCCTAAAGGTAGCATTCACCCCATCGGTGACCATCTTCTGAAAAAGATGATTGTTGTCTATTAGTGCAGGATTAAGCGGCACGAGTATCTGATGCAGGGCGTCGTCAAGAGCCTCCTGGGGCAAATCCGGGTTTATACGCTTTAAGGCGTCCTTCAGACGTTCCTCCAGTATTACATCGGAATAATCAGAACGTTCAGGATAATCCCCACCGGGCGAAAGGTCAGGAGCAAAGGCAATTTCGTAGTTGAGTTCCTCAAACCATTCCAAAGCCGCCTGCTCCAACTCATCTTCATATACATTATGATTTGACATAAGGTTTCCCCCTTTCTATCGCATACATATCACACAACCTCCTCAACAGGTACTCTTATCTCACCGCTCATTAGCTTAGGTAGCAGGGTGTCGCGAATTGACGATAAAATGTTATTCTCATCTTCAAGCAAAGCCTGTACTTTACCAAGTGTAGTAGCGATTTCATTGAACTGATTGATCACATCCATAGGTGGTAAAATGATTGGGACTTTTTTCATTTCTCCACCTGATATTTCTTTGAATGTTGAGCCAGACGCCCGACTCTCAATTTCGCCTATATTATTTTTTAACAATAAATATACATATTCTGAGCTAATATTATTAAAAGGAACAATTGATTTAAATCCTTGGTTAGTTGTTACTGCGTTTTTTGCGATTGCTATGTATCCAATAGGTGCTCTTGAACTAAATAATACTGTGCCTTTAGGCATAAGTTTTGCACTGCTTTCCCGCAAGCCTAACTCAGAAATATCGAATTGTCCTCTACTGATATACTTATTTTTGTTCATAGATAAGTCTTTTGGTGTAATCCAAGGAATACCTGAATCTGCATAATATTCCGGTTTGGATTTAGACGGAGTCCCACCACCAATGATGTCACCTATACTACTAAGAGTCCCAACTCTCCACCCCTTTGGTATTAACCCCAGTTCGCTTTCTTCAAACTCGCCGTCCTTAAACGGCTCAAAGTCCACAAACCAGGACTTAAATATTGCCTGCGCCATTTCTTCAAGGGTTTTATTGATTTGGTTGTTAAGCTCAATCATATCGTCAAGGGCAGACAGTATAGCGGCGATTGCCTTTTGCTCAGGGAGAGGTGGAAGGATGATTTTGTATGATTGCAATACATCTTGTTGTACCCTTTGCCTTCCAGAAGTACCCGTCATTGACTTTATGGCTTTGTCTCTAAAATCTGGTGATATTGCAAGATAATAAATGAACTTATCATCAGTAATGTTTTCTTTATTTCTCATGACAATAAATTCAGTTGAGCCAAAAGCTACTTCAGAGTTACTCAAAATATCTACATAAGCAGTCTTACCATTTTCTAAACAGGGTGTAATCCGTGCAAGCAATGTATCACCATTTCTAAATTTACTGCCACCTGTAAACTCGGACAATTCATAGTTAGTAATTTTCCTTGTAAATGGTGCAAGTTGTTCCATCGTAATCTTTTTTGCGATTTTTCCTTTTTTCAATGATTCACTTGGGTTAAATAATATTACATCCCCAAGACGCACCTCTTTCCACTCACTAACACTCACACCCCATCACCTCCGGCACTGCTCTTCTTCCCTTTCAGCATCTTTGCAGTCTTGTCAATGCTCTTAAGAAAGTGCTTTTCCACCTCGGAAAGTTCATTTTTGGTTCGTTCCCTATATTTCTCATACTCTTCTATCGCCTTTTGAGTAGCCTGTTGGTGGCTGATTTTGCCTGCGTGTGTAAGGATCTCATTATCGCTCATTTTAAGGAAATCGTCCAATTTTTCTACCCAGTCAGCCATGTACATGGGCTTTTTGCGTATGGCCTGAAGCTCGGCAAATTCGATATAAGCATTGACGATGCGGTTTAGTACAGCCAGCTCATCTTCTGTAAGATAGTTTTTGGCTATCTGGGCTTCAGACCTGGTAGGTTTTGAACCGGTGAAATTAGTCATCCCCATAAAGGGCTTAGTACTGTCCGCTCTTAAGTAAACAATTTCCGCCGCTGTATGACCATGAGCAGCCCAGTGCATTTTGTTCTGAACCGTTTGAAAAAACTGCTGAGAAATAGCTGCATCCGGGGTATAGTCTATACTGGTGGCATAGATATCCAAAATCTTGCGATAAAATACTTTTTCGCTAGAGCGGATATCCCGGATACGCTCCAGCAGTTCCTCAAAATAATTGCCTCCGCCCGCTTTTTTCAGCAAGTCATCATTCATAGTAAAGCCTTTAATGATGTATTCTTTTAGCCTTTGTGTCGCCCAAATTCTGAACTGCGTGCCTCGGTGGGACTTGACCCGGTAGCCGACGGAAATAATTACGTCAAGGTTAAAATATTCCACATTATAGGTTTTACCATCTGCCGCAGTTGTTGCAAAATTTGCAACAACTGATTTTTCATCCAATTCACCTTCTGCAAAAACATTTTTGATGTGGCGTGAAATAACAGACTTATCCCGTTGAAACAACTCCGCCATCTGATTTAATGAAAGCCAAACCGTCTCGTTCTCCATTCTCACATCGATTTTGGTTTTCCCATCTTCAGTCTGGTACATTAATATTTCGGAATCATTTTTAAAACTCATACCCAATTGCCCCCAGTCTTTTACGGATTTCCTCCTCCAAATGGCTGCGTTTTGCAAACATCTCGGCAAGCTCACCGGTAAGCCTTGTCATCTTTTCATCAAAAGGCTCCCCGTCATCGACCCGTTCTTCAATGCCCACGTACCTGCCGGGGGTGAGAATATATTCATGGGAGCGCACTTCATCCAAAGTGGCAGATTTGCAGAATCCTTTGATGTCCTCGTAACCTTCGCCCTTTTTCCATTTGTGGTATATATCGGCGATATATTTTATCTCTGTCTCATAATCAAGTTCCCTGTGCTTGCGGTCAACCATCGTACCCATTTTGCGGGCATCAATAAAGAGGATTTCGTTGCTGCGATCCCGACCTGCTGATTTTTTATTCCTTGTTAAAAACCATAAAGAAGCAGGAATAGTTACATTATAGAAAAGGTTGGGCGGCAGAGTGATGATGCAGTCCACTAGTTTGTCTTCGATAATATTCTTCCTTATCTCGGCTTCACTGGTTGTATTGGTAGACATAGCGCCGTTTGCCATGACAAAGCCCGCTACACCGTTTGGCGAGAGCTTGGAAATATATGCTGTATCCACGCATAGTTGGCATTCCCCGCTGGGGGCATGCCATACTTCCAACGGACATCATCGGCAAGCCTGTTAGCTCCCCAATCCTTGATATTAAAGGGTGGATTGGCAAGTATATAGTCCGCCTTCAGTATCTTGTGGAGATCATTGGAAAAGGTATCCGCATCCCGCTCGCCAAGGTTTCCGTCAATACCCCTGATAGCAAGGTTCATTTTGCAAAGCCGCCAGGTGGTAGCAGTATACTCCTGTCCAAAGATATGGATGTCGTCCTTTCTGCCACTGTGTTCTTCAACGAATCTTTGGCTCTGCACAAACATACCGCCGGACCCGCAGCACGGGTCATAAACCCTGCCTTTATACGGCTCAATCATTTCAACAAGCAATTTTACAATGGATGGCGGGGTGTAAAATTCGCCTTCTGACGAGCCAAACTTGCCAAGGAAGTATTCGTAAACCCTACCGAGGACATCTTTTGCTCTTGCCTCCTTATCACCAACCTTAAAGGAAAACAAGTCGATAAGCTCGCCAAGCTTTGTTTTATCAATTTCCGGGCGGGCATAGTTTTTAGGCAACACCCCTTTAAGGGAGGCGTTTTCCTTTTCAATAGCTATCATTGCTTCATCGATAATCTGTCCGATAGCAGGCTGCTTGGCATTGGATTTTATGTACTCCCAACGGGCTTCCTTCGGTACGAAAAAAACATTTTCTTCAGTATAAGCATCTATATCTTCTTCAAATCCTTCACCCTCGGCAACCAGCTCGTTATATCTCTCCTCAAAAGCATCGGAGATGTATTTAAGGAAAATTAGTCCCAGTACTACATGCTTGTATTCCGAAGCCTCAATGTTGCCGCGCAGTTTATCCGCCATTTCCCATAGATTATTTTCAAACCCCAGATTTACTGTTGCCATTTTTTATCCTCCTCATCTTAGAGCAATCTCTCATAGATTTTTTCTTTTTCAGCAGCAAAGCGTTCCTCAGCCTTGCTGATAGTTTCTCGATAAAGGGTGCTTTCAGCTTCATAATGAGTTACCAGCTCTTTCTGCTCCTCTATACTCAACAGCGGTATTTCCATTTCCGCAATGTCAGTGTGATTTATATTTACAATGGTTGTCCCCCGTTGAAAGCTTTTAATAAGTGCTATTCCGACAGGACTCTCAAAGAATATCTTAAGATAATCGCTTAAGACCCTGTTATTGGGTCTGATAACGATAACATTAGCCGAGGCAATAACGATACTTTTTTGTTTACGGTATACACCCGTTTTAATTGCCGACCCCCTGCAAGATAAGACTATGTCTCCATCTATCAGCTCATATCTTTTAATTTTTCGTTCTTCTTCATCAATACTGTCCATATTGGAATAATCAATGCCGGTATCGGTAATGTTTGAAATATTCAGTACCATGATTTTCCCAGGCTTAACATCTTTTTTGAGGATTGATTTTCCCCTGAAAACCTCCGCAACTTCATGAAGTTTCACTCTTTCAAGAGTTGATGTCTTATACTTTCTGATATTCTCGTCATCATCCGCGAGTATAAGTTCAATTCGCCAATCCTCATGAGCGGCAAAATCTTTGCTCCCCACTACCTTCACTTTATCAACATAAAGACCATTATCATAACCTAAATATCCCACACTCACATTTTCCTTTTTTACAGCACCTATCGTAAGCATATAGGTTTTTATGGCAGTATACGGCTTGAAAGTACCTTCGGGAAGACTGTAAATACCCTCCAATTGATAGTGGGTCATGATATGCTCACGCAGCTTTGCTTCAGAACCGCTTGCAAATGTAATCTTAGCAGGGAGCACAGTCACCAGCGTGCCCCTGTCAGGTAAGTGCCCAAGTAAATTCTGCGTTGCTACAATATCCGGTCTTGAGGACATGAATTTATGGTTAACGGCTTCAATCTTGCCGCCAAAATCAGGCAGTGAATAGATAAAATCAAAACGTGCGTCAATAAGCAGCTCCTGGTATATCGACTGATTAAGAATACTGACGTTCTCATAGTCTTCAAATCCAAGCTTAAGCAGCATAAACATAAGTACATTGGATGTGGTAAAGGTTATTTTGCTTGACTGATGCTTCTCCACTAAGCCTTTAAGACCTGACAGGCTTTTTTCTGCTTCAGCAATAAGTATTGACTGGGCTTTTGCATCATCTATCAGACTACAGACATATTCCGTCAAATAAGCTGGAGAGAATATCTGTCCGAAACGGTCATTTTGGTATAGTTTAAATGTATACTCAATCAGATCAATTTCTTGGGCAACCTTATAAATAGCAGAAAAGAAATCCCTGTCGCCCGGAAAATATCCAAGGATTGTACTTTCGGTAGAATGCTTCATTAATTCGAAAAGCTGCTCTCCATCTTGCAGAGATTTTTTCTGTGATTTCACGGCTCGCGCTGTAAGTTTGACGCGTAACATTTCGTTCAATAATTGCTCTCGGGAGGTAATACCGCGCATAGCAAACGAATTAATAAAAATATCTATTGATGGGTTCACGATTTTCCTCCTTCCCCCAGCATATTTTATTTCATCCAACGATGATAATATATCATAAATATTTTAGTACGTCTATACTAAATTTTATTTTTTTTACCAAGACTAATTTCCAGAGGGGGTCGTTTTCCCCCAATTTCACACACAAATACACAAAACCCTACTTCTTTTCGAGTATTTGTATATTTCTGTGTAAAAGTGCGACCCCCTGAACAAAAAATTCCCTTGAAACCTCCGTCCAAGGGAACATAAAACACACTAGCAAATTCTCCCAAAACCCCGGAAACCGCTGCTACCAAGCTACTTCCGCTCTATCAAGACTACCGTCTCAACCTGTGTCTGGGCTAGGTATTGATACTGATTCTCAAAATCCCAATGCTTATACCCGGGGGTCTTTTTAGGGGGTCGGGGGGCGTGAGTTCTACCCAATACGCAAAATGATTTACAGGCTGTAATTTTTGAAATTGCCGATTTTTCTAAGCTCTGCGTTTTTGCGCAAAAACTGTGTACTCTCATAATTCAATCCGTGCATACCCACTGCAGGTTATCCTTGCGCGTTTATAAATAACATATACCCCCCTGGAAATCCTAGCTCTTCTGTGCTTGTAAATATTACGGTTTAAAAAGCCTATATTCTTGTGGTCAATGAGCCACTGTTCCGGCAAAAATAAGCCACCCCTTGGAAGTGAGAACAGATGGATGGTTGGGTTACATGTGGTCACATTATAAGAAAAATGCGACATAATTACAGTTTAACATTATGCTTTATTTATCGTCATCAAATTCTTTTTCGTACTTATGACCTCTGTACTGATTAAATTTATGTACAAAGAAAGAGATTGTTATAAATAATACTAAATAAGCAATTAGGAAAACCGTGCTTTGCCAGTGATAAGTTGTTGGATTCTTCATCGAATTAAACAAAGATACAGCTGATACAATGATAAAAACAACAATTGTTATAATTAAACCTTTTAACATTTGTTTATTACCACGTTCTCTGTAAATACTTACCTTCATCATATGCATTCTTATAAACTGATATAGCGGAAAAAATATTACGATAAAATATTCCGTAATACATTGTTGTATACCCATTTTAAATACTAAAGTTTTTACCAAAATTGATATAGCGACGCCGTACAAAATAATAATTGCTATTTCACTTCTTATCTTATTTTTAGCCTGTTCAATTCTTTCATCCTTCATGATCCTTCCTCCCAAAAAATATCGTTTAATGTTTTACCCAGCGTTTTGCATATGGCTATACATAACTGTAATGATGGATTAAATTTGCCAGCTTCAATCATTCCAATAGTCTGCCTTGTTACACCAACTGCTTGTGCCAATTGCTCTTGAGACATATCCAAACTAGCTCTTGCAGCTTTCAACTTAAGATTCTTCAAAGCATCACCCCTCCCTACATTCCATATTATACATTATATTATACAATACGTACACTATATATTACATATCGGTCATAAAAATAGAGCACTATTTTTTGTCTATTAGCTTCAGACAGCTTATTGTGCTAATAAATCTTTACTCTACAACATCCTAATGATGCGCCACCTAAAACGATGTTAAATTATTATCCAATTTTGCTCCCATTATAGCACCTTTATCGTTATAGAACTCCTATGGACTTGTCACTGTGCTAATTAGAAGAATGGGAAATATAGCTGTTAATTAAACACAGGTTCTTGGCTAATCCTAAGGTTGATGTATAATCAAGTAAAGTAAAAAAGCATGCAGAAAAAATCAAGTGAGGTGTTCCTTGGTGACAAATAGCAAAATGAATCCTAAGGTTGATGAATTTTTAAGTAAAGCCAAAAAGTGGCAGGAGGAATTTAGTAAATTGAGAATGATCACTCTTGACTGTGGGCTGACCGAAGAATTGAAGTGGCGGCAGCCTTGTTATACGTTTGAGGGAAAAAACATAGTAATACTTCAAGGCTTTAAAGAATACTGTGCTCTTGCGTTTTTCAAAGGTGTTTTGTTAAAAGATACCAAGGGTATTCTAATCTCACCAACGGAGAATGTGCAGGAGGGTCGCCAGATTAGATTTACCAATGTTCAAGAAATAGTTGAGATGGAACCCATCTTAAAAGCCTATATTTATGAAGCTATTGAAGTTGAAAAAGCCGGGTTGAAAGTGATTAAGAAAAAGACTTCAGATTTCATAATTCCTGAAGAATTTCAAAAAAAATTAGATGAAATTCCTGCCTTGAAAACTGCTTTTGATGCATTGACCCCGGGTCGACAAAGAGCATACATTTTTTATTTTTCTCAGCCCAAACAATCTAAAACTCGGGAGTCAAGGGTTGAAAAATGTATGCAACAAATACTCGATGGAAAGGGATTAAATGATTAGTACATTTTTATTGAAATGTCCATTTAGACCATAAGCTACTTTAATCGCTTTAATATATTAAACTGGCTCTTAATCCGGTGGCTTTTTAAAAAAACGAGCACTGGCGTCTCACTCCTAAACCCTGGCTCAATGTACTCTGGATTATTCACCCACAACCCCATTTATCCTATACATTCTAAATAACCCACTTGAAATCCTCATTCTTCAGAGCTCGTGAGGAGTAAATCCTTAAGCCATTTCGGCAAGTGGTTTACTTTTTTAAACTCTAGAATCTTCTTCGCAACTTCCGCAGCATCTTCCTCCCGCCAAAATCGATCCCTTTGATAACACTCCTGGCTGCAGAACTTTCGTCCTTTAACCCCTAAGGATTTAAACTCTTTTCCGCAATACTCACAAGTAACAGAGTATGATTTTTTATGAACCTTCTCCCACTCTGCTTTGCAGCTTGCCGAGCAGTATTTTTTCTTACGTCCTAAGCTATTCTGCTCAATTTTTTTGCCGCAATTAAGACAAAGCGTAAATAAAAACTCTTCTTTCATTATGTTTTTGTATTCAGTCACTAGCTCTGATCCTAATCCATCTAAACCGTTTCTTTTGCAATAACCCCTAATCGTGTCTCTTGATAATCCAATCGCATTAGCTATCTGCTTATACCCAAAGCCCTGATAGCGCAAAGATTTGATTTGTTGCTTTTGTTCATTTGTCATATTCATATCCCTCCTTGACAAGCATTCATCGCTCGGGAAGTGATGATTGTCAAGGAGGGATTTAAGTCTCAAAAGGCTAAGTCTAAACTCTATTTGCCCCTAAACTGAAGCCGGCTTCTCTTGGTGTTATGTTAAGCAATGTCTAACTACTTCAGTTCCTTGTCCATTAAACAGAACTCAAAATACTTACTATTTAAAAGTTTCTCTGGGTGTTTTTTGACCTCCTTTACAAGCTTTTCTTGTTGTTTCTCAGACATTTGGCGTTTTTTATGTTCTAAAAAGTAATCAATTACATCACCCATAACTGGGCTTATAACGGTTTGAGGAGTTTCAATTTTTCCCTCGCAAAGCCATACTCTAGTGTGAATCCACTGATCAAAGCTAGATTTCTTTAGTAGGGTAAAAATTAATATTCCGGCAAGATTTGAGTAAACGTAGTACCCTTGGTGTGTGTGACTTATAAATGTATAACCATATGCACTGCTTCTGAAAAAGGAATGTGGACCAGCTCTTTTAAACTCTTCACTTGCTTCTTTAACCTGGTCGAAAATAAAAATGTGGTTTTCTAGACCACCTAAGTCTGGTCTCCTGTCTAGAAGAAAGTTCCTCATCAATTCTTCCGTTTCTATAAGGACACTCAACGCATCTACAGAAAGTCCTTGACTTTCAACAAAACCACACAAGTCTAAGTATAAGTTCCTCCAATTGACTGAAGTGATAAAATAGTTAAGCCAAGGGCCATATTCAATCGTCATTAGTTGTCCTGCCTGATAAGGTTGAAACACTTTCATCGAGAAGTGTCGCTCATAAACTGAAAATCGGTCTTCACACTCTTCACATAGTAGAAGTTGTTTATCTCCATCTTGAATTCTTAAGTCAGGATTGCTTGACTCTCTTAGAAAACCAAATGGTGAGTTTCTCTTGATTCCGCTATACACAAATTTAGGGATAATATGACTGTCTTCCTTGAGGTCGCTTTCTCTCCGACATAAGGCACATACCGCCATAAGACCCCCCCTTAGTTTAATTGCTTCCTAACCTTCCGGGTTGTTTACGACGCGTCCCAACCTGCATGCGTATTGACAAAGTGGTGCTGAACACTCCGATATACGATGTTCCAGCCTCACCTAACAAGCCGCTTTAATTGGTCTATGCTTAACCACGGTCTTCTTCTATGTAACATTCGATGGCAATTAGAACAAACAAGTACCAAATCACTCAATTTTGTACCAATTGTCCGGGTATATTCCGAAACAGGAATTGTATGATGACACTCAATGAAACCTTTTCCCAAGTCTCCGTATTTCTCGTAGAAATCGAAACCACAAATCTGGCATCTTAGACTTCCTGACTCTAGAGCCTTTTCCTTTGCTCTAGCAACTAAAGTTTTATTTCGTTCTCGAGAACGGTGTTGCCGGTATAAAACCCTTCCTTCAGGAAATGCAGTCTCGTCTTCATCATCATGATACATAGCTTCCACGTCAGTCTGGTGACTTCCTTCTATAATACTCTGTGCTATTAACCTTAAATTGTCGGGGTCGTTTGCAAACTCATTCCATATTTGTTCCTCTAGTTTTCCACCCCGTTCTAACCCAGTTCCATGATAGCTGGGATCAAAACGCATGAAATTACATAATTTCATGTATACTCCATTTGGATTTCTGAATCGTTCCGCATCTGGCTTATTTGAATGAATGGGTAAGGAATTTAAGACTTGACTAAGTTTCACCACCTCTACATGGGAACTGTTTATGTTCAGCGGATTATGCCGAAAATAGAGATCAAGGGCCAATATTAATTCATCTCTATCCCATTTAGGGTTTCTTGCTTGAGCCAAATAAAATTCCTCCCCCTACTTACCCGAGTGCTCAAATACCGTATAACATTCGGAGCATTCACGAAATTCATGTCCGCATTCATCATGGCAAGTTTCTTGAACTTCCATGTGAATTCATCACTTTACTAAACTATACCTGATAATATAGTAAACTTGAATACCAAAAAATTGACTGATGGTTTTGTCTGACCATCTACCAAACCAAGGGCGTCCTGGGACTCCAGATAGCCCAGGTCTTCCAGGAGTTCCTGGTGTACCTGGAGTTCCAGGTATACCTCCCATTCCCGGTCTAGATGGGAGGTAACCTGTTGCATCGTACGTAAAGGCTATTGCATTTCCACCATCGGACATTACGCCATTTTCAAACCATCCTAAATGTCTACCATTAAGTGAGTAAACGCAGTTGCCAACAAGCCATTCAAGATTTTCGCCATGTCTACCTCAGCCATGGATTACCGTTACCTTATCCACAAATCTGCGTAATCGCTCCTCGTCCAACTTGCCAATCGTTTCTTTCTACGCCATCAGAAAATCCTGTAATTCCTCTAACGCTTTTTCGGATCATTTTCGTCCTTGAGCCGGGAGAAATCTTTCGCAATATATTTTTCAAAGCGGGGCAAAGTATACTCCTCTGTTTCGCCTGTTTCGTTGTTTTTTCTTTTCCCGTTAAACCAAATGCTCCGTTTGCCAACATTCTTACCGGTCTTATTAGTTACACATTCGTCTAAATACTCTTGCGAACTCAAAATCCACATAGTATCCATTCTTTCGGAGTAAAAAACAAAGTAATAATTATCGCGTAATTCATGCGTCATTGCAGCAAACAAGGCAGCATCACCAAATTTGACATCATTTGAGCGTGCCTTAATTTGAACCTCAATAAAGCTGCCATCACTCCGCCTAACTACAACGTCAATGCCATCATCATCCACTAACGGTATATAACAATCCAGACCCTCTTTTAGCATCCTGCCTATTAAATAAAACTCCATTCGTTTACCAAAGCCGGCTAAATGCCTGAATCTCATGCTGTCACTTCCCAAACGCTCATTATTGATCACATATATAATACAAAAATATAGGTGCAAAGTACACCCATATTATACCATGTCCATATATTCAATTACATTAATGAAAACGAATATTGTAGCGTCTCTTAGAGAGCAACACCAGATTTCAAAAGAAATTATTCTTCCCGCTCAATTATTTATTTCTTTTCGCTACTTCTTTTCTCCGTTACCGCCTCACTTATCATGCTGTACATGTCCTTAACTCCGGCTTTTGTAGCTTCAAAGTTACGTGCGTTATTCATGATGACTCAATGCTGTCTGCATCTTTAAAGGAAGATAAACTCCCAGCAATATTTCTCTTGCTGTGTTTAATAAGCTCCTTTGTAACCTTACCGGGCCTTGCATCCTCAGTTGCCTGCGATAACCTGTAGCCGAAATCTAGAATTGTTTTCCCCACCGCATCCAATAAGGAGGTGCACCCTGTCACGAAGTACTCCTTATCAGTCAACTTTACTTCATGGGTATTCACACCGTTCCAGAGAATTTCGTACCGGTACCGGTCATCAAAAAGAACTGCCGTGACAATCGTTTCTCCTTCGAGTTGGCTCTCTCCTCGATAAAGGCATTAAATCCAACAATAGTATCGAGTGCAGGCAATTTTCCAAAATGCGCTCCGATCCCGAATATAGTCCAGGGAAAAATACAGCGATTGCTCTTGCCATAGCCCTTGAGCTAAATAAAAAACAAACTGAAAAATTGTTAGGCGCAGCCAGTTACTCCTTATATGAAAGTGATACGTTCGATTTGGTCATTCAATTCTGCTTAGACAAAAAAAAATATGACCTCAATGACATTAATCAGGCATTGGATTATTTCAGCCTTAAGCCACTTGCTAGAGTATTAGAGCAATTTAGTCCGGTTAAATAAAATTAGCCGACCAAGGTGAACAACGTCACCCCAGTCGGCTTAAATTTTGTTCCCTATTCAATTACACATTCCACTTCAGACCCGTCAAGCAGGCTGACAACCAACTTACCATCATAAACCATTATCTTTTCCGTCAATTTGAAGTACAAGTCTACATCAAACCGGTCAATCGGCTTTGCCGTCTTGAATGTAGCTATAAATCGCTTGGCAATGACTCGTTTCAGGATGTCGTCTCCGTTACATTGGTCTGCCCACTTTCCCATGAAGTAATCCTTATTTTCAACCACCGCGTTGAACACACTTATAAACGCCTGATATAAAACCCCATCGTCAATATGCTTGCTCCCGCACCCCTTCTCCCCTTTCGCTACATATCTATTGTTACACCGCCAAACAATCCTCCGCAGCCTTTCATCGGTTGAATTCCAAACCTTCCTGCCGTAGGCCCCTCCGCAGTTACCGCAAATGATCCGTCCGGCGAAGGGATTATCCGCGGTTGCATAATCTACTTTTACAATACCATGTTTCTCCGCGAAAGCTCTTCTTCTTTCCATTTCCATCTGCACCGCTTCCCAGGTGTCCTTATCGATAATGGCGGGGTGGCTGTTCTCAACATAGTATTGGGGTACTTCACCGTCATTTTCAGCCCGCTTCTTCGAAAGGAAATCGACGGTGTAAGTCTTTTGCAGGAGAGCATCCCCCTTGTATTTTTCATTACTGAGCATTTTCCGGATGCTGCTTTCGTACCAGTTGTAGGTGCCGTCCCACTTTGGGACTTTTTCTTTTTCAAGGTCTTTTGCTATCCTATTGGGGCCTTTGCCATCGAGATAATCGTTGTAAATCCGTCTGACGATTTTGGCTTGCTTCTCATTGATGATCAAGTCCCCGTTTTCATCTTTGTCGTAACCCAGAAACTTCGTTTCATTGACCTGAACCTTTCCTTGTTCAAATCGTCTCCGGATACCCCAAGTTGAATTTTCCGAGATTGACCGGCTCTCGTCCTGGGCGAGTGAGCTGAGAATCGTAAGCAGGACTTCTCCTTTACTGTCTAAGGAATTAATGTTTTCCTTTTCGAAAATCACTCCAATTCCTAAGTCCTTGAGCAGCCTCACATAATTCAAACAGTCCAGGGTATTCCGGGCAAACCTGGAAATGGACTTCGTGATCACCACATCAATTTTCCCCGCTTTGCAATCCTCAATCATTTTGTTAAACTGCTCCCGCTTTTTGGTATTCGTGCCGGAAATGCCCTCATCGGCATAAATCCC
>NZ_JAFLRH010000004.1 GCF_017310645.1 Paradesulfitobacterium ferrireducens | reverse complement strand
CATCGATCAGCCGTTCGACTTGCATGTGTTAGGCACGCCGCCAGCGTTCGTCCTGAGCCAGGATCAAACTCTCCGTAAAATTTACGAAGAACACGAGGTTCTGAGTGTCGAATGCGCCAACAAGGGCGATAGCCCTACTGGACTATCGGGACGGCAAGCATTCGACGAGCACTTCCCTCGTATCTCGATGCATTTTAAGAGATTTTGACTGCTCAAAATCATTTTTTCTCAGTTACGGCTGATTGCTCAGCTTTTACTGACGAGTTCCATTGGCGTCTTGTTGTTTAGTTTTCAAAGATCAGGATGTTCGCTGCCTTAATCGGCTGACGGAATTTTATTTTAGCACAACATCTTTTCGACGTCAATACTTTTTATTCCGTTCATTACTCACGCAATAATCTTTGAACAGTATCCCTGCGCGATGCTTTGTTATAATAACACTACCGTTAGACTATTGTCAACACCTAATTGAACATTCCTAAATTCATACATATTGTTAATTTTTGTTTTTAGTATAATATCAATAGATTAACAGAAAACATTAGATTAACAGAAAACATTCCAAGAGTTTATCCTTAATATTGAACGAGACTTCATTCAGAGGGGGATTCAACCCCCACTGAATGTTAGTCGATTCCATACTGGACTTAACGCCCTTTGCCACCCGCCGCTTATAGAGGCGGGGGGATAATCATTAACCCAAAGAGATATGAAATCCTCATTCTATCTCTTGAATAATAGGCAAAATCATGGGACGGCGCCGGGTCTTTTCATAAAAATGTTTGCTTAAAGCGTCTCTGATCTGGCTCTTCAGCACAGCCCACTCTGTAACCTTATTCTCACGCAGCCGGGCCATTGTCTGTCTCACTTTTTCCTTCGCTTCATCCAGCATGGACTCCGATTCACGCACGTACACAAATCCCCGGGTCACCACATCAGGGCCTGCGACAATAGCACCGGTTGCCCTGCTTATGGTCATAACTACAATGAGGATTCCGTCCTGAGATAATTGTTTGCGATCCCGTAAAACGATATTGCCTACATCTCCGATACCCAGGCCGTCAATCAAGACATTTCCAGCCGTAACTTTACCGGCAAGGGTTGCTCCGTGGCGTGTAAATTCAATCACGCTGCCATTTTCCGCCACAAAGATATTTTCTCTGGGGATGCCAAGCTGCTCCGCTAACTGGGCATGTTTAATCAACATCCGATATTCCCCGTGAACCGGAATAAAATACTGCGGTCTCACCATATTAAGCATGAGCTTTAGTTCTTCCTGACTGGCATGTCCTGAAACATGCATTCCGGAAACGGATTCGTAAATCACATTGGCACCCTGTTTAAAAAGATGGTCAATAGTACGTGCCACTGATTTTTCATTTCCCGGGATGGGACTGGCGGAAATAATCACCGTATCTCCCGGTTGAATTTCAACCCGGCGGTGGTCGTTCATAGCCATTCGGGTCAAAGCCGACATCGGCTCACCCTGGCTCCCGGTCGTCAGGATACAGGCTTGGTTTCCGGGAAGACTGATGATTTCATCAACATCCACCAAAGTTCCCTCAGGGACATCAAGATATCCCAGTTCATCAGCAATATTTACAACGTTTACCATGCTCCGTCCTACTACCGCGACCTTGCGGTTGGTTCTATACGCGGCAGTGATCGCCTGCTGAATACGATGAACATTTGAGGCAAAGCTAGCCACGATAATCCTATCTTTGGCATTGCGAAAAGCCTCGTCAAACATTTGCCCGACCCGGCTTTCCGACATAGTAAAACCAGGCCGTTCAACATTGGTGCTGTCAGATAATAAGCAAAGCACACCCTTATCCCCAAGTTCAGCAAACTTATGAATGTCCAACATTTCCCCGCTGACCGGAGTATGATCCACCTTAAAATCCCCGGTATGAACGATTGTACCCAAAGGAGTATGAATCGCTACCCCCAGCGCATCCGGAATACTATGATTCACCCGGATGAACTCAACTCTAAAGACGCCTAATTTAAAAACCTCACGGGGCTGAACCACAGTGGCTTTGATGTTATTCAGATTGCTTTCTTTTAACTTGGACTGGATTAGCCCTAAGGTCAGGCGAGTCGAGAAAATCGGTACATTAAAATCCCGCAGTAAATAGGGCAAAGAACCGATATGATCTTCATGACCGTGGGTCACTAAAATCCCTTGCAGCATCTCCTTGTGCTCGATCAAATAGCTGTAATCAGGGATAACAACATCTATACCAAGCATTTCATCTTCCGGAAATGCCATTCCCGCATCAACAAGCAACATCTGGTTATCATAACGAATCACCGTCATGTTCTTGCCGATCTCCCCTAAACCTCCAAGGGGAATAATTTGAACTTTGTGCTCTTTTGGCAAACATTTACACCTCCGTTAAATCTTTACTGTTAATAAGTCCTAGTGCTTCCGTTTCCGATTGAGACAGATTCCAGTCTCGAAATTTTTGACGCTAAAGACAAACACAAAAATAACCGAAATACTCGATCAACACAACGACCACGGTGTTGCCTGTATTCCGTAAGCATCTTTGGAAAACTCGCCGCACAAAACTTCTAATCTGATTATAATCGAGTTTCTTAATCCTTGCAAGCTTAACCTATTCCGAGCATAATCATTCCTGATCAACTTTCAAAAGGAATTATTACTATAATTTGCATATATTTCCTCGGTTAAGCATATCATATATTTTGACCTAACCCCGAAAATTAAAGGAGGCATATTAGAATGACTGATGTAGTTTGTTCTGCAACCCAATGTAGACATAATGGAGATGGCCGGTTGCCAATTGGAAACTCTCAGCGTTACTTCAAGTCTTCTAAATTCGGAAGCGGAATGTGCTTTTTATGAGCCGGAAAAATAACCGTCTGTCATGAAAGCAGCTCCAGGAAAGTCATCGTTTGGATACGATGACTTTCTCGTTTTCAAGAGGAATTAGACGGCTTATGGAGAATTATCATTTAACA
The DNA here is from genome assembly GCF_017310645.1 of Paradesulfitobacterium ferrireducens. Taxonomy (GTDB): domain Bacteria; phylum Bacillota; class Desulfitobacteriia; order Desulfitobacteriales; family Desulfitobacteriaceae; genus Paradesulfitobacterium; species Paradesulfitobacterium ferrireducens. The sequence goes on along the minus strand of NZ_JAFLRH010000004.1, from coordinate 26,996 downwards.
AAAACAAGAAAGTATTTTCGGATTCAGAGAGATAAGCATAGATTTTATCAGAGAGGAAGCATCTTAAGGACTAAATCTGAAAATACTGAAAAAAGGAGAGGGGTCGGATCAAATGTTAAACTCAAAAGAAGATCTTACCAGGGAACAGGCCTTAGCGCTTCTTGAGGACTTTACCAAGCGCTGGCTGGCTCATGATGGGCTTTGGTTTCAGTCCATCGAAAGAGAAAGGGGAATGGAAGAGGCCATTCACCATGACATTGAAGCCTGGCGCAAGTTTACAGTGATTGAGGCGAATCGGATTATTAACTTCTTAAGGCTTCCAGAAAAAGGGGGGCTCGGTGCTCTAACCCGAGCCCTGGAATTCCGGCTCTATGCCTTTATTAACCAACAAGAGATTATTAGGCAGGATGAGCATACTCTCATCCTGCGCATGAATGAGTGCCGGGTTCAGTCCGCCCGCAGGCGCAAAAACCTCCCAGACTTTCCATGCAAACCCGTAGGGGAAGTGGAATACTCCCTCTTCGCTCAAACCATCGACCCACGAATTCAGACACGGTGCCTGGCCTGCCCGCCGGATGCTGAAGAACGTAACTTTTATTGCGACTGGGAGTTCACATTAATCGAAAGTTAATTTACAAACTGCAAGAGAAAATATTAAACGCGGCCAAAAGGGAGCACCCATAGCCGCGTTTCTATTATTATTACACACTCCCACGGGTAGACGAGGAAGCAGCCAACGCCTTCTCTTCAGGCTTTACCTGGTATAACAGTTCTTCCAAGAACTTAAGTTCCTCCGCCGTGGCCTCGGCCAAAGGAGGGCGCATTCCGCCGGCCTTAATTCCGATCATGTTTACCATGGCTTTGACCGGAACAGGATTGGTGGTAATAAATAAGCCTTTAAACATGGGATAGAGTTTAAGGTGCCACTTGAGTGCCAGGGCGGAATCTCCAGCGAACCAGGCATCGAGCATCTCTTTCATCTCATCCCCGATAATGTGGGAAGCTACGCTAATCACCCCGCTGCAGCCTAAGGCCAGCATAGGCAATGTAAGAGAATCTTCCCCGCTGTACACTTCGAAATCTTCCGGCAAGATCCGTTTAAGTTCGCTGACTTGATCTAAGGAACCAGCGGCTTCTTTTAGAGCCACGATGTTGGAAATCTGAGACAGCCTTTTGACCGTGTTAGGCAAGAGATTACAGGAAGTCCGGCCCGGAACATTATATAAGAGCACCGGTAAGGAAATGGCGTCTGCAATGGCTTTGAAATGCCGGTAAAGGCCTTCCTGAGAAGGTTTATTATAATAAGGCACCACTGCCATGACTCCGTCCACATTAGTTTGAGCCGCCCGCTTGGCCAGGTCAATACTAGCCTGGGTGGAGTTGGATCCTATATTGGCAAGCACGGTATGCATTGGACCTACTGCTTCTTTGACCGCACGGAAAAGCTCCACTTTCTCATCATCGGTCACTGTCGGAGATTCCCCGGTCGTACCGCAAACAACGATCCCGTCCGAGCCATGCTTTACTAAGTACTGGGCTAAGCGCTTAGCCTGTTCATAATCCACCTCCAACTGCTCGTTAAAAGGTGTTACCATAGCGGTTAAGATCCTGCCAAAACCCATAATTCATCCTTCCTTCCTCATCCTAACTTACCTACACCTATCTAAACCCCGAGCCTAAACCTCTTATGCAGCGCCTGGACTGCCCCGACCATATCCTCTTTATGCACCAACACCCAGATTGTGGTATGGGAATCAGCTGACTGCAAGATGGTAACTCCGGCTTCAGCCAAGGCTTCCACCATATCGGCCATCACCCCGGGCACGCCCGCAATCCCCGCGCCCACAATCGATACTTTGGCACAGCCCCGGGCCACCTCGGGATTAAAACCCATGTTCTGCAAGATTTTTACGGCTTTGTCAGCGACCTCATCCCGCACGGTATATAATACGGCTTCGGGTTGGACACTGATAAAATCGACACTGATATCCGCCAAGGCCATGGCTTTGAATATTTTCTTGTCGGCTTGACGGACATCCGCCGCATCCACGGTCCCGACTCTGATCTGAGTCACATTCGGGGTATGAGCAATCCCGGTAATCAAACGGTCACTGACAATATCCGTCCCTGCATTCATATCCGGCTGCATGTTCGTGACCAAGGTTCCGGGTGCATTGGAAAAAGTGGACTTAATCCGCATCGGGATATTGCGCTGCATGGCAATTTCCACGGCTCGCGGATGAATCACTTTGGCTCCCTGATGGGCCAGCTGACAAATCTCATTATAAGTAATCACATCAAGAATCTTGGCATCTTCCACAATCCGGGGGTCGGCCGTCATGATCCCGTCGACGTCAGTGTATATATCAATCGCCTCGGCCTCAAGTGCAACCCCCAAAGCCGCTGCAGTCGTATCACTGCCTCCGCGTCCCAACGTTGTGATTTGACCGTCTTCCGTGACCCCCTGAAAGCCGGTGACCACTACAATTTTACCTTCCTCAGTATGTTTTAGAATATTCTCCGGTTCGACCCGAATAATTCTAGCATCCCCAAAAGTGTCATTGGTAATAATTCCGGCCTGCGCTCCGGTTAAGAGCACCGCATCAAATCCCAGGCTATGCAGGGTGCTTACAGTAACTACTCCTGAAATTAGTTCTCCGCAGCTCATCAGAAGATCAAGTTCCCGCTTAGGTAGTTCAGGAAATATCCCTTTAACTAAGCCGATCAAGGTATCGGTCGCATATGGGTCGCCCGCCCGGCCAATGGCTGAGACGACGACGACGGGCGAGTAGCCCTCCGTTACGGCCTCCGACACTTTGCCTACAACCTGAGCCCGGCGATCAGGGGTAGCCACTGAAGTCCCGCCAAACTTCTGAACTAAAATACGCAACTCTTTACTCCTCCTGAATTCCTTTCACGAGGTAGTCAGAATTCAGTAGTCAGAATTCAGTAGAGTTCTCATGCTTTTCTTTGGGGTACTAAAACCTTAATTTATACCCAAAAATCATTCTAACTCCTGAGTACTGAGTACTGACACCTGACTCCTGAATACTTCACGTTTTATAACAGCAGCTCGGCAATCTGCACCGCATTGGTGGCAGCGCCTTTACGGATCTGATCCCCGACTACCCAGAGGTTTAAACCTTGGGCAATCGAAAAGTCCTCCCGGATTCTTCCGACATACACTTCATCCGTGTCCGCGCTGAACCAGGGCATCGGGTACCGGTCTTCGGCCGGGTTGTCCTCGACGATCACTCCCTTGGCCTTGCTGAGAGCCTCTTTCACTTGAGCCACGGTTACTTTACGTTCTGTCTCTATGTTAATCGATTCAGAGTGGCTGCGCAGGACCGGTACCCTAACCGTCGTCGCGGTTATGGCCATATCCGGTACATGGAATATCTTTTGCGTTTCCTTCACCATTTTCCATTCTTCCTTGGTGTAGTCTCCCTCTTGAAACACATCTATCCGCGGAATCAGGTTAAAGGCAATCTGGTAAGGAAAGGTCTGGGCTGCCAGGTCTTCCCCTTTGGTCCAGGCGCGCATTTGGTTTTCCAGCTCCTCGATCCCTTCCCGTCCTGCTCCGGATACCGCCTGATAAGTAGAGACCACCACCCGCCGGATGCCGGCGAGATCAAGAATGGGTTTGAGCGCGACCACCATAATAATCGTGGAGCAATTCGGATTGGCGATAATCCCCTGATGCCAGCGCACATCCTCCGGATTCACCTCGGGCACAACGAGCGGAACCTTCGGGTCGAGGCGGAAGGCGCTGCTGTTATCGATTACGACCGCACCGCTGTCAACGGCAGCCTGGGCATACTCCGTGCTGGCCGACCCACCGGCAAAAAGCGCAATATCAATCCCTTTAAAGCGGTCAGCCGTCGTCTCCTGAACTTCCAATTCCCGACCTTGCCAAGTGACACTTTTACCGGCAGAACGCTTTGTCGCCAGCAATCTTAATTCGTTAACCGGAAAGTTTCTTTCACTTAAAATCTTTAAGAACTCTTGTCCTACTGCACCTGTTGCACCCACTATTGCTACATTTGGCATTCTTTGCACCCCTTAAATATAGATAATTTTTTAGTGAAAACGGTGCCTTGCCGTCTAGAGCAGGGCACCAGTTCAGTCTCAAAATCTTCTGCTGGAATGATAACCTTCCCTTTATTGATAGTCTAAAAGAACAGGTTGGATTTGCTTGCCATCACAAGCCGACAGAATGGTTTCCGGTATTTTGTTCATATGGGCTACTAATGAATTCGCTTTACTGACCGGATTATCCTGTCCAAAAGGAACTAAATATACATTTTTTGTGATTAAAAGTGTTCCGATGTTCCGGGCATTGAGACCCAAGCCGTCATTGGTTGAAATCGCAATGACCAAAGGCCTTTGATTACGGAGGTGCGCTTTGGCAGCCATCAGCACCGGAGTATCCGTTATTCCGTTGGCGAGCTTGGCAAGAGTGTTCCCGGTACACGGGGCAATCACCATACAATCAAACTTCTTCTCAGGTCCAATCGGCTCGGCATCCGGAATCGTATGGATCGGAATCTTGCCGGTTATCTCCTGAATCTGGGTGTTCCACCCTGCAGCCGTACCGAACCGGGTGTCCATACTCTCTACCGCGTAGGAGACAATCGGGGTTACGTCTGCCCCTTGATCTACAAGATTTTGAATCACCTGGGTAATTTCGCTTAAAGTACAATGCGATCCGGTTAAGGCAAACCCTATTCTTAACCCGTCAAACTGCATCTCTCTTCGCACCTCCACTTAACTTTCCATCGAAGGTTTCACTGTGGTCAGGTGGCGAAGAATAAGTTGCGGGTACACGTGAGCAAGAATCTTGCCGGCCGTTTTGGGAGCGACAATACCGGGGAGTCCGGGTGCGAGCAGAGCTTTGATGCCTAACATTTGCGCATACTCGTAATCCACTCCGCCCGGAATGGAAGCGAGATCAATAATTACCGCATCGCGCGCTACTCTTTCCAGCATTACCCTATCCAAGATTAAGGAGGGAACCGTATTAAATATGATCTCTGCCCGGCCGATCTCATCTTCGAGATCTGAAAAATGAACCGCTCGAAAACCCATTTCAGTGGCCCTTGCCAGATCGGTTCCCTTGCGGGCAACTCCTGTCACACGGGCTCCGATGCCTTGGAGCATGCGGGCAATGGTCCAACCGCACCGTCCCAATCCTAGCACAAAGCTTTCACTGTTATGGATGGTGATCACGGTGTTTTCCATCGCCATTTGAATGGCTCCCTCAGCCGAGGGGATCGAGTTGAGAATCGCCGTTTCGTTCATATTAGCGGTTTCCACAATTCTGATTCCCATCATCTCGGCAGCCGATTTCAGGGCCGGACGCGCCCAGCCGATAAATAAGGGCACGTGCGCCGGAATCGCTTGCAGGATCTCCTTATTCAACATGATTTGGGAATCAGTATACTTGGCTTTGATAACCCCACGTTCATCGGTGCCGTACATTGGGAAGATCAGCACATCCACCTGGGTCACCGCTTCTTTTAGTGAAGCGATGTGCACCCCCGGGACTGCTGCTTTTTCAAATCCGACCCCGACTATGTAGGCCCCCAGTTTTTGCAGTTCTGCTATCAGATATAGCTCCCGATCATCCCCCCCTATCACGGCCACACGAATTCCCTTAAGACCCGCACTCATCTTTATGCCCCCTTTGAGACAGCGTCCCATTGACTACTATCCAGTATATGAGGGAGGTAAGAGTGCGGTTCCCTTAAGTTAGATTCCTAATCAAGGAAATTCTCAAGTCCAATCACCATTTCCGTTAAACCTAACGCCTTACGCACGGCTAACATGATGCCCGGCATATAGGTTTCACGGGAAAACGCATCATGGCGGATCGTCAATGTCTGTCCCAGCCCTCCGAAAATAACTTCCTGGTGGGCAATGAGACCGGGCAGACGCACGGAATGAATATGAATGCCGTTCACATCTGCTCCCCGGGCCCCGGGAATTTTTTCATATTCATTCGGATGCCCTTGCATCATCGGTTCCCGGGTTTCCATGATCCAATCCACGGTCTTCAGCGCTGTGCCTGAGGGTGCATCAATTTTCTGGTCGTGATGCAGCTCAATAATATCCACATGCGGCAAGTATTTTGCCGCTTCACGGGCAAAGCGCATCATTAAAACCGCACCAATGGCAAAATTAGAGACCACAACCGCCCCTACCCGCTCTTTGGATACAAGACTGCGGATCTCTTCAATTTCAGCCTCATCCAAACCGGTCGTCCCGATCACCGGAACTACCCCCTGGGCAATTGCGGTCTTGGCGTTTCTAAAAACTGATTGCGGATTGGTAAAGTCAATCAGCACATCGGCTTGGCTGGTTTTTAACATCGGAGCTTCCAAAGGACCGCTGACATCAACCCCTACTCGTGCAGAACCGATGACATGCCCAATATCCATCCCTTGATTGCGGGCATCAGCCGTCCCGGCTAACACCATATCTTCTTGCTGCAGCACGGTACGAACGACTTCCTGGCCCATTTTGCCACAGGCCCCGGACACGAATACGCGAATTTTTTTCAAACCTGAACCCCTCCTGCGGTGAATAAGGCAAAAACCCCGCTTGCACCAAGCATTCGGGGTTAAGTGTCTTTCTCATTATTGTATTAAAGCAGAAAAGACCTGTCAAACTAAATTTTTATGCATTTTCTCCGATTTGTTATGTAAATCTACAATAATTACTTCAGAACCAACCTTCTTGACCGCTTGCCAAGGGATTACTAAAATATCCCGGTCGCGTTCACTGACACTGCTAAACAAGCCGGAAAACCCGGAACGCGAAGTAAGAATGATTGCTTCAATATGTCCGTTTGAAGACAGAGCAAGGTCGGCATCCCCTACCAGGCCGAGTTTGGCTCCGTCATATAAATTAATAATTTCTTTCCCTGCTAGTTCGCTGAGAAGCATTGATCATCCCCCCTCACTTATGAACATTGCGCCAAAGTCTAAGCACAAAAGGCTGGACAATGGCCAGCACCAGGGAAGCAGCCGCGAGCGGTTCAACGATAAACGCGGACGAACTCCACCAATCTTCCGGAAGTTTAAGAAAAGAAAATAAGAGTTCCAGTGACAGGTAAATCCCGCCGGCCGTTCCCACCAACTGCGCCAAAGCTGTCGAGAGCGGGCTTTGGGTGGGTTTTGAGCGCCACATGGAATAAAATTTCCGTTCCCGGACGGACAAAGCAATTCCGAGTGCTAATAAGACTAAATAAACGGCCTGCATCCCCTTCTCCTCCCTGCTAACGATTGTATGCGAAAGGGGCAAGCTTTAGAACGCTTGACAAATTTAGACTCCGGTAGAGCCGAATCCGCCTCCACCCCGTTCAGTCTCACTTAAAGAGGTCGTCTCAGTCAGTCGCGCATGCCAGACCGGAACAAAAACCATCTGGGCAATACGCTCTCCGGGGTGAATGACAACTGCTTCCGCTCCCTGATTCACCATCAACACCTGAATTTCCCCGCGGTAGTCTGAGTCAATAACCCCCACTCCGTTGCCTAAAGCCAAGCCATACTTAGCCGCCAATCCGCTGCGGGCAAACACCAGCCCCACCACCTGCGGTCCCGGCAGCTCCATGGCCCATCCAGTCGGCACCCTAACTCTCTGCCCCGGCTGTACTTCTAAGTCCTGCTCCAGACAAGCATGCAAATCCACCCCAGCCGACCCCGGGGTGGCATAAGACGGCAAAATCACTTCCAGATCCTCACGCACTCTCTTAAACTTCACATCAATAGCTTCTATACTCGAAAAAATCATTAGACTCCTACCTTTACACCCACTGTTCCAGCACCGAATCCAAATCCACCTCATGCCCGGTGGGTCCTAACGTCAAGAGACTGATCCGGTCTTTTTCCCAGAGGCGGTTTATTACACGGGCCACATCTTCAAGGGTGACCTTGGTCAGCTTTTCCACAACCTCTTCCGGAGTTAAGACCCGGTTATAGGTAAGCTCCGTCTTACCCAGCCTGCTCATACGGCTGCTTACGGACTCCAAGCCCAGATAAAGGCTCCCTTTGATTTGAGCTTTGGTCCGTTCCAGTTCATGGGCGGTAATGCCGTTTTTCTTTAACTCCTGAATTTCGGACAGGATGCACTCTACCACTTCATGCGTATTGTTCGGACTGGTCCCGGCATAAATGGCGAACAGCCCGGTATCTACATAGGTAGAGTGATAGGAATACACGGAATAAGCCAACCCGCGCTGTTCCCGAATCTCTTGAAAGAGGCGGGAACTCAGCCCCCCACCTAAGATATTGTTAATCACATGCATCGGATAAATGTCTTCATCATTCTGTCCCAATCCAGGTACTCCCAGGATGACATGCATTTGTTCCGTCTCTTTGCTGACGGCCCGCTTCACTGTGTGCCCAGTCGGGGTTCCTTCCAATATTCTGCGGCCTCCGCGCTTAAATTCTCCATAACTCTTGGACAAGAGATCAATGACATCCTGATGTTTAATTTTTCCGGCCACTGCGATCACGAGATTATCCGGAGAATAATGATGAGAAAGGTAATCCATAATCTTGTCCCGGTTAAGAGCCCGAATGCTTTCTTCCGTACCTAAGATCGGCTTGCCTAACGGATGATCGTTCCAGACAAATTCGGAAAAAAGGTCATGAATCAGCTCATCCGGGGAGTCTTCATACATTTTAATCTCTTCAATAACGACTTTCTTTTCCTTTTCAATTTCTTTCTCCACAAAAAGGGAAGAGAAAAACATATCGCTTAAGACGTCAATCGCCAGTTCAAAGTCTTCGTCCAGGACTTTGGCATAATAGCAGGTATATTCTTTGGTCGTGAACGCGTTCAGCTGTCCGCCCACCGCTTCCAGAGACTCAGCCAGCTCCCGGGCCGTGCGTTTCTGTGTTCCTTTAAAAAACATGTGTTCAATAAAATGAGAAATTCCTTCAAACCCTTCTTTTTCGTCCCGTGAACCTGCTCCTACCCATAACCCCACAGCAACAGAACGGACATGTTCGATTTCCTCTGTAATGATGCGCACTCCATTCGGCAAAACAGTCTTTTGATACAAGCGCTTCACTTCCTTTACTTTAGTGCCGGTACTCGAATGCCAGGCGTCTGAACAAAGACCATGTTTTGGGTGGAGAAAGAACTTCTCTTTCATTGATCAAAGGCACGCTTTTCAGCTTCTTATCCCCTAACCAGACTTCATATCTGCCCAGTCTTTCTCCGGCGTTAAGCGGCAGTTCCGGTCCTCTCTCCCATACAATCTTCGTCTTCAGCTGATCCTTATCTTGTAGTCTAATACTTACTTCTACTGGAGCTTCCAGAAAGGCGGAAACGGGCTTAAGCCCTGCCAGGGGAAATTCTCCCATCACTTGGCCGGCTTCAGCCAATTTAAGCGCTTGAGTTTGTCCGAAACCCCATTCCAGAAGTTTTTGAGCATCCCCAAACCGGTTGGGAGCGTTTAAAACCACAGTAACCAGTTGCCGTCCATCTTTCGTCGCTGAGGCCACCAAGCATTTCCCGGCGGCATTGGTTGTTCCGGTCTTGACTCCATCAGCATAGGGGTAATTCCACAACAGTTTATTCGTATTGCGCAAATTCATGAGTACATCCGGTTCGAGAAAGTGTATTTCCGTTTCTTTTTGTCTGGTTATCGAAGAAAACGCGGGGTTTTGCAAGCCGTAGCGCGCCATGAGCGCCAGGTCATAAGCGGTAGAATAGTGATTTTTGTTGGGCAGGCCGTTGGTATTTACAAAATTCGTGTTTTCCGCTCCCAGAGTCAGGGCTTTACGGTTCATCAGCTTCACGAAATTTTCTTCCGTCCCGGCAATCTGTTCCGCAATCGCAACACAGGCATCATTGCCTGATCGCACCAAGGCTCCGGTAATCAGTTCGTACAGCGGAATCTTTTCTCCCGGATCAAGATGCAGGGTGGCTTCGCCCACCGCAGCCGCTTTCGGGCTGACTGTCACCACTTCGTCGGGCTTACCTAGTTCAAGTCCCAGGATAGCCGTCATAATTTTGGTCGTACTGGCCGGAGGTTTTTTCTTGAACGCTTGCTTATCAAAAAGCACATCTCCAGTCGAGACATCCATCAACACAGCCGCCTCAGCGCCGACCCCAATCGCCGGAGCCGCCGCAGGGGCAGCCTCCGCATCCGTTTCTGCCGCCAATACCGGCGCTGCCGCACTCATCATTAATAGCAAGACGCAAACCAGCGTCCATAACTGCTTGAACAATTTTAACCACCTCTATAGTCTTAAACTATGAGGTAGTATTTCCTGCCTGGTTCAATGTTATCAATTGGTCTAAACGGTTAAATTCAAATCCTTCTCCCTTTAGAGTTTTAAGAATTACCGGCAGAGCTTTGACCGTATTTTCTTTTGGGTGCATAAGCACAATCGCACCCCGCTTGTCAGGCTTTACGCCAAAACGCACCGCCGGGTTTACGATTCTCTGGGCAATAATCTCCGGAGTGCTTTCCGGCCGCCAATCCACCGTATCCAAAGTCCAAAGCACCGTCACATAACCCAGTTCAGAGGCTGCCTGCACTCCGGGTTTCTCCTTTTCCCCGTACGGAGGAGCGTAATACCGGGTCTTATAGCCAATAATGCTTTCAATGACATTCTCGGTCTTCTTGATCTCTTCTCTGTTAGCCGCAATGGACAAGCGGTCCGGATGCGGATGGGAATAACCGTGGTTTTCAATTTGATGCCCGGCCCCGGCAATGGTCCGTACCAATTCAGGATGATTCTTCGCCCACCTGCCGGTCAGAAAAAAGGTCGCTTTCGCATTGTACTGTTCAAGTGCCTTCAAGATTCCGGGCAAATGTTCCTCTCCCCAGTCCACATTAAATGTAAGGGCGATCGCCTTTTGTTCGGTGGGCACTTGCTCCAAAGGCTTGACCCCGGACGTATACAGCCCTGAAGTTAAACCTTTGCCTAATATACCCAACCCTAAAAGCAAGATCACAACTACTGCAGCAAAGGTCCGCCGCGGAATCTTAACCAGAATAAACATCTGCTTCCCTCCCCCTCTAAAATTATGCAGAGGAAGGGAAATGCAGACTTCTTATCTTCTTATCTGGAATGATGACCTTGGTGCTGGCCTGCCGGTTTTTCCGGTCTGGGTAAAGCCTCTTTGCGCGAAAGGTTAAGCCTGCCCTGCTTATCGATGCCGGTGGCTTTCACTATGATTTCATCCCCGACCTTGGCCACATCTTCCACTTTCTCCACCCGTTCATACGCAAGCTGGGAAATATGCACCAGACCCTCTTTCCCTGCCAGTCCTAACACCCCTGGAATCACTTCGACAAAAGCTCCGAAATCCATAATTCGGGTGACTTTACCGGTATAAATCCTCCCGATTTCCACATCTTGAGTCAAGGCCTGAATGATCTTCAAAGCCTTTTCCCCGCCCCCGCCGTCAACCGCAGAGATGAAGACTCTGCCGTCGTCTTCAATATCAATCTTGACTCCGGTTTCATCAATAATTTTCTTGATCGTTTTACCACCGGGTCCGATAACATCCCTGATTTTGTCCGGATGAATAGAATAGGTAATAATCCGGGGAGCGAAGGGAGAAAGTTCCGGACGGGGCCTCGCAATCACAGCCAGCATCTTGTCCAAAATGAACAGCCTTCCGGTTCGGGCCTGAGCCAAAGCTTCCTTCAAAATCTCCCGGGATACCCCTTTGACTTTAATATCCATTTGCAAGGCTGTGATCCCTTGCTCTGTTCCGGCGACTTTAAAGTCCATGTCTCCAAAATGGTCCTCAATTCCGGCAATATCCGTGAGGATGGCAAACTTCCCTTCCTCTTTAATGAGACCCATGGCAACCCCGGCCACCGGGGCTTTAATCGGCACCCCGGCATCCATCAGAGCCAGGGTACTGCCGCACACGGAAGCCATAGAACTGGAACCGTTTGACTCCAAGACCTCGGATACCAAACGGAGAGTATACGGAAACTCGCTTTCCTGCGGAATCATCGGCAAGAGAGCTCGTTCAGCCAGGGCACCATGCCCGATTTCCCGGCGCCCGGGTCCGCGCATCGGCCTTGTCTCTCCCACGCTAAAGGGCGGGAAATTATAGTGGTGCATATAGCGTTTGGATTCCTCCAGGCCTAAACCGTCCAGAATCTGTTCATCCCCGACCGCACCCAGGGTCGCCACGGTCAGTACCTGAGTCTGCCCCCGGGTAAAGAGCCCGGTGCCGTGCGTCCTGGGAAGTATCCCTACTTCCACGCTGATCGGGCGAATCTCATCCAAAGCCCTGCCGTCCGGGCGGATATGTTCTACCGTAATCAGTTTGCGTACGATCTGGTGAATTAAATCCTCAAGCACGGCGTTTATGTCTTTGAGGTTGTCCGGATACTCCTCTTCAAAATGGGACAAAGTTTCGGCTTTTACTTCATCGATGGCCGCCTCGCGTGCCTTCTTCTCTTCCACCCTCACCGCGGATTCCAATTTATCATAGGCATAAGACTTAACCGCTGAGGCAAGATCGGGCGGCAGCTGTATCAGCTTAACTTCTCGTTTTGGCTTGGCTTTGCCCTCGTTTAAAGCCTCTGCCCGGTATTCTTCGATAAAAGCGGCAATCCGCTTGATTTCTTCGTGCCCATACATGATCGCTTCCAGCATCCGTTCTTCCGGAACTTCCTCCGCACCGGCCTCAACCATCATCACGGCATCTTTAGTCCCGGCAACCGTTAGATGCATCCGGCTTTGCTCCCGCTCAGCCACGGTCGGATTAATCACGAATTGATCCCCGACCAAGCCTACTGTCACGGCAGCCACGGGACCTTCAAACGGAATGTCTGAGATGGTCAAAGCTGCGGATGCCGCATTAATAGCCGAGATATCCGAGGCACAATCCTGATCGACCGACATTACCATCGTGATAACCTGGACATCATTGCGAAATCCCTCCGGAAATAAAGGGCGAATCGGACGGTCGATTAAACGCGCCGAAAGAATCGCCTTTTCACTAGGGCGTCCTTCCCGTTTAATAAAGCCGCCCGGGATCTTGCCGGCTGCGTATAACCTCTCTTCAAATTCCACGGTAAGAGGGAAGAAGTCTATCCCCTCCCGTGGCTCGGGACTGGCCGTAGTAAAGGCGGAAACTACCGTATCCCCGTAACGGAGAAAAATAGCCCCTCCGGCCTGCTTGCCGATTTTGCCCGTCTGAAAGGTCATGGTCCTGCCGCCAACTTGGATCGAACGTTCAAATACTTCCTGTTGCACTCAAGAATCCTCCTTAACACTATCCTTCTTCAACTTGTTTCCTTTTCGACATAATGCTATTATTTCCTGCATTTTGCAGAAAAAAACTATTTCATAAAATAGACACAGCTATGTATTAAAGACTTCCATACAAAAAAGCGGTGAAATCCACCGCTTTTCTATGACTCAACTATTTTTGTTATTAAAATATAGGTGCGTATGCGGATTAGTGGCGCAGTCCGAGATCATTTACAATCTTCCGGTACCGGTTAAAATCTACCTTTTTCAGGTAGTTGAGCAAAGCCCGGCGTTGTCCGACCATCTTCAGCAAACCGCGGCGGGAATGATGATCTTTCTTATGCTCCTTAAAGTGCTCAGTAAGATAAGCAATCCTCGCAGTGAGCAAAGCGATTTGCACTTCCGGAGAACCGGTATCACCTTCATGCTGTTGGAACTTGGTCATAATTTCTTTTTTCTGATCGAGCGTTAACATTTTTGCACCTCCAAAAAATCTGAAAATCCCCGTCTGCCCAGATAAACGCCGGAGTAAGCGCCAGTCCGAGTCAGCGGTTCATTTTTCTGCTTGAGTATACCATGAACACCGCTTTTTTGCAAAGAAAAGTGTTAGAAAGCTATATAATAACAAATCTAAGTAGTCAGGAGTCAGGAGTCAGAACTCCTACTCGTTCTTTAAGCACCCGCTCAGCCAGTGCAGCATCACGCTCCAGTTGCGCTTTTAATTCTTCAATTGCATTGAACTTGCGCTCCTCACGCAAGCGCTCCTCGATCCGAATCTGGATTTCCTGGCCGTAAAGGTTGGCCTTATAATTTAAGAAATGTACTTCAACCGTGGTTGCATACATGGTATGAAAGGTCGGCTTCATCCCGATATTCATAATCCCCGGAACTTTACGCCCCTCAAGCTCAGCCCAGACGGCGTAAACCCCTCTTTTGGGAATTAAGAGGTCTTCCGGAGGCAGGATATTAGCCGTCGGATAACCTAAGAGCCGCCCTCTTTGCTCCCCTTCAATCACTTTGCCCCAAAGAGAAGGCGCCCGGCCCAGCATCGTACGTGCCGTCCCAATATCTCCTTGGCTCAAGGCCTTGCGAATCGAACTGGAGGAAATAATGCGGCCGTCGACAGACTGCGCCTGCAGGACACTCACCCCAAAACCATACTCCTGGCCGAATTTGTACAGATCCTCGGAGGTCCCTCTCCCGGCGGCTCCGAAAGAGTAGTTAAATCCGACCACTACGTGGACAACTCCGATTTTTTCTAAAACCGTCTGAACGAATTTTTGGGGTGAAGTATCTGCCATCTGCCGCGTAAACGGCAGCAAATAGACGGTATCGACACCGATCTCTTCAAAAAGGCTCAGGCGTTCCTCGCTTGTCGTCAAAAGCTTAAGCCCGCGCTCCGGGTGCAAGACTTTGAGCGGATGAGGTTCAAAGACAAGGACGCTGAACTTGGCTTGTTGGCGTTCAGCCTCATGCAAGCCGCTCTCCAGCAGTTTGCGATGTCCTAAGTGAACTCCGTCAAAATTACCCAAAGCCAGTACGGATGCGGAGGCAGGATGCTCGGGCAGCCTCTTGATAACTTGCACTGGTTTATCCTCCTCCTGGTGTATTATCTAAAGCCAAAACCTTATGCGGATAAAGCTTCCCTTCCCGCCAGACTCCGATTCCTAAAAATCTTCCATCAGAGAATACTTGCACGGTTAACCCTTCCGTAGATAGTCCTTTCACTGTATGCCCTGCACTGGACAAACCGTGCAGAAAGGCCTTAACCCTCTGCACTTCTAAGTCCGCTTTCGGCAAATCCAGTCCCTCCGGCAGCGACCTCAGGAAAGAGTAATCGTTGTGCTCCACGCGCTCTGACAGTTCTTCCAAGGTCCAGCTGTTCTCCAGGGTAAACGGTCCTGAGCGCAGGCGCAAAAGATAGGACATATACGCCCCGCAGCCGAGCGCCTCTCCGATATCGTGGCAAAGGGTACGGATATAAGTCCCTTTCGAGCATTCCACATCCAAAAAAGCCCGCGGAAACTCTTCATCCCGCCAGCCCGAGAGCGCTAACGAATATATTTCAACTTCCCGTCCCCTGCGCTCGATTTCAATCCCTTCCCGGGCATACTCATACAGGTGCTTGCCCTGATACCGGACCGAGGAATACATGGGCGGCACCTGGGTTATCACTCCCCGGAAACGCGGAAGAATCTGTTCGACATTTTGAGCCGTGAGCTTTGGCACCCGCCTGCTCTTCACCGTTCCATATGCATCCTGGGTATCAGTCGTAACACCGAAGGTAATTTCGGCGCGGTAAGCCTTGCCTTGTCCGGTAAAATACTCAGCGACCCGGGTAGCCTGTCCGACGCACACAGGCAAAACCCCGGCGACTCCGGGGTCAAGTGTGCCGGTATGGCCCACCCGCTTCAGCTTTAAGAGGCGACGCAGCCACACCACCACATCCGAAGAAGTCATCCCTGGAGGCTTCAGTACATTAACCGACCCGTCCACGGCCAAGCCCCTCCCGAATGGCTTCAATTAAATTCTTCTTGGCCTCAGCCAAAGGCTGGTGCAGCGTACACCCAGCAGCCCGTTTATGCCCGCCGCCGCCGAACTTAGACGCCATTTCATTCACATTCAACCACAGATTGGAGCGCAGCCCCACCCGAATTTCAGCCGGTGCAATTTCCCTGAGAAGGGCCGCTACTTCCACGCCGGCGATAGTACGCCCATGATTGACCAGCCCTTCCGTCAGGCTTTCTTCAGCCCCGGACTCCTTAAAATCTGCAAGAGTAAGGGTCATGACGGCCAGCTGCCCCTCATCTAAGATTTCCAGGCTGGCCAGTGCCCTCTGCAATAATTTTACCTGGGCCAAAGGCTTCTGGTCAAAGACATGATGATGAACATTGCCAAAGTCAATCCCTTTTTCAATTAAATTGGCAATTAAACGGTGCGTTTGGGCGGTGGTATTGCTGTACTGAAAGGAACCCGTATCCGTTACAATCGCCGTATATAGATTGGTGGCCATGGCTTGGTCGAGCTCCACTCCCAGCTCAGAGATAAGCGCAAAAGCAATCTCGCCGCTGGCGCTGGCCTGGGGATCAATCACATTGATCTTGCCAAAACTTTCATTGGAAATATGATGGTCCAGGTTAAGCACGGTAGCCGAGGCCGGTAAGTCTTCCTGTTTCAGTTTTACCCTTCCTAAATCGGCACAATCAACGAACAATAACACCTCGGGCCAGGGGTTGGGGAGTTTGGCAGAAATCCGTTCCGTTTCCGGCAAAAAGGCCAGGTTGTGCGGCACCGGATCAGGGTTATAATAATAAACTTCTTTGCCCAGGGTGCGCAGAGCGATTCCAAGGGCAAGCATTGAGCCAATGCAGTCCCCGTCCGGAGAAACATGGGAAAACAAGGCGACACGCGTGGAATTCTTCAAAGCTGCCGCCATTTCAGCCAAATTATTCACCGGCATCATTCCGATCGGTAGATGTTTCGACCTCACGCAAGAGTTTGGAAATATGCGCCCCTTTTTCCAGGGAAGCGTCATACTTAAATACGATCTCCGGAACATGCCTAAGCCGTATGCGCTTGCCAATCTCGGACCGGACAAACCCTGCGGCCCGGTTAAGGGCATCCAGCGAATCTTTGCCCGCTTGCGCATCTCCCAAAACACTGACAAAAACCTTGGCATGCCCTAGATCGTCTGCAACTTCAACATCCGTGACGGTGGTAAAACCCAAGCGGGGATCTTTCAATTCTTCCCGGATCATCTGGGAAATCTCTTCTTTAAGTGTCTCCGCTAAACGGTTGGCCCTATGCTTTGCCATGTCAATCCCTCCAGGCCTTAAAGATGACGTTCCACTTCTTCCATGGTGTAGGCTTCAATAATGTCCCCTTCTTTAATGTCATTAAAATGTTCCAAACCTATCCCACACTCGTAACCTTCGGCTACCTCGCGCACATCATCTTTAAAGCGCCGCAAGGAATCAATATTACCTTCGAAAATAACCACTCCGTCCCGGATCGCCCGCACCTTAGCCGAACGAACAATCTTGCCGCTGGTGACAAAGCTCCCGGCCACAGCCCCGATCTTCGGAACTTTGAATACCTGGCGCACCTCAGCCCGGCCCAGGGTTACTTCCTTAAACTCCGGTTCGAGCAAGCCGGTCATGGCTGCTTTGACATCCTCAATCGCGTCATAAATGACCCGGTACAGCCTGATATCAATGCCTTGCAAGTCTGCAGTCGCTTTCGTATTGGCATCCGGACGGACATTAAACCCGATGATAATGGCGTTGGAAGCAGCTGCCAGCATGATATCGGACTCGGTAATCGCTCCGACTCCCCCGTGAATCGAATTCACCCTGACTTCGGAAGTGGAGAGGCGGTCAAGCGCCTGCCTGAGTGCTTCCACCGAACCTTGAACATCTCCTTTAATAATGATGTTAAGTTCTTTGACCTCTCCTTCCTTAATCCGGTCAAATAAATCTTCCAAGCTCACTTTAGCGGTAAGCTTTGCTTCTTCAGCTTTACGTTCCGTCAAGCGGGCCGATGTAATCTGACGGGCTAATTTTTCATCGGCTACGACATAGAACTGTTCTCCCGCTCCCGGAACCTCGGACAGACCCTGCAATTCAACCGGCATCGAAGGGGTCGCTTTCTTCACCCGCCTGCCTTTATCATCGGTCATCCCTCTGATCTTCCCGAAGGCACAGCCTGCCACTACGATATCTCCTACATTCAGAGTACCCTTGGATACCAGTACGGTAGCTACCGGGCCGCGTCCTTTATCCAGCTTGGCTTCAATTACCGTACCTGTGGCAATCCGGTTCGGATTAGCTTTTAATTCCCGCATTTCTGCTACCAGCAGAATCATTTCAAGCAGCTGGTCAATATTGGTTTTGGTCTTAGCGGAAACCGGAACGGCAATCGTCTCCCCGCCCCACTCTTCCACGACCAAACCATGTTCGGTCAGTTCTTGTTTGACCCGGTCAGGATTCGCGTTCTCCTTGTCTATTTTATTCACAGCAACAATAATGGGAACATCCGCAGCCTTGGCATGGTTAATCGCTTCCACAGTTTGGGGCATCACTCCGTCATCAGCTGCAACGACTAAGACAGCCACATCCGTGACTTGGGCTCCCCTGGCACGCATCGCTGTAAAGGCCTCGTGGCCCGGGGTGTCCAGGAAGGTGATTTTCTGACCATTTACTTCTACCTGGTAGGCACCGATGTGCTGGGTAATCCCTCCTGCTTCGGTTGCAGTCACTTTGGTCGTGCGGATTGCATCCAGAAGGGATGTTTTCCCGTGGTCAACGTGACCCATGACCGTCACCACCGGCGGCCGGGGCTTTAAGGTCTCTTCCGGATCCTCAATATCTTCAATTAAAGTCAACGGTTTTTCTACCTTGACTTCAACAGTTACACCCATTTCACTGGCAATAATCGTTGCTGTCTCCGCGTCGAGCTCCTGGTTAATTGTAGCCATGACTCCTAAACTCATCAGTTTAACAATCAGTTCACTGGCTTTGCGGCTCATTTTCGCCGCTAAATCCTGAACGGTGATACTTTCCGGTATCACGATATGCTTGGGTGTAGTGTCTTTTACTTCCTTAACTGCCGGCCTCGGCGGGCGTTTGAACGGAGTCTTAATTTCTTTCTCGGCATCCCGTCTGCGCTCATGGTTCTTATTGTCCTGGGATTTCTTCTGGGCAGGCATCTGCCGTTTGACTGGCTGTTCCACTGCTGCTGTTGCGGGAGCCGGGGGCACCTCTAACGGGCGCTGCATACCCGGGCGCTGACCATAGGGGCGGCCCGGCGCACCTGGACGAGAGCTTTGGGGGCGGCCATCTTGACGCGGGCCCTGGGCATATCCCTCCGGACGAGGACCTTGGGGTCTGCCTTCCGGTCGGGGACCCTGCGGTCTGCCTTCCGGTCGCGGTCCCTGCGGTCTGCCTTCCGGTCGCGGTCCCTGCGGTCTGCCTTCCGGTCGCGGTCCCTGCGGTCTGCCTTCCGGTCGCGGTCCCTGCGGTCTGCCTTCTGGTCGGGGACCCTGCGGTCTGCCTTCCGGTCGCGGTCCCTGCGGTCTGCCTTCCGGTCGCGGTCCCTGCGGTCTGCCTTCCGGTCGGGGACCCTGCGGTCTGCTTTCCGGACGCGGGCCTTGCGGCCTGCCCTCCGGTCGCTGTCCCTGCGGCATTCCTTCCGGTCGCTGTCCCTGCGGCATTCCTTCCGGTCGCTGTCCCTGCGGCATTCCTTCCGGTCGCGGACGCTGAGGCCTGCCCTCCGGATGCGGTCCCTGCGGCCTGCCTTCCGGACGCGGGCCCTGGGGCCTGCCTTCCGGACGCGGGCCCTGGGGCCTGCCTTCCGGACGCGGGCCCTGGGGCCTTCCTTCCGGACGCGGACGCTGAGGTCTGCCCTCCGGATGCGGTCCCTGTGGTCTGCCTTCCGGACGCGGTCCCTGCGGCATTCCTTCCGGACGCGGGCCCTGGGGCATTCCTTCCGGACGCGGACGCTGAGGTCTGCCCTCCGGATGCGGTCCCTGCGGCATTCCTTCCGGACGCGGACGCTGAGGTCTGCCCTCCGGATGCTGTCCCTGCGGCATTCCTTCCGGACGCGGACGCTGAGGTCTGCCCTCCGGATGCGGTCCCTGCGCCATTCCTTCCGGACGCGGACGCTGAGGTCTGCCCTCCGGATGCGGTCCCTGTGGTCTGCCTTCCGTACCTGGGCCCTGTGGTCGACCTTCTGGACGTGGGCCTGCCGGACGCGGTCCCTGAGGTCTTTCTTCTGAGCGCGAACCTATCTGGCGTTCCCCTTCTGTACGCTGGAGTTTCTCCACACTTTGTCCCGAACTCCCTTTAATTTGCATGCGCAGCCGATCCGCGTCCGCTTTTTCCACCGCACTCAAATGGTTTTTAACATCGACTCCCATGGCAAGCAGTTTGGTTATTACTTCTTTACTGCTTAAATTTAACTCTTTTGCTAATTCATGAACACGACTATTTGTCATTAAACCACCCCCACATTATCAGCGCCGTTATATTTCCAAGCCATCAACTCCCTACTTAAAGAGAACTTGACTCACGCTCCAGAATAGCTTTCGCGAACCCTTCGTCCAACACCAGTATGGCAGCGCGCGGCGTTAAACCTATTGCTTGGCCAAGTTCCTCTTTTTTCCCTTTTTTTAGGATAGGCAGTTTGATATCCTGTGCCCATTGAACAAACTTTTTGTGGGCGCCGGGAGCATCTTCTGCCAAAATCAAGAGATATCCCTTCTCTTGTTTAAGCATAGCCTCTACTTGAGCATCTCCTGAGGCAATTTTACCCGCTCGGCGGGCAATGCCTAAAAGACTGAAATAACTTCCTGTCACGAAGTAGCCAACTTCCCTTCAAGTTCAGTGATGAGATCAGGTGCCACTTCCACACCTAATGCTTTCTGGATGCGGCGGGCTTTGACCGCAGTCCTTAAACAGCCAATCTGGGGACAAAGATAGGCGCCGCGGCCATTGCGCCTGCCGGTAGCATCCAACTCAACCGACCCCTCCGGCGTCCGCACGATCCGTATGAGTTCTTTCTTAGGTTTCATTTCCTGACAGCCCAGACACATACGCATCGGTACTTTACGCACCTTCATCGAATCACCCTCTTGGCCTTTTTCTTTTTTTCTTTGAGGCTGGCCTTTTCGTCCGCCTCAAAGTATTTCTGCATGGCCCGGTCCCTTTCTGTCAGCTTTTCTTCCCTGCCGGCGTTTACGGCCGTACTTTCTTCATCTAACTCAGCTTCGGCTTCACCGTTGTCATTGGCATACTCGTCATCGTCATAGGATTCATCGGACGCTTGGTCATACTCTTGGTACCCTTCATCCTCTGAGTAATCATCATATTCCCCGTCTTCAGGGTAATCGTCATATTCTCCGTATTCATCATCATACTCATCATAGCCGGCATCCTCGTCATACTCGGCATTCTCATCATATTCAGCGTTTTCATCATACTCGTCATACTCGCCGTACTCTTCGTAGTCATCATATTCGTCATAGTCTTCGTAGTCCCGATACTCTTCTTGCTGGTCAGTATATTCCTCCGCATCGTAGTCCTCGTATTCTTCATAGGCTTCTTCCTCTTGCGGAATCAGGTTTTGCGCCAAAGCCTGGGACTCACTCTTGATGTCAATTTTCCAGCCGGTGAGTTTAGCGGCCAGCCGGGCGTTCTGCCCTTCTTTTCCAATAGCCAAGGACAATTGATAGTCCGGCACGACGACCAAAGCCACTTTATCTTCCGCTTTAGGATAAACACCCAGAACTTTGGCTGGAGACAGAGCGTTAGATACAAACTCCTTGTGGTCGGTTGAATAATTGACAATGTCAATTTTTTCTCCCTTAAGCTCGGTGACAATGGTCTGAACCCGGTTTCCTTTGGGGCCTACACATGCGCCTACGGCATCCACATTGGGATCGCGCGATAAGACGGCAATTTTCGAACGGGCACCGGCTTCCCGGGATACCCCTTTGATCTCAACCACTCCGTCATGTATTTCCGGCACCTCCAGCTCAAACAGACGCTTGATCAAGCCGGGGTGGGTGCGGGAGAGCATGACCTGCGGCCCTTTGGTTGTCTTTTTCACTTCTACGACATAGGTCTTGATTCTTTCAAACGGCTGGTAGGTTTCGCCCGGAATCTGTTCTTGCGCGGTCAGCATCGCTTCCACTTTGCCCAAGTCCACGATGACATTTTTCTGTTCGTACCGTTGCACGACTCCGGTGACGATATCCCCTTCACGGTTAATATATTCGTCGTAGATCATCCCCCGCTCAGCTTCCCGGATACGCTGGACCACCACTTGTTTCGCGGTCTGGGCCGCAATCCGGCCGAATTCACGGGGAGTGACTTCCGTTTCCACGATATCTTCGAGATTATAATTGGGATCGATTTTATGGGCATCCTCCAGACTGATCTGGGTCCGAGGGTCTTCGACCTGTTCCACGACGTTTTTGCGGGCAAACACTTTGATTTCTCCGCTCATGCGATCGATGCTCACCCGTACATTTTGGAGGGATGCGAAATTTTTCTTATAAGCAGAAATAAGGGCAGCCTCAATGGCTTCAAACAGAATTTCGGCGGAGATCCCCCGCTCCTTCTCCAGTTCATGGAGAGCTTCAATGAACTCCATATTCATTTTTGATTTTTCCCCCTTGTATTTTGGTAGGGTCTATCTAAAATTCCAGGGCTAAATGTGTTTTCTGAACCAACGACCGGGGAATCGAAACCTGTTCCCCCTCATATTCCAGCACAATTTCATCATTTACCAATCCAACCAAATACCCGGTAAAATCTTTATATCCCTGAAACGGTGCATGCAGATGGGTGGAAACCAATTTCCCTTTGAAGCGTTCGAAATCCTCATCTTTTTTCAGCGGGCGTTCCAATCCGGGTGAAGACACTTCCAGCATATAGGCCTGCGGGATCGGGTCATCCCGGTCTAACGCTTCACTCACCGCGTGGCTTACATTGGTGCAATCATCGAGATCGACTCCGCCTTCCTTGTCGATAAACAGGCGCAAGTACCAATGGGCGCCCTCTTTAATGTACTCAACATCGACCAGTTCAAGCCCTTTCTCTTGAATTAAGGGTTCAACTATCGCTGTCACTTTATGTTCAATACTATGCTCCATATGGCTCTCTCCTTTGACGCAGCAGTCTCTATTTCATAGTTTTGCAGTGATTTCCGTGCTTATACCTTAGAAAGCAATTTCAAATGCCAAACCCCTCCGCAACAATGAAAGAGTGGGTCAAACCCACTCCTTAACATCAGTAGCTAGAAATTTCCTTTCTTTACTATAGCATAATAACAAGATGGACGCAACAGCTTAAAGCCTGATTTTCGCAAGATGGGAAAATCTTATGGCTTTATCCCCGGATTACCGCCCAGTCTCGGGATTGGAAGGTGCAGAAGCCGCATGATTTCTTTTTGTGATTCAAGGACCCGCTCGGCAATGAATTGTTGAAAGGGCAAAGCATTGCTATGGGCCTTTTCAAGAAGCTGAATGTATTCGTGTTTGAGAACCGGAAGAATCACGGCCAACAGGTATCCATCCTGTATTAGGGCAGTATTCATGATCAGCCTGGCGATTCATCCGTTTCCATCTTGAAACGGATGAATAAAGACAAATCGTTTGAGCAGGGTAAACATGAAATCATAAGCTTTTGCGTGGCCAAGCGCCTCGAAGGTATAGCGTAGTGGTTTACCCCCAACAGTTAATCCATCCTCAAGCAATACCTTGGTTTCACTCTCGGTCAGAGTATTTCCCTCAAGTGCATTGGAGGACCAAGTAAGCCCTATGCGGTAATAAGCTTTAAGCTGCTTCAGCAGTTCCCCTTGGAAAGGCCTGCGCTCATTAATCTGCGCTTGATATAAATCGAGTAATTTATAGAGGTCCATTCACAACGCCGAAACGGCTCACCACCTTTTTTGTTTCCATTATACCATAAAATTTTCCATTCTGCTAAGGCTGGAATCCATCTTGTCCGCGTCACTGACCATGGCAATAATGAGAATATACGAGATGACTCCGATAATCATGCTGACAGAAACAGCATAGATTATGAGGCTCGGCGGCAGGTTTAGACTGAAGGGAGTGACGGCCAGGATTATCAGATTGGCCGCGAAGAACAGCCGCCAACGCCGGTTTGCCTTATGTCTGAGTTCTTCGGCTCCCAGCTTAAGCGCGCGCTCAGAGATGCCTTGGCAGATATAGTAGACCATGAATAAGGTAAGAATGGTTGTGGTGAATGCAACCAGCATAAACGCAATATTTTCACGGGAAAGAATAAATGCCGTCACTGTCAATGCTATAATATGTCCCATCGATCTGAACATCTCCAGCAAATGTAATCCGTAAGACCTTGGTATCTCCCTGAAAGAGATCAACAAAATAAAGATACCCTGTCCGTGGAATCTGATTCAATTTCTTCTTGAAAGTCAGAGAGTTCATTAGCTGCAAAAACTGGCCGATCCTCTGTTTATCCTCGGTGGTAAAATTTTGGCCGGTTCGGCCGTCGAGCATATAAAGCCTGGATATTTCCGCTAATGTACCCGGGTATAAATTAGACAATGTCACCTTATTAGAGGGTTTAGTGTAAATCAAAGGTTGTTTGAACATTATTTCTGATTTATTATTATATTATCATTAGCAGTTCCGCCGCCTCCACCGAATAATGTTATCTCACCATCTTTATCGGTAAATAGCACGTAATCGACGTAATGTTCACCTGCCCAACCATCATATGCCAGAACAAAAGCTTTATAATCCCAAACTTCCTTAATCGGCCCAAGAATCTTATGGTTATTGTACATACCACGAATTTTATCTTTCTTCACGCTAGCCATTAATCTCTCTTCCAGGGTTGCGGACCTGGTCGGAGGATTAATGGACAAGGAATCAGCTCCAATGATAGATTCGGTTGGAATAAGTGAGCATGTAATCGGCATCACGGCTATGATGATAGCTAAAGCCGGGATAATCCGTCTCATCTTGGCCCTCCTTTTAGTTCCTTTATTAGTAAGACGATTTAGTTCAATCAAACATCGGTTAATATCCAATCCATTTAAGTGTCTGCTTAAAAATATCACAAAACCAGTCTATTTATAACTTGGACTGAAATAGGGCTTACCCATTATAAGAGATAAGCCCCTGTTAGCATTAAGGAATATAAACCGCTTTGGTATAGGAAGTACCAAATTCTAAGTATTACTATAACTAAGAGCGGTATGCTCGCCGGCTACCCTATATGTGTATCCGCGTGAGACTGAGAGATGTTGTCCCCCTGATATATAAGACGTGTTTCTGTCCAAGTAACTGAAGGCTTGAAGCGTATACCAATTTCCATTGGCATAGTATTGAAGGTTCAAGGTTAAACCGATTTCAGCTACCGGACTGTAGGTAGAGGTGTATCCTGAGATAGTAATGGTGCCATCCCCATTTCAATTAACTGGGAATAGCCTCCTGCCAGATATTGATAAGATAGAGGTTGTACTATTGAACCGCCGTTATCGTTTTTGGGCGCACCTAAAGCGGTTACAGGTGTCAATAGGATTAATAGGGTCAATAACAGTAACAAAAACTTCTTCATGTGCTTTTTCCCCCTAAGAATATTCTAGATTCAGATAATCGATTCAGCAATTTTAATACACTCTTCTTCCGATAATTGTCCTCTAAGCTCAAACAAGAGTCCCCGGTCGTACCAAGTTAATGAGGTTATAGCATTTTTACTAATTAATATGGTAGCCGGATGGCCGTTGATTGCGATCTCCTTTGTTACTGTATCATCCGTATCATACATATAACCTTGCGAGACAGTTCCTTCAACTTTTTGCTGGGTAAAGATAATTAAATGGCCCTGCGAAAGATACTCCATCCAAACTTTAGTAATGTTGGCCCCTATTTTAGTGAGGACAATTTTCTGCCTAGTCGTTCCTGGCGGTAAATATTTAGGTACGGCAATTTTGAAATTAACCGCTTTTTGAGCTTCTTCAAGAGTTGTTTCCCCTTCAGTAGTTCCTCCTAAGTTGTTGACAGTTGGGGCTTTCATGTTTGAAGCATCGTTACTGATGGTTAAGGTTACGTTTTTGGTGGTTTTGCCAACTATTTGGCTAAAGATTTGAACGATCTTTTCCCCAAAAGCAAAAGCTTGTACAGGCTTAAAAATGGTCAAAGAGCTAGTCATAACCACCACTGCGACCACTGATGCCGCAATAAGCCTACGGGTTAACTGCCGTTTTTTCTTCTGTCTAAGCTCAAAATAAGCCTTAAACTTTTCCCATTGCTCATCAAACGGGGGAACGGGTATTTCTTCCAGTTCCTTAGTTAACGTTTCCTTTATTTTTCGGTCAAGTTCTTCATCTGTTAGACTCATTGCCTTATCCTCCTAACACTTCCTCCGGATTATCACGTAAAAAGATTTCTCTGAAATTAGTTCGCGCTCTATGCAGGCGAGTTTTAGCTGTTCCTTTAGATATATTTAAGATCTGAGAAATTTCCTCTAGGCTCAGCTCCGAAAAATATCTGAGTGTCAAAATTTCCAAATCATTTTGAGACAATTGATTAAGAACCCTTGTGACTTCATCCTTAAGTAAGAATTCATTCTCAAAAGAATGGCCTCGCCTATGAGACACTTCCGAAAATGGAATCACTTTGCGAATCTTATTTGCCCTTATGATATTATGGGCTTCATGCACTGTAATGCTGGTAATCCAGGTGACATATTTCGTCTTATCTTTGAGCTGGTCAATCTTGCTATATGCCTTTAGAAAAGCTTGTTGGATGACATCCTTACTCTGGTTTCTGTCTCCCGTTATGGCATAAGCAATTCGAAAGAGCTTACCGTAAGATTGTTCGAACAAGATTTGAAATATTTCAAGGGAATGAGAATCTTGGTCAAGAGGCGGCAATGTCCACACACCCCCTTTCTCGGAATCTACTGATAAAAATCGGAACTTAAAATACCAAATTCATGGAACATTCTTATTGTTGGGCCAATTGATCAACTTTCCATACCCTATTAATCTTTGTTAAGCGAAAAGTACTTGATTTAATATCACTAACCCCTGATGGCTCATTCCATTTAATGTCCGCATGACAAAGAGCTTTATTGTAAGCGTCAAATATAACGACACATAGCTCACTCCTCTTTTCTGTGAGAAACTATGTAAGTGAGAGCATCCTGAGATATAGCTAGATATAGCGAGATATCGCGAGAACACTCAGTAGCT
>NZ_JAFLRH010000026.1 GCF_017310645.1 Paradesulfitobacterium ferrireducens | reverse complement strand
GAACGCTTACCGTTCTCGTAAACAGATTGTATGGCATAAAGCGAAGTAGCATTTTTAGACTTGGATATACTAAGCCGCATAGCAACAATCCCCTCCAATCCCTTACATTATAACACATTACGCAAAATTACGCACTAATAATTGAAGAGAATTTGACATTTTTCCAATAAAAAAAGCCCTGTTTTCAAGGCTTGTAGGGATTTCTATATAAACGCAAGTGTCAAAGACCCGCGAGTGATACGGAGTATTTATAAACTTCTACATATAGAATCCATATATACAATGTATTCTTAATGTATAAATCGAAAGTATTCTTCTTTTTCTTGTAATTTTTAGATGTTTGTACTATCATGTACATGTGTGTAATTTATGCTTAGGGTGGCAATATATGCAACTTAGGAATAGAGGAGGGAATCCATTGTGCATTTCTTGGTCTGTTTAAAGCAAGTTCCGGATACTTCGGAAGTCCGGATTGACCCGGCGACCAATACGCTCATGCGGGAAGGAGTGCCATCCATCATAAACCCGTATGATGCCCATGCTTTAGAGGAAGCAATTCGACTCAAAGAGAAAGTCGGAGGCAAAGTCACTATCATCAGCATGGGGCCTCCGCAAGCCAAAGAAGCTTTAAAAAAAGCGATGTCTTTTGGTGCGGACCGGGCAATTCTTTTAAGTGACCGTGCGTTTGCGGGGTCAGATTCTTTAGCTACTGCGTATGTCTTAACCGTGGCGATTCAAAAGGTTCATGAGAGCGACCCGGTTGACCTGGTCTTTACCGGTAAAGAAGCGATTGACGGGGATACGGCTCAAACCGGTCCCGGGATAGCCCAGCGCCTGGGCTTTCCCCAGTTAACCTATGCCATTAAAGTCCGTGACTTAAATGATGGTTGGGTTACCGTTGAGCGTAAAACCGAAGCCGGCCGCGAAGTGGCAAAAGCGATGCTCCCGGCACTTATTACCGTTGAAAAAGAGCTGAATGAACTGCGCTATGCCTCACTCCCGAACATGATGAAGGCAGCCAAGTACGAGCCTGAATACTGGGAAGCTAAGAGCCTCCCGTATGACACGACTCAACTCGGACTAAAAGGTTCCCCAACCAGTGTGGTTCGGATTTTCCCGCCCCCGGCACGTTCAGGGGGAGATAAAATCGACGGCATGAAAGATCCTCAAGGTGCCGCCGCCATGGTTGTTGAAAAGATGTTTCAACAAAATATCATTATGACCCATCCCCTGGCGAAGGGAGGAAAACACTAATGTCAGTTGTAGTAGATAAAGCCAAATGCATCGGCTGTGGTGCCTGTGTGGTAGAATGCCCGGTGGAAGCCCTTGATCTGGTCGATGGCTTGGCAACGGTCGATCCCAACAAGTGCACGAATTGCGGCAGCTGTGTTACCGTCTGCCCGGCGAATGCACTCTCTTTGCCGGAAGGAGCTGGTAGCTCTGCCACCAAGAACAGCGATGCCGAAAAAGGGGAGGCCAAAGAATTTAATAAGTCCGAGCCTCTTCCGGATTCGGTCAAGGATTATGCCAAAACAAGCAAGAAGAAAGAACCGGTTGTCGCCGGCGGAGATGTCTGGAGCGGCGTCTGGGTTATTATCGAGTACAAGCACGGTGAAGTGGCACCGGTATCCTGGGAGTTGCTGGGAGAGGGCCGCAAGCTTGCCGACGCTATCGGCTGCGATCTTTGCGGCGTGATTGTCGGGCAGGACCTTGATCCGGTGATTTCTGAAGCCTTTGCTTACGGAGCGGAGAAAGTCTATGTTGTCGACGACCCGGTGCTCAAATATTTCCGGACGGAGCCTTATGCCGAGGCTATTACAGACTTGATCCGCAAATACCAGCCGGAAATCGTTTTGATGGGCGCTACGGCCATGGGGCGCGATGTCTTCCCGGCAGTGGCCACCCGCATGCAGACCGGCCTGACAGCTGACTGCACGGTTTTAAGCATTGATCCGGAAACCAAACTTTTACTCCAAACCCGTCCTGCTTTCGGCGGCAATATCATGGCAACCATTCAATGCAAGAAACGCCGCCCGCAGATGGCGACCGTAAGACCGCGTGTTATGGCGATGCCGGAGCGCGTGGAAGGCCGCCAGGGCGAAATCATTCGCGAAGAACTTGGAATTTCCGAGGATGAAGTCCGAACCAAGGTGGTCGAGTTCATTAAAGGGGATGCCAAGAGCATCTTCCTGGATAAGGCGGAAATCATCGTTGCCGTAGGCTTAGGTATTGGCTCTAAGAAGAATATTGAAATTGCCCAAGAACTGGCCGATGTTCTCGGAGGTACCATTGCCGGTACCCGCGGCGCGGTTGAGGCCGGTTGGCTTTCCCATGATCAGCAGGTCGGACAAACCGGGGTTACGGTTCGCCCGAAAGTTTATATTGCCCTTGGTATTTCCGGGGCCATTCAGCACTTGGTAGGAATGGAGACTTCTGACTTTATCATTGCGGTTAACAATGATCCAGATGCCGGTATTTTCCGGGTGGCTAACTACGGAATCGTGGGCGATCTCTTCCAGGTCGTCCCGGCGATGACTCAGGAATTTAAGAAACGCCTTCAGCACGGCGTGGCCAAGTAAGGAGGGAAAAAAGTGGAAAACTTTGATGTGATCGTCGTTGGTGGCGGTCCGGCTGGCTTGGCTGCCGCAATCAGTGCCGCCAGAGCAGGGATGAAAACAGTCGTGATCGAACGCGGTGATTATCCGGGTACTAAAAACGTAATGGGCGGTGTTCTCTATTCCCGAGCCACTGAGGCTGTTATTCCTGAGTTCTGGAAAGAAGCTCCGCTGGAGCGTCCTGTGATTGAACAGCGTTACGGCTTTTTAAGCGGGGATGAAATCTTTGCCGCAGCTTATCGTGATCCTGCTTGGGCTGGACCGCCTTATAATGCGCATACGGTGCTCCGGGTTAAATTTGATAAGTGGCTGGGCCAACAGGCTGAAAAAGCCGGGGTCATGATTATTACGGAAACCGTGGTGGAAGATCTCCTTTACAAAGGAGATAACGTCGTGGGCGTACGCACCGGGCGGGCCGAAGGAGATTTAGGTGCCAAAGTCGTTATTCTGGCTGAGGGCGTCAATGCTTTCATTGCCAAAAAAGCCGGATTGGCTCCGCAACTGCGCCCGGATACAGTGGCTGTGGCCGTGAAGGAAATTATCCAGCTGCCGCAAGAGAAACTTGAAGATCGTTTCTGTCTTGAGCCGGGACAAGGTGCGACTATCGAACTTTTTGGAGATTCAACGGACGGAATGTTAGGCACCGCCTTTATTTATACGAATAAAGATTCCCTTTCCGTAGGGGTAGGCGCCTTGCTCGAACCGCTTATCCGCAAAAAGTGGACGCCTAATGACCTGCTCGAATCCTTAAAAGCTAAACCTTATGTCAAACGCTTGATTCAAGGCGGAGAAACTAAAGAGTATCTGGCGCACTTGATTCCCGAAGGCGGCTATAATGCAATGCCGAAGCTGCACCGCCAAGGGGTCATGGTCGTTGGGGATACAGCCATGCTCGTAAATGGTCTGCATCGTGAAGGTTCCAATCTGGCTATGACTTCCGGTAAAATCGCCGGAGAAGTGGCGGCTCAGGCTATCCAGGCCGGTGATGTGAGCGATCAGGCAATGAGCGTGTATGAAACCCGCCTGCGGGATTCTTTTGTCGTCAAAGACTTGCATAAATACCGGAAAGTGACCGGATTCTTTGAAGATAATCCGCACTTCTTCCAAGTATATCCTGAAATCATGATGAATGCGGCCAGAATGTTCTTTACGGCTGATGAAACACCGAAGAAAGAGCGTCAAAAACAAATCATGAAGATGGTCTTTGAACACCGCTCCAAGGGTGCGTTAATTGGAGACCTCTTCGGGGCATGGAGGGCGCTGAAATGAAATTAGATGACAAGCTGTATCTAGTCCGCTTTAATACGGACAAGTTAAACCATATCAAAATCGCTGATCCTGAAGTCTGCCTTAAACAATGTCAGGATAAGCCTTGCACCCGCATTTGCCCGGCCCACGTCTATGACTGGGATGAAGAAGAAAAACGCATCTCTGTCGGCTATGAGGGCTGCTTAGAATGCGGCACCTGCCGGATTGGCTGTCCTTTCGGCAATATCCTGTGGGGATATCCTCGCGGCGGCTTCGGAGTTTCCTGGAAAAACGGTTAATGCTTCCTCATTAAAAGTGTGATAACTTATTAGTATGAGTAGGAGACAGAGCATTTAGGCTCTGTCTCTTTATCTCTTTGATATATTGACTCCTTTGAATTTGCTTTGACTGCATGTCCTCCTTTCGGTAGAATGGTGGTATATGTAGGCGGGGGTGGGGAGCGTGCAGACAGAAGAAGTTAGACTCGAAGAGGCTTTGTTGAAGGAAAAGGCATTAATTGATAATTTGCGGAATTTGGGCAAAGTAGCAGTGGCGTATTCCGGTGGAGTGGATTCTACTTATTTGACCGCAGTAGCCCGAGAAACTCTGAGAAATAATGCTTTGGCCTTCTTCGTAAAGGGAGCCATGATCGCACCGGCTGAAGAGAGAGAGGCTCAGGAACTGGCCCAAACTCTGGGTTTTGAACTCAAGGTGCTGACAATTGATGTCTTTCAAATCCCTGGCTTCTCCGAGAATTCCAGCGAGCGTTGCTATTATTGTAAACATGCTTTGTTTTCCTTATTGAAGCAAGAGGCAGATAGAAGGGCGCTTCAATTAACTGAAGGTTCAAACCGCTCGGATATGGGGGATTTCCGGCCGGGGCTTAAGGCCTTGCGTGAATTAGGGATTATTAGTCCGCTGCTGCAGGCCGGATTAACGAAAGCTGAAATTAGGTTTCTGGCTCGCAAGCGCGGGCTGCCCAATTGGAATAAGCCTGCTCAAGCCTGTCTGGCTTCACGCATCCCTTTTGGACAGAAAATTTCTCCGGAAATCCTGGAACAAGTAGCCCAGGGCGAACAAGTGCTGACCAATCTAGGTTTTTCCGAACGGCGCGTGCGGGTTCATGGGAATTTGGCCCGGATTGAGGTTCCGACATTTTTATTTTCTAAATTTCTTGAGCATAAAGAGGAGATTGTCAAAGAATTATTAAAGCTTGGATTTCGCTTTATTACCCTTGATTTAGAGGGACTCCGCTCAGGCAGTCTAAACCCGTAAGATGTGCTTACGTGAAGAAGGTGTTTAATTGAACGAACAGCGGTTAAGAGAGATATTAACCTCGGTTCAAGAGGGAAGCTCTTCTATTGAAGACGCTTTATTAAGACTTAAAGACTTTCCCGCAGAGAATCTTGGTTTTGCCCGGCTGGACCATCAGCGGGCGCTGCGTACCGGCCAGCCTGAGGTTATCTTTTGTCAAGGGAAGACTTCCGGCCAGATCATAAGTATTATTGAACATCTCGGGGCCGCCGTTCCCAATGTTTTGGCAACCCGTCTGGATCAGGCCAAAGCAGAGATTATCCAGGCCCATTTTCCTCAGGGACAGTATGATCCTTTAGCCCGTTGTTTTTTGCTGCACCCGCTCGCCGATCCTATATCCGAGGGCAGAATTCTTGTGATTACCGCCGGGACAGCAGATCTGCCGGTAGCACAGGAAGCGGTGCTTGCAGCCCGCTATTTTGGGTTTCCGGTTTCCACATTATTTGATGTCGGGGTTGCCGGTCTGCATAGAATTTTGGACTCCAGGGAGGAACTAAGTCAAGCAGATGTTATTATCGTGGTGGCCGGAATGGAAGGTGCTTTGGCCAGCGTGGTCGGGGGATTAGTGGAACAGCCGGTTATAGCCGTCCCGACGAGTATCGGGTACGGTGCTAATTTTCAAGGTTTAGCGGCCCTTCTCAGTATGCTGAACAGTTGCGCCTCCGGGATTGGGGTAGTCAATATTGACAATGGTTTTGGGGCGGCCTCCCTGGCAGCAGCCATCTTAAGGCGTCTTAATTTCTATCGCAGGAAGGAGAAACAACTTTGAAGATTTTGTATTGGGATGCCTTCGCGGGAATCAGCGGGGATATGGCACTCAGTTCCCTGGTAGCGTTGGGAATCGATCTGGAAAATGTGACCGCCCAATTAAAGTCTTGTGGTTTAACCGGCTTCGAAATCGGGACTAAGAAGGTTACTGTTGAAGGCATTGAATCTATACAGGTTGATGTTAAGGTCTCGGAAGATGTCAGTCATCGCCGTCTTCAGGATATTGACCGGATGATTCAGAACGGTGCCCTGAGTACCCGGACCAAAGAAAATTCAATCCGGGTTTTTCGCGCTCTGGCCGAAGCAGAAGCCCATATTCACGGAGTGAGCACGGAAGAAGTACATTTTCACGAAGTCGGTGCCGTGGATTCGATTATAGATATTGTAGGTACCTGTTTAGCCCTGGATGAATTAGACATTGGACAAATTGTCATCCCGGTTTTACCCTGGTCTCGCGGTTTTGTTCAGTGTGCTCACGGAATCTTGCCGGTACCGGCGCCTGCTGTTTTAGAACTTCTGTCCGGGTTTGAAATGAAAGACTCCGGGATTACCGGAGAGTTAATCACCCCGACCGGTGCAGCTCTGATTAAGGTTTTGGCCAAGCAAGGTCCTTTTCCTGAGATGACAGTCTTAAAGACAGGCTATGGGGCCGGGAGCCATTATTACGGTCTGCCTAATATTCTGCGTTCTGTCTTGGGTGAACAGAAATAAATTAGTAAAATAAGGAGCGTACAGGCACGATCATCCTCTATTTCCATAATTTGATATCAGATAAGGCATTTCTGATATTTTATAGAGATCAGGTTATGGATTTAAGGAGGAATAACGATATGTTTTTTGGAAAGCGCCAGCAGGTAAATGTTTTGGCAGCCCCCGGTTTCATGCCGCAACAACAGTTCACTCAAGATCAAATGATGCAAATGCCGGATGGTCAAATGATGATGGGACCGGCCGCTGAAACCGCAGGGTTTGTTCCCACGCCCGGCCACTTCATGCACACAGGAGCCGGCATGCCCGGTTTTGAAGTTTCCGGATATGCCGGACCCGGGATGGCTGAAACCATCCACGCCACCAAAACGGAATTTGGCAGTCCTTGCCTCCCCGGACATTTTGAGCATACGGAATTTGATGTGGATATTGAACCACGTCCCCGGCGCTATGTTCATGTTGTCCGCAAAGGGGAAACCGTGTATAAAATTGCTAAGCGTTACGGGTTAGACTGGAGAGAACTAGCCGGTTACAACCGTTTGGGAAATCCTGATCTTATTTATCCGGGACAA
The DNA here is from genome assembly GCF_017310645.1 of Paradesulfitobacterium ferrireducens. Lineage (GTDB taxonomy): Bacteria > Bacillota > Desulfitobacteriia > Desulfitobacteriales > Desulfitobacteriaceae > Paradesulfitobacterium > Paradesulfitobacterium ferrireducens. The sequence continues at coordinate 25,110 of NZ_JAFLRH010000026.1, read as the reverse complement.
CGGTTAGAAATTCCCCCACGTTACTAAATCATTTTTCTAATTTATAATTTAAAGCCACAGAGACCTGTGGCTTTTCCCAATATTAACTAAAAACCCATAATTTGAGTTGTATGCTTTTAAGCGCTAAGGAGAAAATAGATTTAAACTCACGAATTTCTTAGCAAGGTGGTTTTGAAAAATTCCATCGATAGTTAAGAAAATCGTGGGTTTTTGATTTGAAAAACTGCTCGTCTTTCTTACTATGTAAAATCCCAGTTGTCGTTACTCGTTGGTTTTTTGAACCGTTCGGTGAATTTCAATAAAAAACTCACTGACTTCTTTAGAGGTAGGGACATGCTGTTCGACATGGCCCAGTTCCTTGGTAATGACCGCAAATGCATGAAGCCAGGCAATAGTAATACGGGTAGCGATCTCTTGAGGAGTATTCATCTTGATCACCTCCTTCTTGCCTCAATTTATGAATAAAATCCGAAAAACGTGAGCTGTTAGATTCCTGTCCTAAGAGTTTCGAAGATGGTATAATAGGATTAAATGATCGGATAGGAAGAAGGGTTTATTTGAAAGGGAGCCGAAGTCAGAGAAAATTTTCCCGCGAGTACCTGGTTTACATAAGCTTGTCTGTGATTGCGTTTTTGGTAATCGGTCGACTTTTCTGGCTGCAGGCAGTTGAGGCTTCTAACCTTAAAACGCTGGGGGTGGAAAGAAGAACCGATACTAAAACTATCCCGCCTAAACGAGGAGCAATTTTTGATGCTCAAGGGAATGTCCTGGCCCAAAGCATTCCGGTAAAACTTGTGTTCGCAGACCCCAAGATGCTCTCCGAACTAACCGCTAAAAACCAGTTAAAGGACGCCCAGGGGAAACCCACCACCAAAGAAGAGATCGCCAAGGAGCTAGGTAAGCTCTTAAACCTGGAGCCAAGTGAAGTGTTAAAGATGCTGGATCAAAACCTTTCTTGGGTTGCTCTGGCCCATTATGTCGATATCGGTGTCGCTGCCGATATTGCGAAACTTAAAATCCCCGGCGTCGGTTTTGAGGATGAAGAAAAAAGGGTCTACCCGATGGAGAGTTTAGGCGCCTCCGTGCTGGGAATTGTGAATATGACCGGACACGGAGTGGAAGGAATTGAGTCTTATTATGACAGCCAGCTTTTTGGCAAGCCGGGCTATCTTGCTCAAGAACAGACGGCAGATCCCAAGGGTGAAGACCTGCAATCGAATAAACCGCCGCTTGCAGGTAATAGTTTGGTGTTGACCCTTGATTCCACGATCCAGCATTTAATTGAACAACAATTGGATGACTTAATGCAGCAAACTCAAGCGAAAAGTGTAACCATCCTGGCCATGGATCCCATGAGCGGGAAGATATTAGGCATGGGCTCCCGGCCGGCTTTTAACCCCAATCGTTATACCGAAAGCTCCCCTGAGGACCGGCGGCCTTTAGGCATCAGCTTTGTCTATGAGCCGGGTTCAACTTTCAAGACAATCACGGGGGCGGCAGCCCTGGAAGAGGGGATTATCAACCCGAATGACCTCTTTAATGATCCGGGATATCTTAAAATCAAAAACCGGATCATCATGAACTGGGATTCGGACTTAAAACCTCATGGACAAGTAACCTTCACCGACGGCATGAAACTTTCGTCCAATGTCGTATTGGCCCAAGTCGGGATGAAATTAAATCTTGATCATTTTTATACCTATCTCAAAGCTTTTGGCTTCGGGGCTAAGACCGGGGTTGACATTACCGGTGAGGAAAGCGGTTTGCTCCTGCCCAAAGACCGGGCCCGTGATATCGATTTGGCAACCATGTCATTTGGACAAACCAATTTGGTTACCCCTATTCAATTGCTGACAGCCGTCGGAGCCATTGCCAATGGGGGCAACCTTTATAAGCCGTATATTGTTGACAAAATTCTTTCTCCTACAAATACAATCGTCCAGCAGAATCAGCCTGAGATTGTGAGACGGGCCATTTCTAAAACAACCGCCGAACAAATGAAGGATATTATGACTGAAGTGGTAGATGATGGTACAGGTGGGTTAGCCAAGATTCCAGGAGTCAAGGTAGCGGGCAAAACCGGAACCGCTCAAAAGGTTGATCCGCAAACCGGGGAGTATTCTAAAACAGATTTTGTCGCCTCCTTTGTTGCCTTTGCTCCGGCAGATAATCCAAAGATTTCGGTTCTGATCGTAATTGATTCTCCTAAGGGAGAGGTTCACCAGGGGGGCACTTTGGCCGGTCCCCGAGCCCAGAAAATTTTAGAGGGTGCCCTAAGATATTATGGTATTCCGGTAGCCAAGGATACCCCAAGTTCAGTTAACCTTTCTCCCAATGATCCTCCGGTGAGGGCAACGCCCCAACCTGTGGTTCCAGAACGCTCTCCCGCTGCTAATGAAGCGGTCGTCCCTAACCTTACCGGACTTACGGTAAGGCAAGCAGGAGAGGTATTAGGCAAGCTGGAACTGCGTTTTGAGTTTGAAGGAAGCGGTTTAGCCGTGAAACAAAGCCTAGACCCGGGGAAAGTAGTCAAGAAGGGGGCAGTTGTAAAAGTAACGTTCGGTAGCCAGTAACTGTAGCCGGTTGTCAGGAGACAGGGAAAGAATAGGAGTTAAGAATAGCTTCTTTGAAAATAGCTCATGAGTTGGGTATGCTAAGGAAGAAAACCGATAGAATATTGATGATGAACATATTTGTTCAATATTTAAGAATGATTAGGTAATGAATAAAGGGTGGTATGATGCGGGTACAGCAAAAAATTGAGTTTCTGAAAGATGATTTGGTGAAGGCCGTGCGGGAATGCATCCGGATTGAAAGTGTTAAGGGAGTAGCTGAACCCGGGGCTCCTTTTGGGCCAGGGATTAGCCGTGCTCTCACTTGGACCTTGGGTCTAGGAGAAAGCTTAGGATTTAAGATCAAGAATGTGGATGGCTATGCCGGACATATTGAGCTTGGGAGTGCAGGAGAAACGATCGGAATACTAGGACATTTAGATGTGGTACCGGCAGGGGAAGGGTGGACTTTTCCTCCCTTCGGCGGGAATTTGCACGAAGGCCGTATCTATGGCAGAGGCGCCTTAGATGATAAAGGGCCAACCTTAGCGGCGCTTTTTGCTATGAAAGCCATTATGGATTCCGGGTATAACTTAAAGAAAAATGTCCGCTTAATCCTAGGGACGAATGAAGAATCCGGAGAATGGGAAGATCTCAAACGCTATGAAGAACAAGTCGGTTTACCGCCAACCGGCTTTGCACCTGATGCCGAGTTTCCTTTAATTCACGCTGAGAAAGGGATTCTCCATCTTGAATTAAGAAAGACCCTGCCCCAACTTCGGTACATACAAGAAATCCGTGGTGGGGAGCGGCCCAACATCGTTCCCGGCACTTGCAAAATTGTCCTTAAGGAAATCTCTTTGAGTGATATTCAAGCGGCACTTAAGCATTACCACTTCCCCGAGGGGGTTACGGCGGAAGTAAAGGAAGCGGGCAAGGAAATACATATCATTGTGCGCGGGATTAGCGCTCACGGCAGCTTACCCGAAAAAGGAAAAAACGCGGTCGCTCACGCCTTGCAATTTCTAAATAGCCTCTCTTTCGATCCGGCTGAGCAAGAACTTCTCGGTTGGCTGTGTGAGCATCTTGCCTGGTCTTATGCCGGGGAAGGGCTAGGTCTGGCCAGCCAAGACGAGGTTTCCGGAAAACTTTCTCTTAATCTTGGTTTATTTGAGCTTCTGCACAACCACTTGAGCCTTGTCCTTGATATTCGCTATCCCGTAACCAGAAAAGGGGAAGAGTTTATTGAACGTGTACAGGCAAAGTTAGAAGGTTCAGGATTCAGCCTTAAGGTTCTTAGTCATCAAAATGCCCATCATGTCCCCAAAGACAGCCCGTTGGTTCAGTCTCTTCTGAAAGCATATGGGGAGGTCACAGGATTTGAACCCTATGCCTTTGCCATCGGCGGGGGTACCTATGCCAAGGCTTTAAAGGAAGGCGTTGCTTTTGGACCGGTTTTCCCAGGAGAACCGGACTTAATTCACCGTGCCGATGAATATATTACAGTGGATCACTTGATGCTCACTGCGCAAATTTATGCGGAAGGCATCCTGAATTTGGGGCTATAGAGAGAGGTGTTTGTCCGTGTCTAATCTTCAATTGCAGCGGGCGAAAGATTTTATAAAAGAACTTTCTGAGGGATATGGTGTGTCTGGGTATGAGTTTTCTCTAAACCATCCCATTATGCAAAAATTCCGGGAGTATGCCGATGAAGTCCATACGGATCGTTTTGGCAATATCTATTCCCTTAAGAAAGGAACAAGCGGCCGCTATAAAATGATGCTTGCTGCTCATATGGATGAGATCGGTCTCATGATTAAAGAAATAGATCAAAGCGGGTTTCTGCGCTTTACCACGGTAGGTGGAGTGGATCCTCGTACTTTGGTGGGCCAGGAAGTAATCATTCACGGTCGGGAAGATATTATCGGGATTATCGGAGCCATTCCCCCGCACCTTCAGACAGGCGGGGGGGAAGACGCTTTTAAAATGGAGGATCTAGGCATTGATGTTGGGATGCCGTTGGCTCAAGCCTCCGGTATGATTCAGATTGGGGATACCGTAACCTTGAGCCGCCAAGGGTATGAACTTTTAAATCATCACTTTGCCGGAAAGTCTTTGGATGACCGTGCGGGTGTCGCGGTCATGGCGGTGTGCTTGGAAGAACTGGGCTCGCTTTATCACCGGCATGATGTGATAGCGGTGACAACGGCTCAGGAGGAAGTCGGAATCCGTGGCGCTTTAACCAGCGCTTATACAATCAATCCGGATCTGGCCGTGGCAATTGATGTCACCCATGGCAGCACCCCTGATACTAAGGGTGTCGTTAATATTGAGCTCGGAAAAGGACCGGCCGTGGCGCTTGGGCCTAATATTCACCCCGCAATTTACAAGGGCTTGGTTGAAGCCGCCAAAGAGCACCGTTTGCCGTATCAGCCCGAACCGATTCCGGGCGCATCCGGAACAGATGCTTGGGCAATCCAGGTTACTCAGGCCGGCGTTCCGACCGGGCTGGTATCTATCCCGCTCCGCTATATGCATACCTCTGTAGAAACTCTGGATTTGCAGGATGTGATTAACTGCGGCAAACTCTTGGCTTATTTTATCGCAAGCTTGCCGGATGATCTGGAGGGGTACTTATGTTACTAAAAAAACTGAGTGAACTTAACGGAGCTTCAGGGGCAGAGAAACCGGTACGGGAAACCATTATGGAATTGATTCGTCCGTACGTGGATTCCATGTTTGTGGATAAGATCGGAAATTTAATTGCGGAGAAAAGCGGACGACTCCAAGGCCCTCGCATCCTTCTGGCTGCCCATATGGATGAGATAGCCTTAATGATTATAGACATTACAGGAGACGGATTTCTCAAGTTCAAATCGGTTGGAGGAATTGACCCACGTGTGATCTTATCCAAACCGGTCAGAATTAACGAAAGCATTACTGGGGTGATCGGAGCCAAAGCGATTCATCTTCAAAAAGCAGGGGAACGGCGGAAAACTTTGGGCTTTGACCAGATGTACATAGATATTGGGGCTAAATCCCGAGAAGAAGCTTCCCAGCGGGTAGCTCTCGGTGATTATGCTTATTTTACCACGTCCTTTGCCGAGTTTGGGGACGGGCTCTGGAAAGGAAAGGCCCTTGATGACCGCGTCGGGTGTGCAGCTTTAATTGAAATATTGCAGAAGGACTATGATTTTCCGATTATTGCTGCGTTTACCGTGCAAGAAGAGGTGGGATTAAGAGGGGCTCAGGTTGCCGCTTATCATACGAATCCGGACTTTGCTATTGTAGTTGAAACGACCGTGGCGGCCGATACTCAAGATCGGACGGAAGATGAATGGGTGACAGAACTGGGAAAAGGGCCGGCTTTATCTGTCATGGATCGCTCCACATTGTACAATCCCAAATTGATCCGTGCCGTTAAAGAGTTAGCTTCGGCTGAGGGTATCCCGCTTCAGCTCAGGCGCGGGGGAGGCGGAGGCAATGACGCCGGGCGCATTCATCTCAGTAAATCAGGGGTGGCAACCATTGCTTTAAGTGTTCCTTGCCGCTATCTTCACGCTCCGGTTTCCGTGATTTCAGACAGGGATTACCGGACTTTAATTGCCTTGATCGATCAGATTCTGAGGTCAAACCTTGTTAAGGTACTTTGAATCCCCGACAAGCTGCTTTGTTCGTTCCTAAGAAAATAGCAAGGTCTAGATATGGAGGTTATAAAATGACAACAGAAGCTCTTGATTATTCTTTACTAAAACGTCTTACCCAGGGATTTGGTCCTTCCGGTTCGGAGGAGGGAATTGCGGAGATCATAACTGCGGAGATTAAGCCCTATTGTGATGAGATATATCGAGATACTCTCGGCAATTTAATCGCGCGTAAAAACGGGAGCCAAAAGAAGATTATGATTGCGGCGCATATGGACGAAATCGGAATCATGGTGACCCATATCGACGAGCACGGCTATTTGAGGTTTACAACGATTGGGGGGGGTCATGTCAATGAGCTGCCTCACCAGCGTGTCTATTTTCGCAACGGGCACATGGGAATCATCGGAGTTGAGAAGCTTGAGAAACCGACCGACCTTAAATTAGAAAAGATGTACATTGATCTCGGAGTGACCAATCGCACGGAAGCGCAAAAAATTGTTGAGATTGGGGATAGTGCTGTTTTTAACGGTCCCTTCGAACAAGTAGGGCAACGGTTAAGCTCGAAAGCACTAGACGACCGTATCGGCTGTTTCGTGGCGATTGAAGCTATGAAACGCGCGAACTCTTCCTATGAATTATTGTTTGTCTTTACCGTTCAAGAGGAGGTAGGATTAAGGGGAGCCCAAACCGCAGCCTATGCGCTAGAGCCTGATTTAGCGCTGGCGGTGGATGTCACCTTAACCGGAGACACTCCCAAAACCCATCGAATGGACGTGAAACTCGGACACGGGGCGGCGATTAAAGTGTATGACCGGTCGATGGTTACTTCCCCTAAGATCAAACGTTGGATGGCGGAGGTCGCGGCCCGGGAGCATATTCCCTATCAGTGGGAGGTATTGGAAGCCGGGAGAACAGATTCGGGAGCCATTCACTTAACTAAGGGGGGTATCCCGGCTGGAGTGATTTCCATACCTGCCCGCTATGTCCACAGTCCTTCTGAAATGGTCGACTCAGAGGATGTCGCGGCAGCGGTACAACTTTTGACGGCTTTATTAGAAGATCTTGGTCCCGAAAAATAGGTACGGGTTATCGAATGCCAATAACAAGCACAAAAGGAAGCAAAAGAATAATCTCAGTAGATAAAGAGCAATGATAGCATTCATAGTCCAATTTTTAATCAATTACCTCTGAAAATTAAGCTTGCTCGTATTGGATTTTTTAAGTAAACTATGAAATGTTCTTAATAGGCGCCACTAGCTCAGCTGGTAGAGCATCCGACTCTTAATCGGCAGGTCCTGGGTTCGAATCCCCGGTGGCGCACCAAGCTCGAAATTTAGAGGGCGTTTCAGTTAATGAGACGCTTCTTTGCTTATAGGTTAATATCTACATTAAATTCTATCTACATTAGGCTTATCACTAACGTTAGGTTCATGGTTATTAAAAATGGTTATTAAAAATGCTTATTAATAACAATATAGATTTATTATATGTATTGATACAATTAAAAACATCTAACCATTCTGAGGCCAATTTCTATTATAATAGAGGTAGCTATAGAAATACCTAATTAGAGCAGGAGGGAACAAAGGTGGAGGATCTCAAAACATTAAGCCGCCAAGATTTAGAGAGACGGTTAAACACCTTAGAAGAAGAGTTGGAGGAACTCGAAGAAGAGAAAAATTATGTCATGAAACAGACCGGGCTTCATGTCGGCGGAGGAAAAGTAAAGCAATATGAGGCTCAAACAACTGCCCTGCAAAAGTCGATTGCTGAAATTAAGGATGAACTGGCTAAACGGTAACACGGCTTCGTAGCGAGTGGCAGTGGAGATGTTTTTAGCGGCTTGAATAAAGCCGTTTTTTTATGAGCTCTTTTTAAGATGTCTTGGTTTGAGATGTATTTGAAAGAGCATTTTAGTGAGCCTATGAAACTTAATGAGTGGAGGTAATTGCATGGCTTCGTTCGCTGATAAAATGTTGATCTTCAAAAGTGAAGGAATCGGAGAAGGGGATCCGGGTTTAGCTCGTAAAATGATGAAGGGTTTCTTAAAAATGTTAAGTAAAGAGACGGTTAAACCAAAGAGTATCTTCTTTTTGGGGGAAAGTGTCCGTCTTTTGCTGAAAGAATCTCAGGTCTTGGAATACTTGCAGGCGCTTGAACAGGAGGGAGTGGACCTGCTGGTATGCCGTGCTGCGGTAGAATGGTATGATCTTGAACAAAAGTTACAAGCGGGAAGAGTTATCTCAACTGGACATTGGCTTAAATACATGCAGGAATATGAAACCATTACTCTTTAACCTTATTCTAAACTGAAGCCCTTCCGCCGGAGCGGAAGGGCTTCAGTTTGAGCTGGTATTTGAGCTGTTAGGGGTTTAAGGGCCGGCGTTTGGTGCATTCACAATCACTTAAGAAATCCTGATGGCGGGAAGCATAGCGGCAGACAAAATCGGTAAAAGCCTGCATGGCCTTATTCGGTTTTTTGTCTTTATGCCAAACGATGGAGAAATGGCGTTCGAGGTGAAGATCAGTCACATTTAAAACGGCTAAGCGGCCGCATGAGATTTCCCATTCTAATGTAAGTTTAGAAATCATGCTTAATCCGGCCCCGGAAGAAACCAATCGTTTAATGGCTTCCGGGCTTTCTAATTCCATTAAGACGTGGATCGGGATTTCCCGCTCAGTCATAGCGGCACGAAAAAGTTTCCGAGTATTGGAGCCAGGTTCCCGCAACACAAAAGACAGCCCGGCTAAATCGCTGGTTTTCAAGTCCTTGCCCACGAAAGGATGATCAGGAGAAGCAATTAAGACTAACTCATCGTTAAAGAAGGGCATGACGGATAACTCAGCGGTATGGGACACATCCCCTTCGACAATAGCCATATCTACGGAATTGCGCAAGACTTGGTCCTCAGCCCATTCCGTGTTACCCATTTTCATGGATACCTCCAATTTGGGGAATTGAAGACGGAATTCTGATAAAAGATCGGGAACAAAATATGTTCCCAGGGTTGAGGATGCCCCAATAACAAGTTCACCGGTATTTAGGCCTCTGAAGTCATTTAACATGTTTTCCGCTTCGCGTTCGGCAGCAAAAATACGCCCTGCATACTCTTGCAACGCTGTACCGGGCTCAGTCAAGTATAACTTTTTTCCGATCTGCTCGATTAATTCCACTCCGACTTCTTCTTCGAGTTTACGTACTTGGACCGATACCGCAGGTTGACTGATATGAAGCTCCTCGCTTGCTTTCGAAAAACTTAGACAACTGGCTACATAGTAGAACACTCTTAGCTGATGTAAATTCATTACCTCAAAACTCCTTGTGTTACGTTTCATTATGCTTATTGTAAGCTATTTTTATAGTTTTGGGAAGAGCAACAATAACGATGTATCTGTGATTTTAACCACAGTCCGGTTTAAAAATGTGTGCCATAATAAAGTATCTTTGCAACTGGAGTTGGTTCATAATGGAAGACCGGATCACAGGATATAAATTGGAACATTGCCGTCCGCTGTGTGTCAAGGCTATTCAAAGCTGGGAAAAGTTAAAAGAACAGCTGGATAAAGCTCTTTCTGAATTGGACTTGGTGCCACACTTAAAGCAAAAGTTTGAAACTATCCTTTATCATCATATTCCCAAGATCTGTATCGCTTCATGCCCCAACAGCTGTTCCCAGCCTCAAATAAAAGACTTTGCTGTGATCGGATATCTCCGTCCCAAATTAACCCAAGAGCCTTGTCAAGGGTGTCAAGCCTGTGTCAATGTCTGTATAGAGAAGGCTGTAAGCTGGACCGGACAAGGCATCAATCTTAACCCTGAACTCTGTGTCCAATGCGGAGCATGCGTCCGCTCCTGTCCTTCCGGAACGTTGGCAGAAGAAGACAGTGGTTGGGAACTTCGATTGGGGGGCAGGGTAGGAAGGCATCCCCGCTTTGCCCAAACTGTCGGCCGGCTCAGTTCAGATCAGAAAGTAGTATCTTGGGTAATTGAAATTTTGGATTACTATTTAAAGTATGGAAACCCCGAGGAAAGGCTTAGTCATTTCTTGGAACGCGCCGTTCTGTCTAATGTTCCGAGCGCTCATGAATCCAACGGCGCAAAAGATTAAGGTCTTTTACCCACAGATTTCTTTTTTCCGTCGCAATAATACCATGGTCTCTTAATTCCCCCAAAATCCTGCTGACAGATTCCCGGGCTAGGCCGCACATGGCCGCCAGCTCTGTGGCTGACAAAGGAATGGTAATCCGGATGCTTCCTTGCTCTGATTGTCCGTGAGCATGGGCCAAAGCAAACAACTTGGCTCCTAAACGCAGGCGGGCATCCCCTAAGGATAGATTTTTTATTTGTCGAAGCGCACGCCTTTGATCTAAGGCTAAAGCCCGGAAAAAATTCCAAAGCAAAGAGGGGTTGTTTTCTAAAAAAACGGTTAAAGTTTGCCGCTCAAGGGTAAGTACATCGGTCAGCTCAAGGGCTAAGGCAGAATAGGGATAGGTTTTCCCGTCTAGAATCAGTTCGGGAAAAAGATGCGGAGGACGAAGGACCTGGAATATCTTTTCCGTAAATTCACTCATCAGGATCAGTTGAACCCGACCTTTTAATAATATATATATATGACCGGAGTCATCTCCGGCAAAAAAAAGATACTGTTTCGGGTTATAGTGACGAATTCGTCCATAGCTTAAACAAAATTCCAGAAAAGCAGAGGGAGTATTTTCCCAAAAAGGCGTGTTGGAGAGAGCTTCTTTGATAGATTTTTCTTTAGACATTGGGGTTCTCCTATGCATATGAATTTAGGAAGTGTATTCATGTTTCCTGCTTATTGCATTTCGCCCTTGTATTGGTTTTTTCCTTCTTGTGAATGAAATTTTAGAATTTAGTTAAGAGATTCGTAACCCCCCTTACCCCTGGATAATAATAAATAGACTCGATGTGCAAACTGTTGTGGTGAGAGACTTTATAATTAAATAAAAATATTATACATTCCCGGGGTATAGGGGAATTTTAAGAGAAAGCGCATGTTCCTAACAATCCTAAAGTACTTGAAGCATAATCTCGCAAAATGACTGAATTTGTCGTTGGCAATAATTTTAAAAAACCTATATTCTCACTTTGTAAGAGAAAGTTCGAACAAAGGGGGTTTATAGGGATGAGTACAATCAAAGAGCGTCAGGTTGCAGCCCGTCAACAAACCTCTTCACGCGATGTGGAGTGGGTGCCAAGCATTTGTAATTTCTGTTCTACGGTCTGTAACGTACGCGTCGGGGTTAAAAATGTCAACGGCAAAAAAACTGCTGTTAAGATTGAGGGCAACCCCAACAGTCCGCTCAACCGCGGCAAAACCTGTGCCAGGGGCCAGGCGGGCTTGCGTCAAACATATGATGAAGCGCGTTTGACCACTCCGCTGATTCGGGTCGAAGGGTCAAAGAGAGGGGAATGGAACTTCCGCCCCGCTACCTGGGATGAGGCATTCGGTTATGTCATGCAAAAGCTGCAGGAACATCAGGTTCAGCCTTGGGAAATGAGCATGGTCGGCGGCTGGACTTCGTGTGTGTTCTATATGCCTTTGGCCTTATCTTTTGTTTTTTCCACGGGCATCCCGAACATTGTAGCTTCTCCTATGCAACAGTGCGTTGCGGCCGGTCACCTCGGCAATGATATGGTTACCGGAAACTTTAACTTTCATGATGAAGTCTTAGCTGATTTTGAAAATGCTAATTATATTTTATTCTCGATGACCAATTCCGGGGTCGCTGCAGCTTCCACCAGCCGCTTAGTCCGCTTTGCAGAGGCTAAAAAGCGGGGCGCGAAAGTGGTTGTCCTTGACCCAAGGGAATCTGAGCTGGCTGCGAAAGCAGATGAATGGCTTCCAATCAAGCCCGGCACTGACTCTGCGTTCTTCCTGGCCATGATTCATGTGATGCTGCGCAAAGGACTTTATGATAAAGAGTTCATGATCAACCACACCAATATGCCTTTCCTAGCCGTCGAACATCAGGGTATGGTCGTGCCCATGATGGAAACGAACGAACAGGGATACCCGACTGCATTCTATGTATTGGATGAAATCTCCGGTGAAGTGCGGAAACTCCCCGGATACAGCAATAAAAATACGGTGGATGTTGACGGCAAGAACCTGAAACCGGCCTTGGAGATTCTTAAAGGCTTCGAGATGAATGGCCAGAAGCCTAAAACCATCTTCCAGTATATGATGGAGCAATCGGCTAAATTTACTCCGGCTTGGGCTGCTGAAGAAACCGGTATTGCGGCTGCTACCATTGAGCGTATTGCCACTGAATTCGGCCAAACCCGTCCAGCTATGGTTGATCCAGGCTGGCACGGTGCCCGCTATGATAATATCTTAAATACCCGCCGCCTTCAATCCATTGTCCAGGCCTTAGTGGGCGGATTCGATGTGCCCGGCGGCTGGCTCATGTCCGGGGAATACCGCGAAAAACTCATGCACTTTATGCAAAACATGCAAAAAGGGGAAGAAACCAAGGTTTTGAACCTGCCCGGCATGCACTTCCCCTTAGCTGCTGCCGGCAAGTTCTTTGATCCCAGTCAATGGCCGCACGGACGTCCGTCCTTTGCCATGGCCCATTCTATGGCCGAAAAGGCTGCCGGGCGCCCCGGAGTAATCTTCCCGGCCTTCTCTGATTTTGGTTTGGAAGAGGCCGTTGAAGGCAAGCTAATGTTTAAGGGCGAACCATACCGCATTAAGGCCTTGCTCATGAACGCCGCCAACCCGGTCCGCCACTTCTATCCGGAGTCCCGTTGGAAAAAGATTCTGACCCATCCGAACATGGGTTTAGTGGTGGCTATTGATATTGTGCCATCCGATACGGCAGCTTATGCTGACGTAATTCTTCCGAATCAAAACTATATTGAACGGGAAGAGCCCTTTATCTATGGTGCCGGTCCTTCGACCGACCTGGCGATTACCACCCGTTTCAGTGCGGTTGATCCGCATCCGGAAACCAAAGGTACGGCCGATATTCTCTTCTCCTTTGCCATGGGCTTTGGCGCACTCGACAAATATATGGAGACGATCGCCAGCATCTCCAGTTATGATTTGAAAGACATCCAAGAGGAAGTCGGCAAAGCAGTCAAAGGAGAGCAGACCTTTACCAAAGCCATGCGCAATGTTTCTTTTAAGTATTATGCTAAAGAAGTGGGCATGACTCCGGAAAAACTGGAGCAAACCTTGCGTGAGCAAGGAGTTCTGGTGATTGAAAAAGCGGAAGAACTTCTGGAGCATGCGGCCATTGCCCGCCATCTCCCAGTGCCGACCCCGTCCGGAAGAATCGAGATTTATTCTTTAATGTTCGCAAATTTCGTGATGCAAGAAGGGTATAAAGTGAACTGGGATCCGGGTCTGGTCTATTTCCCGCCGAAAGTTAATCAGGAAAGAAAGCCGGATGAGTTCTACTTCACCTATGGCAAAACTCCGACCGTATCCTACGCCTCCACCAACTCCAACAACCCGATTCTCATGGCTCTCTCCAAGAATAAAGAAGATGAGTTAATGGGACTTTGGATTAACCCGCAAAAGGCCACTATGCTCAATATTAAGACCGGAGATACCGTAACGGTTGAGAATCTGCAAAGCGGGCAAAAAGCACAGATTAAGGCCTTTGTCACGGATATGGTCCGCCCGGATACCGTCTTTATGTCATCTTCATTCGGAACGGAAAATCCGCTGCTTAAAAACAGCGCCGGCGTCGGAACCGCGTTAAATAAACTGGTGCCTTATCAAGTCGAGCCGATCGTCAGTGCATTCCGTTCACAAGAATTTACAGTGCGAGTCACGAAGTAAGGGAGGGAAACAAATGGCACGCTATGGAATGGTTATCGATTTGCGCTCGTGCGTAGGCTGTCAGGCTTGCAGCGCAGCCTGCGCGTTAGAAAATCAAACTCCTTATTGGTCGGATAAATGGCGGACCAAGGTCATGGATATTGAAAAAGGGAAATATCCAAATACCTCCCGGTACTTTGTCCCCACCATCTGCATGCACTGTGACGAACCGGCATGTATGACAGTTTGTCCGTCCAAAGCCACCTTCAAAAATGATGAGGGCTTTGTCTTAGTCAACTATGACACCTGCTTAGGATGTAAAGCCTGTATGGCCGCTTGCCCCTACAATGCCCGCTACGTCTACGACAAAAACGACGTGCGCAAGGCTCAGGAAGTTTACGGGGACAGCGCTCAGCACAGCCATGTACACATTGATAAATGTACGTTCTGTCAAGACCGGATCGCACGGGGAATGGAACCTGCCTGTGTTGCCACCTGCCCAACCCTTTCCCGCGTAGTAGGGGATCTTGATGATCCAAACAGTGAAGTGGCCAAAGCCGTTTCCACAGGGTTGGCCAAACCGTTGCGCCCGGATCTGGATACAAATCCGCGCGTGTTCTACATCTACTAAGGAGGGGATTGAATTATGGCAAAACCCATGCATTTGGAACGTCAGGAAGCATATGAATGGCCGGTGTCCGTATACTTGCTCTTCGGTGGTTTCGGAGGAGCACTCATGACTTTGGCCTTTGTCTTCCACTTCTTCGCGGCAACTGCGCCCATGGTTGGCCTGTCCGTCATAAGCGGTTTAGTCATGTTTGCCGTCGCCGGCGCATTCTTAGTGTTTTTTGATCTGGAGCGTCCGATTAATGCCATATATTCTTTGAATAACGTAGCTAAGTCCGGAATTTCCTGGGACGTTGTCTTAATTGCCCTGAACTATGTTTTCGGTATTCTCTTTATTATTCCGGAATATGCTGAGCTTATCGGCTTAGGTAGTTTGGGATCAGCCTTAGCTCCTTACCAAGTATTCTTCGGGGCCATTGCCGCCATTGCCGGTTTCTTGTTCCCGATCATTTCCGGCGGCTTGTTGGCTGCGCCGGCTTCAATCCCGCTTTGGCATACACCGGCTCTGCCCCTGCTCTTCTTAGTGACCAGTTTTGCGCTCGCGCTTTCCTTTGTCGGCAGTATTTTTAGTGTCAGCGGTACAGTTTATACCGTTTTCATCGGCGGAATTATGGGGCTGAGCCTGTTGGTGTTTGGAATCTCTTTGGCTTACTTGGAGCACACGCATAATGGCCCGATTGAAGCTAAAGAAGGGATGCACCGGATGCTTAAGAAAGTCCGGTTCGTATTACTCTATCCGATTGTCGGCCTGGCTTTTCCGCTGGTGTTCAGCATCTATCTCTTTTTTGCGGGAGCCAGCTTTACCTGGAGCTTGCCGGTTTTAGCTGCGGCCTTCTTCCTAGGCGGCTTTGCTCTGCGTAACTGTGTCGTGAATAACGGAGTTCAAATCTATCCTTGGCCTTATTAAGGTAAATGTCTTGTAAGGATAAACAACAGCTTGGATGGTTAAAGTATAGGGTGAGAGGCAAGAGGGAAAAGCTCCCTCTTGCTTATTTTAACTAACAGCAAGTTCCCTTGCCCGAATCCTTCGCCGCGAAGTTACTCTAAAGGGTCGTGCGGCTTCGGCGCTATTCTCCACCGGAGACTAACGTCTCTGCTCGAACGGTTCACTACGCTACGCAAGGGAACTTGCCTGTTTGTGGCAATGAGGTTAAAAATGACTGAAAAATATAAGACAGAGACAGCTAAAAAGGTTTCCGGAACTTACGGCTGTTTATACTGCCGGACGGCGGCCAGTTTTAAAGGAGAAACAAACCGGATGCCGAAAACGTGTCCAACGCTCACGCATGAAACGCTGACCAAAGATATCTCCGCTTATGAACAAGAACCCCTGCGTACCATCATGCAGGCAGCGGATAAAACGCCGTTCACCTTGGAGCATGTGTTGCGCAGCCGGGTAGAGGAATTAATCTTTTATTGTCATGACTTGGGGTTGAAAAAAATTGGGATAGCTTTTTGCGTAACCCTAATGACAGAAGCACAAAATTTAGCTAAACTATTAAGTGAAGCAGGGCTTGACCCGGTTCCTGTCTGCTGCCGCGTGGGTGCGGTAGATTATAGTGAAATTGGGCTTCCCAAAGCGCATCCGGATAAATTTGCTGCTATTTGCAATCCGGTGGCTCAAGCCGAGCTCCTAAATTTAGCCGAGGCAGAGCTTGTGGTTCAAGTCGGACTCTGCCTTGGGCATGACCTGATCTTGCAGCAAACATGTAAAGCACCGGTAACAACCTTAGTGGTCAAGGACCGCGTATTTGACCACCATCCGGTCAGAGCGCTGCGCGCTGGGCTAGACACAGAGCCAGTTTCTGGTACAATTTAACTGTTTCGAACAACCATTTATTTTTGCTCCCCGAGCCCTGGCACCTAAAGGATGTTCCCATGGGCCACGGCCGTTTCAGAAAGCTGAAACCGGGGTATGCCTAGAAATGGGCATGCCTTCCCACTTGTAAAGGAGGACGTACCAATGCAGAAAATAAGAGTGGAGGACGCCGTCGGCGCGGTGCTCCTGCATGACATGACCCAGATTATTCCCGGACAAAGCAAGGGCCCCCGCTATCGCAAGGGCCATGTAGTCAAAGAAGAGGATATTCCCGTGCTTTTGAGCATGGGCAAAGAGCACATTTATGTCTGGGATCAGACCCCAGGGCTTGTGCATGAAGATGAAGCCGCTGAGCGCTTGGCCCGAGCCGTAGCCGGGCCGGGGGTAGACCTAAGCTCACCCAAAGAGGGGAAAGTTAATCTGAGTGCGGCCTGTGACGGACTTTTATATGCGAATCCGGAGGGAATCTTAGAGCTAAACTCTTTGGAATATATCGTACTCGCTACCCTGCATAACCACCGTCCGGTCAAAGCCGGACAAAAACTGGCCGGAACACGGGTTGTTCCTTTAATGATTGAGGAGGGAATTGTCGCTGAGGCCGAACGACTGGCCCGGACCTTTCCCGAGCCCATCATCCAGGTCAAACCGCTGAGAAAATGGAAAGTCGGGGTTGTCACCACGGGAAGCGAGGTTTATCACGGGCGGATTCAGGATAAATTCGGGCCGGTGGTTCAGGCCAAAATCGAAGGTTGGGGCTCGGAGGTGATCGGTCAGACGTTTGCGGATGATGATGTGTCCATGATTCAGGATCGCATCCGGGAGCATCTGAACATGGGAGCTGAGATGATCCTGGTCACCGGAGGGATGTCGGTAGACCCGGATGATGTTACGCCCACAGCGGTTAAGGAAATGGGAGCGGAGTTAATCACTTACGGTTCACCGGTTTTACCCGGCTCCATGTTCCTTTTGGCCTACCTGGGGGAAGTTCCGGTGCTTGGGCTCCCAGGCTGTGTTATGTATTCCAAGACCACAGTCTTTGACTTGGTTGCCCCCAGAGTGCTGACCGGAGAACGGTTTACCAGGAAAGAGATAGCTAAGCTGGGGCATGGCGGTCTCTGCCTGGAATGTGAAGTGTGCACCTATCCTCATTGCGCTTTCGGTAAGTAAGCCAGCATCAGGACGTGGGCAGGCTCGAGCTTCTCCGTCCACACCAGATGAAACCCGGCTTTGGTTAAAAGGGACTCCCACTCGGCCTCGCTTTTCCGTTCGTCAAGCGGAGGCCCCATGGGAGTTTCTTTCTTTTGCCACTCGACAATCCAAAGCTCTCCTGCGGATTTCAGAATGCGCTTGGATTCTTGGAGGTAGCCGAGCGGATTTTGAAGTTCGTGCAGAACATTGGCGATTAAAGCGGCTTCAACCCACGCATCCGGAAGGGGAATAGTTTCATTTGTGGCTAAATGCGTCTGGATTTGGCCAGGTACTTGGCGCTCGCGTTGCGCTTGTTTAACAAACTCCAGCCTTTCCGGTTCAATATCAACCGCCTCGATCTTGCCGTCTGCTCCCACCATCTCACCGGCCCTTAAGGTGAAAAATCCATATCCACACCCTAAATCAGCGATATGCTGGCCTGAGTGCAGGCCAAACCGTTCAAGAATTTGACGGGATGGCAGCATTTTCTCCCGTTCTTCAAAGTTTTTTAGGTGTCCATGGTGATGATTCATCTTGATTCCTCCTAAAAATCATATAAGGATACGCGCGATCTCCTGCAGGTCGTTCAAAGTGCGGCAGCGGTATACCCGGGTACAAAAAGAACGGTAAGCTGTTAAAGCGTTGTCGCGTTCGGTCCATTCTTTTTCATGTAAGGGGTTCAACCAAAAGATATGACGCACATGCTCGCCAATTTGAGCCAAATATTCTTCCTGGGGCAGCCTGAAGTTATTTTTACCATCTCCTAAAATTAAAACCGTGGCTTGGGAAGATATTTCTGAGAGGACGTCCCCGGCAAAATCTTTAAAAACTTGGCCATAATCAGAGAAACCGGAGGTAGCATAGCGTCCCCAGCTTTCAATTTCTTCTTTAAGCTCGTCCATATCTTCATCCCAAATCTGGGTGCTGACATCCCAGATGCTGTCGATAAAAAAGAAAAGGCGAACCCGGTGGAAACGGGTATGTAAGCGCCCGACCAAATAGAGCAGGAATTCTGAATAGGGAGCAACCGAATTCGAAACATCACATAAGAGAACCAGCTCAGGCAAGCGGGGAAGGGGACGGTGATGAAAAAGATGAAAGATGTATCCGTCATGCCGGCATGATCTCTTAACCGTTTGGGCAAAATCCAGGCTGCCTCCTCTGCTTTGGCGCCGGCGTAAACCCGGGCGTACGGACAGTTTCCGTCCGAGTTGGCGCAGGGCGGCCTGAACCATGTTTTTTTCCTCAGAAGAAAGAGCCTGCAGGGGTTTGTGGCGCCAATACTGATGTTTTAAAGGCTGCCAGCTGTTTGCTGTCTCAACCTGTTGGGCCAGTAAGTACCGGCGCACAGCATTTTGCAGTTCTAAACCTTGATCATGCAGGGAGAAGTGTTCTGTTTCCGATATTTCTCCTCTTTGAAAAGCAAGGTCAACTGAATTAATCCAGACGTAGTAATCAAGATGGCCCAAAGCCCTTTTAACATTCTGTTCGAATTCCAGAACTTCCTCTCCTGATCCCCGGTCTGAAGGGGCATACTTGAATGAAGCAAGCCCTTGAACGGATGGTGCTTTGCTCAAGGAGCCGCTTCCTTGGCCGCTGTGTTGTCCGCCGCTTCCATACGGGCTCTGCGCCCGTTCTGAGAAAATATCTTTTGTTCGTTGGGCTTGAGACTGGGCGTCGTATTTTAACGCGGCCCACACAAAATGAAACATGGCTATATCCTGGGGACGGTGTATTAAGAGCGACCGCAGTAATATTTCGGATGGAATCTCGGGATATCTGCTTAAGCAGAGAAAGGCCTCAGCCAAATCTTGACTGGATACCAACAAGCCGGCCCCTCGCAGAGCATTGACCAGGCGCAATACTTCCCACCCGTTCATTCCGCCAAGCTCCGTTCAGATCCCGTTTCTTCATTTTGCCATTGCCTGACCCGCTCTTCGAGCTTGGCTAAATCTTTTGGATATTTTAGCAAGACGCTGAGTGTACCAAATAAACGGTTGAGTTCAAGCTTCTCCATGTTTAAGGTGTGTAACGCCCGGGCAAATTCAAGGCTTTCTGAGACACTGGGCAATTTATTGAGCGGGATTTTTCTTACCTTGGCCACGAATTCACACACATCTTTAACCAAAGCCGGGGCTACTTCCGGAGCTTGCCGCCTAATGATCGAAATTTCCCGTTCGAGCGAAGGATAGTTCAGTTGCAGGTGAACACAGCGCCGCCTGAGGGCATCACTAAAATCGCGCGCATTATTGCTGGTGAGAATAACAATGGGCCTGGTATTGGCACGAATCGTGCCAAGCTCCGGTATCGTAATTTGAAATTCCGCTAATAGCTCTAAGAGGAAGCTTTCAAATTCCTCGTCACTCTTATCTAATTCATCTATGAGCAGCAGAACCGGATTAGGGGAGAGCAACGCTTTTAAGAGGGGGCGCGCTAGCAAGAATTCTTCAGAAAAAAGGTTTGTCTTCAGTTCATCCCAGTTTCCGTTTTTAGCAAGCTGCAGCCGCAGCAGCTGTTTGGCGTAATCCCAATCATAAAGGGCTTTGCTTGGGTCCAGTCCTTCGTAGCATTGCAAACGGATCAAGGACCGTTGGCTGGCCCGGGCTAAGGCCAAAGCCAGCTGGGTCTTGCCGACCCCGGCCGGACCTTCAATCAGGCACGGCTTTTCCAGACTAAGTGCTAAAAAGAGCGTGATTGCGGCTTCATGCTCTAAAAGGTATCCTTCTTCTTTTAAAGCCTCGGATAATTCGTCCGGGGAATTCCACATGATCATTTGCCTCCGTTAACTATCCTAAAAATCGGCAAGCACCCTTGACCGCTCTGCAAGGCAGCTTGCCTAGTGCGTGGCTACATAGTTGGCTATTTATTATTTTAGCATGAATGTCCGCTTAAATCATAGCGCTTAATCTAAATATCCTAGTTGACAAGTCGATTATGGTCGAGGTATAGTAAACTTGCAAACACCCCCTAGGGGTATTTGCCGGGTTGCACCTTGGGAGGGAATGAAACGTGAGAAAAATCGGGATACTAAGATGTCAAAAACTCGAAACAATTTGCCCCATGGCTGACTGTCTTTACTCTTATTTTCATAAAACCGATGCTTTTGCCAACCATGCCCAAACCGCTGGGGAAGACCTGCAATTAGTCGGTGTGGCAACCTGCGGCGGATGCGCAGGGAATAAAGAAGCTGAGAAGGCCGTTACCATTATTGATCATATGGTTCAGCACGGCATTCAAACCCTGTTTCTTTCGAGTTGTCTCATTCGCCACGAGTTTTTCCCACCCGGTCTTGAAAACAAACCACTTCCTGAAGTGGAGGGGGCAGTTCGTTGTTTTTTCTCAGAATCTAATCCACAGGCTGATGCGCAAGCCCATGATGTGGCCTGCGCCCTCTGCGCCGGTACCTTGGAAGGGGCTTGTCCAAATCAGCTTGCTTCCAAAATCGTAGCAAAATACAAAGGAAAACTTGAAATAGTCACCGGGACGCACTATGAGCATTTTCAGGAACAGGATGCCCGAAAGGAAGCAACCGGTAAATAAATTTTAATTTAATTTTTTATTATAAGGAGTGATAAAACTTGAGCAAAGTCATTGCAATTCCAAGTGCCGGAGACATGGTCAATGCTCACTTTGGCAGAAGCCAAGCCTTCACGATCTTTAGCATCGATAACGGAAAAGTGGTTAACCAGGAAATTCTTGATACCAGGGGATTTGAACACCAACATGCCGGGATATCCCAGCTCCTGAAATCCAAGGGAGTGGACACCGTGATCGCAGGAGGAATTGGGCCTGGCGCCATTCAAGGATTGGAATTTGCCGGTCTTGAAGTCTTAAGAGGTGCCAGCGGCTTCACCCGCGACGTCGCGGAGGCTTATGCTAACGGTTCGTTCATTGGGACAGATGCGGTTTGTGACCATTCTCACGGTGATGACCATCATCACCATCATTAATTGGTATAGCTTTTCTTTCCTAAGGAAAACTACTCTTGTTAGTGCTCATAAAGGAAAGGAAGAGAGCTTATGGGAGCTAGAAAAAAGGTTTCCAGGCCAAAATCCCCGGTGACAGTCAGCGATCCTCATTACACCGAGTACGATACGCAAAAGGAGCGTAATATTCAGGCTCTTAATCCACGACCGACCAAGTAAGAGAAGAAGTGCTGGCAGCAGCACTTCTTCTCTTACTTGGTCCATAATCTTTAAGAAATCAAACATTACTGGATGCCAAGTCTTTTTAACTTCTTCCATAAGCCGGTCCGGGTAATTCCCAGATAATGGGCGAGCGCGGTCTTATTCCCCCCGAACTCTAGGAGCAGGCTTTCCATTCTCTCTTTATCCGATTCACTTGAGCCTTTAACCGGGATATTACGGATATCGGGCGGTAAATCACCGGCATTAATTATCAGCCCATCTACAAATACAAATAAGCGGTTGATGATGTTTTGCAGTTGGCGTACATTGCCGGGCCAAGAGTATTTGAGCAAGGCTTGTTCAGCTTCTGCTGATAAACGTTTAAGGGGGGTGCCATGGCTTAAGGAGAGATATTTTAACATGTGGTCAGCCAGTTCTAAAATATCGTGACCCCGTTCTCTTAAAGGCGGAAGCCGGACTTCAATCGCATTCAGACGATACAGCAAATCTTCGCGGAACTCCCCTTTTTTAACCATCTGGTGTAAATCCCGGTGGGTAGCCGAAATAAAACGCACATTGACCGGAATCGGCTTGACCGCACCCACGGGTTCCACTTCTTGTTCTTGGATCACGCGCAATAGTTTCGCTTGCAAGTCGGGGGAAAGTTCCCCGATTTCATCCAGGAAAAGCGTTCCTTTATCGGCCATTAGAATCTTTCCTTTTTTTCCACCCTTGAGTCCGCCGGTAAAAGCTCCTTCCTGATAGCCGAAGAGCTCAGATTCGAGAAGATTGGCCGGTATGGCCGCAGAATTTACGACAATAAAGGGACCCTGAGCGGTATTGCTGGCCTCATGAATTGCTTTAGCAAACAACTCTTTTCCTGTCCCGGTTTCTCCCGTGATAAGGATGGGGAAATTATACTTTGCAGCCGTCGCAGCCCGGTGAATCGTGTCTTTCATGACCTGGGAAAGGCCAATGATATTGTGGAAGCTTGGCGGTACTTCAGAATCTTGCTCAGTGGTCTTTGGCGTTTCCAATCTTAAATTCGAGGTTGAACGGGCGATGACTTGCCCAAGTTGTTCCGATGCTGACTTAAAGATGCCTGCGATCGTAAAAGACAGAGCTCTTTCGTCTGAACTTACACCGGTTAAGCAGGCAACAATGTCTCCTTCGTTATTTTCGATCGGGACGTAGACTATCGCCGTAAAGCCTCTGCCTTTCAGGCTGTCTTCCACATGTTCATACCGGGGATCCGCCAGATTAAAGGCAACCACACTTTTGGAGCGAAGCATTTCGGAGACTCCGCCGGAGTGATTGATCGGAATCCATTCTCCAAAACCCACCAGTTCTTTCCCGGCCTCGGCTATACACAAGCGCTTAGTTTGCGGGGGATCCAGAAGAAATACTCCCACCCGGTCAAGTTTTGAGCTTTCTCTCAGTTGATTGCAATACTCCATCAAAAAAAGCTCAAGATCAGACTCTGGCATGGCGGAAATTACGGTATTCAGAAGAGCAGCGGAAGCCAGGGTTTGGTATTCATGCTGGAGCATAATGCCGGCATGAAAAAAAGGTTGGGCAATGAGCCTGCTGATAAGGTCAACCAGCATCGCGTCTTCAATTTGGAATTCACCCGGACAGGAACTTGCCAGGAGAATGGCCCCTACGGCCCCGTGGTCAAACATGATTGGAACTCGCAGGACTGACTTGAAACCGGTCTGATAAAGCATGGGATCTTCGCGGAACATAAAGCGCTCCGGGGTTAAATTCTCAACTAAAATCGGAGCTTCGTGCTGCACAATCCAGCCCAGCCCGGAGTCCGTAATGGTTGAATAAGCAGTATGAAGGGTGCCTACAATGTCAATCCCGATGGAGTATTCATAAATGTATTTACGTTGTCTCGGATCGACCCGCAAGAGATCAAAGCGTTCGAAAGTAAAAGCGCTTTGGATGAGCTCGGAAATTTTATGCGTTATGACATAAGAATCATTTGTAAAATCCTCTAATTTTTCTTCAAGACAAGCGGGAAGTGCCGATAATAATTCGGGTTCATCAGACACCATAATGAGAGAATCCTCATGCCCCTCAACCCAAAACGTCTGAATACAGAAAACTTCTCCCTCCTGGCTAACCCAGGATTTCGTTGTGTCCCATTCTTTGGCCTCTTGGGCAGCATGCCAAAACTTATTATTCACTTGCTTAAGCAGGTCTTGCCCGCGCGCATTAGCCTGGATGACCTTGTTCGCCGGATCTATTCGAATAATAGCGTAAGGAAAGCTATCAAAGAGCTCTTTTTCCATAAATTGCTCCTTCCTAAAAGAGAGCAGACCTTTTCGTCGTTAACTAAAACCGAGTTAACACCTAGGTTTAATTAACACTTAAGTTAACAAGGTTTATGTTAACATAACTGATACAGGTTTTGCAATTGAATCATGCTTGTTATGTTAGCATTATTAAGCTTTCCCAAGTTTAATACCACCTGTGTATAAGTGAAGTTAGGAACAAAAACTTTGCGGTTATAGTTAACAATGTTAACCGATAATATGTGAAAGTTAACACTATGTTTAATGCAAAAACCTGAAATAAACAGGTTTATAAGCTGGCATGTTATTTGCAATTAGATATTGTCAGTAATTCCACTGAAAGAAATAAAAAATCGGTGGAGAGGAAATGATATTCGCTTGGTTGAGATTGCACTAGTATTCTCTTGATCATGAAACAAGCGGATATCTAAGAAAAATTGAGGGGGGGATAAGATAACTTAATTCTGTTCAGGTTCCATATTTATCGTCATTATCTTTATCTTACCACAGTCTCAAGTCGATGTTATTTTAAGGAGGTTATGTTTTTATGAATTCTTATTTTGAAGCTGTTTCAGCTAAGATGAAAGATTGGAAAGTGGCTGTCTTAGTGATTGTCTTCACTGTAGCAAGGATCCTTTATGGCTATGCCTGGTTTGAAGCCGGACTCCATAAAATTGCATGGTTTAGTGACGGCAAGCTCAATTCAGCCGGGAAAATCGGAACCATGATTACGAATATCGCCGGTCCGAAAGTTACGAGTTTTGACCCCCTTTATATTAACAAAGCCTGGGCTTGGGTTGCCCAAAATATTTTCTTAGGAATGCCAGGAGTAACAGATACTCGGGTCTTTGACACTTGCGTTTATATAGAAATCCCTACAAGCCTTGAAAACAGGGCTTTTTTTATTGGAAAAATGTCAAATTCTCTTCAATTATTAGTGCGTAATTTTGCGTAATGTGTTATAATGTAAGGGATTGGAGGGGATTGTTGCTATGCGGCTTAGTATATCCAAGTCTAAAAATGCTACTTCGCTTTATGCCATACAATCTGTTTA
>NZ_JAFLRH010000029.1 GCF_017310645.1 Paradesulfitobacterium ferrireducens | reverse complement strand
ATTACCTTTTGTAGATGGAGGGTTTATTTAGTGTACCCTTTTTTCTAAAAATCAACTAAATCATGGAAATCACCTTCCTATATTTTTTCGGTAAATTACTTGACTTTTACCGCAGTCTTGGCAAATGAAAACATTAGAAATAATTACCAAGTTATACTTGTATAATATTCCGTTATTAGAATATTGTCAAGATATATTTTGGATTATTTTTAAAATTCACTGCATATTATTCTTTAGTAAGAATAATATATTTAGTTTAAGTTCTCTCGATTATGATTATAAAGCTACCTCCTTAGTTTCCTGCGACCCATCTTTATAGCAAATCATAATATATTTATCAAAAATTTGAATTCTATCAACATTATTCCTGACTACTCCTTCATCATAACTGCCATCCTCGCAATACATTTCGCCAAGAACTTTCTTAATCCATTCTTCATCCAACGTAGGCGAATTGGCACATGCATCTTTGCCTTTTTCAATTCTTGTTGCGCATCTCCAGACAACCTTCCCGCGTTCAGTCCTTCTCCGATAAGATGCGCCGCAATCGCCACATACCAACAAATTTCCAAGAAGATATTTACCGTTATATTTGTTCCCGCTGATTTCAACTGTTCCATCCTCTTTGCTGACAAAACTTGAGCGTCTCGCCATTTCTTCCTGCACCTTATCAAAGATTTCGGCAGAAACAATGGCTGGATGGCTATTTTTTACATAATACCTGTTTCGCTGCCCAATATTTTTACCTTTCTTACCAGTCATGAAATCCTCGGTAAAGGTCTTTTGCAGCATTGTATCTCCCTTGTACTTCTCGTTGGTCAACATCCTCTGAATCGTTTTTGCATCCCAAGTTTCCTTGCCCGTTACGGTTTTAATCCCCTGGGATTCCAGATAAGCCTTTATTTGCCCCAATGACAGGCCTTGCAGATATAAATCAAATATCTCCCTTACAACCTCTGCCTGCTTTGGTACTATAACTATTTCACCATCTACGCAATCATATCCCATGAAATTTTTATATTTCGTAAAGATGTCGCCCTTCTCAAATTTGCGTTGAAATCCCCACTGAATATTCTCACTGGTGTTCCGGCTTTCATCCTGGGCTAACATACCCCTCAGAGTAATCTCGAATTCCTTATCAACATCGATTGAATCCAGTTTTTCATTTTCAAAATGCATATTGATTCCTCGTTCTCTTAAAAATCTTATAATCTTTAAAATCTCCAGTGTATCTCTCGATACTCTGCTGATTGACTTGGTGATAAGGTAATCAATCTTACCTTTCGCCGCTTTCCTAAGCATTTTGTCCAGACCGGTTCTGCCGCTTCGGCGTAGTCCGCTTTCAATGTCATAAAATACCCCGGCATAAATCCAATCGGGATAGCTTTTTATCATTTTCGTGTAGGTTTTTATCTGAATCTCAAGGCTCCGCAGTTGTTCCGGCCCTGATGTACTGACCCGGCAGTAGGTAGCAACTCTGAGCTTTTTATTTTCTTTGGGTATAGCAGGTATAATCCTTACATTTTTCATTTGCCTTCCTAAATCATCGATATAAAATGGGCAAGCCCATTTATGTTCTACCAAAAAGAAAAGACGTGAAAGCATCCTCTCACGTCAAAGCATGTTTTTATTCTTAATCCCGCAACCCCCTTATTTATCAAGGTTTTTGACGTTGCAACAGGATTATGGCTTCCACATGCGCCGTCCAAGGAAACATATCCACGGGCTGAACCCGCTCGATAGAGTATCCCCCTCTGGCAAGCCTTCCTAAATCCCGCGCCAGGGTTCCCGGGTCGCAGGAAACATAGATAATACGCGCAGGCCTCAGTTCAATCAGCTTCTCAGTAACTTTCGCATGAAGCCCGGCCCGCGGCGGGTCAACCACGACCACATCTGGCACCTGGGTATGCTCAATTCTTTCCTCTACTTTCCCTTGTATGAATTCCGCATTATGTAGGCCGTTCATTTCGGCATTTATGCGCGCATCGTTCGTGGCATACGGATTTTCCTCTATCCCTATAACCTTCTTAGCATGGCGGGCCAAGGCAAGGCTGATGGTTCCAATCCCAGAGTAGAGATCCCATACCGTCTCCTTTTCGCTGAGACCGGCCCATTCAAGGACTAAAGAATAAAGAATTTCCGTTTGTTTGTGATTCACTTGAAGAAAAGCCAAAGGGGATACTATAAATCCTTGATCTAATATATATTCATCAAATCCTATTTCAAGGGGATAATCAGCAAGATTTCCCTCCGCAACCCTATCCGGATCCAGCGCTAATATATCCCTGACTACCGTATCCCTACCAAGCCACTGCTCAGGCACACCCCTTGAATTCAGTGCCCAGATTTCCTTTATCCTCAGGGCAAACCAGTCTTCCGCTGATTTTCGAATCCTTTCGGCTAAAGGTCCGTCAGCCTCAGCATTTTCGATCAGCACTAGGCCCTCACCTCGTGAGTTTTGTCTTAGAGTCAGGCTATGTACCTCCGGATAATCATGTCCCAGAAACTCACCGAGTTTATCCACCCACCGGTTCATATCCTCACTAATGAGCAAACAATCGGGGAAAACAACCGTGTCCTTGCTTTTTTCCCGGTAATATCCGAGCTTGCCGGATTCATCCCGGTGCAGCCTAACCTTATTGCGGTAACGCCAAGGGGCATCCATCCCCAGCACCGGACTCACCTTGGCTTGAACTTTGCCAATCCGCTGCAGCGCGTCCTCTACCCAGCGCCTTTTCCAGAGAAGTGTTTGCTCATAACTCAGGTGCTGCAGCTGGCAGCCGCCGCATATTTCAAAAACCCGGCAGGGAGCTTCCTGCCGGTCAGTCGTGGTCTTTGCTAACGATAATAACTGAGCGCGCTGCCAGTTTTTCTTCCGCTCGATAACCTTAACTTTTCCTGATTCCCCGGGGAGAAGCCCCGGGACAAAGGTTGCGAGGCCCTGGTCATAGCATACACCCTCACCGGTGGATGCCAGGCGTACGCATTCCAGTACGCGTACATCATCATGTCTATGCACTTAAATGTTCCCCTTTATTCGATAGCCGCTATTTCTAAAGAATCTGCTTTACCAATAACAGTTATTTCTACCGCTGCACCCATAAGGCCAAGGCCATCAGCACATTCCACGTTCCATGGGCCAAGACAGCCGGCCATAAGCTGCCTGAACGCTCATAAACCCAAGTCAGGATCACACCTCCGATGAACAGCGGCAGGAAGCGCACGAGATCGAAATGGAGAGCCGCGAAAAATACACCGGTCAGGAGCATCCCTCTCCCGCGGCCATAAGCCTGGCGCAAAGGCGGATATATTAGCCCGCGAAAAATCATTTCTTCTTTAAGGGGAGCAATAACCCCACCTAAAAGGATTAGCAGCAAAAACTGCCAACCATACTTAACCCCTTTAACGGCTTCCGTAAAACTTTGGGGCGCAGGGGTGCCCAAAAACTTAATCAAAAGATTCCCCAAGAGCCCAATCGAAACAAAGAGAAAAATCCCAACGATGATCCCTAAAATCCAAAAACCCAAGCGCGGTTTGACCAAGCCCAATCCTTTTAACGGCTGACGCAACAGCCGCATCAGCACCAGGATTGCTCCCAGGTAGAGCAATCCTTCTCCCAACCCAACGGCAAGAAAATGGAGAAAGCCGTCCAGGGTATCTAAATTCTCAGAGGCCTTTAGCCAACCCATTGGGAGTTCAACCAGGTTCACGAGCAGAATTAAAAATAAACCCTGCCACAAATTCCAAGAAGGATGGCGCGGAGGCAGTTTGTCCATGGACCCCGTTCCTTGCGTTCTATCGGCTGCATTTAAGCCAGTACCCTTGGTCTTAGATTCAACCCTTTTCCTCATAACTGCTCCAGAATTCTTTCTATATTATTAACCGGTTCATTTGCTCTTAAAAAATAACCTTTCACCCCTATAGCCCTACAGCTTATTGCTTTTCCTCCAGATCCCCAGTTTTTCAGCCTCGGCAATCAGTTCACCCCGAAAATCCGGATGAGCGATCGAGATCAGCGCTTCCGCCCGCTGCCAGGTGGCAAGCCCTTTCAGATTGACTTTGCCGTATTCCGTGACCACATACTGGACCGTCGTGCGGGTATCTGTGACCACTGAGCCGTATGTCATCAAAGGCTTAATCCGGGAATGCACCCTGCCTTCTTTGTCCTCATACGTCGAAGGCAGGCAGAGAAAACCTTTTCCGCCTTTAGAATAATATGCCGCCTCAACGAAATCAAGCTGTCCGCCGGAACCGCTGATGGTCATCGGCCCAATCGTCTCGGAACACACCTGTCCGAACAAGTCCACTTCCAAAGCGCCGTTGATGGCGAATACTTTATCATTAAGGGAGGCGTTGCAGGGGCTGTTGGTGTAATCCACCGGATAGGCGGCAAGCAGGGAATTGTCGTGCATAAACTCGTAAAGCTTGGTAGTGCCGGCGGCAAAGGACCAGGTGATCCGGCCGGGGTCCAGTTTTTTGCGCCGGCCGGTGACCCGGCCCGCCTCATACATCTCGACAAAGGCGTCAGCGAGCATTTCACTGTGCACCCCTAAGTCTTTGAGATCGGACTGGGCAATCATACGCCCTAGGGCGCTGGGCATCCCGCCAATCCCCAGCTGGATGCAGGCTCCGTCCTCGATTTCCGGCAGGATAAATTCAGCGATTCTTCTGTCCACCTCTGAAGGAGTGGCCGCCGGAAGCTGGGGCAGCCCCCTGTGCCCGCCTTCCACGATATAATCTACCTTGGAAAGATGCACCATATGGTCATACCCGCCATGCACCCGCGGCATGTCTTCGTTGACCTCTACAATCACGGTGCCCGCTTTTTCAATGGCGGCGGCATAATGGGATACGGTCACTCCGAAATTAAAATACCCGTGCTCGTCCATGGGAGCGACCTGAATCATGACCACATCCGTACGCAGGTTTTCCCGTAAATACCGGGGTACTTCTGAATACTTGATCGGAATATAGTAAGTCAGCCCTTTTTGGGCATATTGACGTTCTATCCCGCTAAAATGCCAGCTGTTCCAGGAAAAATGCTCCCCTCTCGGGTCTGCTTCGACTACGGCCAAAGGGGCAAACAAGACCGCTCCCCGCAGTTTCACATCCCACAACTCGTCTATGCGCTTGGCCAATGCCTCATCCAAAAGCCTCGGCATGCTGGCAGCCCAGCCGAATTCAATCCAATCCCCGCTTTTTACGGCTTTGACCGCTTCCTCAGCGGATACCAACTTCCTGCGGTATTCCTGCGCTAACATCGCAACCCCTCCTTTATGGTCCAAATATTTCCTGTTACCTGGTGCTAATTTCTTGGCTCTAAGAACCGGCTTGCCTTTCTGGTCAGTTTTTTGAAAACTTGTATCCTAACGCAAGCCGGTTACAAAAGATTACCTATAATATCCGGATCATGGCCTCACCCATCTCTTGGGTACCGGCCGAGCCGCCCAAATCAGGGGTCAGGTTTTCTTTATGAGCCAGCACGGCATCCACCGCCTGCTCCACCCTCAAGGCCTCAGCGCTGAAGCCAAGATACTTGAGCATTTGGACCCCGGACAGGAGCATCGCAAGGGGGTTGGCCAGATTCTTCCCGGCGATCTGGGGCGCGCTGCCATGGACCGCTTCAAAGACCGCTCCGTCCTCCCCGATATTGGCCCCGGGAGCTACCCCCAGGCCGCCGATCAGCCCGGCTCCCAAGTCCGAGACGATATCTCCGTAAAGGTTCGGCAGCACCAGGACGTCAAACTGCTCCGGCTGCTGCACCAGGTTCATGCAGAGCGCATCAATAATCCGGTCATCGCATTCGATCTCCGGATAGTCCCGAGCTACCTGGCGCACACTGTCCAGGAACAAGCCGTCACTCAGCTTCATAATATTGGCTTTGTGAACAATCGTAACCTTTTTGCGTCCCTCCCGCCGGGCCAGCTCAAAAGCATAGCGGCCGATCCGCTCCGAAGCTTCGCGGGTTATGATCTTAATGCTTTCCGCAGCGTCCCGGCCCACGCGGTGCTCGACCCCGGCATAGAGGTCTTCCGTGTTTTCCCGGACCACGACCATGTTCACGCCGCTGTAGCGGGACGGGACATTCGCCAGGTTGCGCAGCGGCCGCACATTGGCATAAAGCTGCAAACTTTGGCGCAAGGCCACATTGACGCTCCGAAAACCCTTCCCGATCGGAGTGGTAATCGGCCCTTTGAGCGCCACTTTGTTGCGCCTCACCGTTTCCAGAACATGATCAGGCAGGGGGGTGCCGTACTCCTCAATGCACTTTTCCCCGGCCTCAACAAGCTCCCACTCAATGTCCGCGCCGCTGGCTGAAATCACATCCTTGGTTACGGCACTGACCTCGGGTCCAATGCCGTCCCCCGGAATTAAGGTCACTTTAACTGCCACTAGAACTCTCCTTTCTAAGCCTTGTCTTAAACCTCACTCTGTTGCCGGCCGAACATATCTTCATAAATATACATTAACTCTTTATCGAACAAAGAGCGTTTCAAATCTACCGCTGTGTCTCTGACTTTGGCCAGCAGTTTTTCAGCTTCTCCATCCCCGATTTCAATGCCATACTCGCCCCGGAATTTCGCTTTAATCGCCGCTGTCCCGGAGTGCTTGCCGATCACGATTTGGCGTTCCAGCCCCACTTCTTCCGGCTTAAACACTTCATAAGTGAGCGGGTTTTTTAAGGCACCGTCTGCATGAATCCCGGACTCAT
The DNA here is from genome assembly GCF_017310645.1 of Paradesulfitobacterium ferrireducens. Lineage (GTDB taxonomy): Bacteria > Bacillota > Desulfitobacteriia > Desulfitobacteriales > Desulfitobacteriaceae > Paradesulfitobacterium > Paradesulfitobacterium ferrireducens. The sequence continues at coordinate 27,400 of NZ_JAFLRH010000029.1, read as the reverse complement.
GGGCAAACATATTGCTGCCTACAATCGCTTTCCCGGGCGGCAAAATCCGTCCGGACGCGCGGGCCACATATTCCGAAACTTCACGGAAGCGGGTTGTGGCGAAGTTCAAATCCACCTTTAACAAGTGTTTCAGAGCCATGACCACTTCTTCCAAAGCAGCATTGCCCGCACGTTCACCCAAGCCGTTGACGGTTACCCCGATAAAGTTGGCGCCTGCTTTGACCCCGGCCAAGGCATTGGCTGTGGCCATCCCGAAATCGTTATGGGTGTGCATCTCAACCTCAATTCCGGTGGCTTCAATCAGTTTCGTAATCCGCTCATACGTTAGGAAAGGTTCGAGAATCCCAACCGTATCACAGTAGCGCAAGCGGTCAGCCCCGGCCTTCTTGGCTTCCTGGGCAAATTCAATCAGGAATTCCATTTCGGAGCGCGAGGCATCCTCAGCATTGACCGAGATATATACCCCCTCTTTTTTGGCAAACTCCACGGCTTTTACCATGCGCTCCAGCACGGCCCCGCGCGTGGTCATAAGCTTATGCTCAATGTGAATATCCGAGGTGGAAATGGAGATCGCCACCGCGTCCACCCCACAAGCCAAGGTCGACTCAATATCGGAAATAACGGCACGGTTCCAGCCCATAATGCTGGCTTTCAACCCGAGCTTCACAATATCCTTTATCGCCTGCTGCTCATCTCCGCCCATGACAGCCACTCCAGCTTCAATCTGGTTGACACCGAGTTCATCCAGCAGGCGGGCAATCCTCAGCTTTTCCTGGTTGGAAAACACCACTCCGGCGGTTTGCTCCCCGTCACGGAGGGTTGTATCCACTATGATTAAGTTCCTATTTTGGGTCAATTGGAATTCACCTCTTCCTTTCTCACGGACACTAAACATGATATTTCATAATACCACATATACAAACGCTTTGAAATAAGCTTACCGCAGCAATACAGTATACATAAATTTACTACTTAAATTTACTTGACCTTCTTGTTCTACTTGACCTTCTTGATCTGGAACCCCGTATAATTTAGTTCTTATGCTTTTATGCTTGTACTTTAAGTAAGCCGCTCCTTCAAAAGCTTATTGACTAATCCTGGATTCGCCTGACCCTTCGTCGCTTTCATCACCTGTCCGACCAAGAAGCCGATCGCTCGCTCTTTGCCTGCGCGGTAGTCTTCCACCGAGGCCGGATTGTTCCCGATCACTTCGTCAATAATCTTGACTAGGGCGCTTTCATCACTAATCTGGGCTAAGCCTTTTTCTTTGACAATCACTTCGGCATCCTTGCCGCTGGCAAACATTTCTTCAATCACACTCTTGCCAATCTTGCCGCTGATGGTCCCTTTTTCAATGAGGTTCACCATCTGAGCCAACTGCTCCGGGGCAATAGGAGAATGGATAACACTGATTTCAGCAGCTTTGAGCAGGCGGGTAAAATCCCCCATGACCCAGTTGGCCAGGCTTTTGGCATCCGGACATGTGCGCAAGGCCTGATCAAAGAAATCAGCTAAGCCTTTGGAGCTGGTGATAACCCCCGCATCATATGCGGACAGGCCCAGGGACTGCAAGCGCTCGCGCCGGGCCGCCGGAAGCTCGGGCAGGTCTCGGCGGATGCGTTCCACCCACTCCCGCTCGATCACTAAGGGCACCAAGTCCGGCTCCGGGAAATAGCGGTAATCATGGGCTTCTTCTTTGGAACGCAAGGACAGGGTCATGCCGCGCCCTTCATCCCAAGTGCGGGTCTCCTGAATCACTTTATCCCCGGAATCCAGCACCTCCGCCTGGCGGGCCAGTTCGTATTCCAGGCAACGCCTGACCGAGCTGAAGGAATTTAAGTTTTTGGTCTCGGTACGAATGCCAAATTCAGCACTGCCGCGCGGCCTTAAGGATACGTTGATATCAAAGCGGACAGACCCCTGCTCCATCCGGCAATCGGAAGCCTCGGTATACTCAAGGATTTGCACCAATTGCTCGAGATAGGCCAGAACCTCGGAAATGGAGCGCATGTCGGGCTCGGACACAATCTCCAAAAGCGGCACCCCAGTCCGGTTATAATCAACATAGGACTCATCCGAAGTGGTGATCGTCTCTCCGCTGTGCACCAGTTTGCCCGCGTCCTCCTCCATGTGGGCGCGGGTAATTCCGATCTTTTTCGGTCCCTCCTCGGTCTCGATCAGGAGCCAGCCGTTTTTGCAAATCGGCAGGTCGTACTGGGACGTCTGGTAGTTTTTCGGCAAATCCGGATAGTAATAGTTCTTGCGGTCAAACTTGGAAAACTCCGCGATCTCGCAGTTTAAGGCAAGGCCGGCTTTAATGGCCAGGTTCACCACCTCGCGGTTTAACACAGGCAGAACCCCCGGAAGCCCAAGGCAGACCGGGCAGACATGGGTGTTTTGCTCCCCGCCGAATTCCGTGGTGCAGCCGCAGAAAATCTTGGTCTTGGTGGCAAGCTCAACATGGGTTTCCACCCCGCACACCATCTCATAGCGTTCAAAGATGCTCATCTAAGCCACCTCCCCTGGGAAAGCAGGCTTGGCCTTATGGAAATCTGTGTTTTGTTCAAAGGTATAGGCCACCCGGTACAAAGTACCCTCATCAAAAGGCTTGCCCATGAGCTGAAGCCCGACCGGCATTCCGCCGGCGAACCCGGCCGGAAGGGTCAGTCCCGGAAGCCCGGCTAAGTTCAAAGGCACAGTGCACACATCAGACAAGTACATCGCCAGCGGGTCGGTGGATTTTTCCCCGAATTTGAAGGCCACCGTCGGCGCGGTCGGAACCAAGAGTACGTCATACTTCTCTAGCACCCGGTCAAAATCTCGCTTGATCAAGGTTCTAACCTTTTGCGCTTTTAAGTAATAAGCATCGTAATAGCCTGCGCTCAAAGCATAAGTACCGAGCATAATCCTACGCTTGACTTCGTCCCCGAACCCTTCGGCCCGGGTCTTTTTGAACATGCTGATGATGTCCTCCGCCTCCTGGGCGCGATAGCCGTAGCGCACCCCATCATAGCGTGCCAGGTTAGAGCTGGCCTCCGCCGGGGCAATCAGGTAATAAGCCGGCATTGCATACTCCGTATGCGGCATGGAGCACTCCTCAACCTCCGCTCCCAGAGCTTTCAGGGTTTCAATGGCCTGGCGCAGGACTTTATCCACTTCCGCGTCAATTCCCTGGCCAAAATACTCGCGCGGTATCCCAATCTTCAACCCTTTGATATCGTTTACCAGAAACTCTGTGTAATCCGGTTTCTCATACGGAACAGAAGTGGAATCTTTTGGATCGTGCCCGGCGATCGCATTCATCACCAGGGCGTTGTCGCGCACATCCTTGGTAAAAGGCCCGATCTGATCTAGGGAAGAAGCATAAGCAATGAGTCCATAGCGGGAAACCGCTCCATAGGTCGGTTTCAGTCCCACGACCCCGCAGAAGGCTGCCGGCTGGCGAATCGAGCCGCCGGTATCCGAACCCAGGGTGAACACGGCCTGATCAGCCGCCACCGCAGCCGCAGAACCTCCGGAAGAACCACCGGTCACGCGTTCTAAGTCCCAGGGATTGCGGGTGACGTGAAAGGCCGAGTTTTCCGTGGAAGACCCCATCGCGAACTCATCCATGTTCAGCTTACCCAGCATGATTGCTCCCGCTTGGCGCAGGCGCTCCGCCACCGTCGCATTGTAGGGCGGGACGAAATTTTCCAGGATTTTCGAGGAACAGGTGGTGCGCACTCCTTCCGTGCACATATTGTCTTTCAAGGCCATCGGAATCCCTTCCAAGGGGCCGAGCTTGTCTCCCCGGCCGAGCTTGGAATCCACCTCAGCCGCCTGTTTTAAGGCGGAGTCTTCGGTTAATGTCACAAAGGCCTTCACTTTATCTTCGAGGGCATTGATCCGTTCCAGATACGCTTTGGTCAGCTCGCTTGCGCTGATTTCTTTATTTTCCAGAAGCCTATGCAATTCAGCCGCTGATTTGGCTGTCAGTTCCATCCTTAATCTCCTTTCACACTACACGATCTTGGGCACCCGGAAGAAGCCGTCTTCCGAGTCTGGGGCATTTTGCAGGGCTTTCTCCCGCTCAATGGAACGCCTGACTTCATCCGTTCGGAGCACATTATGTAAAGGCACTGCATGCGCAGTCGGTTCCACGTTGTCGGTATCCAGCCTGTTCAGCATTGCAGCATACTCAAGAATCGAGTCCAACTGCCCGGTATACGCTTCTATTTCTTCTTCTGTCAGCTCTAAACGCGCCAGCAGAGCCACATGCTCCACATCTTTCCGGGAAATCTTCACACCCAAAACCTCCAATCAAATGAGACACCTACACTTACTCTACTATAGCAAATTCGGAAGTATGGAGCAAGAAACAGCGGCCAAAACCCGTGCCAAAAGCGCAATAATTAAAGGGGTGCCCCTGAAGTAGGAGCCCCCCAAAAAAATGGCTTCGTCAAGAAACATTCCGGAATGTCTTCATCAAGAAACATTCCGGTAATACATCAGACTGGCGAGGGCTGCCGACACCAGCCTGGCCCGCGGCGGATCAGACCTGGAGGTAAGCACGATCGGCACTTGAGCTCCAAGCACAATTCCCGCTAAGGTGGCGTTAGCCAGGTATTCCAGGTCTTTGGCCAAAATGTTGCCTGAGACCAGATCCGGAGTGAGCAGAATATCCACATCTCCGGCCACTTGGGAACGGATGCTCTTGATCTGAGCAGCCTTGGCTGAGATTGCATTATCAAAGGCCAGCGGCCCGTCAACCACCGCCCCGCTGATCTGCCCCCGGTCCGCCATTTTGGCCAGGCAAGCGGCATCAATCGTGGAAGGAATCGCCGGGTTAATGACCTCGATGGCGGAGAGCACCGCAACTTTCGGGAGTTTGACCCCAAGCAGCCTTACAAAATCAATGGCGTTTTGCATGATCACTGTTTTTTCCCGGAGCCCGGGATTAATCGTGACAGCGGCATCTGTAATATACAGGAGCTTATGATAACTGGCAAGCTCGGCCACAAAGACATGGGAAACCCAGCCTTCCCCGCGCAAATCTTTGAGGATCGGGTGCAAAAACTCGTGGGTGTGCAGATGCCCCTTCATCAGGCCGCACACTTGCCCTTCCTTGACCAGCCGCACCCCTTCCCGGGCCGCCGTGGACTCTCCCGTGACATGGACAATGGGAAAAGCCTCCGCACCCGGAAATTCAAGCACCAGGCTCCGGATCACCGGTTCATTGCCAATGAGGATTGGGTTGATGAGCCCTGCTTCCGCCGCCTGCACCGCTCCCTCGAGTACAAATTCCTCGGTCGCATCCACAATGGCAATCGGCAGCGGGGGGTAGGCGTGAGCGGCTTCAAGCAAAGCCTCGAACGATCTAAACTCGATCATCGCGGATCCCCTCCTCTATCACCGGATCGATTTAAGCTATTGGGCAAAGTTCCCTTAACTTCCTTCCGGAATGGTTCTGCATTCATGTCACGGGGATTGAATTAAGATTTATTTCATTATAAGGCCTGTGATTAATTTAGTCGAACATTTTTCAGAATAATTTTATAATTTCATGTCATGCGTTCCAGGGCAAGCTTAGCTTCAGCGGCGATGTCCGCGGGGACAGAGATCTGATTTACAACCTTTCCCTGAGCTAAATTCTCTAATGTCCAGAGCAGGTGCGGCTGGTGAATCCGGTTCATACTCGTACACAGGCAGACCGTTTCATTCAGGCAGATGATTTTCTTGTCCGGATTTTCCTGGGCCAAGCGGTGCACCAGGTTTATTTCCGTCCCCACCGCCCAGCTGCTCTCCGCCGGGGCATTCGTTACCGTATTTATAATAAATTCCGTAGACCCGTGCAAATCCGAGGCGGCCACGACCTCATGCCTGCACTCCGGATGCACAATCACCTTGATCTCCGGGTAATTGGCCCGGGCTCTCTCAACCTGTTCCACGGTAAACCGCTGGTGCACGGAACAAAATCCATTCCACAGGATCAAGCGGGGAGCATGCTCAGGCAGCCGTTCTCTTTGCTCGCTTTGTTCGTCCCGGAGGCCATCCCGCTCCTCCCCGGACTGTTCATAGGTCTCCCGCATTTCCCGCTGCCAGAGAAAGATCTCCTCCGCCTTGATTCCGCATTCCAGCCCGGTATTGCGGCCCAGATGCTCATCCGGCAAAAAGAGAATGATTTGATTCTCACCCATTGCCTTATCGAACACGGAGCGGGCATTGGAGGACGTACAGGTCATTCCCCCTTTGCGCCCACAGAATGCCTTAATCTCCGCCGTGGAATTGACATAGGTGATGGGGATGATTTCTTGATCCGGGTACTTCCCCCTCAGAATGTCCCAGCATGCCTCCACCGCCTCGATGTCCGCCATATCGGCCATGGAACAGCCTGCCGCCAAATCGGGCAGGAGCACTTTCTGTTCAGCCGTGGTGAGAATGTCGGCGGTTTCCGCCATAAAATGCACCCCGCAGAACACGATATACTCAGCCTCCCGCTCCCGGGCCGCCAGCTGTGACAGCTTAAGAGAATCCCCGCGGTAATCCGCAAAACGGATGACTTCATCTTTCTGGTAATGATGTCCGAGAATCAACACCCGTTTCCCGAGCGCATCTTTGGCCGCCCGGATACGGCGCTCCAACTCTTTTGTTTCCAAGTCCAAGTATTCCGGCGGCAGCATTTCCCGCATAATCTATCCCCTTCTCCTCCCGATTAATCCCACAGCCTGCTCAAGCCTTCTTCAACGATATTCATACTGATATCCAGAACCGGAGCAGAATGGGTCAGCCAGCCCAAAGAAATAATATCCACCCCGCTTTTAGCGACTGAAAGCAGGTTGTCAAACGTAATTCCCCCCGAGGCCTCGGTCATAGCCTTGCCATCGATCAATTTGACCGCCTGAGCCATTAAATCCGGCGGCATATTATCGAGCATGATCACCTCAGCCTTGGTTTCCAGGGCTTCGGCCACTTGCTCCAGGCTCTCGACTTCCACTTCAATTTTGACCATGTGTCCGACATGTTCCCTGACTTTTGCTACCGCCTGCGTGATGCCGCCGGCCGCTTCGATGTGGTTGTCCTTAATCAAAACCGCATCATACAGGCCCAAACGGTGATTATGACCGCCCCCGACCCGGATCGCGTATTTTTCCAACATTCTAAGTCCCGGAGTGGTCTTGCGCGTATCGACAATGCGGCAGGCATGCCTGCGCACAAGTTCCACCGCCCTGGCTGTTGCGGTTGCAATTCCGGATAAATGCTGCAAAAAGTTTAAGGCGGTGCGCTCCCCGGCCAAAAGGGTGCGCGTCGGACCGTACACCGTGGCTATGATTTGCCCCGGATTTACCTTATCCCCGTCTTTCACTTTGGTTGAAAACACAACTCCGGGGTTAAGCAGGCGGAAAACGGTCTCGGCCACCTCCAGGCCCGCGATGATTCCTTCCTGCTTGGCCATGATTTCCGCTTGAGACTGGTGGGCCTCATCCACAATCGACTCGGTGGTAATGTCCTGAAAGCCGATGTCCTCATTTAAAGCCGCGCGCACACTCTCTTCCCATAGCAAACGATTCATGCCGAATAACTCCCTCTATTTAGATGTTTCTTTTGCCAAGCCGGGCTGGCCTCCGGATAATCCGAACGGTAATGGCTTCCCCGGCTTTCCGGCCGTTCCAGGGCGGCTTGAGTGATCAATTGGGCCAGTTCTAAAATATCCCTTAACTCGAGTTCATTGTCCTCAATCTCTTTTTCCAGCGACTCCAGTGTGCTCAAGGCATCCCGTAGCCCCTGTTCACAGCGGACGATCCCTACCTGTTCCCACATGACAGCTTGGATTTTCTTAAACCGGGAGTCCGTATGATCCAAAGGAGCGGCGTGATCTCTTATATTCCGGGCAGCAGCATCTTCAAATGTCGATGCATCCCTTGCCATTGTCCCCAACCGCTGAGTCAGATTTTTCCTGATGGCTGCCGCCACCCGTCTGCCGAAGACCAGGGTTTCCAAAAGGGAATTGCTGGCCAGGCGGTTGGCCCCATGCACCCCCGTGCTCGCCGCCTCCCCGCAGGCAAACAAACCTTCAATATTGGTGCGCCCATAATCATCGGTCCTGATTCCGCCCATCATGAAATGGGCTGCCGGAGTCACTGGAATCAGATCATGCACCGGGTCAATTCCGTATTCCCGCAACTTGGACTGAATGGTCGGAAAGCGCTGGGTGAAATGGGTTCCGACGGGAGCGGCATCCAAGAACACCCGGTGTCCTTTTTCCTGTTCCCTGGCAATCGCTCGGGAAACAATATCCCTGGGCGCAAGCTCAGCCATGGGATGATACTGTGGCATAAAACGGTCTCCGTCTTCTGTCACCAGAAGCGCTCCTTCTCCCCGCACCGCTTCCGATATAAGAAAAAGAGGACTATCTCCCACAGCTAAAGCCGTGGGATGAAACTGGATAAATTCCAAATCCCTGAGTACTGCTCCTGCCCGCCAGGCCAGAATCAATCCATCCCCGGTACTAAAAAGCGAGCCGGTCGTCCGCCCGAAGAGCTGTCCGCAGCCCCCGGTCGCGAGCACAACCGCGCGCGCCCGGATTTCCGTGGGCCCGTCCATTCCTCCGGCGATCACGCCATAGCACCTGCCGCCCTCAACCAGCACCTCCTGCGCCCGCTGGCCCGGCATCATCCTAATCCGTTCATTCCGTTCTATCCGCTGATAAAGCGCCCGCCAAATCTCCGCCCCCGTGCTGTCCCCGTGATGGAGCACCCGGGCCAGCCTGTGCGCCCCTTCCCTCGCTAAATCCAGCTCCCCCGAGGGCCTTAGATCAAAGCGAGTGCCCAAGGCGATTAAATCCGCCACAATTTTTGGAGCTTCGTTGGTCAGGAGCCCAACCACCTGCGGTTCACACAAACCGGCCCCTGCAAACAGCGTGTCTTCCGCATGGAAACTGGGGGAATCATCCTCCCCAACGGCGGCAGCAATTCCACCCTGGGCCAAGGTGGAATTACACCGGTCCGGCTGATCTTTTGCTAAAACCACCACTTTCCCTCCCGGTGAAGCCCAGAGGGCCGTGGCCAAGCCCGCCAAGCCGCTCCCGATCACCACCACATCTGTTTCGATCCGGCGCATCTTCAATTCTCCTCAACCTCATTTTTTAATCAAGCTATCTTTGTTTTACCAGATGTATTTACATGTGTCAAGACACTAATATTGACAATTATCCGTAAATACAGGTACACTAAAAATAAACTGATTCCATACTGAGTACTGTCTGAATTCTGACTTCTTTACGGAAGTTTAAGATAAGTAGGTGCATTCGAATGCTGCGCAAGGAAGCCTCAAGTGAAGAAAGACGCTCCCAGTTGCTCCAAATGCTCCGTAAAAGCAACCTGCCGGTGAAAGCCGCCGACCTGGCCAAAGCTACCGGAGTCAGCCGCCAGGTAATCGTCCAGGACATTGCTCTCCTGCGGGCAAAGCAAGAGCCGATCATAGCCACGTCTCAAGGGTATATCTACTCCACTCCCAACACCACTCCTGTAAGCGGAATCAGACAGGTTATCCATACCCGGCACACCCCGGCCGATATGGAAAAGGAGTTAAATATCCTGGTTGACCATGGCGTCACGGTCTTGGATGTAGGGATTGAACACCCGGTTTACGGGAAAATTTTTCGATCCTTAGGCCTGAAAACGCGCTATGATGTGAAGACTTTCGCCGCCGAAATGGCGCATAACCAGGCCAACCTCTTAAGTGCTCTCACCAATGGCCGGCACTCGCACACCGTGGAAGCCCCGGACGATCGCAGCCTGGAAAGGGCCCGCCAGAGCCTGGCTGAAGCCGGGTTTTTATTAGAGCAATAACAGGTAAAGCCACGCCCCGCACAAGGGAGATAATAGCAGATGACCGTTTCTGCTTCGGGCAGCGATTCCGTTGGGGTGAGACGGCAATGCCACCGGAATCGGCTTGGCCGATTTCGCGCCCCAACGCCTCTTTGAGGCCATTAATATGCAAGCGACCGCCTTAAACTGTATTACCTCGATGGCGCCGGAGCACGCCCGTTTATGATTGACGGCATTTACGGTAAACAAACCGCAGGAATCATAACCCAGATTCAAAAGAAATATATCATCGTATGGTTTTAAAGTTAGTTTATATTAATACGGTCGAGATGCTGCTAACATCCCGACCGTACAACTGGCTGCAGTGGGCGGCACCTGTGGCATACCCACGCACCATATAAAAAGAAACCCCCAACAATCTGACATTCTGCGGTGCCTATATTACAAAAATTTTTTCCAGCCTTATTTCCCCTACTTCTCCAACCCCGAGAAGTCCAGGGTCGCGAACAAATCCTCGATCGTTTCCGCGCGCCGGATCAGCTTTACCTTTCCGTCTTCCTTGAGCAATAGCTCGGCCGAGCGCAGTTTCCCGTTGTAGTTAAAGCCCATGGCGTGGCCGTGCGCACCGGTGTCGTGGATGACTACGATATCCCCGATGTCGATCTGGGGCAGCTCCCGGTCCACGGCGAACTTGTCATTGTTTTCGCACAGGCCCCCCGTTACATCATAGATATGGTCATGAGGAGCATTTTCTTTGCCCATAACCGTCACGTGGTGATAAGCCCCATACATGCCCGGGCGCATTAAGTTAGCCATGCTGGCGTCGAGGCCGACATAATGCTTATAAATATCCTTCTTGTGCAAAACGGTGGCTACCAGATATCCATAGGGGCCGGTAATCATGCGACCGCTCTCCATGGCAATCTTTAAGGGATGGAGTCCGCCCGGCACGATTTTGCTCTCGTAGGCTTCTTTAATTCCCCGGCCTACATACTCAAGGTCAACCGGCCCCTGCTCCGGCCGGTACGGAATTCCGATGCCGCCGCCCAAGTTAATCAGCTCAATCTTGATCCCCAAGGTCTGGTAGATCTCGAGCGCCAGGTCAAACATCATGTTGGCGGTTCCGATAAAGTAGTTGGGATCAAGCTCATTGGAAATTACCATGGTATGGAGCCCAAAGCGCTGCACTCCTTTGGCCTTGGCCGCTTTATATCCTTCAAACAGCTGAGCCTTGGTCAGACCGTACTTGGCATCCTCCGGTTTGCCGATAATGTCATTCCCGCCCTCGCGCAAAGGCCCGGGATTATAGCGAAAAGAGAGGATCTCCGGCAGGCCGGCGTGCTTTTCTAAGTAATCGATATGGGTAATGTCATCGAGGTTGATAATGGCCCCCAGTTCCCGCGCTTTTTGGTACTCCTCCGCAGGGGTGTCATTCGAGGTGAACATGATGTTTTCATCGAGAATGTGCACCTTTTCCGCGAGCATCAGCTCAGCCAGGGAGCTGCAGTCCGCCCCGAACCCTTCTTCCCGCAGGAGATTTAGGATATAGGGATTCGGGGTCGCCTTGACCGCGAAATATTCCTTGAACTCCGGAGCCCAGGAAAAGGCCTTGATTAAACGGCGGGCATTTTCCCGGATCGCTTTTTCGTCATAGATATGAAACGGAGTCCCGTACTCCGCAATAATCTGTTGCAATTGTTCTTTGTTAAAGGGCAATGTTTTTTGTGCCACGTTACGCTCCTCCACCTTTTCCTAATTTTTTGGGGACACACACGAAAAAGCGGTTCCGAACTACTCGCAACCGCATAAAGGCAAAGTTAACTTAAAACCCTACCCCGACACTGCAAATAGCCCTCCATCCGGACAGTGCCGGATGACAGTCGTGTGCTTATTCAACCCACGCCCAGCCAGGGTTCTCCAGTCTCAAACCCCCGCTTCGGCGGTGATTCCTTTCCAGCATCCCTCATCGCTGACTGAGCTTGGGATGTGTACTCTTAATCAACCGCACCTCTATTGCCTTATTAATTTGTTTCATTATCCTATATTCGTCGAAGTGTGTCAACAGTGGATTCAGGTATTTAGAATTCAGGAGTCAGAATTCAGAATATCGATTAAACTAGTCTAATTCTGACTCCTGTCTCCTGTCTCCCGAGTACAATACCCTATAAGCCAGCTGGTTACTTACACGTCGAACACGAACTGCCGCTGCCGCACTTGCTGCAATTACCGGAGCAGCCCGCCTCCAGCGGCTGGCGGCAGCGCGGGCAGCTTAGCGCCGGACCATCGAGCGGGTAACCGCACTGGGGGCAGCTTGCAACCATAACCGCACAGGCCGAGTGCTTCGTTTGAGCAGGTTCTGCTGCCGGTCTGACCCGTTCAAGCATTTTCGGAATCAGTTTAAACATCGTGTTCACTTCCTCTTTCCTATGCAATCCCTTTGGCACTGGTCTCGGGACGTTCTCCCCATACCTTATTTTTAAGAACTTTAACCGTGAACACCGTCACCAAAATCAAGCCCCAGAACACCGCGATAATCCCGGCAATTTGCAAGGGAGTCTCCGTGCCGATGAGGCGGGCGGACTGGGCCGTGATTCCTCCGATCAGGAAAGCAATCACCCAGGTGCTGAGCCACATGACCGCCGCCTCCCGCTTCGTGCGCTCCTTAAACATGACCATAATCGAAGCGATGCAGGGGACAAACAAAGTAATCGTGATCAGGGAGACAATCGTTTGAATCGGCGTCAGCGGCAGTCCGGCCAATCCGGCCGCGCCAAAGTCCCTGCGCACAATCCCCATGATAAAAGCGGTGGATGCGTCGCGGGGCAAGCCAAGCCAATTCACAGTCAGCGGAGCCAGCATATTTTGCAGGAAGGTTAAGACTCCCGTGACCTGGAACACGCTGATAATGAGAGCACCCAAGGCAAAGAGCGGGAGCGCTTCTTTGACAAACTGAGACGATTTGATCCAGGTCTTGGTTAAGACATTATTGAGGCGCGGGCGTCTCAGCGGGGGCAAATCAATCAGCAAATCCGAGGATTTTCCGGAGAGCAGGATATTCATTAAGGTCCCGACAGCAACCAACACACCTAAAATGATCATGATATAGAGTGCCGCAAACTGCGGGCCGACCGTGGCCAGCATCCCGGCAATCACTCCCAGCTGGGCGGAGCACGGGATGGCCAGGCCCAGGAGAAAAATGGCGATGCGCCGCTCCCGCTCCGAACCGAGCAGGCGGGTGGTAATCGTGGCCATGGTCACGCACCCAAAACCCAGAATCATGGGAATCACGGCCCGTCCGTTTAAGCCAATCCCGGTTAAGACCCGGTCGACCAAGGTGGCAATCCGCGGCAGGTACCCGGAATCCTCAAAGATGGATAAAAAGAGGTAAAACCCGGCCACCAGCGGCAAAAGCAAGCCGAAAACATAAGTTAAGGTCATGGTAAACAACCCAAATTCCCCGATCAGGATTGTCCCCAAAGCAGAACTTTCCTGTACGAACCGGCCTATGACCAAGCGGATAAACGGTTCCACATGCCCGATCATGATCGTCTCTTCCGTAAACCCCACCACTGTCCCGGCGACAAAGACTCCGATGAGTTTGTACATCAAGTATAAAGCCAGGATTAAAATCGGAATTCCGGTCAGGGGCCGGATCATCATCCGGTTTAAGGTGTTGACCCAGGCTGATTTGTTGTTCACTTCCCGGACCACATGCTCCACGATCTCATTCACGCGTTTACGCCGCTTAATGTAAATCTCTTCCCGGTGATTCAGCGGTTCCAGCCCGTGGCGCTGTGCCACCGCCGTATCCCCTTCGAGAATCAGCAAGGCTTCCCCTCGGCTTCCGACCCGGTCGCTCAGTTCATTCAGCATCCCCTGCAAATCCGGATCAGACTGGCCAACCCTGGCTTGATCGATGCTCTTTTTCAATTCATCCATTCCTTTTTTGGCAATCGCCACCGTCGGTATCACCGGCACGCCCAGCAATTTGCTGAGCAGGGCATGATCGATTTTCAGCCCCTGGCTCTCAGCCTCATCTACCATATTTAAGGCCACAATCACCGGAACGCCTGTGTCAATCACCTGCTGGGTTAAAAACAAATCCCGTTCCAGATAAACCGCGTTCACTACATTGATGACAATATCAGCGGTCAGAATCACATCACGGGCCACCCGTTCCTCATCATTGAAGGATGAAATTCCATAGACCCCGGGAGTATCGATCACCACATCCCCTTGGTATTGCCCGGAGGAAATCTCCAAGGTCGTACCCGGATAGTTGGACACATCCACATACATCCCGGTAAGACTGTTAAAAAAAACGGATTTACCGGCATTCGGATTTCCCGCAAGCACTAGGCGGCGGGCACCTTCCGGCACTTCTATCTCTAAACTGCAGCCATGACAGTGTGACATCTTTGCTCATCCCCTCTCGGTATCTCTTCTTCACGCAAAAACCTTAATCCCAAAATACTCCCTACTTATTCTGACTCCTGACTCCTGAATTCTGACTCCTGACTGCTGAAAAATTATACCAGCCGAACCCCGATCTCACGGGCCAGCTGCCTCCCCATGGCAATTAACTGCCGGTTCTTGCGCACCACCACCGGGCCCGCCGGCACCACCTCTTCGCAGGTTAGCCATTCCCCTTCCGCAATCCCGAAGCGAATCGCCTGGGCTCTGACATGATCATTCGGTATATGCGCAATCGTAAAAGACTGGCCTTTTTTTACCCCATCCAGCGTCATTTCTATTCCCCTCCCTTGTGACAACCATTATCAATTAAGTAAAAAGCGATACTTCAAAAGATGTCTCCTTCCTCAGAATAATGATAATGGAAATCTGCAATATGTCCCTGATATCTGTTAAGATACAAAGACTGATATACACATTTCTTTCTCATGCTAATGAGAACTGTTATCAATTTCCTTGCTTTTATTATAGTATTAATTCCGTCTATAAGTCAATCCCCAGTAAAACACTATGAAAAAACTTTTTTCTCAAATTGGGTATTGGCTATATTGGTTATAAAAAAACGGGGAAGAAATTCTCTTCCACGTTAAACAATTGATATTTGTGTTGTGACCGGTTCTGCTATGCTAATCCACGCGATAATGCGCACCCAGGCTCTCCGGGCGCTTCCAAGCGGCCTCTGTGATTAACTTTGCTGTCAGGAGAATGAGCCGCAACTGTCTTAAAGCCAGCAAGTCGCCATATTCCTGGCAAGAGTATGTTTTAAGATATGCCTCGAACTGACTGAGTTTTTCCTTAGCCTGCATGAGTCCGCTCCCGCTCCGCACAATGCCTACATGGAGCCCCATCAAGGTACGCATTTCTTTCTTAATTACATCCAGGCTCAATCCTTCTGTGTTACGCATTAAGTTTGCCTGCTTCAGGAAAATTCCGTCTTCGGCTAACAACCGCTCGATCTCGGCCCACTCTAATAACCCGTGTATACGCTCCGAACCCTGCGGCCTATCTAAAAGAGCGTTTTTCAAGTCCTCTCCTGCATGCCGCCCGGCAGCAAGCCCGAAAACCACAGCCTCAGTCAGGGCATTTCCAGCCAAACGGTTGGCTCCGTGCACCCCGCCTGTGACTTCCCCGCAGGCATAGAGTCCCGGCACACCGGTGCGCCCGCATTCATCAATCACGATTCCACCCATCATAAAATGGGCCGCTGTCCCGACTTCGACGGTTGTGCTCCCGTTCAGCCGCCTCTGAATCGGCTCGTATTCCCTCGCCATTTTAGAAGGAGGAACTTGGCTAAAATCTACATAAACCCCCCCGCGTTCACTGCCGCGCCCGCTATTAATTTCTTCATACACTGCCCTGGCCATAACATCCCGGGCCGCCATATCCCCCTGGGGGGAGTAGCGTACCATAAAGGCCTCACCCAATCTATTGCGCAGCACCGCTCCATCGCTGAAAGGAGCAGTGGATAGAACTTCTTTATTGGGTCCCATACTGACCGTGGGATGAAACTGGATAAATTCCAAATCCCGTAACTTTGCTCCAGCCAAGTGCCCGAGGGCATAGCCATCCCCGCTCACATCCCCTGCGTTCGTGGTCAGAGGATAAATCTGCCCGACCCCGCCACTGGCTAGAATTACAACCCTGGCTTCGATGACCCAAACTCGTGGCCGGCTGCGATCTAACCCGTAAGCACCACCAACCATTCCATCTTTCTTTAACAGACCCGTAATCAAGATACCGTTAATTAGTTGAATTCCCGTTTCTTTGGCTTTATTCAATAAGGGCAAGCTCAAAGCCAAACCCGCATTATGAGTAGAGCGCAAATGCCGGGCATCCACTGTAATAATCCGTTGGCGGCGGTGACCGGGAGATCCTTTGGTTGAGATGCTCCCGTCTCCATCTTGGCGCAGAAAGGGTACACCCCAGCGCTCCAGGCTTTTAATGCCTGCTTCCGCCTGCTGGGCCAAGGCCTCAACCAACTTGAGCTCATTCAAATTGGCCCCGGCTGTAAGCGTATCTTCTATATGCTCACTGATCGTGCCGCTTTTAGGCGCTTCCGTCAGCACAGCCGCCATACTATTGCGAGTCATGATGGTGTTTCCGCTTTGGCCCGCTTTTCCCTTAGAAACAAGGGTTACGGTCAAACCCCCGGCCCTTAATTCCAAGGCCGCGCTTAAACCCGCCAGCCCCCCGCCAATAACTAAGGCATCTGTCTGCACACGCTCTAAATCCACCCCAATCCCCCCTGCATATCTGTTTCTAAAGAATTCGCCGTCGAAAACAAAATCTCCTTGCCTCGGCAGGAAATCTTGCATGAAAAAAGAAAAGATTACAAAAAGCTTAATGCTTGCGGCTCAAGAATACGGGATTGATTCCATTCCGGCCGTAAGCCTGGTCGCTTACCCGGAAATTATCCGCCGCGAACTGAACATCCCGGACAACCTCATGGTATTCTTCGGAATCGCCCTTGGATATGCCGATAGTAACCACCCGGTGAACAAACCTCGCAGCCTGCGCCGCCCGGTTGAGGATGTTGTTCGGATAATTGGCGCTTAAGCGCCGAGGTCAATCGTTTCATCCTCCGCAATTTGATCGAGATTATCCTTCCACAGGTATTCCCGCGTTTCCTTAACAATCACACTGCTTAAGGCCAGCAGGGCAATAAGGTTAGGAATCGCCATCAGGCCATTGGTAAGATCGGCAAAGTCCCAGACCAGTGAGAGGGAGAACACCGATCCCGCAAAGACCCCTGCCACCCAGGCCAACCGGTAAATCAGAATTGACTTTTTGCCAAACAAATACTCAAAACTTTTTTCACCATAGTATGACCATCCAAGAATCGTTGAAAAAACGAAAGTCAAGAGCCCAACTGTCAATACCAATGGCCCAATCACCGGGATATTGCCGAAGGCCGCATGGGTCAGCTTGCCGCCATTTAGTCCTTGCATCCACACGCCTGTATTGACAATGGTTAGACCGGTCACGGCACATACGATGACTGTATCCCAAAACGTGCCGGTTGACGACACCAAAGCCTGGCGCACCGGGTTTCTGGTCTGGGCTGCAGCCGCAACAATCGGTGCGCTTCCAAGACCGGATTCATTTGAGAAGAGGCCCCTGGAAACCCCATAGCGCATGGCCATCATCACCGTAGACCCGGCAAAACCACCGGCAGCTGCCTGCCCGGTAAAAGCACTTTTGAAAATCAAAGCAATAGAACCGGGAATCGTCTTCCATTCGAGAGCTAGAATGATAAGACAGCCTATAACATAGAAAGCTGCCATAAAAGGTACCAGCAGGTCATTCACTCTGGCAATCCGTTTAACGCCACCAATGACTACAATTGCTGTTAAAAGCGCCAGAACAATGCCGGTGATGTAGGTTGGAAGGGCGAATTGTTCATTTAACATGGTTGCGATGGAATTTGCCTGCACCATATTGCCAATCCCAAATGCGGCAATACTGGCAAACAAAGCAAAAAGTATCCCCAACCATTTCATTTTGAGCCCATATTCCAGCACATACATCGGACCGCCGGCCATGGTGCCGTCACTGGTCTTTATCCGGTATTTGACCGAAAGTAAAGCCTCCGCATATTTGGTGGCAATCCCGAAGACCCCGGTAAACCAGGTCCAGAGGACAGCACCCGGACCGCCCAGAGAGATAGCTGTGGCAACCCCTACAATGTTGCCGGTGCCAATCGTGGCGGCCAAAGCGGTGGCCAGGGCGCTGAACTGGCTGACATCGCCCTGGGCGTAATCATCCTTGGTTACGGAAAGCTTGATCGCCTTTCCGATGTACCTTTGAATGAACCGGAGCCGAATCGTAAGAAATAAGTGAGTGCCTAAAAGCAGAATGAGCAAAGGCCAGCCCCAGAGCCAGCTGTCAATAGCGGAAATTACAGCATGAAATGAATCCATAATTAATCCCCCTTAAAATGTGAATCACCTAAATAATCCAACCATAATTATCTAATAATCCCGGGTTATACGCGCATAGTATTTCCATGAACTAAAACAAACATGAATTTCAACGCATCAAGAAAAAAGAAAGCCGCTCAGAGTGATAAATCTTCGCGACTTACACAAAACCATCTTTATTAGCATTACTGAGTAATCAATACTAACTCCTGACTCCTGAATACTTGCTACTTAGATGTATACAGCTTATACAACGCCTGAGTCCCGCTGTTTTCTTCTCCGGCCGCTGCCAGGCTGTCATAAAGGGACTTCACCAGTTCTAAACCCGGCAAGTTAAGCTTCATTTCGGCCGCCGACTCTAAAGCAATGGTCATATCCTTGATAAAATGCTTAACATAAAACCCGGGGGCAAAATTATCCTTAAGCATACGCGGGGCCAGGTTGCTCAGAGACCAGCTTCCGGCTGCCCCGGTTTCAATGCTTTGGAGGACACGGGCCGGGTCAAGTCCGGATTTTTTCGCATACGCCATCGCTTCCGCTACTCCAATCATCGTACCCGCTATCGCAATCTGGTTGCACATTTTGGTATATTGCCCCGCGCCGGCCGCTCCCTGCAACACAATATTTTTACCCAATCGTTCAAAAATAGGCTTTACCGCCTGAAACGCTTCCTCATCCCCTCCAACCATGATTGCCAGCCTGGCCTCACGCGCACCGATATCCCCACCGGAAACGGGGGCATCCAAGGCGTGAACCTGCTTTATCTTCGCTGCAGCATAGATCCTTTGCGCCAAGACCGGAGAAGAGGTCGTCATATCAATGAGATAGCTTCCCTGCTGAACATGTTGGACCACCCCGTCTTCCCCAAGGTATACTTCTTCCACATCACGCGGATACCCGACCGTCGTAATAACGACATTACTCTCTGCCGCCAATTCAGCCACGCGGCCGCGCCAGAGCGCTCCGGCATTCAACAGTTCCTCTGCCTTGGACTGGGTCCGGTTATGTACGACCACCTTATACCCAGCTTTCAACAAATGTCCGGCCATGCTTTTTCCCATCACACCCGTACCAATGAAACCGATTACCGTATTTTGGGGGCTAAGAGACATAGTGTTCACTCCAATTCTTTCCTTAAATTAAATTGAATTCTGATACCTAACATTAATCTTTCCTATGACGAAGAGGGATTTGCTCACCTTTGTCGAATAATGTATGGACTCAAAGCACAAGCAAGGGGTTGTTTTACATGACAGACCAGACAACAATAGAATCGCCGCAGACTCTGCTCCAAGACAAAAACCGGGCAAAACTAAACCGCACGCTCACGCTGAATCCGGAAGAAGCAGCCCTCTACGCCAAACAGCTGGTTCACCTGGACCAAAAGGTTGAACCGGAAAGAATCTTAAACAAAACCATTAACCAGGATTTATTCGGGGTTCTGGATTTCCTGCCCCCGGCCTTCGTGGATTTACTCTTTATCGACCCTCCTTATAACCTGACCAAAACCTTTAACGGCAAGACTTTCAGCCAGATGGACGTTCATAAGTACAGCGAATGGCTTGACTCCTGGCTCTCCCGCCTTCTCCCCGCCTTAAAGCCGGAGGCTTCTGTGTACATCTGCGGGGATTGGCTCTCCAGCGCCTCCATTTTCGAAGTCGCCTCCAAATATTTCAAAGTACGCAACCGCATTACCTGGGAACGGGAAAAAGGACGGGGAGCTCAGAGCAACTGGAAAAACTCATCCGAAGACATCTGGTTCTGTACCCTTTCGGATAAATATACCTTTAATGTGGATCAAGTTAAACTGAAAAAGAGAGTCATCGCGCCTTACCGGGATGAAGCCGGTAAACCCAAAGACTGGGATGATAAGGAGGACGGCAAGTACCGCCTCACCCACCCTTCCAATCTCTGGACGGATTTAACCGTACCTTTCTGGTCCATGCCGGAAAACACCGATCATCCCACCCAAAAACCGGAGAAACTCTTAGCCAAGGTTATCCTCGCCAGTTCCAATGAAGGCGATGTCGTTTTAGATCCCTTCCTAGGATCCGGCACCACCTCCGTGGTGGCCAAAAAGCTCAACCGCCGCTACGTCGGCATCGAGCTTGACCAGACATACTGCTGCCTGGCTGAAAAAAGGCTGGCCTTAGCCGACACGGACCGTTCCATTCAAGGCTACCACGACAACGTCTTCTGGGAGCGCAACACCCTCCAGGAACAGAAAAAATATAACCGGGAGCCAAAGGGCATTTCCAAGGCTGCGGATTTGCAAATGAATAATTTTCCGGCCTTAGGATGCAGACAATAAACGGTAAATCGTCATACTCGAACAGTTTTTTCAGGCTTAAGACCGTATTGGAAAAGGTAATTATTGGAAGTATAGGCATGGCGCACGGCTTACCTTCCCTGTGCCAGGAAAACCTTGCGGTCTTGTTTTAACCCTAGCTTTGGTGTTAGTTCAGCAATCAGCCCCGATTTAGCAATCGGGGCATTTTCTGTATAGTAACGGTCCAATTCTCTGATTAAATCTGCAGCGAACATCCGATCACTCCCCCAAGGCTAATCAGCATTAAGCTTATTATAGTCTCTTAGTGCAGCGGAAACCAATATAATTCACCCTTAGGTATTTCGATTCGTTGAACGAATGAAGGGAATGAAATACTTCTGAAAAATTCATACTAACATTGCAACTCGTTTATTTTCCTGAAAACTAGGACATGCGGAGGGCAACTATCTATGAAACCTCTGTCACCCCGGCTCAAAAAATGGCTTCTACTCGCCGTCCCGGTTATCTTAGCTTTGGCCGTGTTTGTCCGGTACGAATTCGAACACACCTCCACCAACCAATACTGCGGTTACACCTGCCATATCATGAGGCCTGCTTACGAATCTTCTTTTCACAATGTACACCGGGAGGAGATGAACGTAAACTGCCGCGACTGCCATCTTCCCGAAGAAAACCTGGCGGAAACCTTAGTGTACAAGGCCTACTCCGGTGCCAGGGATTATTATAAAAACACCTTTGACCCCCCGGACGTGCTTCGTACCACGGATTGGAGCCGCGACATCATTCAAAGCAACTGTATCCGCTGCCACCAAACCGTGGTTGAACACATCAATATTTCCGGCGGCAAGCTCTGCTTCGAATGCCACCGCGGCATCCCTCACGGGCAATGGTATCAGCCGTTTAGCTCAGAGAAGATTTACACTCCGATCCGGTAATAAATCTTAGGAGGTCACACGAATGAATAAAGCTTGGCGAAGCATCATCCTGCTGGGGTTGATATCCTTGCTCCTGGCAGCCCTCGCCTTCGGGTGTGCGCAAAAAGCTCCCACTCCCCCCACCACAGCCACGATTCCTGCGGGAGAACCGGATCCGGCTGTCTGGGGCAAGGTCTATCCTGATCAGTACGCGAGCTACCTCAAACAAAAAGAAATGACTAAGGGTAACTCCAAATACGGGGGCTCTGTCCCGGAATCCCACCTGAAAGAAGCCCCAGTACAAGTCAAACTTTTTGCCGGTTATCCTTTTTCCGAGGATTACAATGAGGAGCGGGGCCATGTGTGGGCCTTGGAAGACGTCACCAAAACCCAGCGCGTCGGCCCCAAGACCATCAGCTCCTGCTGGAACTGCAAAAGCCCGAATGTCCCGCCCCTGATCGAAAAAATGGGGGATTCGTTTTGGTCTACTCCGTTTGACCAGTTAAAAGACCAGATCAAGCATCCGATTGCCTGTGCCGACTGCCATGATGCCCAGACCAATGCCCTGAAAATCACGCGCGTCACCTTGCTTGACGCGCTCAAAACCAGAGGTGTGGATCCCGCCAAGCTCAGCCGCCAAGAGATGCGGACCATGGTCTGCGCCCAGTGCCATGTGGAATACTATTTCAGACCGGAAGACAAACGGGTCACCTATCCCTGGAAATACGGCCTTAAAATGGACGATGCGGAAAAACTCTACGAAGAAATAAACTTCAAAGACTGGGACCACAAGGAAAGCGGGGCTCCCATGCTGAAAGCCCAGCACCCCGACTATGAACTCTTTTCCACCGGAGTACACGCGGCCAACGGAGTGGCCTGCGCGGACTGCCACATGCCTTACATCAAGCAGGGAACCTCCAAGATTTCTTCCCACCAGATTCAAAGCCCGCTGAACTCGCTCTCCCAATCCTGTCAGACCTGCCACAAACAAAGTGAACAGTACTTAAAAGACCAGGTGATTGGCACTCAGGACCAAGTATTTAAGACGAAAGTATCCTTGGAAAAGGCACTCTCTGATGCGATCGACGCCATTAATACCGCATCCAAAAATCCGAATGCCAAAGCCGAGATGATGACTCAGGCACGCACCCTCCACCGCAAATCCCAATGGCGCTGGGATTATATCTCAGCCGAGAACAGCATGGGCTTCCACAGCCCGAAAGAAGCTTTGCGTGTTCTGGGCGAGGGAATTGATTTGGCCCGTCAGGCCCAGCTCACAGCGAACTTGGCGGTTGGAACGGCAGCCGGCGGCACAGCGAACCCGGATGCCGGCAAGACCCCCGGTGCCGGAACCTCCGTCGATGCCGCCGGACCGGGTGCTGCGCCGAAGCAGCAGTAATAATTACAGACAAGGTTTACTAAGCAGCTGTTAAAACTCGCAGTTATTCACTGTCCGCGGGAAGGGAATCACATCGCGGATGTTGCTGATCCCCGTGAGATACATGATCAGGCGCTCAAACCCGAGGCCGTAGCCCGCATGTTTCACCCCGCCGAATTTGCGCAGTTCGAGATACCACCAATAGTCCTCTTTCTTCAGCCCTAACTCGTCCATCCTGCGCTCCAAGACTTCCAGGCGCTCCTCGCGCTGGCTGCCCCCGATGATTTCCCCGACCCCCGGAACCAGCAGATCCATCGCAGCCACCGTCTTATTATCCTCATTCAGCCTCATATAAAAAGCCTTGATGTCTTTAGGATAGCCGGTGACGAACACCGGCTTCTTAAAGACTTTTTCCGTGAGATAGCGTTCATGCTCGGTCTGGAGATCACTCCCCCAAGCTACCGGGTAGGTGAACTCCTCCTTGGATTTTTGCAGGATCTCAATCGCCTCGGTGTAGGTAACATGCCCAAACTCCGAGTCGACGATATTCTGCAGGCGCTCAAACAGTCCTTTGTCAATAAAGTTATTGCAAAAAGCCATTTCCTCCGGCGCCTGCTCCAACGCATACCGGATGAGATACTTCATCATGTCTTCCGCCAATTGCATATCATCTCGAAGCTCCGCAAAGGCAATCTCCGGCTCAATCATCCAGAACTCGGCGGCATGGCGGGCGGTATTGGAATTCTCGGCCCGGAAGGTCGGTCCAAAGGTATAGATTTTATTGAAGGCGAGGCAGTAAGCTTCTCCATTCAGCTGTCCGCTCACCGTCAGGTTGGTTTCCTTACCAAAGAAGTCCTGGGAAAAATCCACCTCTCCGTCCTCAGTGCGCGGCGGACTGTTTAGGCTTAAAGTGGAGACCCGGAACATTTCCCCTGCCCCTTCGGCATCACTGCCGGTAATAATCGGGGTATGCACGTACACAAATCCCCGCTCCTGGAAAAACCGGTGGATCGCATAGGCCAGCAGCGACCTCAGGCGAAACACCGCCGCATACGTGTTGGTGCGCGGCCTTAAATGAGCAATGGTGCGGAGATATTCGAAGCTGTGCCTTTTCTTTTGCAGCGGATAATCCGTCGGACACAGGCTCAAGACCTCGATTTTCTCTGCTTTCAGCTCAAACGGCTGCTTCTCTCCCGGCGATTCGGCCAGGATTCCTTCGACCGCGATGGCTGAGCTGAGCGTCAATTTGGCAATCTCTTTGAAGTTAGCTAAATTCTCATCAAATACCACCTGAAGGCTGTTAAAAAAGGTACCGTCATTCAGTTCTATAAACCCGAACGCCTTAAGATCGCGTACCGTCCGTACCCAGCCTTCGAGCCTAAGCGGCCGGCCCAGAAACTTCTCTTTCTCACGAAATATATCTTTAATATCTACCTTGGGCAACGCGCGTTCTCCTTTCTTTACCGATAATTACTTTTAGCTTTCCTGCGGCTGTTCCTTTTGGTAACTTTTCCTTGCGATAACCTTTCTTGGGATAACTTTTACCTTCATATTATAACCATAATACTATTCAGTTTCCAATTATACGAAACAGTTCTTCCCTTTCTTTCACAGTCTCTTATTCCTTTCTAGCGTTTAATCAAGCCTATGCTTATTTGCATCTTGTATTTTGTATAATGTATTAATGCATCATGTATATTTGCATTAGTATTAAGTATACAAGGTGAAAATGTCTAGGCAATTAACCTTTTTTTTGCTAGACTACAACCAGATTACGCAAACTGGCATAGCTGTTCACTATGCGGCCAGTCTCAGTTTCATGGGCGGACTTTTTCATAGTAAAGTTTTTTTTGCCGCAGAGGACAGTAGAAAAAAACCAAAAAACGGGAGGATGGTAGAAAATGAGTTTCAGCAAAGGAATCAACCAAACACTGGCCACTTTGACTAAGGCCCGGGCCGGAGATGACATTGCCCCCTACAGCGGGATGTGTGTCACTTGCTTGGACGGCTGTGCCGGCTTGTGTGAAGTTGGCAAATCCGCCGTCCGCGGCAAAGAAGTACTGTATCCGGCTCCTTTTGGCAAAACAACTTCAGCCTCGGAGAAAGATTATCCTGTTGATTACTCCCACTTTAACATAATGGGTACTGCCGTAGGGGCTCACGGCATTGAAGCCGACCCCGAAACGGCCATATTCCCAGCGGTCAACTTAGGGCGCGAAATCGGAGCCGACACCAAGATCAAAGTCCGCTTGCCCATCGTCATTGGAGCCATGGGTTCCACCAATGTCGCAGCTGACAACTGGGACCACCTGGCAGCAGGCGCCGCCATTTCCGGTGTGCCGATTGTCATCGGGGAAAACGTCTGCGGCATGGACCCGGACGTTGAAATAAAAAACGGGCGCGTGGTTAACTCCCCTGCCCTCGCGGCCCGGGTTAAAGCTTTTAAGGATTTTTACCAGGGAGAAGGCACAATTGCAGTTCAAGCAAATGTTGAAGACACCAAGCTCGGAGTTCAGGAATACGCCTTGGAAAAGCTCGGCGTTGAGGCGGTCGAACTCAAATGGGGCCAAGGAGCCAAAGATATCGGCGGTGAGGTTAAGTTAAATACCCTCGAACGCGCCCTCCAGTTAAAAAGCCGCGGCTACATCGTCCTGCCGGACCCCACGGACGCTAACGTGCAAGCTGCTTATAAAGCCGGGGCCTTTACTGAATTTGAACGGCATTCCCGCATCGGCATGGTCACGGAAGAAAGCTTCCATGCCCGGGTACAGGAAGTACGCAAGGCCGGCGCCAAACAAGTTTTCCTGAAGACCGGGGCCTACCGGCCTGCGGATTTAGCGCGCGCCGTTAAGTTCGCATCCGATGCTAAAATTGACCTCCTCACCGTAGACGGGGCGGGCGGAGGCACCGGCATGAGCCCGTGGCGCATGATGAACGAATGGGGTTTGCCCACGGTCTATATTCAGGCCCTGTTAGTTAAATATTTAGACAAGCTAGCCAAGAAAGGAAGATACATCCCCAATGTAGCCATCGCCGGCGGGTTCTCCCTCGAAGATCAGGTGTTCAAAGGACTATCATTAGGAGCGCCTTATATCAGCCTGGTTGAAATGGCAAGGGCTCCTTTGGCCAGTGCCATGGTCGGCAAGACTGTTGGACAAATGGTTAAAAGCGGCAAAGTGCCGAACGAGTATAAGAAATACGGAGAAGAAGTTGAGCAAGTCTTCATCCTTGCTTCTGAGCTTAAAACAAAGCTTGGCTCAGACTTTGAACGTTTGCCGGTCGGAGCCATCGGAGTCTACACTTACTTTGAGCGCATTGCCCAAGGCCTGCGCCAATTCATGACCGGTGCCCGCAAGTTCTCGCTCGAATACATTACCAGAGACGACATCGCGGCGCTCACCAGAGAAGCCGCTGACATCACCGGCATCACCTATATCATGGACTTAGATGCCGAGGAAGCGGAAAAGATTTTGGAGTAGCAATAAGATTAGAGTAACATTATAAGGAGCATAATGCTATAATGCAATTTTATATTTAAGAGATATAGAGGACTGTCCAAAGTGTAGCCTTGGAACAGTCCTCTTTGTTAAAGTCAAAATCCTTCAGTTCGCATACAGTCCACCAGACTGCTCGTCAGCGGTCTACTGATCTTCGGTCTATCAATCCCTGGTCTGTTCAGTGCCGGACTTAGACTCGAACCCTGGCCACAACCAAGGAACTCCCCAGCAAAAGCACAATCCCGAGTCCAATAATTAAGATGTACGATCCGGTCAAGTCATAGAGAACTCCCGGGATGAAAGAACCGGCCGCCCCTCCCAACTGGTGGCTGACGGACACTAAGCCGAACACCGTTCCGATGGGGTGCTTCTTAAACATATCCGTGCACAGGGAGCTGGTCGGAGCAATCGAAGCCATCTCCGTCAAGCCGTAAAAGACCGCAAACACAATTAGCATCCACGATGCCTGCACCGTCAGCAGCAAAGCAAAGGTCAGGGCACGGATAATGTAAATCAGGGCCAGGAGCCTGCTGCGGGAAAGCCTATCTGAAAGATACCCAGACTATGATTCAAATACAACTGAACCATCATAGAAATCGAAAAATATTTGTTTTACTACTTCTCCATTCGATGACTTTGCCCACCAAAAAATATTGCTCGATGATTTTTTAAGATAAGAGTGAATGGAGTTTTTTATATTATCCGGAACATATATTAGTTGCAATTGATCGAGGCCATCAAGATTCTGTTGGCGTAACACTTCTTGAACTTGATGACGTGAAACGCCATCTTTAAGGTTAATACTAAAGACAATGCTTTTGCTATTGTAGTTAATTGAAGATTATTTTCAAGCGCCATAAAAGGCAGTGCACCTCCATTCCCAAACTCAGGAACTGGTTGCTTCACCCCCTTTCCAGCCTGGGATAGTCAATAACTTGTCAAGTATTCCAACGAACCAATAGCCCGTTGGTGTTAAGGTAAAAGCCTGCCACCACAATCCGATAGCGATTAACCAATTTAAAAAGCTCCCCGGGCCTAAGGCAATAGAGATGCTCGACATAAATACAGCCAAGAGAAATGTTACCTTTCGAATCTTAGCCTTTTGCACTTGACTTTTGATAG
>NZ_JAFLRH010000035.1 GCF_017310645.1 Paradesulfitobacterium ferrireducens | reverse complement strand
GAATTAGTCATCATGTTACCTCCACAAAAATGTTAGAGATAACATTCGACACGAGATAGGCAAATTCCTTTAAATGGAATAAAATACCTTTTGTAAAAAATTAACTTGCGGAATGCGGGGTTAAACAGCAGCTACCTAGAACAAAAAACCGGGGAAATGGTTAAGTACAAAGTTGCAGGGATTTATCCGGGCTGGGCCACAATGTACATTGCCGGTATTCTCTCCGGTCTTCTCGGCATTGGCGGAGGAGTATTTAAGGTACTGGGAATGGATATGTTCATGAAACTCCCGATCAAGGTATCAACCGCAACCAGTAATTTTATGATTGGGGTTACGGCCGCCGCTTCAGCCGGAGTTTATTTTTCCAAAGGAGATATTAACCCTTTAACTGCAGGACCGGTGGCTTTAGGAGTTCTTTTAGGTGCCTTGGTCGGAACTAAAATCATGGTACGCCTAAACAATCAAACCTTGCGCCGTTTATTCATTCCGGTCCTGCTGTATGTCGCCCTGCAAATGCTTTGGAAAGGGTGGTGGATGTAAATGTCTGAGAAAGACCTCTTTGACACGGAACGTTTTATCAGCCTCAGCCTCCGCCTTGGTGTGTATCTTTCCGGATTCTTCATTGCGTTAGGGCTTGTTCTATACATTCTATTCGGGTCAGGCTATCCTGCAGGTTCCTTTCCCCACTCGGTCAGTACGGTATGGCAAGGGTTAATCGAACTGAAGCCCGACGCGATCATTAGTTTAGGCCTGTTCCTGCTCATTGCAACTCCCATTTTTCGGGTGGGTGCTTCAACGATCCTTTTCCTTAAAGAAAAAGATTATCTTTACGCCTTACTGACCCTATTTGTTTTCTGCATTTTAATCCTGAGTCTGGCCCTGGGCAAAGAGCTTTAACCCCAAGTTACAGTTATTCTATCACCTGGATGAAGTTTTGTGGTAAATTCCGCGTCCTGTCCGTTGACCGTGAGCACTAGCCTGCTCGCCGGCGCCTGCTGCGGAAGAGTAACTAATGGTAAGAGTTCGGATAAGATCGGCATCGTTTTGAACCCTTCCACTCTTAAATCCATGCCGTCAACCACCGGATCCTCCAGCGCGACCTCCCGACCCCGCCAGCTTACATATAGTCCTTGAGGCGGATACTTAAGCTCTTGGCCGTTCACATGGAAAATCAGGGGAGCTGCCTCAAGTTCTAATTCCTTCACCAGGATCGGAGTTTCTTCGATTTCCAATTGATCTCCGTCTGCTATGGGACAATTTCCGGTGACAATTTTTCCGTTCACTTTGATAGTGCGCTTTTTAGTTAAACTCAGACTCCGCCCGTTAATTTTTAGATTAAGCGTAGCAAAGAGATTAAAAGGCAATCCTTTTTGACGGAAAAGCGCTTCCAAATCTTCATTTCCTATATAGATCAATTTGCTGCCGTCTTTGACTTCATCCGTCGCCAGGCTTTCCTTTCCGTCAAGTGTCAATAAGGGACAAAACGCTTCTTCCTGGCCATTCCAGGTTATTTTTTTCCCTTCGGGTAAAACCAGGATATCCATTACTCGGACTTTGGCATCTTCCCCGTCTGTTCCAGGAATAAACTGCACCTGATCTCCCGGTTCTATGGTTTCTTCCAGTCTGGCATTTCTCCCATTTACTGTCAGCTGGGCAGGCTGGCCCAGACTTCCCTTCACCACCCGCATCTCTCCGTTAAATTCATAGGTAAGAGCTCTCCCCGGGCGACCAATAAAGGAGCGGGGCTGGATGCCTGCCGCCAGCAAAGACTCGGCAACCGTAGCTAACTGCAGTTCAAAAATCGGCACTTGAACCTGATTGACAGTGACGGAATAGTAGTGGAGTCCTTGAGCCTCAAGAGCCGAGATTCCAATCCCTATCGGAGTGATCCCTTCCGGCCCTTTTACGCCCTTTTCTCCCAGAACCCCTGTGATCCGTTCGCGCACTTGGATGCCCACCCGGCCTGGCGGCAGCCCTAGTCGCTCAGCCAAGAGCTGGGGCAGAAGGGGAGTTAAGCTTCCGCCGCCAATCAGGATCACAGCCTGAGGTACTCCTTGGTTTAGGTCGAAAATCGAATCTGCAATCTGTTCCGCCAATTTTTGCACAACCGGTCGGATAATATTAAGAATTTCGTCCCGGTCCACGGAAATCTTGGTCCCGAAAAAGTCTTTAAATGTAACCTGGGATTTATGGGCCAACTCCCGTTTGATTTTTTCTCCCACTTGAAAATCAAGTAGGTAGTGGCCGCATATTCCCTCTGTCACTTCATCCCCCGCCATGGGCACCATCCCGTATGCAAAAAAGGAACCGTTCTTTGTCAGGGCTATATCTGCCGTACCGGCGCCAATATCGACCAAAGCCAGGTTATGACGGCGCATATTGGCAGGAATGGCTGCATGACTGGCAGCAATCGGCTCTAAAGTAAGGCTCGCCATTTCCAGGCCTACCCTGTTTAAAACTGCTACTAAGCCATCAATGACCAGGCGCGGTAAAAAGGTGGCAATCACCGTGACCTTAGCTTCTCTTCCCCGTTGTCCGATCAGGTTGGCAATTTGTTGATTTTCCAGCCAGCTGTCGATCACACTATAGCCAACACAATGATAGCTTACCGCTGCGTCCCCGGCGGTGACTGCCAGTTCACGCAAGGCGTGTTCAACCGCTTCCATCTCTAATGCCAGGACGTCTTCTTTCTCCCAACGTACCGGCAGGGTTTCCTGACGAGCCGCCGACGCAACCAAGGTTTTCAAAGCGCGGCCTGCAGCTGCGACGGCTACCCGGGTCAAAGAATAACCAATTTTTTGCTCCACTTCCGTCTTGATGAGGCGTACCGCTTGGGCCCCTTCTTCTACATCATGGACCTGTCCGTCATACATTGCCCGCTGCCGGTGCTCTGTACGGGCACTGGCCATTATTTCATAGCCGTCCCCGTTTTTCTGCATCAGAAGACCCACTACGGTCCGCGTTCCGATGTCTAAAGCAAAGATAGGTTCCACCTTTTTCACCTCAAAGGGTACAATTCGACCAAAATCAAGAAAAATCCTCCCTTTGATGTGTCAGATAAAAACGTTTCTTTCCGTACGCTAAAATTTCATTTTTCTTTTGTTCATATCCATTCCTGCCCAGCAAAGCATACGTTCCTTGTTTCCCTTCTTCAACTCCGGGTTGATCAAAAGCATTAATATTTAAGAGTTCTCCCATATACGCAGTCTCCCATTCCAGGAGCAAAAGCAGCTGTCCTAGGACATAAGCATCCAGTCTGGGTAGAAAGATTTTTTGGTGCAAGCGCCCGGCTAAAGAAAGGGCATATTCCGTAGCCTGCTGCTCCGCTTGCATTAACTCCCCTAAAGTATGCCCGCCGAGATAGGCCAAACCTTCAAGGGCTGTAGGAGGGACCGGAATCGAGACATCAGATGCAAATTCTCTCACGGTCACAAAGGTAATGACTTTATCATCCGGCCCCTCGGCATAGAGCTGAATCTGAGAATGCTGGTCCGTGACTCCCAGGGCTTTGACTGGGGTCTGGCCTACTCTTACTTCAGCTCCTTGACGGTTGTAACGTTTACCAAGACTTTCCGCCCATAGCTGGGCATACCAGTCCGCCATCGTCTTGAGGGCATCGGAGTACGGCATGAAAACTGAAATATTCTTTCCGGATTGCCAGGAGAGATAGCTTAAGGCTGCCCGCATCTGCCCCGGATTTTCCCCTAACCCTTGTTCCTCACGCACCCAGGCGTCCATATCCAGAGCCCCTTGAATCAAGCTCTCAACATCGATTCCGCAAACTGCAGCCGGCAGCAAGCCGACCGGCGTCAGTTCGGAAAAACGTCCGCCGATTCCAGGGGGTATGACAAAGACTTTGTAATCTTCTTCAAGCGCAAGGCGGCGGAGGTGCCCTTGCACTGGGTCTGTGGTCACCACAAGATGGTCTCTGTAATTTTCTCCGCATTCCTGCTGCAAGCGTTCACGGATAATCAAAAACTGTGCCATCGTTTCCGAAGTATTCCCCGATTTAGAGATGACATTAAACAACGTACGCTTCAGGTCAATTGTCTCCAATAAATCCAGCACTCGGACCGGGTCAACATTATCCAAAACATAAAGGCGTGGACGGTTGCTGCGCTCGGATGGAGACAATTCATTATAATAGTAAGGATTCAGGGCTTGCTGAACCGCCATAGGCCCAAGCGCCGAGCCCCCTATTCCCAGCACCACAAAATTGTCAAACCTGTGCGAAACCCAATCCGCATATTGGGTAATCCCAATAAGTTCTGACGCCATCTCGGGCAAGCGCTGGGAAAAATCAAGCCCTCCTTCATCCCTTTTCCTGAGTAAAGCGGCTCGGGCCTGGTTCAGTTCCGGCTGCAGCTGCATGAGGGTTTCTCGGGTAAAGCCCTGAGGATTTATTGGGCTTTGCATCATGCCGGTATAATCTAAGCTCAGGTAACTCTCATGTTGGCTACTAATATCGATCAACCTCCCGAATCGGATCTTATACGGAGATAGTCTTACCGAATATTCCCGAAAGCTCTCAGATACTATTTTAGATTGCCAGCTCCTGGGCAAGTTCATAAAGCTTCCTGTTAAAGGGACGCTTGGGGGCAAAAGCGGCGTTCAAAGGGACTTCCGTAACCTCTTGGTTAACATAGGCTGTCATCATCTCACTTTTGCCGGCCAAGAGCAGTTCAACCGCCTTGCCTCCCATGGCGGAGGCAATGACTCCATCCAAAGCACTGGGATTACCGCCGCGCTGCAAGTGGCCCAAAATCGTGACCCGGGTATCAAATCCGGAATGCGCATGGAGTTCTTCGGCCAATTTATAGGCACTGGCAGCTCCTTCGGCCGCTAAAATAATACTGTGGTTTTTCCCCCGGCGGTGTCCCCGGCGCAGCTTGAGAATAATATCTTCCAAATCAAATGGAATTTCCGGTACAAGGATTGACTCCGCTCCACAGGCAACGCCCGCCTGAAGTGCAATACTGCCGCAGTTCCTGCCCATCACCTCTACGATAAAGGTACGTTCATGGGACGTTGCCGTATCCCGAATCTTGCTCACGGCGTCAACCACCGTATTTACCGCAGTATCAAACCCGATGGTTAAGTCCGTTCCGGCGATATCATTATCAATTGTACCCGGAATACCGATCACTTTTACTCCCTGAGCGGAGAGTGCCAGAGCCCCCCGGAAAGAACCGTCTCCGCCAATCACAATCAGCCCGTCGATCCCGCGCATCTTTAACTGCTCACGTGCTTTTTGCTGCCCTTCCGGAGTTTTCATCTCCTCGGTCCGGGCCGTCATCAGCACGGTTCCCCCCCGGTGCACGATATCGGCAACCGAACCCAGGCTCATCTCCCGAAATTCTCCGTGAATTAAACCTTCATATCCGCGTTTGATTCCATATACCTTCAAGTTATGGAATATCCCTTTGCGTACGACCGCTCGGATTGCTGCGTTCATCCCGGGTGCGTCTCCTCCGCTGGTGAGTACGGCAATACTATTTAGAGTGTCCGGCATAACATCACTCCTTCGTCCTGAAATTATTCCCCATTCTGAATGTGGTCATCCCTTCTATGTCCATCTCTTCTACGTACGAGGACTTGCGACAGCTCTCTAATCTTTTGTTCAAGCTGAGCGTCTTTCCGGGCTTTATCTTCCAGCTTCCGACAGGCATCCAGGATAGCCGTATGCCCACGGCCAAAATAGTCTCCAATCTGAGAATAGGACAAGTTCGTATAAGTTCGGATCAGATACATGGCAATTTGCCGGGCTTCATGGAAGTGGGTTTTGCGGCTGGCACCCTTAAGTTCTTGCAGGGGCACCTCTAACTTTTCCGCCACGAAGCGCATGATATTGTCCGGATGGAGCGCGGTTTCTTGAAGCATTAACCGTTCCTGCCAAAATTCATGAAAACAAGAAGCAGTTAGGGCATCTTGCTTGAGGGACGCAAAGCGGATAAAACCATGAAGCGCTTCTCTGGCTTCTGCAGGACTTTGAACCCGCCGGGACAGATCAGAGATAATTCCCGGTTCAAGTATCAAACGTAAGCGGTGGGCTTGAAACTCAAGATAGTCCTCAATTTCCCAGCTCGCAGGCAAATCAATTCCTATAACCATTCCGCTCATAATTCTTGACGCAAACCTAGTGCCTAAAAAAACCAGGTTGGGAGAACCTGCACTCAGGGAAAATACCATTTTCCCACCCTGCTGGCCTAAGTGTTCATAGGTATGATAGAGTTCCTCGATACTAGCCGGTCTCCCCTTTAATCCTTCCAGCCCGTCCAGCACCAGCAGCTGGCTGCTGCGCCAGCGGGCTCGAACCGATGCCAAAGTATTTTCCTGAAGCGCCAGCGAATACTGACGGGAAAAAGCCAAGGCATCTTGAAAAACAGCCCGGATTCCAGACTTGCCCGTTTTAGAGGCTAGCAAAGCTAAGAGTTTGGTTTTGCCTACCCCGGAATGGCCGTAAATCAATAGACTTTGAGGTGCGGATGCCCAGTGATATTCTGCAACCGCTCTGTATGCGAGCATATTATGTTCACTGACAAAATAATCCAAGCTTATCCCCTTTTCCGGCCGCTATAGGGAAAAAACTATAAGCTACCCTCAAAATTATGGTAACAAACTTATTTGCTTTATACAACCTAACTTTTCTAAATATGCAATAAATTCATTGTCGTTCCGGCTGCCCTCATCTCATGGAATATGTACAGAATCCTGATTACATCCATCCTCGGCATTTCTCCGCTCGATTATGCACTGTATGCGCCCTTTCTCTGGCTAACGCCCTTGTTGAGCCTAATCTTTGCCGGGGAAACGAAATTAGAGCAAATTATTACATTCCTTTTAATATTCTTTGTCAATGCATTAATATTCTAAAATAGTTAACACAGTAGAACTTATATCGACAACAAAATATTACATAAGCCTATACACATTGGTGTTATAATCGGAAGTAACTGAATATATTAATTATTTATTGATATTCCGGGTCGAAATGAACAGTTTGACCGCTGAGATTGAACAGTGTTTCCGTTTGAAATTGAACACCCTTTAGATATACGTTTTTCTCTGGGGGCAACTTGACATGGGACCCTGCGTCGGATGCTTCAATGGGTCGAGGGAAGGGGCTCATAAGAAGGATTTCTCTGAAGTAAGCCCCATCCCTTTGCTCTAGGGTAGCATCCGTCGCCCCCATGTCAAGTCTATACTCTGGAGTAAGGATTCCGTGTATTTTTTCAAGAGAATATTGGGTGTACAGTTACTCCGGTCGGACTGTTCAATTAAAGCGGAAGAGATGTTCAACTTCGACGGTTCAGATGTTTTTTCTCTGCGGAATATTCATATTTATTTCCTTTTATGTTCTCTCTTCAACGATACCTACACCAAACCAACCAAATTAAAGGGAGGAGAATAATATGTTTAGAATCAAACGGATTTCTATAGTTGTAATCATTGTGATCTTGATATTTGGTAGTATACACCAAGTGACATCACCTATCCCTGTGCAAGCTTCGAACATAGAACAAGTCCAAGAATATCTGTTCTATATATTTGCAAGTGGGAATAAAGAAATTCAAGATGAAGCCTACGTACTACTACAATCATTAGGATTCCCTCAGAATACTTTTAACCAAATATCTCAACTAACTCGAGAAACTCATCTCAATTTACTCCAATTTAATAGAACCCGACTAGGATTGCCTACTGAAAAAACTGATGATATTCTCAAGGGTAAGGAAATTCTTTCACAAATGGAAACTGAACTGCAAAAAATAACCGGACGTAATTACAAATCATTTTTAGAAGCTCTAAAAAATAAATATAGAGAAACAAGCTCTTCAAGCTTTATTGAGAAACTAAAAGCTAATTCGATAGATCAAAGTGATTCTATTAGTATTCAAGTAACCAATCCTAAATATTTTGTTTGGGCTAGCTCCTACAGCCAAAGCTCGTTTCCAAAAAATTGGCCCAATTATCCTGACTACGTAGCATTACCTGATGCTTATCTTAAGTTTGCTAACTGGACTTATTATGGGTCAGATTGGAGTACGGGTATTCCATCCGCTTATAAACCCTATTACTCTAATGCACCTTATTCAGTTTGGGTCTCAAAAGATGATTCAACTTATTATAATGCTACAGTTATTGAGGTAGGGCCTTGGAATGAGGATGACAACTGGTGGGATCCAACAAATTCGCCAACTACTTCAATTCAACCAAATGGTACATTATGGCGACGTGTTTATTACTATTTATTATATAAACATGATGGAACTTATAAACCTACTGGAACGTTTACATCTTCAAATCCACCATACGCTTTAGGAAACATGGTACCTGAAGCAGAAGATGCTTATGATGTTGGATACAATGGTGGAAATGGTGCATGGACACGAGCACCGTACTATTATAGTCCTGTTGGAAATAGGGCAGGAATTGATATTAGCCCTGAACTTTCTAGAGATTTAGGGTGGACATATCCTTCTTCCGGATGGGTATGGGTCAAACCTGGGAATCTACCATAATGATAAAGTTAATAAGATATTCAAAATAATATTTTTTTAGAAAGGGTATAAGTGGCATTAATTTGCCACTCCTTTTAATTTTCTCACAAATTGATTATTGAAGGAGTGAAATACAATGAGCTATCTAAAAAGAATGAGTATCATCTTATCGACCTTAATTATTATAGGAAATACAGGGTGTGTTCCAGCAACGCCTCCTCAATTAAACCCACAAGAAAATTTTATTATAAAAAATAATGAAAATACCCTAATCAAGAATGATGAAAATGCCCAATCAGTTAATAAAATGATGGAAGACCTTAACTCCCTTCAAATGCAAGTTGAACTTTTGGAAAAAGCTATTGCCCCTAGCACACCACGTGAAGCAGTAACAAAATGGGCAGAAGGCTTTAAAACCCGGAACGGAGCCTTGCAATTTGCCGTATTTTCTCCTGAACTTAGAGATAAATTGAGACCGCAGTGGGTATGGATAACTGGACAGTCTAGTCCATGGGTGGAAAGTTATCAAATTGCAGATGAAAAACAGAAATCCGCAGACGCCTTTGAATACATTGTGAAATTTAATATGGCGACTTCTGAGAGCAAAAATATCTATTCTGCTAAGGTATACGTTAAACATTTTGGAGAAAAGTGGTTTATTACTGAATTTGAACCGACATAATTAATTCGCTGTAAAACAGTATTAGCGAAAACACTCCCCCCTGAGTAGCATGGGAGTCTGATATACCAAATAAGCCTGCCTTAGAAATTCCTAAGACAGGCTTCATTCTTTCTGGATTAGCACTATTAACACTCATACAAAATCTAATTACTGCAAAATTTCGCTATACCCTAGTTCCAGCGCCCGCAGATTTAAGCTTAAGGCCTTGGCCGGGAGCGCTCCCTCCAGTACCTTGGCCATGCTTTCCTTGCTCACCACCGGGCACAGCTTTAAGACGGCACCCAGGGCCAGGGAGTTGATCACTTTCTCATTGCCCAGATCAATGGCTTTGGCCTGGAAAGGGTATCCTATATCCTTGGCCCGCCCCGCACCGGTGACGGCATCCCTGTCATAGAGCACGATGCAGTCAGCGGAAATTTTGCTTTGATAGCGGTCATAGGCTGCCTGGCTCAAAGCCAGAACCAAGTCCGGGTTGTCGCACTTGGGGAAATATACGGTGCCGTCGCTGATCACGACTTCGGCTTGGGAGTAGCCGCCGCGGGTCTGAATGCCGTAGGTCTGGGTCTGTACGGCGTTCTTTCCTTCGGCAACAGCTGCTTTAGCTAGGCTGACTCCGCCGAGAATTAACCCCTGGCCGCCGGTGCCGCCCAATACGATTTGCCATGGTTTAGCGTCCATTGCCATCCCCCTCCTCTGCTGCAACCTGGCCGCCGTTGATGCGCTGGTAGGTGGTGTAGAAATCCGGTCGTTCTTTGACGACTATCTTGCCCACGGCAAAATGCTCGTATTGTTCTTCCGCAGACATTTCCCGGTATTTCTGCACGGGTACGGCTTTGTCTTTGAGCCAGTTCATCATGTTGACCGGGCTGGGATGGACGTTGAAACGCCCGAAATAAGTGGGACAGGGGCTGATGACCTCTACCAGGCTGAAGCCGGGATGAAGAATGGCTTCTTTAATGAGATTCTTGAGGGCAACCGCATGATAGACTGTGGTGCGGGCGACGAAATTAGCCCCGGCCGCTTCGGCCAGGAAGCAGACATCAAAGCCGGGTTCAGCCACCCCATTGGGAGACGTGGTGGTTTTGCTTTTAAGCGGGGTGGTGGCGGAATACTGGCCGCCGGTCATGCCGTAGTTGTAGTTGTTGGTGACAATGGCGGTCAGGTTGATATTGCGGCGAGCCGCATGGATGAAATGGTTGCCCCCGATGGTGACGGCATCTCCGTCACCCATAAGGGTGACTACGGTTAAGTCCGGGTTGGCGGTTTTAATGCCGGTGGCAAAGGCTAAGGCCCGTCCGTGCGTGCCATGAAAAGCCTGGGTGGAGACGTAATCATCCGCTTTGCCCCAGCAGCCGATGCCGGTGACAGTGACGACGTCTTTGGGCGCGAGTTCCAATTCAGCCAAGGCTTCGGTGTAGGCCCTTAAGATGATGCCGTCCCCGCAGCCCGGGCACCACATATGGGGAAGCTGGCTCGGTTCCAGGTAGTCTTTGTAGGATAAGGCCATTATTTGAGCACCTCCTTGATTTTCTCCATGATCTGGGCCGGAAGGAGGATTTCCCCGTCGATTCTGGAGAGAGCATGAATGGGGGTGCCAAAGGTATTGAGGCGCTCTACTTCGCGGACGACCTGCCCCAAGTTTAATTCTGGGACCAAGACTGCTTTGGCTTTGGCTAATGCAGCCTGCACTTCATCATCCGCAAACGGCCAGATCGTGATCAGGCGCAGTAAGTTGACCGACAGTCCCTGAGCCTGGGCATTGACCACGGCTTGCTTGGCTACGCGTGAAACGGCGCCATAGGCGATAAGGGTGAGGTCCGCTTGCTCGGGGCCAAACCATTCGACTTGAACGATGTCTTGTTTGTTTTTTTCGATTTTGCGGTGCAGTCTGCTCACTAGTTTATCCGCAGTCTGGGGCGCGCTGTGGGAATAGCCGCTTTCGTCGTGGCAGGAACTGCTGACATGTACGATGTATTCGGTGCCGTACGGCGGAATGGCCGGAATGTCATCCTCCCCGGTCTGGTAGGGTTTGTATCCTGCGACCGGTACGTCAGGCAGCTTGCGGTTTACAATTTCCAATTGATCCCGTTCCGGGATGGTTAGGCTTTCGCGCATGTGCCCGATGACTTCGTCGCTTAAGAGGATTACAGGGATGCGATATTTCTCAGAAAGGTTGAATGCACGGAGCGTGAGGTCATAGCATTCCTGGACTGAGGCCGGGCTTAGGGCAATGATGGGATGATCCCCGTGGGTGCCCCAGCGGGCCTGCATGACATCCCCCTGGGCCGGACGGGTCGCAAGTCCGGTGCTGGGGCCGTTGCGCATGACGTTGATCAGGACCACCGGTACTTCGGCATAGACGGCCATGCCTAAATTCTCCTGCATGAGGGAAAACCCGGGGCCGCTGGTGGCCGTATATGCTTTCTTGCCGGCAGCCGAAGCGCCGATAATGGCCGCGATGCTGCCGATTTCATCTTCCATTTGGAGATAAACTCCGTCTACTTGGGGCAGGAATTTGGCTGACAATTCCGCAATCTCGGATGACGGGGTGATGGGATACCCGCCATAAAACTTGGCTCCGGCATCGAGGGCCGCGTAAACACAGGCCTCGTTCCCTTGCATAAATTGTACGCCTACCGGTCTGTTCACGCTAACACCTCCAGTGTGATGGCAAAATCCGGACACCGTAAATCACACAGGTGGCAATTCGTGCAGCGCTCCGGGTTGGTGACCTCCGGTGAGCCATCTTTGGCCAAGGTATACACTTGCTGCGGACATAAGCCCTGGCAGATGCCGCAGCGTTTGCAGCTTTTCTTATCTATCTCAATGTGCATTTTTTTCGGTTCAGGCATGCTCTACCTCCTCTTTCCTAAGTTGGCAAAGGGTAGGGTCAGGCCCTACCCTTTGAACATGTCGCCTTAAACCCAACCCCGGGCCTTCATGGCATCAACCACTTTGCCGATCGACCTTACCCAGCAGGCAAGGCGCATGGAAATATTTTGCTCGGTATGGATTTTGTAGATTTCTGCGAATACTTTGCCGATTAGGCGCTCGAGTTTGGCATTTACCTCTTC
Source organism: Paradesulfitobacterium ferrireducens (assembly GCF_017310645.1). GTDB lineage: Bacteria > Bacillota > Desulfitobacteriia > Desulfitobacteriales > Desulfitobacteriaceae > Paradesulfitobacterium > Paradesulfitobacterium ferrireducens. The sequence continues at coordinate 25,746 of NZ_JAFLRH010000035.1, read as the reverse complement.
TTCGGACCAGCGGTCATCATTCAAGTTTTGCACCCGTTCAAAGTGTGCAACTTGTGTGCCGCCGGAATTGGCCCAAATATCAGGAGCAATAAACACTCCCTTAGAGATCAATATCTTTTCGGCATCCGGAGTCGTGGGCCCATTGGCTCCTTCGATTAAGAACCTGGCTTTAATTCTGGGCGCATTCTCGTCCGTAATCACGTTTTGAACGGCACAGGGAGCGAGAATATCACATTCGAGTTCAAGCAGCTCAGAGTTGCTGACTGCCTGAGCTTTGGGATAGCCGACCAAGGTTCCGTTACGATCCATATACGCATTAACGTCCTTGACATCCAAGCCTTCAGGATTATAAATACCGGTATGAACATCGCTCACAGCGACCACTTTAACCCCGTCCATCTCGTACAGCTTGGCCAGATGCCATCCCACTTTACCAAATCCTTGAACCACGGCGGCTAATTGCTTCATCTCCAACCCTTTGGCTTTGACGGATTCCCTGGTTGCATAGAGCAATCCGCGGCTGGTTGCCTCCGGCCGTCCTTCCGAACCCCCGAGCACCATCAGTTTGCCGCTGATTCCGGCAGGCTCATGATGAAGGTTCAAAGCCTCCCATTCATCCAGCATCCAGCTTTGGGTTTCCGCTGAAGTGCCGATATCCGCACCAGGGAAGTCTTTCCAGGCTCCGATGGTCGGGGCAATTTTGCGTACATAGGCACGGCAGAGGCGTTCCAGTTCACCCTTGGACAATTTCTCTGGATCTACGATAATCCCACCTTTGGCTCCCCCGTTCGGAATCTCGTTCAAGGCATTCTTCAACGTCATCCACAGGGAAAGGGCTTTCACATCTTCCGGCGTTTCCTCCGGATGAAAACGCGTCCCGCCTCGTGTCGGTCCTAAAGCTGCATTATGTTGGAAGCGGAATCCGGTAAAGATGCGAATCGTCCCGTCGTCCATTTTAACCGGGATTCTTACCGTGAGTTGGGATAGAGGCTCTTTCAACAGTTCGTAGATCTCTTGATCAAGGTTCATGTATTCAATGGCAGTTGCGAGTTGTTCTTGGGCGACTTCGAGTGCAGTTTTCTTCATGACTTTCTCTCCTTAGGGTTTTAGATTAGCTCCTTAGCTCCAGAGTTACGGAATTTAGGAATTCATCATCACCCTCGACACTATCCCCTTACTTAATAATACCTTTTTCTTTGTAGTATTTTTCAGCGCCGGGATGGAGTGGGATGGAGAATCCATCGACTGCTTTTTTCAGGTCGATGCTCTTGCCTTTTTCATGGACTTTGGCAATGTCATCTTTCTTTTCAAACAAGGTCTTGGTCATATTGTAGACAAGGTCGTCCGGCATATCAGCGGTAACAAAGAGGGCTGCCAGGGATCCGGTCGTGGTTACGTCTTGATCGACTCCTTTATAGGTTCCTTTCGGAATGGTTACGACATCGGAGAAGAATGGATACTTTTCACGGATTTGCTTAATCTTGTCGGGTTCGATCGACAAAATATTGATCTGATGCTGGGTTGCGATGTCAATGATCGAGGAGTTGGGTGCACCGGCGTCAACCAACACGGCATCCACTTGACCGTCTTTTAAGAGGTCAATTCCAGGTCCAAAAGCAACATACTGTGGTTTGATATCATTCATTGTAAGACCGTATACTTCTAAGATAGCTCCCATGGTGATCGGAGAAGATCCGCCCTGAATTCCGACCGCGACCTTCTTCCCTTTCAAATCAGCGAAGGATTTGATCCCGGAGTCCGCTTTCACGACAGTTTGTACCGTGTTCGGGTACAATGATGCAAGCCCGCGGAGATTTTCAACTTTCTTGTCTTTGAAAATTTCTTTGCCATTGTATGCCCAGTCAGCAATCAGAGACTCGACAAAGCCGACTTCCGTGTCCTTGCTGCCGATCAGGCGGGCATTTTCCACCGATCCTCCGGTGGCTTCAGCAGTGACATTCAGGCCTATGCCTGCTTGGGTCCAAACATTGGCGATGGCTGTACCCAAAGGATAATACGTACCGCTTTGCGCCCCGGTTGACAGGGAAATATTCTTGGTCTTGGCCGGTGTAGTCCCGCCTGCTTGATTGCTGGACCCGCAACCGGCAAGGAAGCCGGTGCTTAACAATAATCCGAATGCTAGTACGGCGCTGACTAGTCTAGTGTACTTTTTCATACTACATCTCCTCACTCTTGGTTTTAGATAAAGATCTTGATTGGGTTATGTCAGACTAGAAAAAACATCCTTTATGCTCCCTCTCTTCCACCCCCATCTTCAGACTGTATATTTGTGGCTCGCTTACGCAAACCAAAACCAACATATCATTAAGCCCCGGCGGCCAAGTTTTTCTTGCTGCTCAGGCGCTGCCTGAAATAGAGAAGTGCGAGCAGAACCAATCCGGCGGCACTGGTGGCATATTCCGGGTACACCAGCAAAACCGCGCTGGCAACAAGCAACAACCGTTCAAGCGGGTTGCACTTTTGGAGCAAGAAGTTGGACCAAGCGGCACTCATGGCCACCACACCCAATAAGGCAGCACCCGTCGTAAGGATGATATCCAGAACAGGGGCATTGGCCATCAATGCCGGGAAAAATACAAACAAGAACGGGATCAGATAGGCAACCATGACATTCTTCGAGGCGATGAGCCCGGCTTTCATCGGATCACCCTTGGCAATACCTGCCGCAGTGTAGGCCGCCAGTGCCACCGGCGGGGTGATGTCGGCAAACACTCCGAAGTAGAAGACAAACATATGGGCCGTAAGCATGGGAATGCCCATTGCCACTAAAGCAGGAGCAGCCACGGAAGCCTGAACGATATAGTTGGCGGTGGTCGGCAAAGCCATGCCTAAGATCACCCCGGCCAGAGCCGTCAGAATCAAGGCAATCAGTTCTTTGCCCCCGGCCATAGTCCCAATCAATGATGAAAATTTAATTCCCAGGCCGGTCATGCTCACCGAGCCAACGATAATCCCGGCGGTGGCGCAGGCGGCAGCCACTGAGACGGCTCCCTGGCCGGCATCACGCAAGGCCTCGAAGTAATCTTTGGCTTTCATTCGGGTAGAAGCCCGCAGCATGCTTACTACAATCAACAGTGCAATACCGATAAAAGCGGCACGGGCGGGACTAAAGCCCATCATTAGAGTCACAATCAGGGCTGCAATTGGAACCACATAGACCCAGCCAATTTTGAATACTTCTTTAATTTTCGGAATATCTTCTTCGGGCAGCCCTTTCATCCCGGTGCGCAAGGCCTCAAAGTGGACATTCATGAATAGACTGAAATAATACATGAGCGCCGGAATCGCAGCCGCACCAATAATCACCATGTATGGCGTCTGAGTGAACTCGGACATGATAAAAGCCCCTGCACCCATGATCGGGGGCATAATCTGTCCTCCGGTTGAAGCCGCTGCTTCCACGGCCGCCGCAAACTCAGGCCGGTAGCCGACCTTCTTCATAAGCGGAATCGTTAAGCTACCAACGGAAGCCACATTGGCGATACTACTGCCGGAAATCATACCCATGAGTCCGCTGCCGACGACAGCGATTTTAGCCGGGCCGCCGCGGGCTCTGCCGGCTATCGAGACTGCAAAGTTAATGAAGAATGCACCGGCACCGCTTTTCTCCAAAAACGACCCGAATAAAACAAACAAAAAGACAATAGTCACAACTACACCCAAGGGTACACCGAAGACCCCTTCGGTCGTCATAAACATCTGGTTAATAATGCGCACGATGCTGTAGCCGCGGTGCCCAAACATTCCCGGAATCATGTCCCCGAAATAAGTATAGAGCAAAAACAAGGTGGCCACGATGGGCAAAGGCCAGCCAATGGCCCGTCGGGTGGCATCCAAAACCATAATGACGATCAAACCACCCAAGATAAGGTCAAGCTGGTTCGGAGAGCCGATGCGCGTAACCAAGGATTCAAAACCAAAGAAGACATAGCCCCCGATGAATACTGCTAAAGCGGTCCACGCATAATTAATAATTCTTAAAACTATATTGTTGCTCTTTTTCAAGATAGGATATTGAAGAAAAATAACCATAAAACTAAGCCCTAAAACCGCAGCTCTTTGAATCATAGCGGTTAATGGAACTAACAACGTGGTAAAAATAATAAACAGAGAAATCCCAACAGCTCCAATTGTAACTAATGTTCTATCAAATTTGTTCTGTATTTTTCCTTGTTGACTTTCCTCCAACTGGTACTCCTCCAATCCCGACTGTAAATATAACTGGACAATTAGTTCGACTGAGGCCAAGCAAAGACGAAGTAATTAAAAAGTAGATCTGGTCTTGTTATTTACAATGTACCCCCCCTACTTTAGTTCTAAGATTAAAAGCACTCTTTGATAAATTTTAGCCAAAGAGGCAACGACCACAAGATTGGTGAAAGAAACTACGGGATTATCCGCAGCCTAAAGCCTGCGACATGCGCCAGGCCGCTTCCCGTACAGCCTCTAAATAGGTGGCTACCACTTGCTCATTGGCCCGGTAATCCGGAATAGACATTGAGAGTCCGGCGACCACGGCACCTGTTTCATTGCGTACCGGAGCGGAAATGGCGACACTTCCTAAAACCCACTCACCATAACTTACGGCGAATCCCTGCTCCCGAATCTTTCCCAATTCCTGCTGCAGGCGGTCAATATCCGTGATCGTATGCTCAGTTTTGGCAACTAGATAATTGCGCTCTATCAGTTCCTTAACGGTTGTTTCCGGTTGAAATGCCAGTAATAAGCGGCCATCCGCCCCGGCATGCAAGGGCGATCTTTGACCGACAGGCACAACAATCCGCACCGCTTGATTTCCTTCAACCGACAAAATACAATGCCGTTCTAATCCTTCAACGACATCTATGTAAGCAGTCTCCCCGAAGCGGTCTCGCAGCTCTCTTAGAATGGGCAAGGCTACTTCGTTTAACTCCCGTGAACGTTGAGCGATCGCGCCCAGACGGCAAAGCTTTACTCCTAAACTGTATTTCCGGTTAGGATTGCGTACGACATACCCCTCGTCGATTAATGTCGCAAGAAGGCGAGTTACTGTTGGACGAGGCAGGTTTACAACTGTGCAAATCTCAGCAATATTAAGTTGAGATTTCTCAAAGGTAAACACATCCAAAATCCCGAGAGCCCGACGCAGGGATTGAACACCATTCTGCTTCTCCGTAAGCTTTCCAGACTCACCGGACATTAAAATCTCCTCCAAAAAACTAAGATTTCCTGGTTTTTATTCAAGAGTAAAATTAAGTAAATAGTTCACATTGTGGACTATCAGTTTCACCATATGGTCAATGCATTTTAACATGATCGCATAAAACTCGTCAATAAGGTTTTAGAAACTTTCAATTAATTCTAATCTTTATTATATAGCGTCAGAATTCGACAATGGACCTCGCAAAAAAGACCAGGACCCTTGTCCTGATCTTAATCTACTGCAATTATCCGGGAAAATCTGCAAAGGTTTAATCCAGAGTCTTAGTTCCCAGAATTTGGTCGCTTAATTGCAAGCGGCTCATTAAAACCCCAGGCTGTAACCGTCCAAAACCCTCCCATCCTAAAATTTTTGCATTTCCCAGGGTTGCCATCTTACGAACATCTAATGTCGCCACACCCGCTTCCGCGAACCAGGTCATCTCATCTAAAACTCCGTCCCCATGCGGAACATGGTACGCACCGGCATCCGTACCAATTCCCAGATTCACCTTGCCCCCATAGGCTTCAAAAATACTTTCAAGATGGGCACTTAAGATACGCCGTAAAATCTCTTTTTCCTCAAGGTTATAACGGCGGGTTGAGCGGGTCAGAAGGTTGCCGACCGGTGCGACGGTTGGTACCCAGGCTATTCCCCGATCCGACATGGCCTGCAGCTGTTCCTTGGTGACGTAATATCCATGCTCGATCGAATCAATCCCGGCGTCAATAGCCACAGTTATCCCTTCCGTACCGCTGACATGGCCCATCACTTTATACCCGCGCTTGTGAGCATCCTGCACCAGCTTTTTTAGTTCATCCACCGTCCATTGAACCGGCCCCACCACTCCGTATTTACGAAAACTAATCAGTCCGGTCACAATCACTTTCAGTTGATCTAAGCCTTGGCTAAAGAACATCTCTTTGCGCTCTTCCCATTCCCGGATATTATGAATGCCCTGGCCGAGAAAGCGTCCGTAATACCCTAAGCGATAGACTGCCTCGCGCACGGACAAGATCTCCGGTCCCATCCATTCACCACGTTTTACCTTATCTTTTGCCATCCAGGCATAGCCGGATAAATCTCCTCCATCCCTAATCCCGACAATCCCCAATTCCAGATAATGTTTGAGAAACTGCTTCATGATTTGATCCATTTCCAGGGGATCAGACCAACGTTCAAAACTTCTCTGAAAATCAATCCCGTCCAACGCTAAATGGACGTGGGCATCAATCCACCCGGGCAATAAATAATAATCTTGCCAAAGGAAATAATCCGAATCCCCCATTCTCTGATCCCAAAGCCCCACTACAGTGAGCTTTCCATTGCGCCACTTGACGAAAGAAGGTTTTGACACCGGGGTTCCCTCCGGGTCCCAATACCCTGCAATTCGCGCAGTCCCGGACTGCGGAATTTCCCAGATTTCTTCCCGCGCGCTACAGGAAATATTCATCTCCTTCTCCTCCACCCTGAATCACACTTTGTCTTTCGTTAACCGGTTCAAAAAAGCGTAACAGGCTGCCCCGGCAACTGTTAATCTTTGATCACGCAGTGTGAGTAGATAAAAACCGCGTTTGATTGATACATTTTCGACTTGAAGCACCTTTAATCCTTCTTTTCCATAAGGTTCTAAGGCGGATTGCGAGAGAAAAGAATATCCGAAACCCGAACGGACCGCGTTTTTTACGGTCTCAGTGCTCCCGGCTTCCAGACTTACTGCTAAATCATCCAAAGACAAGCCGTGTTGGGTCAAAGCAGTCTCTAAGGCCCGGCGGTGACCCGAACCTTGTTCCCGAATAATCATAGGAAATCCTTTCAGATCATGAAGATGAACTTTGTTCAGAGCGGCCAGAGGGTGGTCGGAAGAGATAACCAGCTTTAATTCATCATTTAGCCAGAGCTCAGACTTTAGTTTCTCTGTATCAAACACCGATCCGACAATCGCAAAGTCTAGTTCTCTCTGCAACAGCTTCTCAGCAATCTCCCGGCTGTCCCCAATCGTAATTTTGAAGTAAACTTTTGGAAACTGCTGCTGGAACTGGGCCAGTTTCAAGGGAAGAAGATATTCTCCCGGAATATGAGATGCGCCGATATGCACCCGTCCACTTACTTCTCCCGCAAGGGCATCCAAATCCCGCTCCAGGTCATCCCACTCCGCCAGCAGGCGCAGCGCATGTCTATATACGCTCTCCCCCTGCGGGGTTAATATAAATCCCTTGCCGCGCCGAATCAGAAGCCTGGAACCGGTTTTCTCTTCTAAGACCCGCATCTGATTGGAGATGGCCGGTTGGCTTACCCCAAGTTTCCGGGCAACCGCTGTAAAACTTTGTTCTTCAACTACATGAACAAACAAACGCATTAAATCAAGCATTGCTACCCCCGTTATATGTAATTCGAATTTTTGTCCTTTGAAAAATTTGACTTTTAGCCAAAACAGGAATACACTCAGCTTATTGAAATATTATTTCAATAAGCTGCCATTTACCCAAGACAATGTAACGACAAGGAATGTTGATGGTTATTTAAGGAGGTACTAAAATTGTCCAGGCGACGGTTCCCTTTGGCCTTTTGGATTATACTTCTAATTGGAATGATAATACTTTCCGGATGTGGGTCTTCTGCCGCATCTTCAAATCAACCAATTGTTACTACCAGCATCTCACCCCTGGCGGACATTATTCAGCAAGTGGGTGGAGATAAAATCAAAGTTATTCATTTAGTCCCTGTGGGCGGTGATCCGCATGAATTTGAACCAAGGCCGGAAGATGTCCGCAACCTGGCTGAATCTAACCTTTTTTTTGCCAATGGAGTCGGCGAAGAACTTTATTTAGAAAAACTCATTGCCAACACAGGGAATCAAGAGCTTAGAACCGTTGTGCTTTCAGACGGCCTCCCCATTATAGGACGGGATCAAAGCAGTGTTGGCAATCCCCATCTATGGCTGGATGTCGAAAATACCATGGCTTACGTGAATAAAATCCAAGCGGCCTTAAGCGCCGAGTTTCCGCAGTATCAATCATATTTTGAACAAAATGCTGCCCGTTATTTGCAGGAATTAAAAAATCTCGATGCCTGGATCCAATCCCAAATTTCTTCGATTCCTCCTTCAGAGCGTAAAATTGTGGTCTTTCACGATGCCTGGGCCTACTATGCCAAGCGTTATAACTTAACTTTAGTGGAACCGCTGCTTCATAGCGGAGAAGCAGAACCCTCGGCCCAAGATCTGGCTCAAATGCTTCAACTCATTAAAGAGCAAAAAATTAGAGCAATTTTCAGCGAAGCCGGTTTTAATCCGAAACAAGTAAAGCAATTAGCGGTAGATGCCGGAATTAAACTTACGGAAAATCTATATGATGACACCCTGGGAGCTACCCCGGAGACCGACACCTATCTTGGGATGATGAGGGCAAACACCATTAAAATAGTGGAGGCTTTACGCTAGTGGCACACGCGATTGAATTCCGGGATTTTTCTCTCTCATACGGAAAAACACCTGTTCTGGAACAAATTGATTTAGGGATTCCATCCGGAACCTGTATTGCAATTATCGGACCCAACGGATCAGGCAAAACCTCTCTCCTAAAAAGCATTGTAGGTCTCAATAAGCCTGACACAGGAACCATAAAGGTACAGGGACATCCCCCCACCCGGGCTTGGCGCCGCCGGATTCAAGTCGGGTATGTACCCCAAATCAAGTCGATTGATAAAGAATTCCCGATTTCCGTCTATGAAGTCGTGATGTTGGGACGAACTGCCCACATAGGCTACTTCCGTTACCCTGGAAAAAAAGACCGCCTGATTGTCGAGGACAGCTTAAGAAGGGTCAACATGCTCCACCTGGCAGACCGGCCCATCGGACATTTATCCGGGGGCCAGCAGCAACGGGTTTTTATTGCCCGTGCTTTAGCCCAGGAGTCTAAAATCCTCCTTCTGGATGAGCCGGCAACCGGCCTGGATATTCCGACCCAGCAAAGTATATATGAACTCCTGGACGAGTTGCACGGGGACGGAATTACCACCGTGACCACAACCCACGACCTCTTAGCCCTTGAGTTCCACCATTTCGACCAGGTGCTTTGCCTGAACCGCCGGGTCATCGCATTCGGGCCACCAGAGAAAGTCCTTATCCCCCCGATTCTATCCCAGACCTTCTCCGGCCTCCCATGGCCCACGCGCCTTTCCTTTTCTTACGCGCAATAGCAAACTTCACAAAAGGAGACAAGTGCCTTGCATTACCTACTTGACCCTCTCCAATTCCCATTTATGCAGAGAGCTTTGATCGGTACAATTTTCATCGGCGCGTTGACGGCAGTAATCGGAACTTTTGTCATTTTGCGCCGGTTGTCTTTTATCGGAGAAGGCCTGGCCCATGGCTCCCTGGCCGGTTTGGCCCTGGGATACTTGCTCCACTGGGATCTCTATATCAGCGGAAACATCTATGCTGTATCCTTAGCCCTTTTTATTGGGCTGCTCCATGAAAAAGCCAAAGTAACCTTGGACACGGCCATCGGGATCCTATTTTCCACCTCCATGGCCTTAGGGATAGCCATTATCAGTACCATGAAGGTCTACACCACTAATCTGACGGACTACCTTTTTGGCTCTGTTCTTGCGATCAGCTCGTTTGACCTAGGGATTATCATCGGCGCATCCCTTGTCATACTCCTGGTCTTAACGCTTTTCTATAAAGAATTTGTCTTTTACACCTTTGATATGGAAATGGCGGAAGTGACCGGAATCCCCCGCTCCCGACTTCATTACGCCATGCTTGCTATGGTTGCGATCACGGTGGTCATTGCCGCCCAAACAGTCGGAGTTATCTTAGTCACAGCCTTGCTCGTAATCCCGGCAGCTTCGGCTTTTCAATGGACTAATTCTCTTAAGCGCCTGCTTATGCTCGCCGTGATTTTTGGGCTCACTAGTTCCGTGGTTGGACTGTATTTATCATACTATCTAAATATAGCATCCGGTGCGAGCATTGCCCTCACCGCAGCCTCCATCTTCCTGTTTAGCTTTCTGCTCGCTCCCGAAAGACGCCGGCTAAAACGAAGCCTCGGGCTGTAAGACAGGCGGGATTCCTTGCAGAGCCTGCCGACTATATTCAAAGTAAGAGGATGACAAGGATGACCTATGAAGAAGTAACCCAGAAGATTCAACAAAGCGGGCACCGGCTTACCAATGCCCGCAAAGCCGTAGTGAAAGTCTTGACGCAGGAAAATGCCCACTACTTGGGCGCTTATGATATTCACCACATCCTCGAACAAGAGGATATTCATATCGGAATCACATCGATTTACCGGGTACTTGATCTCTTAGCCTGTTTAGAAGTTTTGGAACGGGAAGAGTTCGGGAGCGGAGGGGAACGGTTCCGCCTCTTCCGGGAACAGGCGGCTCATGCCCACCAACTCGTCTGTTCAAGCTGCGGGAAAACGCAGGAACTTTCAATTTGTCCCATCGCCTCTACCCTAGCCAAACTTGAATCTCAAAGCGGCTACCAAATACAGGAGCATTGGCTGCGGATTTTTGGCCTCTGCCCCCAATGCCAACGCTACCGGTCCTAAGGCAAACAGACCGGACCCCCGCTTAATCCAACGAAGTTTTGCCCTTCTTGACAGAATAAACATAGATGATCCCCACCAGTATGGCCAGGATAATCCCGCCCCTGGTTAAATACCGATGCAGGAGAAAGGTTATTTGTTTCCAGTGATCTCCCAGCATGCGCCCCAGGGTAATAAACGTAACCGACCATAACAAAGCCCCCAGTCCTGCCAAGGCGGCATACCGGTGATAAGGCAATTCACTCATTCCGGAAAAATAAGCCGTAAAGTGCCGAAACCCCGGAAAGAAGTACCCGATCACAATCAAACGGTCGCCAAAGCGCTGAAACCAGTGTTCAGCCCGGGCGATCCTTTTTTCATTTAAATGGAGGTATGGTGCCACTTTATGTAAGAAAGGGATACCCAATTTACGTCCGATCCAGTAACTCAGGTTCATTCCCACAAAACTGCCGGCAGCGGCAATTAGAATGCTCTTGCCAAAGTGCAAATGGCCCAAGGCAGTCTGAAACCCGGTAAACGTCATTAAAAATTCATCCGGAACCGGAATTCCGATCATCCCTAAAGACAGCAGAAAAAACAAGCCGTAATAGCCGTAATTCTCTACGATATGGGTAACATATAACTCAAGTGTGTGCATACCCCAGCCTGCCTTTGACCAAAAACTTATTTTAAGTATTGATATTAACTTAACGCCTGAAATGTTTCCAAATGAAGGAGAAAATCGCAGCCACAATCAGGACGCCAATCACTAAGTCAAACCGATGGAACAAGGGTTTTAAGGTATTCCAATTCTCTCCCATTTTTTGTCCCACAACAATCAGCAACAGGCACCAAGGTAAGGCACCGAGCACAGTATAAAAACCCATTTTCCAGGAGTTCATTTTCGCAATTCCGGCAGGCAAGGAGATAAATGTACGTACTACGGGCAATAAGCGTCCAATAAATACCGTGATCTCTCCATGTTTGGCAAACAAGCGCTCGGTCATAGCCAGTTCTTTTTGGTTAATTAAAAAATAACGGCCATATTTCTGGATAAAGGGTCTCCCGCCCCAGAGTCCGATATAATACGCTAGCATCCCGCCAAACAGGTTGCCCAGAGTGGCTGCAATCGCTGCCGGCCATAACTGAAAGTCCCCGCGAAAAACCATATACCCTGTAAATGGGAGAATAATCTCACTTGGAAGCGGAATCGCGGCGCTTTCAATTGCCATCGCGAGAAAGACTCCAAAATACCCAAAAGAAGAGATCAGATTTACCACAAATTGGCCCAACTCTGCAATCAATGCCTCCAAAACAATCCTCCTCGTAGATTAAAAATATCATAGTGATTTTATCATACCCAGATGATGTTGCCAAATAAAAAGGAAGTCCCAATAAAAAGATAGTTCCAAGATAGTTCCAATAGAGAAAAGGGCCTTTCGCCCTCTTCTCCTTCAACTAATATGCCAATCGTCCGTCTAAGCCGGGTATTTTCGGCTCACTGTTCCTTGCTGGCAGTCAAAAACGACTTTCTTGCCATCGAGTACCGTTTCCAGGTGAGCCGATTTGCCCCACAAAAATTGGACTAAACTAAGGGTTTTCTCAAGATAGGCAATATCCAGGTCAAGTCCCTCATGCCGGTGTCTGAGCAAAAGCCCGCCTTTCCCCTCGTAGTCTCTGTCGACGGCCACGATGGTAGGATTTCCGCCGTGAACCAAGCTCTGCACCAGATTATCCCTGACCTTTTCCCAGTCGGTATCCGTGACTTGCCATTGGGCTCCCACTTTGCGGAAATTAAAAAGGTTCAGTTTTTCCACCAAGTCTCGGGTTAAATGATTACGGATAAAAGAAACATCGTTTTCTGATTCGCGCAGCTCAAACAGGTAGGACGTATCAAATTTTTCCCCCAAGGATTCCCAGATCTTCACTCCCAGGTAATATGGATTCAGCCCGCCCCGTGACGGCTGGACCACTTGGCTGTGCATCAGCGCAAAGTCAATCACTTCCCCCTCCGCCAGATCCAGTTCGCGCATGATGCGGCTATGCCAAAAAGTGGCCCAGCCTTCGTTGATAATTTTGGTTTCAATCTGGGGATAGAAATAGAGAAACTCCTCCCGGATCATGCTGATGATATCTCTTTGCCATTCATCCAGTCCGGGAGCATACCGAATCAGGTAAAGCAGGACATCTTCATGCTCGGGCTTCTCAGGAAGCTGCTTCTCCCCATGAATCTCACCTAAGTCAAGCAAATCTTCATAAGGCAGAGTTGGTTTTGCCTTCTTAACCGAGGGCCCTTTCTTCTGCTTTTTTCTCTCGCCGATATGCTCACGTGGATCAACATGTTCCTGAATCGCCAGAACCGCATCTAAAGTTTGCTCTACTTTCTCCAACCCGTACTGAAGCTCATATTCTCGGATTTGCTGGGCATGGGCGGCCATGCGTTCAATCATATCCCGGGGAGTCCGGGCAAAGTAGCGGTTATTTTTGAAAAAATCGACATGAGCATAAACATGCCCGATCACCAGCTTGTTTTGGGTCAGGTCATTCCCTTCCAGCAAAAAGGCGTAGGAAGGATTGGAGTTGATGACTAATTCGTAAATCCGGCTTAGGTTCAAATCGTACTGAGTTTTTAAGCGGTAAAAAGCCTTGCCGAAGCTCCAATGCGTAAACCGCACCGGCATACCATAAGCACCAAAAGTGTAGATGGCTTCGGCCGGGCAGACTTCAAAATGCACCGGGTAGAAGTCCAGCCCTAGATTCCTGGCAACGATTTCGATTTCAGCGGCAATCTTATTTAACTCTTTTACTTCATAATCCATATTTTCCCCCTAAAAGAATGCTCAGCTTTGCCCATTTGCTTTTTGCTTAGGAAAAGACTACTTTCAAGGCTGCATATACCTCGCTGCGGTCTCGAATCGTTACCAGGCGCAGCTTAGGATCCGTAATCCGTTTTAAGGTGGACATGAGGGTACTGGAGTAATGAGTACGCAAAATCTCTCCATAACCGACCACTTGGCTCAATTCCACTAAACGGGACATTAGGGCCAAAGCCCGCGCGCTGTCTGAGCCGATATTGTCCCCATCGGTGAAGTGCACTGGATAGATGTTATAGTGCTGAGGAGGGTAGTCTTTCTCGATAATTTCCAAGGCCAGCTGATAGACGGAGGAACAGCGTGTTCCCCCGCTTTCCCCGCGGGTAAAAAACTCTTCTTCCGTGACTTCCTTCGCTTCGGTGTGATGAGCCAGAAAACGCATTTCTACATTCTCATACTTGGTGCGCAAAAAGCGAACCATCCAGAAAAAATAGGTGCGGGCAATATACTTTTCGAACTGCCCCATGGAACCCGACGTGTCCATCATGGCAAAGATGACCGCATTGGTCTCAAAATTCGGCCTGGTTTCCCAGGTCTTAAAGCGCAAATCCTCGGGAGTAATGTGCAGGTCGTCGTCTTCATCCTGGGCCATGGCCTTGCGTTTAATGCTTTCAATCAATGTCCGTTTTTTATCGATATTGGCCATCAGTCCTTTTTTGCGGACATCGTTAAACTCCGGCTTATCATGGGAAATTAAAGGCCGTTTTTTATCATCAAGGTTTGGCAGTCGCAGCTCTTCAAAGAGCACGGCAGCCAAATCCTCATAGGTGACATCCACTTCATAGATATCCGTCCCCGGCTCTTCCCCGGCACCGCTTCCCTGTCCTTTCCCCTTGGCGGCTTCCCGCCCGATGACATCCCCGGGGGCCATCTTCCTATTCCCTTGTCCGGTATGGTTTTTCTTATTGTAATCAAAGCGGAAGCGGTATTCCTCAAGGGAGCGCATGGGTATCCTCATGGATTTCTTGCCATCGCTTAGGATGATGCTTTCATCCGCGATCAGATCACCCAGCTGCTGTTTAATGGCTTCATCTACTTTCTGCTTGTGCCGGCTTTGGTCCAGGTATCCTTTCCGGTGCAGACTCCAGTCTTCCCGGTTGACAATCACAACATCGCTCATTTAGGTTTCCTCCCGCCTACCGGTTTAGGAGAGAGCCGACATATTTAACTATCTCATTGGCACACACCGGACAGTACCCATGTTGTTGGATCAGCCGGTCGGTCACATCATTAATGCGCCGCAGTTGTTCCTTGTCGGGATGGCTCACCGAAGTCGTGACCTTGACAATATCTTTAAGGTCTGCGAACAGCTTCTTCTCAATCGCTTCTTTGAGACGATCATGGGAAGAATATTGAAATGCTTTCCCTTTGCGGGCAAACATGGATATTCGGATTAAGATTTCTTCCCGGAAAGCCTTCTTTGCATTCTCGGAGACCCCAATCTGTTCTTCAATACTGCGCATTAACTGCTCATCCGGGTCCAGCTCTTCCCCTGTGATCGGATCAATTAATTTATTGGAATTGCAATAGGCTTCGATATTATCGAGGTAATTATTCAAGAGAGATTTGGCTGATTCTTCATAAGCATAAACAAACGCTTTTTGCACTTCTTTCTTGGCGACCTCATCATATTCCCTCCGTGCTTGGGCGATGAGATTGGTGAAATTCTCCCTTTCTTCTTTAGTAATGGAAGTATGCTGGGATAACCCGTCTTTAAGCGCCCGCAGAATATCCAGGGCATTAATACAGGACTGCTCATCCCGGATTAAAGCGGTCGAGATGCGGTTAATCACATAGCGTGGATCGACCCCGTCCATGCCTTCCCCTTGCTCTTCCCCTTCCACCATGAGATCTTTTACATCTTTTTGATTAAATCCTTCCACATCTTCCCCGTCATAAAGCCGCATCTTTTTCACCAGGTCCATCCCTTGCTTCTTCGATGGTTTCATGCGCGAAAGGATGCTGAAGACGGCAGCCGTCCTTAGGGAATGCGGAGCCAGATGCACTTTTTGCATATCGCTTTGTTTAATCAGTTTTTCATAAATCTTAACCTCTTGACTGACTTTAAGGTTATATGGGATCGGAAGGACGATGATCCGGGACTGCAAGGCCTCGTTTTTCTTATTGGCCACAAAGGCCCGGTATTCGCTCTCATTGGTATGCGCGACCACCAATTCATCCGCAGAAATCAAGGCAAAGCGTCCCGCTTTGAAATTCCCTTCCTGAGATAAGCTCAAAAGATTCCACAGAAATTTCTCGTCGCATTTGAGCATTTCCTGAAATTCCATTAAGCCCCGGTTGGCTTTATTTAATTCCCCGTCAAAGCGGTAAGCCCGCGGGTCAGACTCGGAGCCATACTCGGTAATAGTAGAAAAGTCGATGCTTCCGGTTAAATCTGCAATATCTTGAGATTTGGGATCAGACGGGGTAAAGGTGCCGATGCCAATCCGGTTTTCCTCGGAGAAAACAATACGTTTAACCGGAACGCGCTCCACTTCTCCCTGGAATTCCTCAGTTAAACGCAAGCGGCAGACCGGGCAAAGGTTGCCCTCGATCTTAATCCCATATTCCTGTTCAAAACGATCGCGCAATAACGTTGGCAATAGATGCAGAGGGTCCTCGTGCATCGGGCAGCCGTCAATCGCATAAACTGCTCCTTCTTCCGTCTTGGAAAACTGCTCCAGCCCCCGTTTGAGCATACTGACTATCGTCGATTTTCCACCGCTGACCGGGCCCATTAAGAGCAGGATTCTCTTGCGCACATCCAGGCGCTTGGCTGCAGAGTGGAAATACTCCTCCACCAGCCTTTCCAACGTTTTGTCCAAGCCGAAAAGTTCCTGGCTGAAGAATTGATACTTTTTAGTCCCCCCTTTGTTATCCACTCCGGCATCAAGTATCATCTCATAAATGCGCGCATGAGCGTGCATGGCCAGGCAGGGATTCTTTAGGACCATCGGCAAGTAATCCGCAAATGTTCCGTGCCAGGCTAGACCGGCCTCACTTTCCCGGTAATCTTTAAGCCACTGGATAACTTCCATGATAGCCCTCCTTCCTTCCTCTCTTTTAGTTGTCACATAGGATATAGTAAAGTATATGCCCTCCCCTAAGAGATGAGACATTCATTTTATGTCCAACATCAAAGGATTAAGCAAAAAAGAAAACACCCTGGAATTTTATCCAAGGTGTCCGATTAAACAACTCGAACGATTGTCGAACCGAAATGTAAGCAAGATAGCTTAAGCTTTCTCCAAATCGGCGCAGTCATAAGCAAACTCTCCGGCTAATACATCCAAAGTTACGACATAATACTCTCCCCATTCATCTCGTTCTACTCGAATAACCGTACCCAGACGGCAGTTGCTGGTAACCACCCGGTCTCCCACCTCAAAGCGCTGGTTGCGCCGGAACGGAGACTCAAGGTCCTTTTTCATAGCTAACATTTAACATCCCCCTATGTGAAAGTGATTTTTTGCGCTATCTTTCCTCCATGTTAACATATCCCTTCTTAAAAATCTAGAGGAAATCAGTAAAAATAGCGTGGAAGCCATGTACAACTACACTTTCCCGCATAGAAAAACAGATAAAGACCCATTGAATAGGTCTTTATCTGTTAAAATTCTTATCCTGTCTTTAATCAGATTAATAACGCTCGAGGTAATTATCCAGTTCCCATTGATGGACGGCCAGCCGGTAGCCGTCACATTCCTTGGTCTTTGCTTCCACAAACCGGTGATAAATGTGATCGCCGAGAGCCTCTTTAATCACTTCATTGCGGCCTAATTCAAGCAATGCTTCATCCAAACTGCCCGGCAAGGAAGCAATCCCGTGTTCTGTCCTCTCCTCAGCAGTCATTTCATAAATATTCAGATCCACTGCCGGCGGAGGTGTAAGCTTCTTCTTAATTCCGTCCAAACCGGCCTTGAGTTGCACGGCTAAAGCAAGATAAGGATTGCAGGAGGGATCGGGGCTGCGCAATTCGATTCGGGTGGAAGATCCGCGTTTCGCAGGAATTCGGATTAACGGACTGCGGTTGCGGCCGGACCAGGCAAGATAGCAGGGTGCTTCATATCCGGGCACCAAACGTTTGTAAGAATTCACCGTCGGATTGGTAATCGCTGCAAAGGAACGGGCATGCTTAAGAAGCCCCGCAATATAGTAATACGCTTCAGGAGAAAGCTGCATCGGACCGTTTGGATCATAAAAAGCATTTTTACCGTTTTTAAATAAAGATTGATTGGTGTGCATACCGGACCCGTTAATTCCAAAAATGGGCTTGGGCATAAAAGTCGCATGAAGACCATGGTGTTGGGCCACGGTGCGGATCACAAAACGGAAAGATGCAATCTTATCCGCACTGTCCAGAGCATCCGAATACTTAAAATCAATCTCATGCTGTCCGGGAGCTACTTCATGATGGGAAGCCTCGATTTCATAGCCAATGGATTCTAAGGCTAAGACCATGTCACGCCGGGCATTTTCTCCTAAATCAACCGGTGTTAAGTCAAAATATCCCGCCTTATCATGGGTAACCGTCGTCGGCCTGCCTTCAGCATCTGTATGGAACAGAAAAAACTCCAGTTCCGGGCCGACATTAAAGCTATAACCCATTTCTGCGGCTTCCGCAAGCATCAGTTTCAAACGGTAACGGGGGTCTCCTTCAAAGGGTGTGCCGTCGGCATTGTATACATCACAAATGAGACGGGCCACTGCTCCCTCTTTTGGCCGCCAGGGAAAGACCACAAACGTATTTGGATCCGGACGCAGATACATATCTGATTCCTCAATCCGCACAAACCCCTCGATAGAAGAACCGTCAAACATCAATTCTCCGTCCAGGGCTTTTTCCAATTGTTCGATGGTAATCGCAACATTTTTAAGTACCCCTAAAATATCCGTGAATTGAAGCCGAATGAATTTTACCCCTTTTTCCTGAGCCTCGCGCAAAACATCCTCTTTTGTAAGCACCCTTGATAACTCCTTTCTTAGTTAGAAATTCCTTCGCTAAACCAGCTAAAAATAAAAAATGCCCATAACATCCTTTTTTCAGGATGTATGGACATCTTTGTCCGCAGATCTCTTACTTGTATATCATAGCATAAATTTGAGCCAATGCAAGAACCTGATTAAAGTTTATACTAAATTTTCACCTATCACAGTCAGTGGATTTTGAAAGGGAACTAATACTCTATTCCTTTGCGGGCATCAATTCCTTGTTCATAAGGATGCTTGAGCTGCACCATTTCCGTCACGTAGTCAGCTTTTTCTTTGATCCTGTCCGTGGCATTACGCCCGGTGAGAACCAGCTCAACCTGAGGAGGCTTGAGATCTAAAAAGGTTAAGACATTTTCTTCCGAAACCAGCTCAAACCAAATCGCATTCAAAATCTCGTCTAAAATAACGATATCCCATGCTCCGGAAAGCATGACCTCCCGGGCCCTGGTCAAAGCGCGCTCAGCTTCTTGTATATCTTCTGCCGCCGGTTGGCCTTTAATGACCCAGCCTTGCCGTCCGAAGTGTTCAAGCCGGCATTCCGGAGCCAGCTTTTTAAGACTGTTTAACTCCCCGTAATCTGTTCGCCCTTTCATAAACTGAATTATGTATACCTTGAATCCATGTCCAACCGCCCTTACGGCCAGACCCAAAGCAGCGGTAGTTTTCCCTTTACTGTTTCCGGTATAAACCTGGATCAAACCCTGGGATAAATTGGTCATGCTGCACCTTCTTCTAATTCGTCTTAAACCATTTTACAAGTTGAGGGTGGATATAGGCTAAATTCTTAGCCGCTGGCAAGTCTGCAAAGCCTTCAATTAATTGTCTGCTAAAAGGCAACGTAAAAAACAACTTGATCCCGGATTTTTCATCCCGCGCTCTTAGTTCTATCTTATCCGGGTATAAGTAGTAAGTATAATTCC
This sequence comes from Paradesulfitobacterium ferrireducens, assembly GCF_017310645.1. GTDB lineage: Bacteria > Bacillota > Desulfitobacteriia > Desulfitobacteriales > Desulfitobacteriaceae > Paradesulfitobacterium > Paradesulfitobacterium ferrireducens. The sequence continues at coordinate 6,224 of NZ_JAFLRH010000035.1, read as the reverse complement.
CATCTCTCCAGGCAAGTTCCAAATTACTCAGGGTTAGCTTTATGATGCCAAAGGGTAAGACACTTATTTTTCCAACGGTTGCAAAAGGTTGGCTGATCTGTTCGGCTTCAATCGAGACCAGGGCATTTTTATGTTGGCATTCTAAAAGGTGCTCGACGATTAAGCGGGCCGGTCCTGATAACTCCTCAAAAATCCGGCGTTCACTGCGCAGTTCCTCCGCCAAGCGCTCCATCTCGGCCACATGAATCGAGCGGACATTTTCTAACTTACGCAACGCCTTTTCCAGTGAGTGATAGACATCTTCAAGACACTCAAGCAAGAGATCATCCACAACCTGCACAGCCTTTCCTATTGTGCTTTCTTGCGTACGATGACTTCCACATCATCGGATACCCGCAACCGGTACAACACCTGGCTTTCTTGAGCCTCATAGACCGCCAGTTTGGTCCGCAGGGCTTCGATCACCTTTTCTTTGACGGCCAGTTCATGAACCAAATCTTCAAGCGCTTTGGCTAAACCCATTAAATCCATGGACTCCGGAACTTTCGGTTCAATATTAAGGCCGGTCAGATAACGATAAATTTTAGGGGATCTCCGGCTTCCCTGGTCAACCACCGCCAGAGTTCCCTTTTCCATGAGATTATCTAATGCTTTATATATGGTTACCAAAGACAATTTCGTTTCCCGCCGTAAATCCTCCAGAGTAACCTGAATCTCCGGGCTGCCGCGCATTGTCGTCTCACGGGCGAAAAAATCCTCAACTTTGCGCAGGGTTTTTTCCTTTACCTGTCCCAAAATTATTCTCCCCCATCCCGTCCTTATTTGATTAACCTCATTTTACCCGAAACCTTAAAAAATTCAAACCATTTTCCGAATATTTTGTTTAAAAATTACTTAAAATTAGTTTAGATTTAATGCCAGCTAATTCTTCTACTTCGAATTCTGCGCGAAACCCGCTGAATCATTTGTTCGATCCGTTCTTCCTCCTGCCCGTCTTCATGGGCTAATTTCAGCGCTTGCCAGTAAAAATTCAAGGCATCAAAATAGTTGCGCCTTTTCTCATAGAATTCCCCTAGTTTGAGGATTGCGGCTAAATTCGGGGAGGCTGCCTCCTCTTGCTTCGCCAAGGCCCGGCGGTGATATTCCAACGCCTCCTGTTCCCTGTTTTGAATCTCCGCTAAATAAGCCAAGGCTTCCAGAACCTCCCCGCTTTTAAGATCGTCCCCAAATTCTTCAAATATGCGCAAGGCTTCTAAAAAGATTTCTTCGGCTTGATCAAATTCCATCTGAAGAACGGCTATACCTGCCAGACTCTGATAACGCAAGGCCAACCCGATATCTTCTTTATCATAAAGCTTAATTGAAAGATCTAAATGGTACTTGGCCTCCTCATGATAGCCCAAACTTTGCTCAATCTTGCTTAAAAAATGACAGCTTTCACTGATATCTTCCTGGATTCCCTGCCTCAGCCATATCACCACCGCCCGCTGCTGACTGGCACGGGCCGGCTCCATTTCCCCCATATCGTAGTGCAAAAATGCTAAGTATTGAAAGGCGTTGGCTAGAGCCTCACTTTCTTTAATCTTTAAAAACAACCGGCACGCTGCCCGGAGAAATGACTGGGCCATTTGCTTCTCCCCCCGCCGGTAGCAAACTTCTCCCAGCAGAACATTCAATTCTCCTTCCCCTTTGAAATACTGATTCCGCTGGCAAAGATTGCGCGCCTGTTCATATGCCTCAAAGGCTTTGACCCAATTTTCCAGGGCAGCATAAACCTGACCGAGATCGAAATAAAGCATGCCCAAACGCAACGGAGTGGATGATGCAGGATAGACGGAAATGGAACTTTCATACCATTCTTTGGCTTCTTCTAACGCGCCTCGCAACACGGCAACACTGGCTAATCCCGCTTTAGCCTCGGATATCCCTTTATAATTTTGTACTTGTTCGCAAATTTCCAGGGCTTGATGAAAACCGGCTTCGGCTAAATCCAATTTTCCCAGCCTTACCCGTACCGTTCCGAGCAAGCGGAGGTTAAACGCCAGGATTTCGGGAACATGCAGATCTTTGGCCAAAACTGCACTCTGCAAAAAGTATTTTTCCGCCTCAGCATAGGATTCTTTACCGAGACAGCGGGTACCATGTTCCATTAAACTGCTCCAGATTGCCAAAGCTTGCTCGTTCATACCATCCCCTCCGTGTCGTATTCATAATATGCACGGCGATTTTTTTTGGCACGAGACGAGCAATATTTCTCTAAGGCTTGTTAACTAGACAGAAAAGTCGAATTATGTTAAGCTAAGGGTGAGGAGGTGTTGGATTATGAATGCTTACCGGCCGTCTTCATCTTCGAACTATTGGTTAGTTGCCGTAAAATTCATTTTACTCTTACTCGGGCTCTATTTATCAGCACTCATTTTAGGCCGAATATTTACTTGGCTGTTTTTCGTCTTATTCGCAGTCATCAAAGCCGTAGCCTTTGTCGTGATGGCCTTTCTAGTCCTGCATTTTTTCCTTAAAATTCTATTTAAATTTGACCTTTACCGCTTTGTTGTGGGCTCACGCTTCCACCGCTGGTAATTTTTTAAGCGTCTTAGGTGACGCTTTTTATTTTTACCAATCAGAAAGCATAAATCTTTGGTGGCACAAGTGCAACTAAACAAGTGCGTTAGTCCCACCGGCACTAACGTGGCGCAAGCCGAGTTTTCTATGGCATAACTTCCTCTTCTCCTTAATATGTTTTAGGCGAGGAGGGGTCTATATGCGCTTGATTGTTTTTAAAAGTCCCTCATGGCGTAACCTTGTTTTATGGGGGATACTTATATTCGTCCTTTTAGCATACCGGGAAAACGTGGTCTCAGTATTCTCTTCCAAACTCAAACCCATTTATTCAGCCAATGTCAATACCAATATGATCGGGCTAAGCTTTGATATCAGTTGGGGTGAAGAGACGGCCGAACCCATTCTTATTATTCTTAAACAAGAAGGAATCAAAGCCACCTTCTTTCTTTCCAGTCCCTGGGCCGCCAAACATGAAGCCTTAGTCCAGCGCATGGTGGCCGATGGCCATGAGATCGGTTCTCATGGCAACCATCACATTGACCTAAATACCCTGGGACCTGCTGAAATCGAAAAGGAAATTGTTTCAGCCCAGGATGTCCTTGAGAAGCTCTCAGGGAAAAAAATAAACCTGCTGCGGGCACCCAACGGAGCGTATGATAATAAACTCATCCAAGTATCCAACCGGCTTGGGTACAGAGTCATTCAGTGGAGTGTTGATTCTCTTGACTGGAAGCGTCCGGGTCCGGATGCAGTCGTCAACAACGTCCTTAACGGGCTGCGCCCCGGGCAAGGCGCTAAAGCCGGGGACATTATACTCTTTCACGCATCCGATTCCGCCCCCGATACGGTAAAGGCACTCCCCCGGGTCATCCAAAGCCTGAAAGCACGGGAATATGCTCTCGTCCCGGTCGGAGAACTGCTCCAGCACGCCTCAAGCACCTGGCCGCCGGAAAGCAACATACCTAAAGACCGATGATGGCATTAGGCAAACGACCTTGCAGAGCGAAGCCGCCGACTCCAAAGCATTTAATACGGCTGAGGATTCGTCGTAAGCGCAGGCGGCAAAGCGTTAAGCCGCGTCACGGTTCACTTCAGGTATTACCCTAAGGTTTGGCGCGGTAGCGAGTCGACAAGCTCGATCCTTCGGCGAACAGCTTCACGCTGTTCGAGCATCCGGCGCGTGGTCCGTTAGTCTGCAGTGCAGACTAACGGACCACAAATAATCACTTCGCGGCGAAGGGTGCGGGCAAGCCGGTGGGCGGCATGTTACTATCGCCCATCCCCTTGAGTGATCGCGGCGAGCGAATCCTGGGCGCGCAAACGCTCATTGGTATGGGTTAGGGCGCTTTTGGCATCGAGCGCTAATTCTCCGGGCAGTCCTTGGGCTGAGGCCAGTTCCAATAACCTTTTTCCTTCTCCTAAATCACCTTGGTTCAGGGCTTTTATTCCTAAAAGGTAATTGGCATAACTTTTTCCCTGGGGAAATTCACCCAATTGAGTGATGACTGCCGGATTGAGCTTACCTTCATAAATTTGCAATAATCCCTTCTGCACCAGATAGACCGGAGTAGGAGGGATCTTTTGATCAAGTTCCGCACTCAGGGCCAAAGCTTGGTCCCAATCCCGCCGGGTCAGGGCCAGGTTAAATTCCAACATCTTAACCGCCGGATTATGGGGCTCTGCCTTTAGTAACACGGTAAACTCCGCCTGTGCCCGTTCTAAGTCAGGTAAAGTCAGATAGACCTGCATTAAGGCCAGGTGTCTCAGGAATTCCTCTTTTTCATCTAAACCAGTTAGCCCTTGCAGCAAACCATGGGCTTTTTCCGGATCCTTCTGGGCGAGGGCAAGCAATCCTTGGGCTAATGTACGGGTGGATTCGGAAGAGATTAGCCCGGCTTTGGTTTCTGCTTCTGAAGTTTTTCCGTCTTGCAGGAGAAACTGAACCAGCCATAAACGGTGGCGGTCATCCCCATAGCGGGCTAATTCCTGCTCCAGCCCTTCCCTTGGGCCCAGATTCAAACCCAGCCACAGCTTAACCTCTCTAAATGAAGCCCATCTATCTAAAAAGGGAGCATACCGGTTGACCCATGATATTTCTGTCGCCACTGTCTTAAAGTCATAGTCAGCCTGAGCGCGTGTCATTTTGCTCAAATGCCATAACAGCGGGGATAGCAATATCCCCGCCAGGATAACCGACAGAACAAAATAAAAGCGGAGTCTCAAACGCGCCGTCCTCACCCGCAATTTTACCCCTCTCTCTATCTTGCTTCAACACTGAACTAACCCGCCCTAAGTCCCCCGCCTCTATAGGCGGCGGGTGCCAAAGGGCGGTTAAGTCCAGTATGGACTAGACTAACATTCAGTGGGGGGGATTCCCCCTCTGAATGAAGTCTCGTTCAATGTCCGCGCCAGGAAGAAAAACCTTCTCCAACAACTTCCGGAACCTCGGAAATCGCGACAAAAGCCCGCGGATCATGATTATGTATTATTTCTTTGATCTGGGACAATTCCGTCCGTCTGATCACACAATAAACGATCTGTTTAGAATCTCCGGAATATGCCCCTACCGCGTTAAAAAGAGTAACCCCCCGTTCGAGCTTGGCCATAATATCCTCGGCAATACGCTGAGGAGCCTGGGTTACCACCAATACGGATTTAGAATGGTTCATTCCCGCCTGCACCAGGTCAATCACTTGCGTGGCGATAAACATGTAAATCATAGCATACATGGCCATTTCCGGGCGAAATATCACTGCAGCCACCAGAAAAATCACCGCATCAATACCTAAGAGAATCTGGCCCACACTGAACGGAGTTGTCCGGCTCAGGTACACCGCCAGAATGTCCGTGCCCCCAAGAGACCCCCGGGAGCGAAAGATTAAACCCATGCCAATCCCGGTCAACACTCCTCCGAAAATTGCTGCCAGCAGGGAATCATTGGTAAGCGCCGGAACCTGAGAAGTAAAACCTAAGGCGATCGAAACCGCACCCACGCCGAAGGTGCTTAAGATTAGGAATTCCCGGCCAACCATTTTTAAGCCTAACAGAAAAAGCGGAACATTTAAGAGAAAAACGGTTAAGCTGACTGGCCATGTCAACAGATAATGCAAAATAATAGCAATTCCGGTTACCCCGCCATCAGCGATATGATTAGGAATAATCAGGGAATTAATACTAAACGCGACCGTCAAAGCCCCGGCCAGAACGCCGAGAAAGTGCTGCAGCAGCTGCCAAGGAAACTTTGTTATTTTTTTCCTCCAACCCACAATCATCCCTCATTTAGCCAGGCAGAAATTCTTTCATTTGATTATAGCGCAGAGTAAGCTTAGAGACAAATTTCCAGAGACAAATTTCCTTGACAAAACAAGCCTATTTTAGTAAACTAACATAGCGGTTTTTATTCATCTCAATAGGCGCTCGTAGCTCAGTGGATAGAGTGACGGTTTCCGAGGCCGGAGGTCGCAGGTTCAAATCCTGCCGGGCGCACCATTTTATAAAAACCAACAGTCGCTATCGCATGCGGCTGTTTTTTGTTTATATTAACCCAAGTTTGGCGACATATTTTACCAAACCCTTATGTACCAAGGCTTTTAAGGTACCATCCCTGATATTGTAGTCCTAAATATATGGATAAAAATTGATCATTACCTATATGAATTAAG
>NZ_JAFLRH010000031.1 GCF_017310645.1 Paradesulfitobacterium ferrireducens | reverse complement strand
TCTAAGCACGACTAAGAAATAAAAAATTACTCACTTTTTTAAAATACAAAAAAAGCTTGAACACCTTGCAAATACAGGGCTTTCAAGCTTTTTATAGTTTTTAACTGTCAAAGATGAGAATGTATTATATGACATGAATTACGGTGTGTCAACCGCTTAAACTGAAAAACTTAAAAGCTCCTGCGTACACTCTTGCAAACGGAAAAAAAATCTAGTAAAATATTTTTGGAAGGTAGGGGAACCTTCCTGGGAGATAGGTGGACGAGGTGGCTGAAACAGGCAGTGGAACGTACGCTGCCTGTTTCACTTTATTAGCTAATAATTAGGTAAAATCTTAGAAAACACGTTGCAGATATTTAAGCTGCGGTCGGAGGAATCTGACCGCAGCTTTTACTTTTACCGTTTCAGTTTACCGTTTAAGCATCCTTATCGACGGTTTAATGAGACAAATTGTCTATTGAATGCAATCTTGTTAACAGTCTGATAACAACGGTGTAAAATTCAGTTAGATTCCAAATGTTATTTGTTGTGTTAACTTGATTTAGAGAGAATGTAAACAAGCAGGGGGGGTAGGCTATGAGAGAGGACAAAAGAGAAGGAATAGTAGAAGAAAGCAAGGTCTTTAAGCCGGGAGCGGAGTTTAAGGCCCGGGCCCTGGTACGGGAAGAAAAAGTATATGAAGAGGCAGCTCGAGACCGGATAGGGTTCTGGGGCCAAGCGGCTGAACGTTTGGATTGGTTCAAACCCTGGGACAAGGTGCTGGAGTGGGACCCTCCTTTTGCTCAGTGGTATGTGGGCGGCAAACTCAATGCTTCCTATAATTGTCTTGACCGTCATTTAACAAGCTGGCGCCGCAATAAGGCAGCGATCATATTTGAAGGGGAATATGGTGACAGCAGGGTTTTAACCTATCAGGACCTTTACCGGGAAGTCAATCAATTTGCCAATGTCCTCAAATCCCTGGGAGTTAACAAAGGGGACCGGGTTACCATTTATTTGCCCATGATTCCGGAGGCAGCCATCGCGATGTTGGCCTGTGCCCGCATTGGCGCGCCTCACAGTGTGGTCTTTGGCGGATTCAGCGCCGAAGCCTTGAGGGACCGTCTGATCGATGCCAAAGCTAAAGTGCTCATCACCTCTGACGGAAGTTTTCGCCGCGGCAGTGTGGTTCCGCTTAAAGAGAATGCGGACAGTGCCTTGGCAGGCTCGGATTCAGTAGAGCATGTCGTTGTGGTTCAGCGCACCGGAACTGAAGTGAACATGAAAGAGGGCCGTGACCTCTGGTACCATGAGCAAATGCAAAAGGCAGCCCTTGAATGCCAGGCGGAAGAAATGGATGCAGAAGATATGCTCTTTATCCTTTATACCAGCGGAACTACTGGGAAACCCAAAGGCGTCGTGCACACCACGGGGGGCTATATGGTCGGAGTGAGCACTACCCATGAGTGGATTTTTGACCTAAAAGAAGAGGATGTTTACTGGTGTACAGCGGATGTGGGCTGGATCACAGGTCACAGTTATATTGTTTACGGCCCCCTGGCGAATGGAGCCACGGTGCTCATGTATGAAGGGACTCCGGATTACCCGGCGAAAGACCGTTTCTGGGAGATTATTGAGAAATACCGGGTGACAATTCTATACACGGCTCCTACCGCTATCCGCACCTTCATGAAATGGGGTCCGTCCTATCCCGAGAGCCATGATCTTTCGAGTTTAAGGCTTTTAGGGTCTGTCGGAGAACCGATCAATCCGGAAGCTTGGATGTGGTATTACAAACACATCGGGCAGGAGCGCTGCCCCATAGTGGACACGTGGTGGCAGACGGAGACCGGTATGATTATGATGACCCCCCTCCCCGCACTGACCGCGCTCAAACCGGGTTCCTGCACCGTGCCTTTTCCCGGGGTTAAAGTGGAAGTGGTGGATCATGACGGGCGGCCCGTGGCCAAGGGAAGCGATGGCTATTTGGTCGTGCGGGAACCGTGGCCGGCCATGCTGCGCACGGTTTACGGAGATCAGAACCGCTATGTGAACACCTATTGGAGCAACTGGCCCGGCATTTACTTTACCGGAGACGGGGCGAGATGGGATGAAGACGGGTATTTCTGGGTCTTGGGCCGGGTGGATGATGTGATTAATGTCTCCGGGCACCGCATTGGCACGGCTGAAGTCGAGAGTGCTCTGGTTGATCACCCGTCTGTGGCCGAAGCCGCTTGTATCGGTAAAAGCCATGAAGTGAAGGGCCAGGCCGTTGCTGCCTTTGTCACGCTCAAAGAAGGGGTTGACGTGGGCAACGGTTTAATGGATGAACTAAAAGCCCACGTCGCCAAGAAAATCGGAGCCTTGGCACGGCCGGATGACATATTCTTCACGCCTGAGCTGCCGAAGACCAGAAGCGGCAAGATTATGCGCCGGCTCCTGCGGGATATTGCCGAAGGCAGGGCTTTGGGAGACACCACGACTCTAGCTGACGCTTCTGTAGTTCAGGCTTTAAGAGATAAATAGAAGTCTATTCACCCGCCAATGCTTGAGGGTTTTTATGGTTTCGGCATTAATAGCAATGTTATGATAATTCCCTCATTTTTTCGTACAGAATTCTGGCATAAGGGGGTCTAAGTGGTGGCTCCTTCCGACCAAGCCGTGCAGTCAATCGAACGGGCATTGTTAATATTAGAAACACTGGGCCACCATCCCCGGGGTATCGGAGTGACGGAACTGGGGCATAGCGTAGGTTTACACAAAAGTACTGTGCACCGGCTCCTAAATAGCCTGGGGGTATATGGATATGTTGAACAGGACAAAGATACAGAACGTTACCGTTTGGGAATGAAAATATTATCTCTGGGCTTAGAAATGCTTACTAATCTTGATTTTCGTACGGAAGCGCTCCCTTATATGAAAGAGTTAGTGGAAATATCGAGGGAAACTGTGCAATTGGCAGTTCTCGACCACGGCCAAGTGGTTGTGGTCGAGAGAGACCATTCACCTGAAACTATTACGGTTAACCTCGGTTTAAGAGCAGACGCCCACTGTACGGCGGAAGGCAAGGTGATTCTGGCCTATTTGCCACAGCAGGAAAGCATGGGCATCCTGAGTAAACGCCCGATGCGCCGGTATACCCAGCATACATTTACTGAAATCAGTGAATTGCTGGCACATTTGGATAAAGTGCGAACTCAAGGATATGCAGTTAATGCGGAAGAATCAGCAGAGGGGTTAAGAGCGGTAGCTGCTCCAGTCTTTGATCATACTGGAAAAGTGATCGCGGCCATAAGCATCACAGGGCCTACTTCCCGCCTAAGCCTTGAACGGATTGCCAGGTTGGTAACTGTGCTTAAGGAAGCCTGTAGTTCCGTTTCAGTCCGTCTAGGTTACAGAACAGATAAAGGCACACGTTACCGCTGAGCCCGGAATGATTTCATATAAGGGAGGAGGATTAGGGTGAAAGGGTCTGACGGTTGCGGGGAAAAGGCTTACCTTGCCGAGTACGAGCAAATCTGCCGTGATTTCCGCTGGTCTGAGGTTGCAGAAGAATTGCATCTGGGTCAGAAGTATAACATTGCTGTCGAAGCGGTCGATCATAAGGCGGTAGGCCATCGTAAGCAAAAAGCGGCTTTTAGATTTTACAATGGGAAAACTGAAATAACGGTTTCTTATGAGGAATTAAAAAATTTAACCAATAAATTTGCTAATGTACTCCAAGGACTAAAAGTTCAGCCTGGGGAACGGGTGGCTGTTTTTCTCCCCCCGGTACCGGAGTTTTACGTTGCTTTTTTGGGAGCGGTTAAAGCTGGAGCAGTCGCAGTTCCATTGTCAACAGCTCTCATGTCCGATGCCTTGACAGAAGTCCTGGAAGACAGTGAGGCATCAGTCGTGATCACTTCGGGAATCCTTAATCAACGCATCAGGAGAGAGAAGCTGCCTTCCTTGTGCCATGTAATCCTGGTGGACCGAGGATTTGAAGCGGGCGCTGGTTCGCAGGCAGAGATTTCTTTCACAGAAACTATAGATTATGCCGAAGGTATGGCGGCAGCATCTTCTGCCTATGTAGCCCGGGAGTATGATCCGGAAGACCCGATGATGCTTCTTTATACCTCAGGCTCAACCGGTAAACCAAAAGGTGTAATCCATGTTCACAGTGGAATTCTGCATTTTTATCAGACTGGGAAATTAGTGCTGGACCTACAGCCTCAGGATATTTTCTGGTGCACTTCGGATCCGGGGTGGGTGCCTGGGATTTCTTACGGGATTTGGGCACCGCTCTTGAATGGGGTAACCAGTGTCATTCATGCAGGGGAGTTTAATGCGGATAAATGGTATGAGGTCTTAAGCAAGCTGCGAGTTAATATTTGGTATACAACCCCTACCGCCCTCAGGCATTTGATGAATTTTGGTCCGGACAATCCGGCAAAGCGTTATTCTCTCAAATCTTTACGCCACATTCTCACGGTAGGAGAGCCGTTGAATCCAATGGTGATTCGCTGGAGTGCTCAGGCTTTTGGTCTTACAGTGCATGATACGTGGTGGATGACGGAGACGGGGGGGCAGATTATCTGCAATTTTCACTGTCTTCCGCTTAAACCAGGCTCTATGGGGCGAACAATTCCAGGGATCGAAGCAACAGTGATTGATGAGCAAGGGCGGGAACTCCAGCCTTTGGAAGTGGGGCAACTGGCGCTGAAAGCCGGATGGCCGGGCATGATGCGCGGGATTTGGAAAGATGAAGAAAAATACCGGGAGTACTTTCGCTGGGGGACATGGTATGTAACCGGAGATTTAGCCTATCGCGATGCTGAAGGGTATTTTTGGTTCCAAGGGAGAGTTGACGATGTGATTAAGAAAGGGAGTGAACGCATCGGTCCCTTTGAAGTGGAGAACAAGCTTGCCGAACATCCTGCGGTTATGGAGGCCGGAGTGATTGGCAAGCCTGACCCGCTGTGGGGGGAGATAATTAAGGCCTTTGTCGTCTTGCATCCTGGCTTCTCTTGGTCAAAAAACCTGGAAGCAGAGCTGCAAGAATTCATTCAAGAACGGCTGGGACCGCACTTGGTTCCGTGGGAGATAGAAGCGCGGGGTGATTTGCCACGGACCCGCAGTGGCAAGATTATGCGGCGAGCGCTAAAAGCGTTGGAATTAGGCTTGCCATTGGCTGATCCCGGCGAAGAGGAATAGAAAATAGTGCTTAAGGTTTTAAGCCCGTATCTTTCCGTTAAGGGTACAGATACGGGCTTTTTATGTCCTATCCGTACGCTTGTGAAAAAATGCAGTTCACCTCAAAAAACCAGCAATTCATCTGAAAAGTCTCAACATTCAGGCATATATTGTTATAATGGATAATATCAAAACAGAGTTTCATATTATGAAACCAAAACAACTTTGGAGGGGGTTAGATAATGGGGGAAGAACGATTAGAAGGGCTGCTGGAAGAAAACAGGGTCTTTAAGCCGGGCGCGGAGTTTCAGGCTCAAGCCGCCGTGCAGGAAGGGAAGGTGTACGAGGAAGCGGAGAGTGACAGGCTCGGGTTCTGGGGCAAAGCAGCTGAGCGCTTGAGCTGGTTTCGGCCCTGGGAGAAAGTCTTAGAGTGGGAGCCGCCGTTTGCCCAGTGGTATGTCGGTGGGAAGCTCAATGCCTCTTATAACTGCATTGACCGCCATCTGGCAGGTTGGCGCCGCAACAAGGCAGCCATCATTTTCGAAGGAGAACACGGAGACAGCAGGGTCTTAACTTACCAGAACCTTTACCGGGAAGTAAATAAATTTGCCAATGTCCTTAAATCCTTGGGAGTGGAGAAAGGGGACCGGGTTACAATTTACCTGCCTATGATCCCGGAAGCAGCGATTGCCATGCTGGCCTGCGCCCGCATCGGGGCACCACACAGCGTAGTCTTCGGCGGCTTTAGTGCGGAAGCTTTAAGAGACCGTATTAACGATGCTCAGGCCAAAGTACTCATCACCTCAGACGGAAGTTTCCGGCGCGGGAGCGTTGTCCCGCTGAAAGAGAATGCAGATACTGCTCTTGCAGGGGCAGGTTCAGTAGAACATGTAATAGTGGTCCAGAGAACCGGAAGTGAAGTGCACATGCAAGAGGGACGTGACCTCTGGTATCATGAGCAAATGCAAAAGGCTGCAGTTGAATGTCCGCCGGAAGAGATGGATGCGGAAGACATGCTCTTTATCCTCTATACCAGCGGGACTACCGGGAAACCGAAAGGGGTAGTGCACACTACCGGAGGTTATATGGTAGGAGTAAGCACAACCCATGAGTGGATTTTTGACTTGAAAGAAGAGGATGTGTATTGGTGTACGGCAGACGTCGGCTGGATTACCGGGCACAGCTATATCGTATACGGTCCTCTGGCTAATGGGGCCACAGTGGTAATGTATGAAGGAACTCCGGATTATCCGGCTAAAGACCGCTTCTGGGAGATCGTCGAGAAATACCGGGTAACAATCCTTTACACCGCGCCCACCGCCATCCGGACCTTCATGAAGTGGGGTCCGTCCTATCCTGAGAGCAGGGATCTTTCCAGCTTAAGAGTCTTGGGAACGGTAGGGGAACCGATCAACCCGGAAGCCTGGATATGGTATCACACATACATTGGACGGGAGCGCTGCCCGATTGTGGACACTTGGTGGCAGACAGAAACAGGGATGATTATGATGGCTCCCTTACCCGGGCTTACGGATCTTAAACCGGGTTCGTGCACCGTTCCGTTCCCGGGTGTCAAAGTGGAAGTAGTGGATCATGACGGACAGCCCGTGCCTAAAGGAAGCGGCGGCTATTTGGTAGTAAGAGAGCCTTGGCCGGCGATGCTGAGAACAGTTTACGGGGACAATGACCGCTATGTTCAGACGTATTGGGGCAACTGGCCGGGTATCTACTTTACCGGAGACGGGGCCAAATGGGATCAGGACGGGTATTTCTGGGTGCTGGGGCGGGTAGATGATGTCATCAATGTCTCCGGGCACCGCATCGGAACAGCTGAAGTAGAGAGCGCTCTGGTTGACCACCCCGCAGTAGCGGAAGCAGCCTGCATCGGTAAGAATCATGAGGTCAAGGGTCAGGCGGTGGCAGCCTTTGTCACGCTCAAGGAAGGAGTGGAGACAAGAAACGGCTTAGTGGATGAGCTGAAAGCCCATGTGGCGAAGAAGATCGGTGCTCTGGCGCGGCCTGATGATATTTTCTTTACAGCCGAACTGCCGAAGACCAGAAGCGGCAAGATCATGCGCAGGCTGCTGCGGGACATTGCGGAAGGCCGGGCTTTGGGTGACACCACGACCTTAGCCGATGCTTCCGTGGTTCAGACCTTGAAGGAGCAGTATCAAGAGTAGAGCAGAGGGGTAAATAAACAAATAAAAATAAAGAAAGAAGAGCAATCTCAAGGGTATGGAATAGCAGAGCAGGGGTGTCTATCAGTAACGTACGGGGAGGTAGGCTTATGGAATGGGAGCACATTGCCGAAAGTCAGGAGTTTAAGCATCTTATTTCGATTAAGACCAAATTTACGATCATCGCCTTAATATTTTCCTTTGTATATTATTTCGCTCTGCCTTTAAGCGTCGGTTATTTGCCCGGAGTCATGAATAAGAAAGTCACGGGTGCCATCAATATTGCGTACTGGTTCGCGCTCTCTCAATTCTTTGTGGCCTGGATAATTGCAGGGATCTATGCGCGGGTGGCGAATCGCCATTTTGACCCAATAGCCGAGAAGATCCGCAGAGAAAATGCAGAGGGGGTTGAGGTATGAACTGGCTGGCAATCGGGATGTTTGTGGTATTTGTCGGAATCACTCTGGGAATTACCTATTGGGCGTCTCATCATACCAAAACCACAGCGGAGTATTATGCCGCAGGGCGCAGTATCAGCGGCGTGCAAAACGGTTTTGCCATCGCCGGGGATTATATGAGTGCCGCTTCTTTTTTAGGAATCGCCGGTTTAATCGCCCTTAACGGCTATGATGGATTCATGTACTCTGTTGGCTGGTTGGTGGCCTATATCGTCGTTTTGATCCTGGTGGCCGAGCCCATGCGCAACAGTGGCAAATACACAATGGCGGACGTCCTGGCCTATCGCCTGCGCCCGAAGCCGGTCAGGACCGCCGCTGCTCTCAGCACTCTGGTCATCAGTACGTTTTATATGCTGGCGCAAATGGTGGGTGCAGGTACTTTAATCAAGATGCTCCTAGGAATTCCGTATGAAGCTTCAGTAATTTTTATCGGGATTATGATGATCCTTTATGTCACTCTCGGTGGAATGCTGGGCACAACCTGGGTTCAAATCATTAAAGCCGGGTTGTTAATGTTCGCGGCCACTGTGCTAAGCCTTTGGGTTTTGGCGAAGTTTAATTTTAACTTAGTCACCTTTTTCAATGGGTTGTCGGCTAAGTATGGGCAAAAGTTCCTCGAACCCGGGCTTTTGTACAAAAATCCGATTGAGCTGGTCTCGTTAGGAATGGCTCTGGTGCTTGGCACGGCAGGGATGCCTCACATTCTGATGCGCTTTTATACAGTCCCAACGGCGAAAGCCGCTCGAACTTCCGTGCTGTGGGCCATGGGCTTAATCGGAACCTTTTATATTATGACAACCTTCCTCGGTTTTGGGGCGGCCTATTTTGTTGGCAGCGCCACCATCAAGTCCATTGATAAAGGCGGGAATATGGCAGCGCCGCTCTTGGCTCAGATGCTCGGGGGAGGCCCCAATACTTTCGGCGGAGAATTTTTGTTGGCATTCGTGAGCGCGGCAGCTTTTGCGACGATTCTGGCTGTGGTGGCAGGTTTGACTCTGGCTGCTTCCAGCGCTTTCGCCCATGACTTCTACGTCAATGTGTTGCGGGGCGGGAAAGCGGATGAGATGACCCAGGTAAGAGTTGCGAAGCGAACGGGTGTGATTGTAGGAATAATTGCGATCATACTCGGCATCTTGGCCAAGGGGCAAAATGTTGCGTATCTGGTGGCTTTGGCTTTTGCAGTCGCTTCCAGCGCCAATATCCCGGTTATCATTCTGGCTCTTTTCTGGAAGAGGTTTAATACAACCGGGGCCGTGGCGGGAATTTTGGTCGGGTTAATAGCTTCTGTCGGCTTAATGATGATTGGTCCGAGCGTCATGGGCAAAGCGGCTATCTTTCCCTTGTCTAACCCCGGGATTGTAAGCATTCCAATCGGATTTATCGCTGCGTTCTTAGGTACTGTGCTCGTGCCGCAAAGGAGTGAAAGCAACATCAAGTATGAAGAACTTTATATCAGGGCAAATACCGGACTGGGCGCAGAATAAATATTATTAATTGTGCACTAACTTGCCTCATACCCCACTGGCCTTTCAGTGGGGCTTCTTTTCGTTAACTTGTCACAGAGAAAGGAATGCTGCATAATAGTTCTAACCTATTAGCAGCGGGGGGCTTGGAGTGTGTTTGATTATCGCCGGATTCAAGTGCTGGCCAATCGTTCCACCAGCGATGCCAGGGAGCACTACGCCGGGCATCGCGCTCAGACTATGAAAAGCATTCAAGAGGGAATAAACGCGTTGGGGCGGCAACCTCAAAAGCTGATTGTTTTCGGTGTGGGAAATGGCAATGATCTGAACCTACCGCAACTGTCTGCGCTGGCTTCAGAAGTATGGCTCTCCGACATAGACGGAGAAACTTTGAATAACACGGTTGAAGGCTATGGGCTTGCGCATAAGGTGCGCACCTGGGTGGGAGATGCCGGGGGAGGAGTAGAGGAAATAAACCGCTTGCGCACGGCTGCCGGGACCTCTGCTCAATCTCTGGAGGGTTTGCTTAGGGAGTTAGAACTGAATCTACAATTTCATACTAATGGCAACCCTTTTCCGGAGAAATTTGACTTGGTGGTCAGCCAATGCCTGCTTTCTCAAATTCAGTGGGCGGTATCCCAAACCGTGTGGGATCGGGCTCAAATTTCTTTTGCAGCCGGGCAGCGGCTGCTTAGGGATGGTGTACAATCTCCGCCTTTCCCGCAACTGGCCAGGGTTCTTGAGCTGCTTACTTTCAATCATCTCAAATGGCTGGCGGGGGTTCTCCGGCGCGGGGGCATGTTAATACTCAATACTGACATAACCTGGCAGGGAATACCGCTCTACGGCACGGATGTATCGAGGATCTGGCAGCATCTCGCAGAAAGACACAATCTTAAAGGGTTGTTGCTAACAATGCCTGAGGAAAAGCTCTGGCAATGGGACTTGGACGAGCGGACTGCAGCTACTGTGAGTTCTGCTTTGTTTATGAAAAATGGATGACAAGGAGTTGGATAGCTTGGCAATAGAAATCGAACGCAAATTTCTGGTGAGGGGGAATTTACTCCCTCACCTTGAGCTTGGACAAAGGATTGTCCAGGGATATCTATGTGAAGAACCTCAAATCCGTTTTCGCTTATTGGAAAATAAAATTGTGATTACACTCAAAAAAGTACAGCCGGACGGAAGCCGTTTCGAGCTTGAAACAGAGAAAGATATGGCCTTGCCCGAAGAAGGGTCAGCGTTGCTGAACTTGGCTATTTACCCGGTAGTGGAAAAGGTACGCTACCGGCTGCCCTTTGCCGGGTTGACCTGGGAAGTCGATGTTTACCAAGGGGAGAATCAGGGCTTAATCACGGTGGATGTGGAGCTTCCGTCCCTGGATTTTCCCGTGGTGTTCCCGGACTGGGTGGACCAAGAGCGCGAGATTACGCATGATCCGCGATATTTCAATACCAATCTGGGGAAAACCCCCTTCTCGCACTGGGGACAAGGGGAAATTGGTAATAATCTCTATCCCCGTGTATAATAAAGGAAACTTACTTCAGACGGGGTGTTAGCCTCGATCATCCGTGAAGGATGATCGCACTTGTTGGCTGAAGTCTAGTTGACTTATCCTCTATGGGGATAAGAGGTATTGTGAGAATGCTTGGAGGGATGCACGTGGAACAACAGAAACTAAAAGCAAGGACAGAGATAGCGGACCAATATAAGTGGAAGCTGGAAGACATATTTGCGACAGACCAAGCTTGGGAGCAGGAGTTCAAACAAGCGGAAAAGCTGATGGAGGAAGCCCGCAATTTTCAGGGGCGCTTAGGGGAATCCCCGGCTGTCTTGGCTGAGTGTTTTGAATGGATGGATAAGCTCGGGCTCAGCATCGAAGAAGTCTATACCTACGCCCGCATGCGCCGGGATGAAGATAACCGCCAGGCCCGGTATCAGGAAATGACGGACAAGGCCGGCGCTTTATCCGTAAGGGCCGGCAGTGCCACCTCTTTTGTGGTGCCGGAGCTGTTGGCTTTGCCGGAAAAACGCTGGCAGGAACTCACCCAGGCTCCGGAATTAAAAATCTATGCCCATGCGCTCGACAATATCTGGCGCAAGCGGGAGCATGTGTTGAGCCAGGCTGAGGAAAAGCTCTTAGCCGAAGCCGGGGAGATTGCCGAGGCTCCGGGCACGATTTTCGGAATGGCCAATAACGCCGACCTTAAATTCCCGGCGATTCGGGATGAACAAGGGCAGGAAGTGGAATTAACCAAAGGCAACTTCATTCAATTTATGGAGAGCCCGGAACGGCGCGTGCGCAAGGACGCTTTTGAAACGCTTTATCACACGTATGACAAGCAGAGAAATACCTGGGCCGCCACCCTGAACGCCAGTGTCAAGGCCGATGTCTTCTATGCCAAAGCCCGCCGCTATCCCTCGGCTCTGGAAGCCTCTCTGGATGACGACCGGGTGCCGGTCAGGGTTTATGACGCCTTGATTGAGACGGTTCAGGAATTCCTGCCGGTGATGTACCGGTATGTGGATTTGCGCAAAAAAGCTTTGGCCTTGGATGAGCTGCACATGTACGATGTCTATGTGCCGATCGTGCCGGAAGTCGAGATGGCCATTACTTATCCGAAGGCAAAAGAAATGGTTCTGGCAGGACTGAAGCCTTTAGGTCAGGAATACTTGCATGTGTTAGAGCAGGGGCTCAAGTCAAGCTGGATTGATGTGTATGAGAATGAGGGGAAAACAAGCGGGGCTTATTCCTGGGGCACCTACCGTTCCCATCCTTATGTCCTGCTCAATCATCAGGATACCTTAGATTCCATGTTTACCCTGGCCCACGAAATGGGGCATTCCCTGCATACATACTTTTCGAATAAGAACCAGCCTCACCTTTATGCCGGGTATAAAATCTTTGTGGCCGAAGTGGCTTC
This sequence comes from Paradesulfitobacterium ferrireducens, assembly GCF_017310645.1. Lineage (GTDB taxonomy): Bacteria > Bacillota > Desulfitobacteriia > Desulfitobacteriales > Desulfitobacteriaceae > Paradesulfitobacterium > Paradesulfitobacterium ferrireducens. The sequence continues at coordinate 32,775 of NZ_JAFLRH010000031.1, read as the reverse complement.
CACCCTGAATGAAGCTTTAGTGATGGACCATTTGCTCAAGACCAGCGGGGATAAAAAACTGACGGCCTACTTGGTGAATCACTATTTAGAGCAGTTCCGGGGCACGGTCTTCCGCCAGACCATGTTTGCCGAGTTTGAGAAAAAAGTGCATGCCGTGGTCGAAGAAGGCGGAGCCTTGACCGCTGATTCCTTGTCCGAGATGTACCGTGAGTTAAATACAAAATACTATGGGCCGAATATGGTCAGTGACCCGGAAATTGCCCTGGAATGGGCTCGGATTCCTCACTTTTATAACGCTTTCTATGTTTATAAATACGCCACCGGATTCTCAGCCGCTACAGCCCTGGCCCGGGCCATCCTTAATGAGGGAGAGCCGGCTGCCAAGAGGTATCTTGAGTTTCTCTCAAGCGGCGGTTCGGATTATCCGATCGAACTCCTGCGCAAAGCCGGCGTAGACATGGAAACGCCCCAGCCGGTGCGGGAAGCCCTCGAAGTGTTCAGCGGGCTGGTGGAGCGGCTGGAGCAGCTCTTACTTAAATAACCTTGGGAACTACCGGCTGCGACTAAGGCTTAACCAGTTCCTGAAAACGGGAATCAGAGCGTACGGGTGCAAAGTCGTGTTCCGTGCGGGCAACGTCTTTGACCCCCGGGTTGAGGGCAATGGCCGGTTTCAGGTATTCTATCACTTGCTCCGCCTTGCCTTGGCGGCCATAGATACTGGCGATCCCGTAATAGCTCCAGGTATCCCGGTTATCCAGTTCAAGGGCGTGGGTGTAGGCCGCAATCGAATCCTGCCACCGCCCGGCAAGCTCATTAGCCAAGCCAAGGTTAAAATACCCGTAAACATAAGAACGATTTAACGACAGGGCTTGCTGAATCAAATCAAGCCCTTGGTCATACTTTCCCTGAAAAGCGAGGCTTGCACCTTTTAAGGTCAAGGCTTGGAAGCAGGCGGGGTCAATTTTCAGGGCCTGGTCGAACTTAAGAATAGCCTGAGTGAATTGCTGTTGATCATAAAGCCGGTGCCCTTCGTCATAAAGAGCCAAGGCTTCCGGCTTGACCACAGGCGCGTCAGTGGGAGCGCTCGCTTTTTCCGAAAGCGCCGGCTTTTCCCCAGGCTGTGCGTTGCCGAAGAGCGTTTGCCAGATCATCTGGTCGGTTAAAAATTCCACCGGAGCTTTATCATCCGTAAAAATCATGCCGCCGCTTGGCTGGACTGCGCTCAGTTCCCGGGTGTAATGGAGGGCAGAAGGCTGAAGGGCCATGGGCAGGTCTGCGGGGATTTCCGGTATCGAGAGCGGGCTCTCACTGGCCAGGAGCACATAGTTATAGGAACCGGGGACAGGAAGCACATAGGTATAGGCAAAGACTGAGTTTAAAGTCTGCTCAAAGGACTGCAGCAGTTCTGATGTGGGGGAAATCGCGTTGACATTCAGGGCGAGTATGCCCTCGGGTTCTAAGTGGGCTTTAACCTCCCGGTAAAATTCCTGCGTTGCCAGGTGAAAAGGAATGTAAATTTGCTGAGAATAAGCATCCACGATGATAAGGTCTGCCTTCTCCTTCTTGGAAGTCAGAAAAATGCGGGCATCGGAGTTTATGACTTCTCCCTCGTTTCCTTTTAGCCCGAAAAACTTAGTGCCCAGGGGGATGATGTCCGGGTCGATTTCCACCCCGGTCAGCCTGAGCCCGGGAAAAGGCGGATGGACCCAGCGGTCAAATAGGCCGAGCATGGTGCCGCCGGCCGAACCGAGAATCCAGACATCCGGCTCCTCCGCCGGGCGCAGAAAAGGCAGCAGCAGATAATAATTATAGTAATCCTGGGGCGGGAGGACGTGATCAGGCCGGTAAACGGACTGGTAGCCCCCGCCCTCGTTATAGACTAAGGCAATGCTCCCGTCTTTCTGCTCAACCACCTGGGCGTATTGATAGGGAGTTTCTTTTTCCCATAGCACCTTACCGCTTGCCTTAACAGCTGTAGGTGCCAGCACGAGCAACGCCAGGGGAATTAAGGCCAAGGCGGCTGCCCACCAGCGTTTGAGTCCGACGGCAGAGATGCCGATCAGAATAAAGGAAGACCAAAAGATGGTAGCCCGGGTGCCGATACTTGGAATCAGAATCAAAGACGGAATAAAGGTTCCGAGCAAGCTGCCCAGAGTAGAGAAAGCGTTCAAACGTCCGGCTGTTTCCCCGGCCTGGCCGGTGGACTGGACGGAGAGGCGCAAGGCGAAGGGGCTGACCATTGCCAGCATAAAGACAGGGGGAGCAAAGACAAACAAAGTCCCGACAAAAACCAAGAGGGATATGCGCACCGGTGTGGCCAGGATTCCGGCGGTTAAGAACTGGAAGACGCCTTGAGCGGCCAGAGGAATGACGCTTAAGATTAAACCTGCCCCCAGCGAAATCCCGAACAGAACCCCGGGGCGCGGGTAACGGTCGGCAATCCGCCCGCCGAACACGTACCCAAGCGACATTGCCAGCAGGATTATCCCGATAATATTGGACCAGACGATGAGAGATGTTCCAAAATAGGGTGCAATCAGACGGGATGCGGACATTTCAATGCTCATTACGGTTGCTCCGGTTAAGAATACGTACACATACAGAAATTTTGACGCCAAATCTAATCCTCCTCTTCAAGCAGCCGACTAGAAAGTATAAATCGGGAAACAGACCTCATAAGTTGATACTTCTTTACATAAATTTGATGCGTTATGACAGATTTCCTGCTTATTTAGACAAATATATGCCGCATATCCGTGACATCTTCCTTTTTCTTACGATTTTCTTTTTCAGGTTGGAATGTTCTTTGCTAATAATATTTGGGTAAAAGGCAAATACCATGTAAGAGAAGAAATGACTGAAGATGCTATAGATAAGGGAAGAAATGATGAAGAAAAGATTAAGGATAATCTGAGCAGGTAAACCTTGACAAAAAGAAAAGGCAAGGCGTAAGATGGTTGTGGTAACCCCTGGGGGGTAAATGCACGTTATAATCAAATATAAATTTGGAGAACGGGAAGGGAGGCGCTCTTATGAGTGATGCCTGCAGCACATGCGCTTCGGCAGGAAGCTGTACGACCGAGAGTTGTTCAACAGAGCCCAAGCTAACGGAGGCTCAGAAAGCCAGTCAGGTTAAAAACCTCATAGCAGTGATGAGCGGTAAAGGCGGTGTCGGAAAATCTTCTGTCACCGGCATGCTGGCCACCAGCCTGCACAACCAGGGGTATAAAGTCGGGGTTCTGGACGCGGATATCACGGGTCCCAGTATCCCGAAAATCTTCGGGGTTACGGAAAAGGCTATGGTTAATTCGATTGGGGTGACCCCGCCGAAGAGCAAAGGTGGAATTAAGATTATGTCCCTCAATCTAATGCTCGAAAACGAGGATGACCCGGTAATCTGGCGCGGGGCTATTATCACCCAGCTTGTGCAGCAATTCTGGACGGATGTCGTATGGGGAGAGCTTGATTATTTGCTTATTGATATGCCGCCCGGAACCGGGGATGTTCCGATTACGGTATTTCAGTCTTTGCCCATAAGCGGGATCGTGGTTGTGAGCAGTCCCCAGCAGCTGGCGGGCATGATTGTGCGCAAGGCCATAAATATGGCGAAGAAATACGATGCCCGCATTTATGGGCTGATTGAAAACATGGCTTATGTCGAATGCCCGGACTGTCATACCCGGCTCGAAATTTTCGGTAAGCCGCAAGGGGAACTGGAAGCCCAAAAAAGTGAAATCTCTTTCCTGGGGCAGCTGCCGCTGGATCCTTCCCTGGCTTCTTTATCAGATGCCGGTCGCATCGAAGAGTACCAATCCGAAGGATTTCGCGCAATCGCCGCCCGGTTGGCGGACGAAATCGCCAAGTAACAAGTATTTGCAAAAGACCCTTAGACGGGGTCTTTTTAGCTCTAGCTAAGAAGGATTTCTCACGTGTTGGGAAGAAATAGTATATGGTAAGTATAGACTTAGCTTCAAAGGAGGTGGCCCGACCGAGTCGGGAGCATATGGAATCAACAATCCGTGATTTGAATTTAGCGCCTCAGGGGCAGCTGAAAATTGATTGGGCGGCAGCCCACATGCCGGTTCTGAATCACTTACGCCAAGACTTCGAACGGGAACAGCCCTTTGCCGGGAAAAAAATTGTGATTTGTTTGCACCAGGAAGCCAAAACCGCTTATTTGGCCAAGGTTATTCAGGCTGGAGGAGCCCAAGTTGCAGTAGTAGCGAGCAATCCTCTCTCGACCCAGGATGATGTGGTTGCTGCCCTGGTCAAAGGAGGAATACGTGCTCATGCTTGGTATGGGGCAACCCTTGACGAATACCGCCGTCATCTGAATCTGGCCTTGGATTTTGGACCGGATTATATCATCGATGATGGCGGGGATCTCGTTTCCACCATTCACAAGGAAAGAAGGGAACTGTTGGGCAAGGTCAAAGGCGGCGCGGAAGAGACCACTACCGGCATCCTCCGCCTGAAGGCTATGGATAAAAGCCAAGAGCTGGGCTTCCCCATGGTAGCCGTGAATGATGCGGAAAGCAAATATCTTTTCGATAATCGTTATGGCACCGGACAGTCTGTCTGGGATGGAATTATGCGCACCACGAACCTGGTTGTGGCCGGAAAAACGGTGGTTGTGGCCGGATATGGCTGGTGCGGCAAAGGGGTGGCCTTAAGGGCTAAAGGACTTGGCGCCAGGGTAATTGTGACGGAAGTTAATCCAATCCGGGCGAATGAAGCTTGGATGGACGGGTTTGAAGTGATGCCCATGCTGGAGGCTGCGAAGCAGGGGGATGTTTTCATTACCGTGACCGGGAATAAGGACGTCATCCGCGCCGAGCATTTCCGGGTGATGAAAGCGGGAGCCATTCTTTGTAATGCCGGGCATTTTGATGTTGAAGTCAGCCGGGTCGAATTGGAGCAGCTTGCACAGTCCCATCGTTTAGTAAGACCGAACATTGTAGAATACACCCTTCCCGGCGGCAAAGAAATTTATCTTCTGGCCGAAGGCAGGCTGGTCAACTTAGCCGCTGGGGATGGACATCCGGCGGAGGTCATGGATATGACGTTTGCCCTCCAGGCCTTGGCTCTCCACTTTTTGGTTACACATCAAGGAACATTGGAAAACCGGGTCTACGGTGTACCCAAAGAAATAGATGAACAAGTTGCGACCTTAAGGCTTAAATCCTTGAATTTGAGCATTGACAGCCTAACCGCAGAGCAGCAGGCCTATCTGGCGGCCTGGGAGTAATACTTCGGTAAAGCTCTGTGAAAGTATGCATTAAGGGAGGCACGTTGTGAACGAGGGGCGGGCAATCTATACGCAAACTGTCAATCTGCCGGATGGAGAAATTATCGTCCAAGGCCCTCTGCCTTCCGATTTCTTAAAAACCCTGGAACTTGACCCGGGTTTAAGGGCTTTTCGCCCGCCGTTTCGCCAAAAAGAAGCGCTCATCGGCATCAGTGCACTGGACAATGGACGGATCGTAGGTGCTTATCGTGAGCATACTCTCTTTGGCTATGTGACATTTCATCCCCCGGATGATTTTGAACGCTGGGCTCAAGGGCCTGAGCAAACGATAGAGCTTGGAGCCATAGAGATTGCTCCGGCGGTCAGGCGCTATGGGGTTGCCCGCCGTTTACTTGAAGTTGCCTTTATGGACCCGGTGATGGAAAAGTTTTTGGTCGTGGCGACGGAATACTACTGGCATTGGGATCTGGAACAATCCGGCCTCCAAGTCTGGGAATACCGGGAAGTGATGCGCAAGCTCATGGCCCATGCCGGTATGGTGGTTAAAGACACGGATGAAGAAGAGATATCCTCTCATCCGGCCAACATGCTCATGGTTCGTTACGGCAATTTAATTCCAAAAGAAGCGATCCTTGCTTTTGAAAAAATTCTTTTTCATAAACCGGATTCGAACCGGGGGTAATGGTCAAGGCTAGGAATCCCGTTTTCCGGACAGAATAGTTAGTAAACATTGTTCGGAAGGGATGAAATCATGCGGTGGCTTTGGCGGATGTTAATTTTATTAGCTTTTATAGCGATGTGGCAGAGTTTGGACAATAATCCTAAGGGACAGGCCGTTTCGGGATATGTTGCCGATAAAGTCAAGGTAGAAGTAAAGTATTGGCAAGAGCAGGTCCAGGATTTGCCTGCCAGCCTTGAAGCAGAGATCCGGCGCTGGTTCGGGGAATTCAAGCCGGACGGAAACGGGAAAGAGGTATAAATAGCTTTTTTGAGCTAAAACATGCAATTTGACAATACTAAGCTAAAGGAAGTATTATAAATAAGGCTGTGAGAACTTTACCCCGGAAGGGCAGGAGTCCGGCAGGCTTGAAAACATAACAGACTCAGGCTTTGGCTAAAGGAAATAGAAGGAGTGGAAATTTAGGATGGTTGGAATCACCGAGATTGCAGCGGAAAAGGTCAAAGAAGTTTTGGCGAACCAAAATAAAGAGAACGCCTACTTGCGCCTTTACGTCGCGGGTTTTGGTTGAGGCGGTCCAAGCTTCGGCATGACTCTGGATGAGTCTGCGCATGAGGAAGATGTAATGGATGAGGGGTTTGGGGTTAAGATCTTAACTGACAAAAAGCTCTCACCCTATCTGGAAGGTGCTGTGGTTGACTATATCGAATCCCGTTACGGCGGAGGTTTTGAAATCCGTACGCCGAATTCGGGCGGCGGGTGCGGCGATGGCTGCAGCTGCTAATTCTTAATATGTGATAACGTGCAAGATAAATTAAGTCATAATGCCTGAGGCATGATGAAAATATTGGAGCCCGTTTGGCTCCATTTTTCATGCCCATATTGAGATAATTTTAGGCTATAGTGTTAAGGCTATTGTACAGGGAAACTGAATGTGCTAGGCTAGTAGCCATGAAATAATTATTGGAGGGACATGTGATGGGTAGCGACAAGTCAAACCGGGGTATCGTTACGGTTTTAGGTAAAGATCAAATCGGAATCATTGCCTGGGTATCAGGTAAACTGGCGGAAAACAAGGTCAACATTTTAGATATTAGTCAAACCATTTTGCAGGATTTTTTCACCATGATTATGGTCGTTGATTTGAGCACCTCTGTTATAGAAATGGGAGAATTAGCAGTAATCTTACGGACAGAAGGTCAGGCCCGGGGACTTCAAGTCAATATTCAGCATGAAGATGTATTTACATACATGCACAGGGTGTAAGGGAAGGGGTTCATTATGACAATTACGTTCGCACCGGAAGAGATTTTGCAAACGATCGAGATGGTTAGAAACGAAAATTTAGACATCCGCACCATTACCATGGGCATTAGTCTGTTAGACTGTACAGACCAGGATCTGAAACGGATGGAACGGAAAATTTATGATAAAATCACGCAATCGGCTGCAAATTTGGTTAAAGTCGGCAATAATCTGGAAGCGCGCTATGGAATCCCCATTATCAATAAAAGAATTTCCGTGACTCCGGTTGCCATTGTAGCCGCTCATCTGGATCAGGACGGAATGGTCCGGATAGCTAAAACTCTGGACGCTGCTGCCCGGGAAGTGGGGGTTAATTTTCTGGGCGGATTTTCCGCCTTGGTGCAGAAAGGACTCACCAATGGGGATAAGGCTCTAATGCGAGCGATTCCCCAAGCCTTGGCTGAAACGGAAACCGTCTGTTCTTCCGTCAATATCGGCTCGACCAAGGCCGGAATTAACATGGATGCGGTCGCGGACATGGGTGGAATTATCCTTGAGAGCGCCCGGCTCACGGCGGTAAAAGACGGAATCGCGGCGGCCAAGTTGGTTGTATTCTGCAATGCACCGGAAGATAATCCGTTTATGGCCGGTGCCTTTCATGGGGTAGGGGAACCGGAACGGGTGCTTAATGTCGGGGTAAGCGGCCCCGGCGTAGTGGCCCACGTGGTGAAGAACAACCCGGAGGCGAATTTTGGGGAGCTCGCGAATCTCATTAAGAGAACAGCTTTCAAAATCACCCGGATGGGCGAGCTGATGGGGCGGGCGGCTTCAGCCGAATTAGGGGTGCCTTTTGGCATTGTTGATTTATCTCTGGCACCGACTCCCGCTGTCGGAGACAGTGTAGCGGAAATTCTGGAGTTTATGGGTCTGGAACGGGCAGGGACGCATGGGACGACCGCTGCCCTCGCGCTCTTAAACGATGCAGTCAAGAAGGGCGGTGCCATGGCTTCTTCCCATGTTGGGGGCTTGAGTGGTGCCTTTATCCCGGTTTCCGAAGATGCCGGGATGATTCGCGCAGTGGAAGAGGGTGCATTAACTTTGGATAAATTGGAAGCCATGACCTGTGTCTGTTCGGTTGGACTGGATATGATTGCTCTTCCGGGGGATGTTACTCCTGAGACCATTTCCGCGATTATTGCCGATGAAGCGGCCATCGGTATGATTAATAAAAAAACAACGGCCGTCCGGGTCATCCCGGCGATCGGGAAAAAAGCGGGAGACCGCGTTGAATTTGGCGGCTTGCTGGGAGGCGCGCCGGTGATTGAAGTTCATCCGTTTTCTTCAACTCAGTTTGTCCGCCGCGGCGGCCGGATTCCAGCTCCGATTACCAGTCTGTCCAATTAGATTAAGCTATCCAGGAGTTAGGAGTCAGGAGGCTGAATTCTGGAATTTTAGGAGCGTCACCACTGATTGTTTGGTTTTTCAACTGGCTTTTAATTTGAGTTCTGATTTGCGCCAACTTGAGTTAAATGAGAGGGTTGTTTTTTAATGTCCTATAGATCTCCTGAATTTCGGCTAATTCCAGCCATTTAAGCGCAAATTTAAGATTAAAACAATATTTTATTTCTGCCAGGATTCTATTTTGGGCTTAAGCTTAATAATGAATGTAAGAGAGCTTTTTTGCAAAAAACATTTAATGATGTAAAATTTATTTACGTTAATTCTCTTCCTTGGATCACGGAGCGCTATTCTAGTGCACTCTATGACATCTGAAGGCGGGCCTAAGAATCCGCTAAGGGCATACCGATGAAGTTCCTGGTGGTGGCTTTCGACGCCCAGTTGAGGGTTGCTGCTGGGAGTTAAGAATAAGGGGGATCCGCAATGGCATGTGGGCGCTACCCTTATTCGTGGAGGCCTAAGTTCGTGGCTTGAAAAAGTTACGGCTTAGGGATGAACCTGCATTAGGAAGGAACTTAGTGCAGTGTAGCCTGCCTTGAGTGGGAAAGTTGGGAAGGCAAAAGGGATTGAATGATGTTGGCCAACATGATTCAATCTGCCGGAAATTCTTTCCTGCAAAAGAGGCTAAGGTGACAGAACAGTGTTAAGGAAACTTCTAGAGCGTCAAGCAGCAAGGACTGAAGTGCGGACTAAGTGGCGATCAAGTTCTAAGTGCTGGCGACACCTTAGGCTGGGAGAAAGGGGAAACCGCCTTATGGGAAACTATGGGGAGCCCAGTGGGAAAACCTACTTGACCTAAGCCGCAATATTGACTTGTTGTGTCCTTTGATCCTAGGAACACACCTCTCTTATGCGAGAGGTGTTTTACTGTTTTTAGAATCATTTTCAAGTTATTTAACATATTATTGTACAGAGGGTCCTTTATTATTCCTATAGTTAATTTTTCCTTAATGAAAAATTAATAAAAAAGAAGGAAATAGGGAGTCTGTCTCGAATTCTTATTAAGGACAAGAAAAAGCTGAATCCGGTTGATCCGGAACGGGGGATTTTTTTCCTTGGGGTGAAGCGCGTACAGTGCGCCGGGTCTTACACCTTCCTACCCGAACCCGTCAACTAACCTCGTAAGCTCAGAAAGGTGGACAATTTAGTGTATTCTGGACGAATTTGGCTAGGGAGCGTCGCCCTTTCAGGTGTGCTCTTATTAAGCAGCATGCCGGGATTAGGTTCCGTTCCTACGGCCGCGGCTCAGACCGGGGTGGCTTTAAGTTCTACCCCAACCTTGATCGGGACACAGGCTCCGATTGTGAGTCAACAGTTGGGATTCACCGCTAAGAATGTGGCCGCTAGTGACTATGTTAAAGAAGCAGTAAAAATAGCAGCGACGAAAGCTCCCAGCACAGTGCAGGCAGCAACTTCAACACAAAAAGCTTCGGAGACAACAAAAAAAGCTCCAGAAACGAAAAAGGCCTTACCGCAAAGACCAGTGCAAGTGGCTAAAGCGGAGCCTGCAAAACAGGTTTCTCGCGGCGGCGCCAGTGCATCCGGAATTGTCAGTACAGCCTTAAGCCTGCAGGGCATACCGTATGTTTTCGGTGGTACCACCAGAAAAGGGTTTGATTGCTCAGGTTTTACGCAGTATGTATATAAGGCGTCCGGGATTTCCATTCCCCGCACATCTTATACTCAGTTCAACAGCGGAACTCCCGTGAGCAAGCAGGATTTGCAGCCGGGGGATTTAGTGTTCTTCACGACATATTCTAAAGGAGCTTCCCATGTAGGGATCTACGTAGGGAATGGCACGTTTGTACATGCTTCTGACAGCGGGGTGCGCACCACCAGCTTGAATGACAGCTACTATAAGAGCCGCTATTTGGGTGCCCGCAGAATGTAAGATGTGACCGATCAAAAAAGGCGGATTAATCGCCGGAGGCTGTTGACAATGTTAAATTGTCAACAGCCTTTAGGTTTTAATAACGTTTTGTAGCTATTACGCTTCACTCAGCCGTTTTTTCTCTTTCTCCTGGCGTCCTCTGGAACCCTGGGTGCCAATCTCGGCAATGCTGCCCGTGTCTTCCAGCAAATGGCTGGAGCCGACGAAGCGTGCCCCTTGTTCAATTTTAAGCTGCTTGGTATGGATATCCCCGTACAGCCGGGCGCTGGCGGCCAGTTCAAGATTCTCAAAGGCTTTCACATCCCCGTGAACTTCCCCGGCAATGCTGACGGCTTTACTTTCAATGTTGGCTTTTACCTTAGCCCCTGGGCCGATGGTCAGTTCCCCTCCGGCTTTGATCCCGCCTTCCACTTGGCCGTCAATGCGGGCATCTCCTTTGATAGTAAGTGTTCCGGTAATTTCACAGTCTTGGGCAATAAAGGTTATGTCCGTGCTTAGGCGGGAGGAATTCTTGTTAAACAAATCAATCACTGCTCCTTTGGTGTATCCATAAAATTCAGGGGATCTCTGTTTTCCCCGTTCACGATCACGCCGTAGTGGAGATGGGCTCCGGTGCTGCGCCCTGAGTTGCCGCTGAGGGCGATCACATCTCCTTGATTAACCTCTTGGCCTACTTTTACTAAGAGACGGGCATTGTGCCCGTAAAAGGTTACAATCCCGTTGCCGTGATCAATGGTTACTTTGCGGCCGTAGATGTTGTCCCATCCGGCAAAGACCACGGTCCCGCTGGCGGTGGCGTGAACCTCTGTCCCATAGTCACAGGCGATATCAATACCGCTGTGAAACTCGCTGGTCCATCTCCCGAACGGGTTTTTGCGATAGCCGAAATCTGAGGCAATTTCCCCTTCGAGCGGAAGCGTTGAGGGAGTATGTAAAAGCTGATCCTGCCGGGTCAGTGCCGCTGAACGGTACTTCTGAAAACGCTCAAGCTGTGCCTGGAGGAGATCGGCATTCAGGTCAGTGGAACGGGAAGGAACATAACTTTGCGGAGCCATGCCGGAATTGCGCTCACTATTTTGTTTGGTTGGCTCTATTCTCAAGATGGAAGATATTTCTTGCTCCAGGGAATTAATTTGGCCAAGGTTCTGGGTAATCTGGATATTTTGTTCCGTGAGGCGGGCGATTTCTTGATCTTTAGCCTGGAGCGCTTTCTGTAAGTAATCAATTTGGGCAAACTTTTGCTCATGGGCTTTGATGTAGTGGTTCTGATACAGATCATGGGCCAAAAGCAGGCTCACAAGTAAGGTGAACCCAACGCTTGCTCCTAAAAGCAGGCGCTTGCCGCGTACGGAAAAACGGAACTGGCGCGCGCGGGCATGCCCTTCCGGGATAATCAGGATGGTAAATTTACGCACAGATTTTTCTCCTCCAAGTTTACATGATTCTGTGGCAAAAATTATAGAGACTGGGGCAGCCAAGGCACCGGAGTATAACGGTAACACTCACCACCCGGAGCAGTGGCCGGACCCGGTCTTAAATTTTGAATATAGTTGTCGCTAAAATGACAGCTGCGTGTCCGCTTATAGTAGCACTGACGGCAGATTTCCACGCGGTAGTTAAGAATCATGCTGATGCTCCTTTTCAGGGTGAAAATGATAGAATACCGCTTGGGCTGCGACAGCCGGCAGGCCGGCACCCTGCAACTCAGAGACTGTGGCCGAACGGATCTTTTCTATAGACTCAAACGCACGCAGAAGCAGCTGGCGGCGGCGCGCCCCGATTCCGGGAATTCCGTCTAATTGGGATAAGACCATGTTCTTGGTCCGCTGCTGCCGGTGGAAGGTGATGGAGAAACGGTGCACTTCCTCTTGAATGCGGGTCAGCAAATAGAAGGCACTCTGATCTAAATTAAGTAGTTCTCCGTGAATATTCAAAAGTCCTGCGGTCCGGTGACGGTCATCTTTGACCATCCCGGCAATCGGAATGGTCAGATTGAGAGAGGAAAGCGCAGCCTTAGCGGCGCTGATTTGCCCCTTGCCTCCGTCAACTAGGACCAAATCAGGAAATGGAAGGTTCTCCGCCTGCAGGCGGGTGTAGCGCCTGGTAACGGCCTGTTTCATGGCGGCGGTGTCATCATTTTGTTCCAGGTCTTGGATTTTGAACTTGCGGTAACCTGAGCGCCAAGGACTTCCTTCCAGAAACTGAACCATACCGGCGACTGTGTGGGTTCCCGCCGTGTTAGAAATATCGAAAGCTTCGATCACACGGGGGGCAGGGATTTGCAGGCTCCGGCCGAGTGCGTCTAATCCTTCTTTCGCTTTGTCCCGGGTGAGACCGGCTAAAGCCTTTTCCTCTTCCAGTTTAGTGAGAGCATTGTCGTGGGCCAATTGCAGGAGTTCGCGTTTTTTCCCTTTATGCGGAACCGTCACCGGAAACAACTTCTCCAGAATGGAGTTGGACAGTTCCGGGATCAGGATTTCTTTGGGCCAAACCGGGTGCTCGGTGTAGAACTGAGCGACAAAAGAGATAAAAGCATCTTCCGCATCCTCGTAATAAGGGAAGATAAAACTGTCCCGGGAGAGGAGCTTTCCCTGACGCAGGTAGAAGATCTGGATGCACATCTGGTCTTCCAGGACGGCATACCCGACCACATCCCGGTCAATAAAATCAGTAAGGGTGATGTTTTGTTTTTCCCCGAGACGCTTTAGGTCCTGAATCAGGTCGCGGTATTCCGTGGCGCGCTCAAATTGTAATTCCTCCGAGGCTTTAAGCATCTTATCTTCGAGCCAGCGGACAATCCGCTCCTGTCCTCCCCGCAAAAAGGACTGAACGTCTTTTATGATGTTCTCATACCGGTGGGGCGCAATTTCTTCCACACAAGGGCCGAGGCACTGACCCAGGTGATAGTAGAGACAGGGGCGCGCCGGCAGCTGGCGGCATTTGCGCAGCGGGAATAGACGGTTTAAGAGCCGGGCGGCCTCTCTGGCCGAACCGGCGCTGGGATAGGGTCCGAAATATTTTCCTTTCTTGCGGTCAACATTGCGTGTAACCAGCATGCGCGGATGCGTTTCCTGGGTGATCATAATGTAAGGATAAGTTTTATCATCACGCAGGAGAATATTATATCTCGGGTTATGTTTTTTGATTAAATTGCATTCCAATACCAAAGCTTCCACTTCGGATTCCGTCAGGATATATTCAAAATCCGCGATTTGACTCACCAGTTTTTGGGTCTTGCCGTCATGGGAGCCGCTAAAATACGAGCGGACGCGGTTTTTTAAGACCTTTGCCTTCCCCACATAGATAATATGCCCGTCCGAATTTTTCATCAAATAGACCCCGGGCTTTTCCGGCAATAAGCTGAGTTTTTGACGCAGCATCTCCATAATATGCACACCCCGCTTGTCCTTTATTCTAGTGGGTTTAGTGCAGGGATGCAAGTTAATAAACATAATGAGCAGGAGTCGCTCGTATAATCTTCTGAAAGGGTGAATGGATTTAGAGTTCGGGAGGGAGAAATATGCCAAACTCCTGGGGGCGTCCGCCGCGGAATGAAATCTGGCAGGATTTGCAGGCTCTGGCGTTATGGGTAGTCATTATCGCCGTGGCCGGTTACCTGTTATTCCCTAATTTTTTTAAAGATGTTTATGCCAAAGTCAGTGAGCCGGCCGCTGTGACTGACACATTAAATGAAGTGACTTTGCCTGCCACTTCAGAGACAGATTCACGTGATTCCCAATTGTGGAACCTGCCGACTTTTCCAAGTGTAAGCAACTCCTTATACAATGGCAAAAGTGAGATTTCCACAGGATATTGGATTATTTTTGTTGCGGATGGCGAGTTCCAGCAGCTGGCGGTAAACAGTGAATCCTACGCTTTTTTACTGCGGTTGATCGAAAGTGATAGCAAAGCAACGGTGAAAAATACAGTGATCCTGGCGGCCAATGGGCAAATTCGCAAATATATTGTGAGCGACGAAGTGTATGCGGTGATTACCAATATGAATGTGATTGATGCCCGGGCGCGCGGGGCTTAAAGACAGCTAGCGGAAAAGGAGTTTTGCGCCCGCGGCAAAGAGCCCGAGACCGAGGAATTGCCAGGGACTCCAGTGGATCGCTTTCACTCCGAACCAGCCGAAATGGTCAATGAGCACGGCTGTACCCACCTGCCCGATAATGATGGCGGTGGTGGCATTGCACACCCCGATTTTCGGGATGCTTAAGGCCACCAAGCCGACGATAACAACGCTTAAGACTCCTCCGAGGTAAAGGTACCAGGGGATTCCCTGCCAGAATGCGCCAAAGACAGGGGAGCGCCGGGCTAACACCACTGCCAAGGCGACCACAGTGCCAATGATGTGGACAACCAGAGTTGCTAACAATAAGTTGGTTTTTTGGCTTAAGGCTGAATTAATTGTGCCCTGAACAGCCATGGTCACTCCTGAGATGGCTGCGATGATAAATGGCATCCCTAAGAATTTAAGCATCAATTTAACCTCCGATCTTATCTTTATTCTCTAAAAAATTCTCACATGGACAACTTACCCAACTCAGCTAAGATGTATCAGTATTCGTTTGACGGTTGAAGGGAAAATTAAAATTGTAAAGAAAAAAGATTGAAATGAGGTGGCGTCATGGATATCGACTACAGTTTAGTACAACGCGCCCAGATGCTCCTTAGTCTCAATCATCCACTGGCCCAGGTAAAGGATATTTTAATGAGGGAAGGATATCCCGGCGATCAGGTCAACGAATTAATTGATGCCACCGAAGAAGTCTTAAACTATTTGATGCCTCCGGAGTATGACGAAAATAAGATCGGAATTGACATTATCCATCCGGGAGAAAAAATTGAAGGAAGAAAACCCTCAGTGGACATTCTCCTGGATAAGCGAACCGGTAAAATTGATTTAATGACCCCGGAACTCCAAGAAACTTGGCGGGTGGCCAATGAGATTCGCAAAGCGGTAAGAGGCCAACGTCAGTACATGTCGAAGTTTTTCCATTAGAGCTTGATTTTCTTAGTTTACGAAAAAAGGACTCAAAGTCCTTTTTTTGCTGCCAGTGTGATACGCTCTTTTTAGTCTTGTCAGCGTACTCAAAATTTATGTTATAATTATAAAATGCATAGGATTACTCTACGGATACGTCACAGCAATCAGATGCACAATAAAAACTAGAAAGAAGGAACTTCCGTGATTTCTAAAGGTCTTGAAGATATATTTGCCAAAGTGGAAAACCGGGTACGGCTCGAAAGGGAAGACGGCCTTAAACTTCTGCAAACCAATAATTTTTTAGGTTTGGGCTATCTTGCGAATGAAAAACGGCGGAGCCTGACAGGGGATGAGGCGTTCTTTAATAATAATGCCCATATAAACTACAGCAATGTGTGCAAAGTTCGCTGCGGTTTCTGTGCCTTTGGCAAAGACAAGGAAGATAAAGGTTCCTACACCATGTCCGTACCGGAAGTGGTTGAAAAGGCAAAAAAATATGGTGCGTCAGGTGCAACTGAGATCCATATTGTCGGAGGAATCCATCCGGATTTGCCTTTTTCGTATTATCTGGATTTGGTTCAAAAAGTCAAAGAAGCGGTACCCGAGGTTAGCATTAAAGCCTTCACTGCGGCTGAATATGATTATTTTGCGCAAATGGAAGGGGTATCAGTTTCCGAGATTCTCAAGCAGTTCAAATCAGCAGGCCTCAGTTTTATTCCCGGTGGGGGAGCGGAAAATTTCAGCCCGCGGGTCCGGGCGCAAATCTGTCCGGGCAAACTCAGCGGAGAGCGTTGGCTTGAAATTCACCGGACGGCTCATCAACTGGGCATTCCATCGAATGCCAATATGCTTTACGGAATTATTGAAACCGATGAAGAGCTGATTGACCACTTGCTGCAGCTACGCCAGCTTCAGGATGAAACCGGAGGCTTCTATGCTCTAATTCCCACGGTTTTTCACCCCCGCCACACGCAATTCGAACATATCACCCAGGCCAGTGCCTTACGCACCTTAAAGGTTATTGCCACCGCCCGCCTGATCTTGGATAATTTCCGCTATCTTAAGGCTTACTGGGTCTCATCCGGACTTGCCACCGCCCAAATGGCCCTGACTTTTGGCGCCAATGATCTCGATGGAGTGGTCCGGGAAGAAAAGATTTACCATACGGCCGGCGCGACCAGCCCGCAAATGCAGACAGAAGATGAGCTTATCCGGTTAATTCGGGAAGCTGGGCTGATTCCGGTGGAACGGGATACCTATTACCATGTTATTAAACGTTATGAATAAGCTAAACGCTTTTGCCATGAAATCCTTCCCGGCTTTAACTCATCCGCCCTTTCGCTGGTTCTGGGGAGGCCAGATTATCTCCTTAATCGGGACTTGGACGCAAAATGTCGGTCAAGCCTGGCTCGTGCTTCAAATTACGGACTCTCCTTTTCTTTTGGGCTTGGTGAGCGCTCTTCAATTTCTGCCGATGCTGCTTTTTTCCCTTCATGCCGGCGTTTGGATTGACCGCTTGCCTAAGCGGAGAATTCTAATCCTGACGCAATCCGTGATGATGATCTTGGCTTTCCTCCTGGCTTCATTGGTTGGGAGCGGTCTCATTCAATTTTGGATGCTGGCTCTGATTGCCTTTGTCCTGGGGATTGCCAATACAGTGGATGTGCCTGCGCGCCAGTCTTTTGTCATTGAACTCGTCGGAAAAAAGCATCTGACGAATGCGATTGCCCTAAATTCAGCGATTTTTAACGGCGCCCGCCTGGCCGGCCCGGCGATTGCCGGGATCATTATGGCCTTATGGGGAGCGACCTGGTGTTTTATTATTAATGGGATTAGTTTTATTGGGGTTATTCTAATCTTGGTGTTCTTACTTCCTGCGAAGCAAGTGGAAACCAATCCTTCGGACCGCTCAAATACTCCCGTGCAACAGCAGCCAATGTGGCCTGAGATTAAAGAGGGCTTGCTTTATATTAAACGAACCCCGCCGATTTTCTTAAGCATCTTAATGATTGGGGTTTTAAGCCCTCTGGCTATGAACTTTAATGTTCTGGTGCCGGTCCTGGCTAAAATGGATCTGCACCGGGATGTTTTGGGTTACGGTTTATTGATGAGTGCCATGGGGTTTGGGGCGATGTTAGGGGCTTTAACGGTTGCTCTGCTAAGTAAATTCGGCCCGCGGGTACCAATCCTTTTAGGAGGGGCGGGCGGACTCGGAATTTTTTCAATCCTGTTGGGATTTCAGGTGAATTATGGGACTGCTGCTTTGATCCTGGCTTTTATGGGGTGGTGTATGATTGTTTTTGCCGCCTCAGCCAATTCCTTAATCCAAATGACGGTAGACAACCGGCTTAGGGGACGGGTGATGAGTGTATACTCGCTCGTGTTTGGGGGGATGACTCCCGTTGGGAGCTTCTTTTCCGGGAGCTTGGCTCATTTATGGGGTGCCAGGAAAACGTTTGCCTTTAGTGGTTTTCTGGTCTTAGTGTTTCTCGGATTTATTTTGCCGTTTCAGCGCAAGCTGCAGGCAAGGCCACGCAGGGAGGGGTAATCAATGCGAATTGGAGTTCTGTCAGATACCCATATGGTGAGTGGCAAGAAATTGCCGTCCCAGGTCTGGGAGACCCTAAGCGGGGTTGATCTGATTTTGCACGCCGGAGACCTGACGTCGGCGGATTTTCTGGCGGATTTAATGCTGTTGGCCCCGGTGCGGGCCGTCAAGGGAAATTGCGACGGCCCGGAAATCCTGCTTCCCGAGCGGGATATTGTCTCCTGTGACGGCATAAACATCGGCCTGATCCATGGACACGGCGGCCTGCGCGGGAACACTCCGGAGCGGGCTTACCGGGCCTTTGCCGGGGAGAATGTGCAAATAGTTGTGTTTGGACACAGCCATTCTCCTTACCTCAATGAAGAGGACGGGGTGCTGCTCTTTAACCCGGGTTCCCCTACCGCCAAAAGAAGAGAACCTCAGTATTCGTTCGGCTTGCTCGAAATTAACGGGGGAGAGCTGAAGGCGCGCCATTATTACTTTTAATACATAAAGAGCAGGGAACGAGCAACACTATGGTTAAACTTTGATTTAAGGAGATTAGCCCATGAAAAGCTCGTTCGAAATCTTGAGCCAAATCCTAATGGGAGAGCATATCGCCATTGATCAATATCAAGCTTATATTGACGCTCTTCCCGCCAGCCCTTTGCGCAATCATTTAGTGGCGATTTTAACCGACCATAAGGAACACGCCACCCGCCTGGCTTATTTTATCCAGACTAATGGCGGGCATGTTCAGGAAGGGACCGGACTAGGCGGGATGATTGCAGGCTGGAAAACCAAACTCAAGCACTTGCGCGAAAATGAACCGCTCGCTATGCTGGAGGCACTCTATGCCGGGGAAGATCAAGGACTGGCTAAAGCGGAAGAACTTTCAGCCAGTCATCTCAGCGCTTCGGAGCAAGAAATTATGGCAGGCATCTTTGAGGATGAGCGCAACCATTTGAAGCAGCTCGAACGACTCAGGGAGGATTTGCTCCAGTAAAACTTTTTGAGGATAAATCATTTCGGATAAGAAAAGAAAAAGGATGCAGAAACGGAAAGCCGTGTCTGCATCCTTTTGTGTGTTTGGTTTATGCGTCTTGTTCCTGTATTTTCTTGGCTAAACGCCGACGGGCTAAAATTTCAGCTACTTTGCCACTGTCCCCGAGGACAACTCCCTTAAGCCGCCAATCCCGGAACGTCTGCCAAAACTGCTGTTCAGAGATGCGTCTGGTGTAGCGTTCCGATTCTTCATCGTATGGCCAAAAAACATCGACCCACATCGTTCCTCTATTCGTTAGAACTAAAACGAAATGTACTAATTCCGGATTAGGGGATTCGACATCACGCATTAGGATGTGTGAACGGCCGTTTGGAAAATCTGTCCTCATGTAAACAAGCTTCATCACTATCCTCCTTTGGCGCCCAACCTTGATGAAGTATTTTCCCTGCTTCTAGTATAGCACGAATTGAGGGAAATATCGAATGGAACTTCAGAAAATTATCAGAAAATTTTGTGGTTGGGCTTCTGTAATGTTGTATATCACAACTTATGCGCTTTGGCTGCCCCACGTTCCAAGTATGGAGCGTTTGCCCTTGGTACATAATAGAAAAGTCATTTAGATTATCAGATTATAGGAGGGAATAATTATGCTCACAGTCATTCATACGTTTAATCATCCAGACCAAGATAGGATCCTCTCCGAAATCAAGAGCGGACTGTCCACAATGGATGATGTCAGTGGTTTTAAATATGCTTCTCTGAACAAGCAAACCAATACCAATGATTTTGTAGTGGTATCAAAGTGGGACAATCGCGCAGTTTTCGAAGATTGGACCGGCACCGTCGGCGAAAACAACGCCTTTAAGCAGGCAACTCCCCAAATCTTCGACGTCCTCGAGGAACGGTATTAGCGGGCAAGGAATCTTGCCCTTATTATCTGTATAATTTCTTATAGGCTAGTGCTAATGCCCGGGTGACACTCTTTTGGTCATCCGGAGCGCTCACCTGAAACTCGGTGTCGTCCAGGCGCTGAACGGGCATAATCCCCATTAGAGCGTTGGTCATAAACACTTCATCGGCTTGTAGCAGGGATTCAAGCGGGAGATGCTCCTGATGAATTCTTAGACCCAACTGAGCCGCAAAGCGGAAGACTAGTTCCCTGCGGGTGCCGGGCAGGCAGCCGCTCGCAAGATCAGGGGTAAAAAGTTCCCCTTTCTTTACCAGGAACAGGTTACTCGCTGCCCCTTCACATAGATTATTTTGGGTGTTAAGCCATAGCCCTTCGTCGCATCCTTGACGGAGGGCTTCTCTTTTCCCCAGATAGTTCTCAGAGTAGTTCACGGTTTTGGCCATGGCCAGGGGGGAGTATTCATTCTTACGCCAGGGCAGGAGGTGGAGCGAGATTCCCTTGGAGTATTGATCCGGAGTATAGGGAATCGGGCGGGAGCTTATAAAGAGTTGAGAGGGTTGATCATGCTCGGGAGAGCCTCCGCTTAAGGTTAAGCGCAGGGCATACGGAAGGGAAAGTGTTTGCTTGCGTACGGATTCATAAAGGGTAGATTCTATCGTTTCAAAGGAGGGAAGCTCAAGGCCGAGAATCCGGGCCCCCTGCTGCAGCCGCTGCCAATGCAAATCCAGGAAAGCCGGCCCGCTTTCAGTGACAAGAACCGTTTCAAAGAGGCCATGTCCGAACAACAACAGGCGGTCGGTCTCAGGAAGGGTGATTTCAGTCATGGGGCATTACTCCTTTAAGGACGCGGAAAAGCGCCTGGGCTTTGTCAAGGGTCTCTTCATATTCCCGTTCTGGGACAGAGTCGGCCACGATCCCCCCGCCGGCGTGCAAATAGGCTTGTCCGTTCTTAAGGATAATGGTGCGAATCACAATATTTAAGTCCCAAGCTCCGTCAAATCCGAGGTAACCGATGCTTCCGGTGTAAATTCCCCGCTTATAAGGTTCAAGTTCTTCGATGATTTCCATAGCCCGGATTTTAGGGGCGCCGGTTATTGACCCTCCGGGAAAAATAGCGTGGAGAATGTCTTTCGGAGTCAGCCTGCTTTGCAGGTGACCGTTAACCGTGGAAACGAGATGCCAGACAGTGGGGTATTTCTCAAGCCGGATCAAATCCGGAACCCGAACGGTTCCAAAACGGCAGATGCGTCCAAGGTCATTGCGCTCCAAATCAATAATCATCGTCAGTTCAGCCCGGTCTTTCTGGCTGTGCCATAACTCCTCGGCCTGAGCGCGGTCTTCTTTATCAGTTTTACCCCTTGGACGGGTTCCTTTAATCGGCCGGGTTTCAATTTTCCCGGTAGGCTCAATTTTTACAAAGCGTTCCGGGGAGCTTGAAAGAATCTGGAAATCAGGATAAGGCAGGAAGGCCGCAAAAGGTGCGGGGTTATACGTGTGAAGCTCGCGGTAAAGCTGCCAGGGATCTCCGGAAAAAGGGAGGGAAAAACGCTGGGTCAAATTGGCCTGGTAAATGTCCCCGGCGTAAATGTATTCGATCACGCGCTTTAGATCGGATAAGTATTGGTCTTTCCTAACACTTAAGGAAATCAAGCGTTTATCCGGTTCTTTGGCAGCGGGTGCTAACCCCAAAGATTCCGGGGGTTGAAAAGAAAGGACAAGCTCTTTCAATGCCTTTAAGCGTTCAGCCGCCAAAGCTGCGGAACATTTTCCTTCCTCAGTCATGCCACAGGCGGCCAGGTGGTAAGTCTTATCCAGGTGATCATAGATAAGGATGCCGTCATACCAGGCAAAGCGCCAAAGCGGTAAGGAAAGATCATCTTGAGTACGCAGGGGCAGGGTTTCCAGTTCATCCTTAAGGTCATAGCTCAGGTAACCGACCGCTCCGCCTGCAAAAGGAAAGGCTGGGGGAGACGGTGCCTGGAATTTGGCGGTCAGTAAATTAAGAACATCCAAGCTTTGCTGACCGGCTGCAGGAATTGTTTCTTTTATCCCGCTTACAAGCCATTGGATTTCCGTGTGCCCGGGGTAAGCGCTGGCTATCAGGAACGGGTTACAGCCCAGAAAGGAGAAACGCCCTAAATCCCCGTAATCTTCCCCGCTGTCCAGAAAAAAGGGGTAAGAAGCAGAGCTCAGGGCAGAGACCAGTTCATGGGGAGGAGTAGATAAGGGCAGAGGTTCCATTATCCAAGGGGACGGCGCCTGATTACGCAACCAGGTCCGGGCATTTAAGAGGGCGTTTTCCAAAAGCTTATGCCCGGCTTCTGTAAGGATAGCTTCGGGGTGAAACTGAACCCCTTCCAGGGGTAAGGTGCGATGGCGAATTCCCATGATTTCGCCTTCGTCCGTTTCGGCGGTGATTTCCAGAACGGTAGGGATGCTGGAACGATCAAGGGCCAAAGAATGATACCGGGTAACCGGCAAAGGGTAGGGCAAGCCCTCAAACACCCCCTTACCGTCGTGTTTAATGATTGAAACTTTACCATGGACAGGTTGGCGCGCACGCACCACCTTAGCCCCGAATACCTGGCCTAAGGCCTGATGCCCCAGGCACACCCCTAAAATGGGAATCCGGCTGCCTAAGGTACGGATTACATCCAAAGATAATAGCGCCTCATTCGGAGTACAGGGGCCGGGAGAGATGACTATGAGTTCAGGGTTAAGTGCTTCAATCTCGGCCAGAGTACATTCATCCCGGCGCTTTACGATTACCTCCTCGCCGAGCTCTCCGAAATACTGGTAGAGGTTAAAGGTAAAAGAGTCAAAGTTGTCGAGGATAAAGACCATTGAGCTGCTCCTTTGTGGGCAAATCTATTCTTTGCCCGAGTCGATTTTGGAAAGCATATCCAGAAGCTCAGTTAACGCAGGACCGAGGTTGGAATTCGCAATACCTTGCAGAGTCATGGTGCTGTTGATGGTCACTAAACCAACATTTGACCCTTCCGCTTCAATCTCTATGGATTTAACGTCCATCTTCACACTTTGGCGGTCAATCGTTAAAACCATGGGCCGGCTTTCCGGAAAGTCAGCTCTTAAGACCGTGCGGTCTGAAGCGATAGGCAGGGGGGTGGCAGTCGAAAGGTCAGCCAGGACAAATGAGGATTCGAGCAATAAGTTTTGCACCACAGCCATGTTGGAGTTCCAGGGGAGCTTAAGAGGGTAGACTTGGCAGGTACCGGAAGCAGAGTAAAAAATGATTGAATAAGCATTGTCTTTGGTTAGGTAAGGTTTAGCGGTGCAGCCGGTAAGTAAGAAAATTGAAGTGAGTAAACTCAATCCCCACACCAACCATCTCCGCTTTAACCGTAATTTCCAAAGCAAAGTACAGCCCTTCTTCCCATTGCTATTAATATCTTTAGCAAGTGATAAATCGATGCATTAAGGACAGTCCATAATCATTATTCGCTCTCTTCTTTGAAAATCCTGCACTCGTTGATTCTTAAAGATAAAATGTGTACAATGGCTTCAGGAGAGGGGAGAACTTTTTGCACGAACCGATTGTGGTCCTGGATCTTGAAACAACCGGTCTTGACTGTTACCGGGATGAAATTATAGAATTTGCAGCCTGGCGAATCGAAGACGGTAAGCCGGTAAGATCGCTTGTCTTTTGCGTGCGCCCTCGGCATAGGGTACCCGCAAAAGTTCTTAAACTGACAGGAATTACGGAAGCAGAACTGCAATTGGCTTTACCGATCGCGCACTACCGGGAAGAGATTAAGGATTTTCTTAAGGGAGCCATTATCGCCGGGCACAATATCTCATTTGACTTAAGTTTCTTGGAGAGAGCGATTGGAGCTTTTTTCCCGGCAGGAATCTGGGATACCCTTGAGCTTGCGCGCATCTTTTTTCCGGCGCTGCCCAATCACCGTTTGAGCACTTTAGCGGATAAACTCAATTTGAACGAATCCTCAGCACCATCCTGGCACCGGGCCGGCGCGGATGCCTGGGCTGCCTGGAAATTGCTTGAGGCTTGCTGGGACTACGGAAGTAAACTGGATCAAAGTTTCTTCGATCAAGCAGCCCCTTTGTTGGAGGAATGGTCAGGAAGGAGCTTTATCCAGGCCTTGCACAAACATATTATCCGAACCTTCCCGGACCGCCCCATTCGCACCGGTCTGATTCTGGCTGAATCCCCGGCCTGGTTTGAGGAAAAGCCGAAGTCACGGATACCCGAAGACCGGGACTGGGTGATCGGGTGCTTTACTCCCGGAGGAATTCTCGAACAAAGCCTGAATGGCTATGAAAGCCGGAGCGGCCAGGTGAAAATGGCGGAAGCCGTAACTTCGGCTTTGACAGGTTCCGGCCATGCCGTGATCGAAGCCGGGACCGGCACTGGGAAATCCTTGGCAT
Source organism: Paradesulfitobacterium ferrireducens (assembly GCF_017310645.1). Lineage (GTDB taxonomy): Bacteria > Bacillota > Desulfitobacteriia > Desulfitobacteriales > Desulfitobacteriaceae > Paradesulfitobacterium > Paradesulfitobacterium ferrireducens. Next base: position 8,411 of record NZ_JAFLRH010000031.1, on the reverse strand, counting down.
ACTTAATTCCTGCCCTGTGGTGGGCCCGCACAACCGGGAAAAAAGTTGTGGTGGCAACTCATACCATTCCATTGCAGGAACAGCTCTATGCTAAGGATTTACCTTTACTCAGACAGGCTCTGCCATTTCCTTTCCAATCGGCGCTCCTTAAAGGGAGAGGAAATTACCTCTGTCTTAAAAAGTGGACTGAACATCTGGGGACGATTTCAGAATTGCCTTTGGAAGAGAGGCTGGCTTCCTTAAGCATTCTATCCTGGTTAAGGCAAACAGTGAGCGGGGACGTGCAGGAGCTGGCGCGCTTCCAGGGGATTGACGGCGTTTGGCAGCGGGTGGGCGCGGATACGGACGGATGTTACCCTAAACGATGCCCCTACTCGGGGATCTGCTTTTTACTGCGGGCGCGCAAGCAGGCGGAAGAGGCTGATGTGATTGTTGTCAACCATTCCCTGCTCTTTTCCGATATGCGGGCCGATTATAACGTGCTCCCTGAGCACCAATATCTTGTGGTCGATGAGGCCCATCATTTTCAAGAAGTGGCTCTCGAACAAATGGCCGTAAAGATTAGCCTGGAACAGATCAAGCTTTTCCTGGATAAACTCTACCGCCAAGGCGGGGGCGGTTTCATCGCGCACTTAAAGAGTCGTTTGCGCAAACACGAAGAGGAACTCCCCGATTTTGACTGGATCAGTTTTAATGCGGATGCTTCAGAGCTGCCGGAGCTGGGCCAAGCCGTGCTGGCACAAGCTTTCGAGTTATTTGAGTTTCTTAAGGGAATAATCGGTAGTGAGCAGACTTTGCGCTTGACGGCAGAGCAGCGCAGGCAAGCATGGTGGGAAGTATTTGCTGTCCAGGCAGAAAACTTGCGTCAAAGACTGCAGGGGGTGAGCGCCAACTTAGATAGGATCGTATCTTTGCTGGCGAAGCAGGATGTAGAACTGTTAGAAGAAAGCCTGTATGAATTAGGCGGAAATTGTGCCCGCTTGCAAGAGTTTATCGAGGTCCTGTCCTTAATCTTTGAGGAAGATACCCTGGAACGGGTCGACTGGCTTGAACGTTTTCCATCCTTGTGTTTGAAGTCTTCTCCGGTCGAAGTAAGCGCAATTTTGGCTGAAAAAATTTTTTCCCGCCTGGAGACTGCCGTTCTTACTTCGGCTACCATCAGTATCGCCGGTGATTTTAGCCATTTTCTGCGTGAAAACGGCCTGCCCCTTACCACCAGAACGCTTAAAGTCGAGTCCCCCTTTGATTACGAGCGGCAAATGCGTTTTTATGTCGTGAAGGATTTGCATGAGGGGGTTAACCTCTCAGGCGCCCAAGTAGCCCATTTTATATCTTCCGTGGTTGAACGGATGCGCGGCCGGACCCTCGTGCTTTTCACCTCACACCTCTTTTTACGGGAAACCCACGGGTATTTGACTGAATTTCTGGAACATAGCGGGGTGGAAGTTTTAGGACAGGGAATTGACGGGGGACGGAAATCCGTCTTGGAGCAATTTCTGGCCAATCCTCAAAGCGTGCTTTTAGGTGCCAACAGTTTTTGGGAAGGGATTGATATTCCGGGAGATCCGCTTTCCTGCGTCATTATGGTCAAGCTTCCGTTTTGGCCGCCGACTCTGCCTTTGATTGAAGCCCGCTCCGAACTTCTAAGCGCTCAGGGGCATAATGCGTTCCGGGAATATCTCTTGCCCGAGGCAGTGATCCGGTTTAAACAAGGATTCGGGCGCTTGATTCGCTCAAAAGCCGACCGGGGAATTGTCATTTTGCTCGATGCCCGGGTAATTCATAAAAGTTATGGCTCGGTGTTCTTGTCTTCCTTGCCGCTATTAAAGCATGTCCGTGCCGAAAGGGAGCAAGTTTTAGCCGGGGTGGAGTCCTGGCTCGAAAATTCCCTGGAAAATGCAGTGCTTTCCTAAATGCCTTAAAGATGATAAACTAGATACAATTAAAATGAGGGGGTCTGTGCCAGGTGAAATTTCCTATTGCCCGCGACAGCTGGCCTTATCTGTTAGGTTTAGCTGTTTTGTCCGTAATCTTGTATTTAATTTGGCCCTGGATCGCGCTCATACCCGCTATCTTATTTTTATTCATTCTATATTTCTTTCGCAACCCGGAGCGCACGATTCCCGGGGATGAGACCATGTTGGTCTCTCCTGCCGATGGAGTGGTTATGGATATAGAAAGGGTATTTGAAGACCGTTTTCTAAATGGTGAGAGCATCCGAATCCGGATTTTTCTTAGCCTTTTCAATGTTCATATGAACAGGGTTCCAATGTCCGGCACCGTGGTTTACCGGGATTACCGTCCCGGTCAGATGCTGCCGGCATTTAAAAGCCATGCCTCCGAAGTCAATGAAAAAAATTTTGTAGGGATTGAAAACCAAAATCTACGGATATTAGTCACTCAAGTCACCGGGTTCGTCGCCCGCCGCATTGTATGTTGGGTCAAAACCGGGGATCAAGTGGTACGGGGAGAACGCTTCGGCCTGATCAAATTTGGTTCCTGTACCGAACTTTTTGTGCCGCCGTACGTCGAGGTGGCCGTTAAGCCCGGAGAGAAAGTCGTTGGCGGAGTAACAGTAATGGGGTTGGTGAAAGTTAATGAACGAACGGGCGCTTAATACCCGGATGATCCCGAGCATTTTTACTCTGGCCAATTTGGTATTCGGTTTCTTATCCCTGGTTTGGACCGTAGACGGCAAATTTAAGCTGGCTGCCGGGATGGTTCTTTTATCTGTGCTTATGGATAGCCTGGACGGGAAAGTAGCACGGAAACTTGCCGTTAGCTCGGATTTTGGGAAAGAACTCGATTCTTTGAGTGATCTGGTGTCCTTTGGAGTGGCGCCGGCCCTGCTCACGTATCGCCTGTTCTTGCAGGATTTTGGGGTATGGGGTCTACTCATCGCCATTGTGTTTCCGGTGTGTGGGGCGATACGGCTGGCCCGCTTTAATATTCTAAATATCAGCACTCATTTTCTTGGGGTTCCGATTACGTTTGCCGGAGGATTTACAGCTTTATTGGTCTTATTCCACGGCACGGTTCCTTGGGTTATCTTTCCTGTGAGTATGGTGGCTCTTTCCGGATTGATGGTTTCCTCCATCCGGGTTCCTAAGCTAGGGAAATAATACACTGTTTACAGAGCCCTATTTGCGTAGAATCAGATCAACGCAAATAGGGCTTTTTCTAATAACAATCAGAAAGCATAAATCTTTGGTGGCACAAGTGCAACTAAACAAGTGCGTTAGTCTCACCGGGACTAACGTAGCGCAAGCCGAGTTTTCTTGTTTACCGAAAGAATCAGTAAGAGTAACCCTTGCGTGGTTTCCGGCATATAGTAAGGCACAAACACGCGCATGGAGGGAAATATATGGACAGTCAACAAGTGAATTGGGCTAATGTCGGGGTGCGTATGGTTCGGGGGTTAACCACAACCATAGATGCCATCCGCCAGTTAGACGTACAGGAGGCATCCCTTGTCATGAGGCTCCTGGGCAAGACGTGTACCAAAATGATGCAGGATGGGGTGGGACATCAATTTGGAATTGCCTTAATCGAGACCAGCAGTCAATTAGCAATGAAGGAAAAACTAGTACTTGAAGATGTATTGCGCATCATTACTTCGATTATTGGCAGACTCTATTTAACGGCCTCTTCCGAGGAAGAGCGCCGTCTGGTGGCCCAGCTGGAGGAAGCTGTTAACAATTACCACTTAACCTAAACGGACGTTTCTGAATCAGTCAGCATAAGATAAATGAGCAACGAGTTAAAGGAGGGGTCAAAATGAAGATCTATTACGTTCGTCTGCCCGAGTTTATACTTAATCTTTTAAGAAAAGTTTTCGGATAATGTCATGAACTTGAACTTTCCCTCCTACAATTAAGTAAGGACAAGTATAGAAAAGGGAGGGAAATCAATGCGTCATAGCCGGTATATCTGGGTCATTGGCTTAATTCTCGTTGCTTTCTTAGGGATGATGGTATGGGAAAGCCCTGAGGTGGTATGGACGACGCTGGCTGACCCGGGGTATAATGATTCGGCCCGTGCGACTGTCCAACATTTTTGGAATCTTATGGATTCAAGGCAGCTTGATCTGGCACACCATTTGTTTAGTGACAATTCCGCAAAAGCTCTGGCGGAATTTCGCACCTGGGAAAAACAGCTCCGGGGAGATCCTTTTTTAGCAGTCCAAAGGGTAGATTTTATAGCTGCGGATAATCCTCAAAGGATTGTGACCAAAGTATATTGGAATGATCATAATCCGACCACTTTTCTTTTCGCTCTGGAGCAAACAAAGGATGGCTGGCGGATTATTGAGATGAAGCCAACAGATGGACTCTCCTTAGTTGGGGGGAACAGTTATGGAGAGTTTCTTGGGACTTGGCCCGGATCAACTGCCGGATAGAGACAGTGGCAGCCGCATGCCGCTGCGGTTGTATGTCGGTTTGTTTTATGTCCTGGTAGGAACGGTATGCTATCTCTGCTTTCATTGACATAAACCAAGGCCTATAAGCCGCTCAACAACCGGGCGGCTTTATCCATTTTCGCAAGAATAGATTTAGGACAAATGACAAAAACTGTTGGCGAGATGTGCCCAAAGTCACACTACCGAAAGTTTTTATATGATAGACTAATTTCGGAAGAAAGGAGGGCTTCAAAATGGCTCAAGAACATTTAGAGCATGAATGCGAACACTGCGGAACGAGCAGTGAACTGACCCCGGTCATTACTTATGTTTTTCAGGGAGAAGAAAAACACGTATGCACGCATTGTTTGCCCATGCTCATTCATGGCTAAATCCGGAATCTTTGATGGATAGGTGATAACATGGCTTTCACTCTGGATATGAAACTAAAGGATATCATGGCAGCCAACCCTAAAACGGTGGATGCCATGCAAGAAATGGGTTTGCATTGTTTAGGCTGCCCTTTTTCCGTGAATGAAACGCTGGCTAATGCGGCCCAGATGCACGGACTGGATGCCAATGCTCTCTTGAATAAGATCAATTCAGTGGAGCAAGGGGAAATGTCTCCGGAAGCAGCTGCCAAAGCACAGCCCCCGGGTTCGATTTTACAGATGGATAAAAAGACTTATGCGATAGCCCCTCATATCCCGGCAGGGGTGGCAACTCCGGAAATATTGCGGAAAATTGCGGATGTCGCGGAAAAATATCAAGCAGCTGCGATTAAAGTGACCACGGCTCAGCGGATTGCTATTGTAGGGCTTGACCCGGCGGACGTGCCGAAGGCTTGGGAAGACCTCGGGATGGATCCCGGACATGCGGTCGGGTTATGTGTGCGCAGTATCAAAGTATGCCCGGGCCGAACTTTCTGCAAGCGCGGTCTGCAAGAAACTCTGGAGCTTGGGCTTCAGCTTGATAAAAACTATCATGGTATGTCCCTGCCTTCGAAATTTAAGATTGCGGTCGCTGGATGTCCTAATAAGTGCACGGATGCAGCGACGGTTGATCTAGGGCTAATGGGGACCAGCAAAGGTTATCATCTTTATGTCGGAGGAAATGGAGGAGTGAAGCCGCGGATTGCCGAGCTTCTTCTCGAAAACCTGCAGCGTGATCAAATTCTTCCGGCTGTAGACGCAGTCATTCACTATTACAACGAGAAAGCTAAACCGCAGGAACGGCTCGGACGCCTTTTAGACCGGATTGGGAAAGAGGAACTGCATTCTGTGGTGAGTCAGGTAATTGCTTAAGGGTTTAGAAGAAAAGCGGATGGCTTCCCATCCGCTTTTTCATTCCCTGAAACCTGTTTTGTTCTTTTGAAACTAGTCTTCGCTGACATGAATTGCATCAACCGGGCAGCCGTCCGCTGCTTCCTTGGCTGAATCTTCGACTTCCGAAGGGACTGGGTTGACATAAGCAATGGCTAAACCGTCATCATCCATCTGAAAGACTTCAGGACAGACGGAAGGACAGGCTCCGCATCCGATGCATGTATTCTTGTCGACTGCAGCTATCATGTTTGAACCTCCTTTGTGTTCGCTAAATACTATTTTTTCCCGTTTAGGCTTGGATATTCACGAAGATAAACACGATTCATGCTGCTCTTGAGAAAGGTGGGTAGAAAATGAGTGACAATGTCAGTTGGGAAAATCTTAAACATTATCTTGATGCCTGCATCCAAAGAAACGAACCGGCTTATTTCCTGCTTACCGGCGAGCCGCCGACCTTAACCGGAGGTTTGATTAAAGCAGTTCATCCCGAAGAGGAAAGCATAACTTTGACATCACATCAAGAAATCCCTTTGGCAAGCATCTTAGGCTTTCCTGAGGAGGGTTTGTGACGGCAGCAGTTATGGCGGCAGGTCATGCGGTCAGGAAGCCTGATTATCATCAACGGAAAGAGTGCGCCTTATTTTGAATTGGAAGAAAACGAACGATTTAAAGTCGTCGAAGCCTTCTTTAATAACACCTTAATCGCTATTGGAGGATATGTTTTGCTAAAGCATGCCTTTGCTCCCGCAGATTCGCCTTCTTTCTAAATTCGGAAGGCTAGTTTGTGAAAAAAAGCGGAATTTGCGTTGAGAAGCTATTACCATATTTATCCAGATCACCTTTGCTTTAGCGCCTTCAACCATTTCCGCGTTTCTGTTACCTTTCCTAATTTTTTGCGATTTCGACATAGGGGGTAACGTATAATAAGGTCACCGGCGGGAATTAGAAAATAAAGCTTAATAAACGCTTACGCCGTCCGGTAAAAACACTTAAGGCGGGATGATGGCAGAATGGGAAAAAAATCAAAATCGTTGTCGCGGATGACAACCGCAGTTTATGTCAAATGCTACAGGACTACCTGCAAAGCCAGGATGATCTGCAAGTCATTGGACTGGCCTACAACGGAGTAGAGGCTTGGGATTTAATTCAGACACACGAGCCGGATTTGGTCATCATTGATTTAGTGATGCCGAGCTTAGATGGTTTAGGAGTGTTAGAGAGGATAGGTTCCCGTACAACTTCCCCCAGACCAAAAGTCATAATGCTAACAGCTTTCGGACAAGAATCCTTAACCCATCAGGCAATGATGCTCGGAGTGGATTATTTCATCCTTAAACCTTTTGATTTAGATGTCTTAGGCAAGAGAATCAGGGCTCTTACACATGAAAGTGCGATGCCGGTGGGCACCTTCACCTCGGCTCCGACTCCGGTTACGTCCGTAGGGAGTACGGTCAATCTAGGAGCGGAAGTGACTTCTATGATGCATCAGATTGGAATTCCGGCACATGTGAAGGGCTATCAATACATACGTGACGCCATCCTCATGGTGGTTGAAGATGTTTCTCTTTTGGGTGCGGTGACGAAAGAGCTTTACCCGGCCATCGCCAAAAAATATGATACAGCGCCCAGCCGGGTGGAACGCGGGATTCGCCATGCCATTGAACTGGCGTGGGAAAGAGGACATACCGACACCCTTAAAAGGATTTTTGGGTATTCGATGAATATTGAACGACAAAAACCGACTAATTCAGAATTTGTGGCTCTACTGGCCGATAAGCTGCGGGTCATGAACAAAGTCAGCTAAGTACTCACAATTCCCCTTAAATCAGCCCTCATCCAACCTGGATGGGGGCTGATTTTTTGGCCGACTCTGGTCTTAAATCTCAAAAAGGGTTAAAATAACTTAGGAAACTGACGGGGGAGTGGATGGCATATGCTTACAGACAAAAGCCTTAATCGCCAAGAGAAAGGGAAGTTTATTGTATTTGAAGGGGTTGACGGTTCGGGGCTAAGCACGCAAGCCAGCCGACTCCATGCCTGGCTGGAACAAACAACCGGACGTAAAGTGCTCCTGACCAAAGAACCGAGTGAAGGACCGGTAGGGGTTCTTCTTCGCCAGGCCTTAAATAAACGGATACAAGGGTTAGGAGCGGATACAATGGCCTTGCTTTTTGCGGCTGACCGTTTGGACCACCTAAATCATGCCATTCTGCCGGCATTGGCTAAAGGGTATCATGTGATTTGTGACAGATATTTACTCTCATCCCTCGCTTATCAAGGCCGGAACTTTCCTCTGGCCTGGCTTAAACAAATTAACGCCGAGGCAATTGCCCCGGATTTAACGATTTTTATCCGTGTTGATCCGGTCATCACGCTGCAACGCATTGCCGACAAGAGGTTTCAGGTGGATTTATTTGAACAGGAGAACATATTGCGGGAGGTACTAAGTAACTACAACCTTTTGGTTAACGAATTAGGCAGGAAAGGGCAAAAGATTATAGAAATCGATGGCAATCACGCCCTAGACGACGTAAGCACTGAAATTCTGTCAAGCGTGCAGGAATTAATACCCAAGTTTGGCGTAAAAAATTTCCAGTACCAGTCGTAGCAAGGCTTTGAGGCATACATCAATAATATTTTTGTCACTACAACGTATTTTCCAAAGATTTTGTTATCTGTTTTAATGC
>NZ_JAFLRH010000005.1 GCF_017310645.1 Paradesulfitobacterium ferrireducens | reverse complement strand
ATTACCTTTTGTAGATGGAGGGTTTATTTAGTGTACCCTTTTTTCTAAAAATCAACTAAATCATGGAAATCACCTTCCTATATTTTTTCGGTAAATTACTTGACTTTTACCGCAGTCTTGAGGCGAAAGGCCCGGGGATTGGCTGCCAATTTAGCCGCCTTGCTGTTCGGGTCGGATAAATCCCCGAAAAAACGTGCATCCCCCAGGCAGGTCTCCACGCAGGCCGGTTCTTCCCCCCGCTCCAGCCGGTGGAAACAAAACATGCACTTGCGCACGGTGCCAACCGGAGTTTTCCCTGGTTCCCGGGATCCCCTTGCAACACCGTATTCCGGTGCCTGCACCTGAGCATAGCCCAGCATTTCCTGGGCATAGGACTGTCCGAAGTCAAAAGAGCGGGCACCGTAAGGACACGCTGCAATACAATAGCGGCAGCCGATGCAGCGGTCATAATCGATGACCACAATGCCGTTCTCCGCTTTGTAGGTTGCCCGTACCGGACAGACCTGGCCACAGGCAGGCTTGTCACATTGCATACACGGTCGCGGCAGGTTCACCCGTTTAACATTGGGAAATTGACCGTGTTCTTCTTCAAGCACAACATTGTAGGACACTCCCGGCGGAGTTCTGTTCTCCGCTTTACAGGAAACAGTGCAAGTATCACATCCTACACATTTGGCCAGGTCAATGACCATACCCCAGTGCGGACCTTTTTTTGAGCCTTGCTCATCCGCGTTGCTCATATCCACTCCTCCTCATTGTTCTGCCAAGCCTCAGTTGTTTGCGAAATGAGACTTTATTTTTAACCGAACATTGCTTTTGCAAAACTTATGCCATTAAAAAACGGCCTTAAACCGGGCTTTTCAACACAGTTTGGCCGATTTTTCTGTCAATTTGTCTTGCTTAACCTGTTAAAATGTCATAGTTATTAATTGCTCCTACTCGCTGATTTTGTATTCCTCCAGCTTTCGGTACAAATTGCGTACACTGATACCTAAAACCTTGGCGGCCTGGGTTTTGTTCCCCTGGCAGGACGCCAGTACCCTGGCTATGTGCCGTTTTTCCAATTCGTGCAAAGGCAGGAGTTTATCCTCTTCATCAGTTTCAAACGGATTGCGTGACGGAATCAGGAGATCCCGCACTTGGATTTCCCTCCCCTGGGCCAAAATGATCCCCCGCTCAATCATGTGCGAAAGTTCGCGCACATTGCCGGGAAAACTATACCGGCTCAGAGCTTTCAATCCTTCCGCCGAAATTGAAACATCCTGTCCCCGTCCATGCAGGGCCAGGAAATGTTCAACCAGCAGGGGGATATCTTCTTTACGCTCCCGCAGCGGAGGCAAGGTCAGCTTCATCACATTTAAGCGAAAAAACAGATCTTCCCGGAATTTGCCCTTGGACACTTCCTGCTCCAAAATCCGGTTGGTTGCAGCAACTACCCGGACATTCACCTGGCGCAAGCGGGAATCCCCGACCCGCCGGAATTCCTGGCTCTCCAAGAAACGCAGCAGCTTAACCTGAATGTTGAGCGGCATCTCCCCAATCTCATCCAGGAACAGGGTTCCCTGATCGGCCACTTCGACCAAACCCTTTTTCTCCGTGACTGCTCCGGTGAAGGCTCCCTTAAGATGGCCAAACAGTTCCGACTCCAGCAGATTTTCCGGCAGAGCGCCGACATTGACCGCAATAAACGGCTGTTCCGCCCTGCTGCTCCAAAAGTGCAGGGCTTTGGCAATCAATTCCTTGCCGGTACCGCTCTCCCCTTCAATGCGAACCGGTATATTACTGTCGGCCAAACGAAGCGTCAAATCCAGGATATTCTTAATGCCCGGGCTTTGGCCAATGATGGAGAATTTGTTCGTACCCGCAAGAAGGGCTTGCTTTAAGCCGGTGTTCGTTTCTTTAAGTTTTTTCTTTTCCAGCGACTTGGCTGCAATGACGTCCAGTTCGGACAATGCATAGGGTTTACGCAGATAATCATACGCGCCCAGTTTCATTGTCTCAATGGCAGTTTCCACAGTGCCATGCCCGGTCAGCATGATGACTTCCATGTCCGGGTTAATTTCTTTGCTCAGACGCAACAGTTCCACGCCGTCCATTCCCGGCAACTTAATGTCATAAATTCCTAAATCAAAAGACTCTGTCCTGAGAAGCCGGGCAGCCGTTTCCGATGATGTCAGCCCTACGACATTGCACCCCTTGCGCTGGAAACGCCCTGTCAATAATTCGAGCAAATCAGTTTCATCATCGACAATTATAACATTGGAATTTCTCCACTCTGTCATCAAACGCTTCCTCCCTTAAGAACAGGCAGGGTTATGGTCACTTCCGTCCCCAGACCCTTCCTGCTTTCCAAACAGATCGCCCCACCCATACGGGAGATAATGCCATAACAAATAGAAAGCCCCAGCCCCGTTCCTTTTCCAATTTCTTTCGTGGTAAAGAAGGGATCGAAAACTTTGGGAATATGCTTTTCTTCAATCCCTTCTCCGTTATCCGCAACACGGATGACCACCTGGGCGTTGTCCCGGTGTGCATGGACTGTGATAGAGCCTCCAATGGATACGGCATCAAGGGAATTGTTCAAAAGATTAACCAGGACCTGCATTAATTGCAAAGCGTCCCCCATAACCTTAGGCAGGTCATCCGGCCAATCTTTACTCAGACTAACTCCTTTTTTGCTAAATGAATGCTTAAAAAGGGCCAGACTTTCCTCTAAAACCGCAGCAACATCGATCCATTCCTCCCTCCATTCCGACTTGCGGGAGAAATTCAGCAAACTCTGGGTGATCTGTTTGGAGCGGGCAATGTTTTCCCTTATTACGCGCAAATACCGTGTGATTTCTCCTGAAGCAGCCAATTCTTCCTGTTCCGTCTGCAATCGTTCCTCCAAGTCTTCAGCGTAAACCTGAATGGTAGCCAACGGGTTGTTGATCTCGTGGGCAAACCCGGAAGCCATTAACCCTAAAGCGGAAAGTTTGTCTGCCTGCATGACCATTTCTTCCATCCTGCGCTGTTCCGTGATATCTTCGACCACAAGCAAATACTGGGGGTCATCCTCACGCACATGTTCCAGCCGGTAAATGCGATGGCGGAAGAGGCGCTGCTCCCCGTTCTGCGTCAAAGCGGTAATTAAATCCTCACCGGACGGCATCTCCGCATTGTTTAATAACGGACAATCAGCGCACGGGGCACCCAAGCCTGCCAACACTTGATAACAAGCAGTCTCAGGGCGGTGCAAACCCGGCCTGACCCAATTGTCCAAGACCGGGTTCATCCAGGCAACCCGGTGATCGCGGTAGATTAGAGCCAATCCGGCACCAATCCCGTGCACAATGGTGTCGAGGCGCTCCTTTTCCTGCAGAAGTCTCTCGGATTGCTGACTCAGTTGCACAACCATGTCATTAAACGAGCTTGCCAGATGTCCCAGCTCATCCTTCCGTCCCAAGGAAATCTCAGTGTCTGATTCTCTCCTGCCAACCCTTCTTACCATCCGTTCCAAATATTCAATCGGTTTCGTAAAACTTAAGCCAAAAAAAATACTTATAAGAACTGACCCCGACGCAATTGTAACCAGAAACCAGACCAGTCTTAGCAACAGGGCGTGAATTGAGGCAAAAGCCACCGCAACCGGTTGTTCCACGATGACCGCCCAGCCCGTTCTCCGGATCTTACTGTAGACTCCGAGCACTTCCTGCCCGTTCGTGCTAAGATACCGGTTAGGGACAGGCAACTCTTCCGGATTCCCATTTTCCATAAAATGCCTTACAGTAGACAGTTGTGCCACGTCAATCTTTTCCAGCACTTTCGTAAAGTCGCTGTGAGCGATCAGCCTGCCTCGGGCATCCACCAAGAAGACATCTTCTTTGTTCCCAATATGCTTTGAACCTACCAAAGCCAGCAAGCTTCGCAACCGCACCTGAACCCCGACTCCACCCAGAAAAGTGCGCCCATCCGCCGAGTAATAAGGCACAACAATTCTGACAAAAGGAATACACGTACCCGTAAAAGTTACATTTCCGTAATATACTTGCCTGGCTTTCAATCCTTCCAGCATATCCGGTGTCCGCCACTTAAGGGCTCCGGGATCATTGACTATCTTGAACCTGTTCACTCCCTGGCGGACATTGCCGTCTGCATCCAGTACCACAGCCTCTTCAGCCATGGGTATTTCCGCCAGAATCCGGTAGAGCTGTGTCTGACCTGTCTCCTGAAGCAAAGCAGAAGTGGGAAAATAGGCGTTTCTCAGCCTGTCCTCTGTCTGACTCAATAGAGAATCTACTTCCTGAACCAGGTGCTCAGCCAGGAGCTTGTTTTGAATTTGCACGTTTTGTTCCAGATTATGCCTGGTAGAGTAAAAATAATAAAAACTGATTAAAACGACTGGTACAATGGACATCACGACTCCAAACAGGAGCACACGGACCTTGATCCGGCTCTGCCATGGAATTTCAGATTTCGGCAAGGCTTTCACTCCTTGATCGTATAAACCTTCTCCCCGTAACTCAAACCGACAGGTGACACACTCTCCCCAATGTAATCAGCAGCCTGGACATTTATCTTCAATCGAACGGAGTCTGGCGCTTCAAAAGGAATACCGGCTGCCTCTCCCTTCAACATTCTTATGACTAAGCGAGCGGCCTGATATCCTTGATCAAAATAAGAAAGGCCGTAAGATGCTGTAAACCCTGCCTCAGTCTCACTTTCATAAAGCCCCATTACTGGGATTCGTTTCTCCAGAGAAATATCACGGATTTCCCGGAACCTTGCTTCTAAAAAGTAGCTGGGCAAAACAAGTATCGATTCCCTGGCAGAAAAGGAACGGCGGTGGAAAGACTCCATATCCTGGTCATTACTTACCGGAATGGGTTCAATTGAATAGGAGTTTTGGACTGAATGACGTGCCCGCTCCAAAGCCAGCACACTGGCCCGCAAGCGCGGGTCATACAGGAGCAGAATCCGGGAGCGCTGCGGGAACAGCAAGTGCAGGAGTTCCATACGTTTCCCTGTCAACTCCACATGTCCGTTGGCTACCCCGGTTACGGGTATACCCAGTTCTTCATACCCGTTGATTAGTTGCAGATCCTTGGGGGATGTCACTCCGATCATAACGACGGGGATGGGCTTGTGTCCCGCTAATTTTTCCATCAGAGCCTCAGCCTCCACTACCCCGGTAACCACGATAACATCCGGCTGCCCCTCTAGTAGCTTAAGAGCTTCCTCGGCTAGCTTTTTGTGATTGTCTTTGGCATTAAAAATCTCAAAAGCCACCTCTTCATCCGTCAACCCTAACTCCTGCAAGCCCTTCTGCAGTCCTTGAACTTTGATCATTCTGGAATCCCCTATCGTGAGAACCCCAATTCTGGCCGGGACAGCAGCAACCCCGGAGTTTGCACATCCGGCTAAAGTTTCAGTTAACACGAAAAGCATAAGCATTAACCATAATAAACCTGAAAACTTCCTCATCGCGTTTCCGCCTCTCTGAAGTAGGCTGTGTATTTTTTATTATGGCAGGGTATATCAAAAAGGGGCGAGTCAATTCGCCCCCCTAAACTGTTTAGTGGTTAGCAGCGGAAGTAAAGCTATTTGATCAAAGCTCCGGCTATACTTGAAACCTACCTAATTCATCTCTCAATGTTCGGCTTAATCAGCAAACCATTGTTAAAGTGGTTCATGCTCCCTACAAAATCAATCATCGCCAGTAGTTCAACAAACTGTTTGTCCGTAAAGCCCGTATCCTTAAGTTGCTGCGCATATAAGTTTATGCAGAACTCACAGTTATTTAAAGTGGACACAGTAAAGGCTATAACTAGTTTTGTTATTTGATCTAAGGCATCCGAACCCATTATCGTCTCCATCTTTTGCAAGACAATTTTTAGGTATTCAGGGTGGTTAGCCATAGCCCGAAAAGGTGGTGGCACCTCTCCAAATTTTTGTTTTAGTTTGGCAAAAATATCTTTGGTTTCGGGATTGTCGTCTCCAAGCAATTGAACATTAGCCAACTTGTTCAAACCTCCTTATAACTAGTATTTACAGTTTGGAATATTAAGTTTTACATCTGGACCATCCCCTTAAATTAAAAGCATTAATATACAGTATACCCTGGGTGATTTTATTCCCGGGCTTGCTGCCAAGACTTCAGAGTTGATAAGTTAGCATAGTTATCATTAAAAGCTACAAAGCTTTGCCGAGTGTAAAGCTTATGATAAGGACACAAAGGACGATTAATGTAATGACAGTGTATAAATAATCCTTTCAGGGCAGGAATAATAATGATTCCTCCTCCCAAACCGAGTAAAGCTCCAAGAAAGCCGGCTACGAGGGAAAAAGCGAAAATCATTACACTTAAACCTGTATGCAACAGAACCCACTCCCCTTATTGTTTTTGTAAAACGAGCTCCACTTGCTTAATACCATACTGGGAGAGTGTTTGCTGTAAAGCCTCTTTCATCGTTTCCAACGTGGCTTGATCCACATCTGTTGTCAGCTTGAGCGTAATGATTCCAGTCGTATCGCGAAATTGAACCAATTCCAATGTTGTTCCCGGGGGAAATGGGTTACTGTAACCTTCTTTAGAAGCTTGGACAAGTAAAGTAATGGCAGTGATGCGGGGTGCTTTGATCGAGGTCCGGTTACGATAGGCTACTTCCACTGGCGAAAATTTACCGTCTTTTAAAAGGTAAAGGACATACTTCTCGACAGTCTCTTTGTTTTCCGCCAATTCCGGTACCAATTCAATCTTCTTTTGCTTAATCTTTTCTATGGTATTTTTAACAATGTTTGTTTCAT
The DNA here is from genome assembly GCF_017310645.1 of Paradesulfitobacterium ferrireducens. Lineage (GTDB taxonomy): Bacteria > Bacillota > Desulfitobacteriia > Desulfitobacteriales > Desulfitobacteriaceae > Paradesulfitobacterium > Paradesulfitobacterium ferrireducens. Next base: position 42,217 of record NZ_JAFLRH010000005.1, on the reverse strand, counting down.
GAAAACCTTCCAGACGATATTGCTCTCTGCCATTTTCATCGACGAAAAGCGTCGTAGGATTTGTTTTAATCCGGTAATAATTGGCTTCTTCCACCTGAATTTCTACATACACCGTTTCAAAATTCAATTCAGGAAATAAAGCAGCTACTTCTTTCAATACTGTTCCCATTGACCTTCCCATTGGACAAGCACTTAGCGTAAAAAGGACAATTTTCTTAATTAAGGAATGATTCATGTCTATTTCTCCTCTCCTACATCTGCTAAAGGAACTGTAAACCAAAAGGAATGTTCATCTTCCCGGGAAATTAAACCGACCTCCCCACGGTGTTGGTCAATAATTTCTTTGACAATAGCCAATCCGAGACCCGCTCCTCCGGTCTTGCGGTTGCGGGAGGAATCCAGACGGTAAAAACGCTCAAACACTAGGTCCGCTTTGTCATCAGGAATGGGTTGCCCCAAATTAGTCACCACGACTTTATAGACACGGTCCTCCGTTTTTCCCTCAATTTTCACCCAGCCACCCCGGTCATATTTCAGGACATTTTTCAGCAGGTTGGTGATGACCTGTTTGAGGCCCTCTTTGTTTCCTAAAACATCTGCAGCCTGAATATTAGCCTCTGCTTTGATGTCCCTGTTTCTCATTTCCAATTCAAAACTTTTAAGGGTTGATTCAAGAACATTCTCCACGGAAATTTTCTGCAGCTCGTTCTGTCCCAGCCTTTTCGATTCCCAAATATTTAATTGATGAAGTTCCTCCACCAAGCCAGTCAAATGCAGCGCTTCCTCATGCAATGAGCGGTAAAGCCCCAGATTTCCCTGAATGACGCCGGTGCTTAAAGCTTCCAGATAGCCTGTAAGATTCGTGAGAGGCGTCCGTAGTTCATGAGCTATGTCGCTCACCATTTTTTTCCGGAGTTCCTCTGTTTGCTGTAACTTGGAGGATAGATGATTAAAGTCAGAGATAAGGCGGCCAATTTCATCTTCGGACGAAATTTCCCGGCAAGGCTGAAACTCCCCTCTGGCCATCTTTTGAGCCGAAGTTCCCAAGTGCTGCAACGGCAAGATCAGCTTCCTTACCAGGAAATAGTAAAGAATACCGGCCACGCTCACCGCCAGAATACTTGCTCGTATTAGATAAAATTGCATGGTCCGGTCAAACAAATTGCTCGATGCTCCGCCAATAACCTGATATTGCTTGGCAAGCAAACAGGCGAAATCTTTGACGGAAACACCTGCCAGCCAAATCACAATCGCAATAATCAGTAGATTAATCAGAATTAATTTTGCCAAAATACTTCTTCGCCAAAAAAACCAGTTTTTAGAAGGCGACAAAGCGATACCCCATTCCCCTGACCGTTTCAATAATTTCACTCTCACCGTCATATTTAAGCTTTTCCCTCAGTTTGCCGATATGCACGTCAACCGTTCTTTCCGTAACAATTTTTTCCTGATTCGGATAAAGTTCTTCTACAATCTGTTCCCTGGTCAAGATCTGGTTGGGATGCCTCATGAGAAAATACAGCAAACGATATTCATGGTGCGTCAAAACAATAGATTCTCCCTTGTAATGAATTTCCCCCCTTAACGGTTTCAGAGTGAGTCCCCGGTAGGTTATTTTGCTGCAGCGCTGAGCAGTCCGCCGCAAGACGGCCTCGACTCTGGTGACCAATTCCTGAGGGCTGAACGGTTTGGTGACATAATCATCCGCACCCATTCTTAATCCCTGAATACGTTCAGTCTCTTCTACTTTGGCTGTCAGCATAATGATCGGCACATTGCTTTTCAAATCCGTCCGGATCGTTGTACAGACTTCTTCACCGCTCACTCCGGGCAGCATTAAATCCAAAATCACCAAACAGGGGTCAAATTGTTTAAACTTTTCTAAAGCGTCTTCCCCGTCTTCCGCTTCCAAGGCCTCGTACCCTTCCCTTTCCAGATACACCTTAACAAGCTGGCGGATTTTAGCATCGTCTTCGACAATTAAAACAGACTTCCCCTTAGTGTTCATGAACATACCTCCATCCGCTCTGTGATAAACGCCGACCCATTCCATCCGAGCTCCGTTACCCCGTTAAACAGTAGCCTTATTTTATGCTGCCCACCATCTTTTCCATCGAATCGTAGGTCATGGGTCCCACGATTTTCTCTCGAATCACACCCTGAGTATCAATAATGAAACTGGCAGGAATAGACGATACTTTGTAAAGCCGGGCTACATCGCTGTTTTCGTCCAGAAGTACAGGGAAAGTAATACCATACGCTTCTATAAACGCCGGAACATCCGCCCGGCTCTTTTCCGCTTTGGTCAGGTTGACGGCCAGGATTTCAATCCCCTCGTTTTTATTTTTGGTATAAAACTTTTCCATTTCCGGCATCTCCAGGCGACAGGGCGGACACCAGGTTGCCCAGAAGTTGACAATCACCTTTTTCCCTCTGAGGCTGGAAAGCTTCATTGCCTTCCCGTCTACAGTGCGCAGTTCAAAATCCGGCGCCAGATTCCCTTTTTCCAGACCGACCGTCGCCTGCTGCCCTTGATCCGTATTCGTTGACACTCCGGCTGAATTGGGCGTCGCATCAGGGCTCTTACTCTTGCTCCCCCCCACATCATACAACCCCCAAATCACCAGTCCGATTAAAGCAACAACCGCTAAATATTTTTTCACTGCTAAATCTTCCCTTCTAATACGTAAAATAGGTAAAACCGGCTAGCCAAGCGCTTAGCTTCTGCAACTGGCCTGTGTACAACAATAAGCCCATGCCAATGAGAATCCAGCCGTTGATTAAGGAGAGCATGCCCAAACTTCGATTAATTTTCCTCACAACGCGCAAAGAATACGTAATAATCAGGGAAATTGCCAGAAACGGGATGCCTAAACCCAATGAATAAACGAAAAGCATAAGTATCCCACTATAAACCGTATTTGCAGATCCGGCCAGCAGGAGAATTGAAGACAGTGCCAAACCGACACAAGGTGTCCAGCCGGCCCCAAAGGACATGCCCAGAAGGAGGGATCGCCAAATATTCTTTTCCCCTGTTAGTTTAGCTTCCCAACGTTTTTCCATCATAAGAAAACGCAGTTTTAGGATTCCAGCCATCTGCAAACCAAAGACAATGATCAAAAGCCCGCTTATTTTTTGGACAATATCCCGGTTATGGGTGAAAATCTGTCCCAGTACGCTGGCCGATGCCCCCATCAGCACAAAGATTAAACTAAAACCCATAATAAAACTGAGAGAACGAGCCAGCAACAATCGTTTGGAAACCTCCACCCTATTGTTTCCAAGCGTTGAACCGGTAAGATTGGCAACATAAGCCGGAATTAAGGGAAATACACACGGCGACAAAAACGATAACATCCCTGCCGTAAAGGCAAATAGAACTGAAACATTCTCCACCGAACTTCCCCCTATGCATTTTTGTTCAGTCTTTTTTTCCCCGCAACCCAATCTATTCCAAGACAAAGTGCGGCCAGGCTTAAATAGAGAATTTGCTCTTGGGAAAACCCCCACCAATCATTCTGTTTGAGCGGGTTCAAAAACAAAATAAACACTTGACCCAAGCTAAACCACAATAAAACTAGATTCAAGACAGACGGCTTGCCGATTTCTTTGCTTCTCCGAAAAATCAGCAGGAGAATAAGCAAGGCGATGATAATTTTACTCCCATCAACCCAAACCATTTGTTTATCCCAAACCAAGTCAATCATATAGTACACTACGGTGGCAGCCAAAAAACCTGCAGCTAATAAATCCCCATAAACCCAAACTGAAACTTGGTCCTTTTGCGCACGACGGTAAAAATAAAAGATTGCAGCTACCGCGGCCAACCAGATCCCACGCTCGCCACCCGAGAAATAGAGTAAAGTCAAAGGATTGATAACAACACTTACCGGATCAAAAAGAATCAAGCTAAATTTCCATACCATAAAGGCGATAAGTAAGCTGTTTTCGATCGTCTCGATCATCCGTTGATCTGGATATCCAGCTGTCTTCAAACGATATTTTATAACAAAATAACCCACTAAAGCGGAAAGAATAATAACCAACCATTGCGTCTTGAGCAGAAAAGGACCAACCTGTAGGGCATCTTGCATCTTTTTCCCTCCTTTGTAGTCGTATCCTTTAGACTATAACATTCAATTTTAAAGATTCTTTAAAGATGTAAAAGAAAAGTCAAGATGAGCAGTTAATCAGCGGTCAGAAAATTTGATAAATTATTCCACTTTAAAAATGAAGGGACTCCGCGTTAAGTGCGAAGCCCGTCAGGATTCCTCCGGGTTTAACGGTTGCAGCTCACTTTTTCCTGATTACTATACTACTAACCCCATATCCAGTATCATTTGAATATCTTCCGCCACAGTACGACCGGATGTGGTTAAATAACTACCCACCAATGTAGCATTGATTCCTGCTAAATAACCCATAGACTGCAAATTTCGCAGGGCATTTTCGCGACCACCTGCGAACCGCAACATTGCTTGTGGTAAAATAAAACGGTAAATTGCTATAGTTTGTAATATTTCTAAGGGAGGCAACACCGGTTGTGTTTCCAGGGCAGTACCTGCGATGGGATTGAGAATATTTATGGGTATAGACTGCACTTCTAATTCCCTTAAAGTAAAGGCCATCTCCAAACGCTGGCCCATGGTTTCACCCATCGAAATAATCCCGCCGCTGCAAACATCCAAATCCGCAGCCTGACAAGCTTTTATGGTGTTGATGCGGTCTTGATAACTGTGCGTAGTACATATTTGTGGAAAGTAGCTTTCCGATGTTTCCACGTTATGATGGTACATGCTTACACCGGCTTCCCTTAAGCTTCGAGCCATGTTTTCAGTGATTATCCCCAGGGATGCACAAAGCTTCAGGTTGGTTTCTCGGGCCAAACGCCGGTAAATGCTTAAGACCTTAACAAAATCGCCTTCACTTATCCCCCGGCCACTGGTCACCAGGGAGAACCGCCCAGCTCCTTCCGCTTCCATCTGAAGTGCTCGTTCTATAATTGTCTCCCCATCCAACAAATCATAAACGTCCACTCCAGTCTGATGATGCGCAGACTGGGCGCAAAATTTACAGTTTTCTGAACACCGACCGGACTTGGCGTTGATAATAGAACAAAGATCCACCTTTTTGCCAGCCCGTATATCACGAATCCTGCTGGCGGCAGCAAACAAATGATACAGGTCAGACCCTGTTAATTCTTCCAACTTTCGAGCCTCTTCCCGGGTAATATCCTGACCGGCCAATACCTTTTCCTCTAAACGGTTAATTAAATCAACATTACTCATACTTATCTTGCTGCTCCCTTTCAAAACATTTTTTATAACATCTGGAAATTGCATTGCCAAATGGATGAATGACCGTTACAAAGTCTACTGTTAATTATGCATTAACATATGTTTATCACCTCATTGTAAACCTCCATATTAAGATATGTTTACAATAATTTTAAGCCAGTGTGCGCCAATTGTCTACCCATTAAAAATAATAACCTGGACAAATCATGGATCGAGCCATCAATTCTTAATTAGCCGATGCGGAATCTTAGACATTTCTTCTGTACATACTTAAAACAATTGAATTAAAAGGAGTAAGAGTTAATGGGCAACAGAAGACTGACTATTATACAAATTAATGACGTACACGGCTACTTGGATTTACATCAGGAACTTTTTTGGCAGGGAAGACAAGCCATTTTTCGGCTGGCAGGAGGGTATGCCAGGCTTGCTGCTCTGGTCAAGCAGATTCGGGCAGAAAATCCCAATGTCCTTTTTTGTGATAATGGCGACACTTTTCACGGGACTTATCCCGTTGTTCAAACCAAGGGAGAAATCTTAGTTCCGTTGTTGAATAATTTAGGGTTGGATGCTATGACCGTACATTGGGAGTTTGCCTACAGCCCCGAAGTGTTAAAAGAAAGGGCGGCAGAACTTAATTACCCCTTATTGGCAGCCAATATTTATCATCAAGAAAATGGGCAATATTTCTTGCAACCGTACATTGTAAAGAATATTAATGGATTAAAAATAGGTATCATAGGGCTTGCGTCAAATATTGTGGATAAAACAATGCCGGCCTCCTATAGTAAAGGACTAACATTTACCAATGGAAGAGATCAATTACCTGGGCTTGTGGAACATCTACGCTCACATGAACACGTAGACTTGGTTGTACTTCTTTCCCATCTTGGGTTCCCGCAGGACGTCAAACTGGTATCGGAGGTTCAAGGGATAAACATTTGCCTGAGCGGCCATACTCATAACCGTCTATATCAACCGGTGCTGCAGGGCAGCACGATTATTGTTCAATCAGGATATCATGGTTCTTTCCTTACTACTCTAGAGATTAAAGTAGACGGTCAGAAAATCGTAAATTTCCGTCATCAGTTGCATGAAGTTACTCCGGAAATTCAACCCGATCCAGTCATGGCTAAAATGGTTGAAACAGCACTAAAACCTTTTCAGGAAGAACTTTCCCAGGTTGTCGGAGCAACATCCAGTCCACTTCATCGTGGGACGTCACTTGAGTCAACGATGGATAATTTTCTTTTGCAAAGCCTTCTTGAAACTACCGGAGCCCAAATTGCGTTTTCCAATGGCTGGCGTTACGGTACACCGATTATACCTGGACCGATTTCTTTAAATGACCTCTACAACATTATTCCCATGAATCCTCCTGTATCCGTTGTCAGCCTTACTGGTGAAGAAATCGTTTGTATGCTGGAGGAAAACCTTGAACGTACGTTTTCTCCTGACCCATTCCAACAAATGGGAGGATACGTTAAACGTTGTCTCGGCCTTACTGCCTACATTCGTATTGAAAACCCTAACGGGAAACGCATCCAAAAATTGTTCATAGGCCAAGATGAAGTAAAGTTAGATCGGATCTACAAAGCAACTTTTGTTACAGAGCAAGGGGTTCCTCTCAAATACGGAACAAACCGTCAAAATATTGCACTCAAAAGTATCGATGCCATGCAAATGTATTTAGCACGACATCGTCCGCTGAGCGTGGAATTGCAAGGGACATTTGTACCCGTTTAGGCAATTAATGTACACCATGCCCTAGGTTAAAGATATTATCCCCGGGTTTGTTGAAAATTCATAAACCCTTCAAGGCGACGAACCTTAAATGAATCTTTACCCTGACCAAGGGTGAGATCTGCCTCAAAACGAAATTCGAGAGGGTATTGGCTTCTTGTTAGGTCAAGGCAACAGGGAAAAGAGAAGAAAAACTGACCAATTGGCGGCTCCTTAAGGCGGGGCAAAATTTGTATATTCTTACTCACATTTCTTTTCAAGCCCAAAAATCTCAAACATCCGCCTAACACCATCATGTGGTAAGCGGAGGATTCGCTTACCTTTATAATCCGATCACAGGTAGTAGATGCCAAGTGTTTTTAGTTAAGATCGGTCAAGATAAAGCAAGAAAATCCATGGGAAAATGGACAATTAAGGACTAAAATACGAGTACTAATAACAAATATATCCATTACCACTGATCACAGCCTGGTAGTGGATCGTTTTCTTAGTCTAAAAAAACGTTTAGAAAAAGGAGGAAAAGAGATGCTCGTCGTAGGGGAACTTATTAATGCCAGCCGGAAGCCCATTGCCGAAGCCATTCGTGCTCAAGATGCAGAAACGATTAAAAAGGTAGCTTTGGAACAGCGCGAAGTTGGGGCTCATTTCATCGATGTTAATGCCGGTATCTTTGTAGGTAAGGAAGCAGAATATCTCCAATGGTTAGTCAAAAACGTTCAGGAGGCCACCAAGGATGCACCTTGCTGTCTTGATAGCCCGGATCCCGAGGCTATTCAGGCTGCCCTGTCGGTACACAAAGGCATAGCAATGATCAATTCCATTTCCTTGGAAAAAAGCCGCTACGATGCGTTACTTCCAGTCATTGCCGGAACCGATCTCAAAGTGATTGCGCTCTGTATGAGTGATGAAGGCATGCCTGAGACCACAGAACAGAGACTCAAAATTGCCGACCGACTAATCAATGGGTTAGTTCAGAACAATGTCCAACCTGATAATATTTATGTCGATCCGCTCGTACAACCTGTGGCAACCAACAAAGACTTTGGCATTGAATTCCTTAATGCGGTCGAAGCGATTAGCAAAGAATTTAAAGGCGTTCACACCATGTGTGGCTTGTCCAACATATCCTATGGTTTACCGAACCGTAAGTTTATTAACCAAACGTTTGCCATAATGGCTATTGCCAAGGGCCTGGATGGCTTAATCATCAACCCGTTGGATAAACGCATGATGGCTAGCCTCATCACAGCTGAAACTCTTATAGGGCGTGACGAGTTTTGCGCCAATTACCTTAACGCCTATCGTGCGCAAAAGTTTGAGTTCTAAATTACCGTTTCCTCCCCTTCTCAGAATGAGTAGGGGAAATCTTTTTTGGGGTTCTATTGAAAAAATTCATAAGGTTTTTTGGGAAAGAAGAAAGGAGAAGGAATCATGGCAGAATCCCTTTGTGAAGTGACCTTCCTGCCACAAGGGACAAGTATAAAGGTACCCAAAAATACAACCATCCAGGCAGCGGCAGTCCTCCATAACTTATCTTTGGAGAGCTTATGTAACGGAAGAGGGATTTGCCGCAAGTGTTTGGTTAAAGTATCAGGCATGGTCAGTGAACCCACTGCCCAAGAAATAGAACGACTAGGTTCAAGAGAATCTGCAGGCTGGAGGCTGGCTTGCCAAGCCCAAATCTTGGGTAAAGTCGAGGTTACCTTACTTCAGGAAGATGTATTCTATACCGTTCAGAACGGCCAGGCTCGGGAATACAAATTTGATCCCATAATTCTGGAATCTTCTGGCTCATTTGAAGACGTATACGGTATAGCCATTGATATTGGGACGACCAGTATTGTAGCTTCTCTGATCAATCTAAAATCCGATGGGAAAGAGCTAATAACGACATCATGCCTGAATCCCCAGACAAAATTCGGGGGTGACGTAATTACGCGCATCACTTTTGCCCATGAAAGTGCGGAAAACACCCAGAAATTAAAACAATCCGTACTGAGTGGCATTAATCAGCTGATTGAGAGAATGTGTAGCCAAAAGAATATTCAGCCGAACAAAATCCGTCACGCCATGATTGCCGCGAATACAACGATGCTGCACTTACTCGTGGGACTCGATCCCATTTCTCTTGCCACAGCACCTTATACCCCTATTTTTGTCGATTACCGGGAACAAACAGCCTCAGAGCTTGGAATTAATATCGCCCCGGATGCGATCATCAGCTTGCTCCCTTCCCTTTCTGCCTTTATCGGGGCTGATATTCTTGCCGGTCTGGTGGCCATTGATTTTCAAAAAGTTACCGTCCCCTCACTTTTTATTGATATTGGCACAAATGGAGAAATCGTGGCCAATGTAAACGGCAAGCTGGTCGCCACGTCTTCTGCTGCCGGACCGGCTCTGGAAGGCATGAATATTCAATGTGGCTGCCGCGCCGAAGACGGTGCAATATCCGGTGTCCGCCTAACAGAAAACGGCATCGTCGAGATCGAGACAATTGGCTCTGCTAAAATCAAAGGGATATGTGGCAGCGGGCTGGTGGAATTAGTCGCCGAATTGGTGAAGGCCAAAATTATCAGTCCAAGCGGAAAGTTTACTAACCCAGCAGATTTACCCGATTTTTTCGCCCAGCATCTTATCCCCTATGATGAACAGCAGGCATTTGTCGTTCACCCTGAATCCAATACGCTGCTGACCCAAAAAGACGTGCGTCAAGTCCAGCTCGCTAAGGCTGCCATAGCTGCCGCCATCGAGATCCTTTTTAAACGGCTGGGCGTGGACCTTGGTGCTATGGAACAAGTCTATATTGCCGGTGCCTTTGGTTATCATTTAAAGCCGGAAGCTTTAAAAACAATAGGCCTCTTACCCCAAGGGGTAAATGCCGAAATTCAGTTTGTCGGAAATACGGCCAAAGAGGGAGCCCGGCTTTGCCTTTGCAGTAAAGAGGCTTTACAGGAAATACGAACCCTGCAAAAAACGTTAATTCCTTTAGAACTTTCTTATGCGCCAGAATTTATGAACCATTATGTGAACCACATGAATTTCCCAGCTTTTGCATAATGCCAAAACTAAAACCACTGGGGGAAGCGGATTCACCGGCCCGATGGTGGTTTTTAGTTTCACTGGAAAATAGCCTTTAGTTCTTCTGTCTTCAAATTCGTGCCTATAAAGCTGACTGCTCCGGAGGAACCCTCCGTTAATTCCGTGATATCATACTGACCGTCAACGTAATTGAATTTTAGCAAGGTATTTCCTGCTGGAATAATCCCCTTTCCTCTTAATATATGGCCATACACCCCGTTTTTGCACGTTTCAAGAATGTATTTCAACTGTTCCAATTCAAACATCCTTGATGTGCGCAGGCCCAGCGATTCAAAATCGTGACCAGATAGAGAGGGGATTGGATGGAAAAATGGTTCTGGACTTTTGTTCAAGACAATTAAAATATCTTGATGCGTTAACCCTTCCCAATTCTTGGTTATGATTGAGGCGGAAGGGTTGATCCGCCTCAACTCTTCGGCAATCTTCCTAACTTCTTCATCATCGATAAACTGTGATTTACTGACCACTAAAGAAGTGGCCCTTTCAATTTGGTTTATAAACAAGCCTGAATAGCTATTGACATGCTTGAAGAAATTCAAAGCATCGACAACCGTTGTGACCGAGTTTATACAACACCTCTGGGAAATCTGCAAGTCCTTAAAAAGCTCAAATATCTCGCCTAACACAAATATGCCGGACGGTTCAAAAATGATGCGATCGACCTTTTGCTTCAAGATTTCCCTCAGCGTGAGTTGAAAATCTTCCTTCAGTGTACAACAAACACAGCCATTGGATAGTTCATAGACTTGAAAACCGGCCACGCTTAAAACTTCACTATCGATACTTATATCTCCATATTCGTTTTCGATAATGGCAACCTTCTCATCCCTCAAGGATTTAAGAATCTGACGAATCAGAGTGGTCTTGCCCGCTCCCAAAAAACCAGAGAATATGTCAAATCTAATCATAACCCCCGTCCTCCTGTGATCCTCTACCCATTTTCCCCCTGTAGTTAGCTTACCTGTAACTCATGACGTTGACTATGGATTATTCTGTACTTCCTTGGATTCTTTTGCACTTCCTGAGATCTTGTAAATTCCTATTTTGCTCTAGAAATGCAGGACAAGCTGGTATGGGGTTAAAAACACGAAGTTAAGATTAATCAAGATAAGACAAGAAAATCCATACGATGAACGGACCTTACGCACTAGAATATAACAAAAGGCACTTTTAACTAAATATACAAAAAATGTAATACTTCAAAGGGAGTGAGGCTTGGAAGCAAAACCAGATGAGAACCCTTTTGTATCCCTTTACGAAAAGGTACAGTGCATGAGAGAAATTGAATAATAAGTTGAGGAGGTAAAAAATGAGTAACTTTGAAGAACTGAGTAAAGCAGTTATTGCTGGGCAAGAGCAGAAGGTTAAAGAATTGACACAGCTGTCCATTAATGAAGGAGTAGACCCGCTTTCCATTATTAACGACGGTCTTATTCAAGGCATGAATGTCGTGGGTCAGCGTTTTAAAGTCGGAGATATGTTTGTCCCTGAGGTATTAATGTCGGCTCGCGCGATGAGTGCTGGCGTAGCAATGGTTAAACCCCTTTTATTAGACGGTCAGATGACCAGTAAGGGAACAGTCGTTATTGGAACAGTGAAAGGCGATTTGCATGATATCGGCAAGAACCTGGTGGGGATGATGCTTGAGAGCTCAGGTTATCAGGTCATCGATATGGGAGTAGATACAGCTTCGGAGGAGTTTATAGCTGCAGTTAAGGAAAACAAGGCACAGGTATTAGGTCTTTCAGCTCTGCTCACGACCACTATGTTGTCCATGAAAGATACAATTGAGGCTTTGAAAGAAGAAGGGATTCGCAATGATGTGAAGGTCCTGATTGGCGGTGCTCCTATATCTCAGACGTTTGCTGATGAAATCGGTGCCGATGGTTTTGCCCCGGATGCAGCCTCTGCTACAGAGTTGGTCGGCAGACTGATAGGTTAAAATAGAAACAAAGATTACAGAGATTTATAAAAATTCAGAGACATTTATTAGGAGGGGATAACGTGGATAATCTCGTATTTAGGGACGTTTGTTACACTAACCTGGACGAATTTGTTTATGGCATCGCCAAGAAACCTGTCCAATGCCATAATGGTATGGTTATTGGTGGAGGAACGGTTTATCCGGAAATTAACTTTACACTTCCCCCTATGCTCATATCTGAAGCCACCATGCCCAAGGTAAAAGCTCAGTACAAAGAAATGATTGAAGGCGTGTGTTCGAAAGCGCATGAACTAAATGTTCCAGGCATGCTTGTGGAAATCGAACTTCTTCCTCCCTGCACCTTTAATCCTCAGTGGGGCATTGAGGTTACCAAAGTTGTTAAAGAGGTGATGATGGAATACGAAGCCAAATTTAACCTTAAAAGTGTTTTGCGCTTAACTCCCGTGGATATTCGAGAAGGTAAGAACCTTAAACATATGTACCATGGTGAACACTGGGACAATCTCATGGAGACCTTTAGAGGTAGCGCAGAAGCAGGAGCAGATTTTCTAGCGATTGAATCTGTCGGTGGAAAAAACCTGCATGACGATGCCGTGATGAATTGCGATCTGCCCAGAGCTTTGTTTTCCTTAGGTGTCGTAGGAACACATGATATGGTAATTTTATGGGACAATATTGTCAAAATCGCACAAGAGACGAATACCTTGCCTTCCGGAGACACCGCCTGTGGATTTGCCAACACCTCGATGGTTCTGGCCAACAAGAACTTTATTCCGAAAGTCTTTGCTGCCGTTGACCGGGTGATGAGTGCAGTGAGAACTTTAGTGGCTGTAGAACGGGGTGCTGTTGGTCCAGACAAAGATTGTGGGTATGAAGGGGTCTATCTCAAAGCGATCACTGGAACGCCGATTTCCATGGAAGGCAAATCCAGTGCCTGTGCCCACTCGAGTACGGTCGGCAACATTGCGGCCTGTCTGGCTGACTGCTGGAGTAACGAATCCGTAGAAAATGTTAGATTACTCGGAGGCATGGCGCCTACCATATGTCTGGAGAATCTTGCCTATGATTGCCGCCTGATGAATGTTGCGACATCTCACGGAAAAGCACTTGAGATGAGAGACATGCTGGCTGAATCAGATCGTCAGTTGGACCCCCAAGCCTATGTTTTGGATCCAAGTGTCGTCTTGAAACTGAGCCAAAAGATTGTCAAAGGACAGACTCCTTTTGAACGCACAAAAATCGCTGCCTCAGCTACGATTGAGGAATTACGCGAGGCTCACAAGACCGGTGCCCTATTGCTGAATGACCGTGAGGTTCGCTATCTCGACATACTGAAAGAGCAATTAAATTCCGTTCCCGACGACGAAATGGAATTTACGCAAGCCATGATCAAAACTAACACAACGGATAAATTTGATCCTGTGAAATACGATATTGCTTAACTATAACTCTCCATGCTCTTACGGCGCTTTAGTCTTATTGGGGCATAAATCAGCTATGTCCTGCCCGAGACAAAAGCGCCTTTTTCCCTTTCTCTCCTTCCAAAAGAGTAAAGCTATTAATTGCTTTTGATTTTAAAACCCAAGTACTCTATGATATACTAATTTTTGGAATATCGTTACAGACCCACAACTCCATTGGCACTATCCAGGGCTAAAGTTCTTAGGCGCTTACGAAGCGTTTAAATCGGGCACCGGGGGTGGTTATGTGAATCCTATGAACATTACACAAGGAAAGGGATCACACTGGCTAGGGAAACTCGTAGAACGAAACCTGCTGGAAAAAATGTTATGTTCCTTTTCTAAGTCAACTGGATTGAAAGCCATCCTTGTGGATACTCAAGGAAATACTCTTGTTTCGACAGATAACGAGATTCAGGATTGTCGGTTTTGTAAAATGATCCGGGCCGATGAACTCGGAGCCAAAAAATGCAAGCGTTCATACGTTCGAGCCTGCATTGAAGCGGCAAAATACGGCGAACCTTATATCTTTCGCTGTCATGCGGGTTTGATCATGTGGGCTGCACCCATTCTCTTGGAAGAACATGTGGGTTCCATTATTTGCGGACAGGTTCTGATGTGGGAGCCAGAAGATTATTTTCTGGACGAGATCGAAGAAATGGTCAAAGGGCTTGATGTCGACGTAAACGCTGTAAAATGGTCTGCAGCTCAATTACCCATCATGTCCAGCGATAAGGTTCAAGCGGCTGCAGATTTACTGTTCATCGTAGCAAATCAGATCATGAAAAGCGGCTGGACCGTCTTGGAACAACGACGGAAAATTGCCGCCCAACAGGCAAGGCTGGCGGAAGAAATACAAGCTCGCAAGCGCGCCGAAGTTGCCATGCGTACGCTCGAGTCCAGGGCGTTTTCCGTATATTCTTTGGACAAAGAGTACGAACTACGAACCAAGGTTCGAAATGGAGAAAAACAAGCTGCCCAACAGCTTCTGGACCATATATTAGTCGATATTGCCGAAAAACACTCTGGCAATATCGATACGGTTAAAACCCGAATCGTGGAATTGGTGGTCATTATTTCAAGGGCCGCCGTGGATGGCGGCGCAGACCTTAATGATATCCTCCATCTAAACTCTGTATATTACCGGGAACTACTGGAAATGACCGATACGGATGAGATCTGCCTCTGGGCCAAAAGTATTTTAGACACCTTTATGGGTCGGGTATTAGACAATAAAGATCAGAAAAACCTGCAAGCAATTCAAAAAGCCGCCGATTATATACAGCGAAATTATAACAAAAAAATTACCATTGACGAAATCGCTCAGGTCGTTTACTTAAGCCCCTGCTATCTAAGCAGAATTTTTAAGCAAAGCCTGGGTTGCACCCTGATGGAATACCTAACTCAGATCAGAATAGAAAGGGCCAAAATTATGCTGAGAAATCCGAAATACAACATCATGCAAGTAGCTGAAGAAAGCGGCTTTGAGGATCCGGGTTACTTTACAAGAGTGTTTAAAAAAATCGAAGGGATTACCCCTAGTCGCTTCAAGCAAAATGCCCTTTAAACCATTCTAAATTGAAGGAGTGAGTGGGCTGATAACTTCAGAATTAGAATTGATCACTGAAGCTCTCATCAAAGGGCAAGCTAACCGTGTAAAAACTCTAGCCGCATTGGCCATTGAAAACGGGATAAATCCCAGAACAGTCCTAGAAAAGGCTTTAATACCAGGCATGCAGGTCATTGGTGAACAATTTCGCGACAACGTGATTTATATTTCTGACGTATTAATTGCCTCACGGGCTATGCATGCCGGCCTCCATGTTCTCAAACCCTACCTGTCTGCCTCCCAACATTCTTTATTAGGTAGAGTCGTAATCGGTACGGTGGCAGGAGATTTGCACGATATCGGTAAAAACTTAGTCGTTATGATGTTACGCGGCGCCGGGTTCGATGTTATCGATCTGGGAATTGACGTCCAACCTGAGGATTTTGTGGAGGCGGTTCTTGATCATCAGCCTGACATTGTTGCCCTTTCCGCTATGCTCACAACCACCTTATATATGATGCCGGAAACCATCAGGGAACTCGAACGGAAAGGATTAAGGAGCCGAGTAAAGGTAATTATCGGAGGAAGACCGGCAACTCACGATTTTGCTCACGTTATCAAGGCAGATGGTTATGCCAGTGATGCGATAACGGCTGTCGATCTAGTAAAAAACTTGCTCAAAGCCTAGCTATCTGGTGACTCATGCCTGTAATCCGGATAGACCAGCAAATCTTTTTTTCCGCGTATTTCATCTCGGCTTCGACAGCCCGTAGGCACGAGAAGTGCCTCAAGCCCTTACTACATAAGAGCTAGAGGCACTTGTGGATAACTTGGTGACAGGGATACCATCCCGGGTATCACCGTGGGCTTGTATTCAGACCTTCCGCGTTCGGCCATCGTCCGCTTGGGCAATAGTCCCGGCGAAGGAGCGCGCCAAGTGCTCCTATCCCGCTCCAAACGCTTGGAGGCTGAAAGCATCGCCGCCAAAGTTACATATTTTCGAGCTAAATTCCAATCCGTCTTTTATGGAAAAATTCAAAAGCAGCAAATTTCTACTCCATACGTATCTTGACCGCTATCTCAGTATAAAAGAGCACTTGAAAGTCCGTAAAGGGTATTCAGAAATTGTGCCTGGTCTGACCAAAAGGCTTAGCCACACGCCCCTGGCTTCAGTCTATTAAAACAGTGGGGTTAAACGTTTTCTATGTCGACAACCAGCGGTCTCATGTCAGCTACAAATCGGCAAACAACATGGTTAAATTTACATAATGAACATGTTCCCATGTACCTACCTACTACGTATATTCAAGAACATAAACTATATATTTCCTCCGAACCACACCTCGAACACCTCACAAACACATGCCTAAAAACCCAAAACCTGCTTGTGGTACTAAATATAATATTTCTCGCGCCGAGGCATCGTGCAGGCTTCCTGCCTTCATCGATCCGTAAGAAAAGCTGAATGACCCTGCGAGTCATCCAGCTTTTTCTCTGAAACGGATATCCTTAAACTTGTGGGTGTTACCGGATGACATCATTAATCCTATCTGTAAAATAAGAAACTTCGACGAACCACAAAATAACAATTGTGTTATTTTAAATTGTTATATTCTTTATCCGTTACGGGTTCCAACCATTCGGCGTCTCCCTTTTGGGCGTTAGTAGTTATCGCGATATGTGTAAACCAGCTATCCGGTGTAGCACCATGCCAATGTTTCACATCCGGACGGATCTTTACTACATCCCCTTCATGTAGCACCTGTACCCGCTTGCCTTCTTCCTGATAATATCCCTTGCCGCCGGTAACAAGCAGAAGCTGGCCGCCTGGATGTTTATGCCAATTATTTCTTGCGCCTGGTTCAAAAGTTACATTACCTATCGGGCAATTAAAAGTGCTTCCTTTCTTTCTCTCATCGAAGGAAGCACAGCCGCAATTCCATAAAGAACTCCTTTAATGTTGACGTCAATCATCTTGTTCCAATCATCAATTTTTTTCTTATAAAGAAACGAATGTGGCATTACTCCGGCATTATTGATTAATACATCGATCTTTCCAAACTCTTTAAGAGCTAATCAGCTAGCTCTTCCATTTGTTCATATGAAGTCACATCCGTCACTTTATAAATAGCTTGTCCGCCATTTTTTTGAATCTCTTCTTGTAGTTTCTTTAATCGCTCTTCACGACGAGCTGCCAGCACCAACTTCGCACCTTTAGATGCCAGTTCTTTTGCAGTAGCTTCTCCAATCCCACTAGAGGCACCCGTAATAATGACAACTTTATCTTGAATATTAGACATAAGAGATACATCCTTTCTTAATAAAAAGTAACAAGAAGCCTAAAACATTCAGTATTTCAGTATTGGTATCCTTAATGTATTCAAAGCCCTCGGAAAAGGGAAAATAGCGGCATTACCGGATAAAATTGGTCAATATGGTTTCTTCACGCTCAGGGAATGGAACACCAGCTTTGATACCGGCCTCTTTGCACTTTAAGAACCATGCCATATTCCTGCCTAGTATACGCGTTATTTGCAATCCCTCTAAATCTTTTTTTACGTCCTCTGGCGTGTGGCCGTGTACCATGTTCCAATACCTTGATGAGATAACAGGCATTTCCGATAGGGTGAAATATTTATTAAGCTGATCAAATGTCGCGGTCGTCCCCGCCCTTCTGGCGGAAACAACAGCGGCTGCCGGTTTTAGGTAAAAAATTTGTTTTCCAGAGCATAAATCAGTATAGAAAGCACGGTCTAAAAATGAAGTAATGGCACCTCCCGCAGACGCATAATGCACGGGCGAACCGAATACAAACCCGTCGGCGTCTCCCGCAATATCGAGAAACTCATTGACTCTGTCAGAAAATACACAATGCCCTGTTTTCCGGCAGTTTCCACAGGCAATACATCCGGATAACGGCTTAGTTCCAATCTGAAAGATTTCGGTTTCAATCCCTTCTGCATTCAGCGTTTTAGCCACTTCTTCCAATGCCGTATAGGTACATCCCTTTTCATGGGGACTTCCATTCACTAATAATACTTTCATGCTTACCTCCTGTTTGTGTTTTGAACTTGTAACCAGGTTTCACCGTTACGCGTCAAATACTCTTGACACTTCTTTCAGCTCTTCCACAATGGCTATATGCTGTGGACAGTGCTGTTCACACTGCTTGCAGCCGATGCAGTCAGAGGCTTTTCCAAAGTCTTGTGTCAAATTCAGATAATAAAACGCATGGTTACCAAACAGCCCGAACTGCTTTTGGTCATTATACAGCGAGAAATATTTCGGAATCGGTATCTTTTTCGGGCAGCCTTCCACACAATACTGGCATGCGGTGCAGGGGATGGCAATGCTGCTGTTGATGATGTCCGTTGCTTTTTTGATGATTCCTTTCTCTTCGTCATTCAAAGGCGTCATATCCAGCATATAACCCGTGTTGTCAACAACCTGCTCGAGATTGCTCATGCCGCTGAGCACCATGAAAACATTATCTAAAGAAGCCGCGAAGCGGATTGCCCACGAAGCCGCACTCATATCCGGATGATAAGCCTTGAACAGCTTCTTAGCGTCCTCGGGTACGTTTGCAAGCGCACCTCCTTTGATCGGCTCCATGACAATGACGGGCTTCTTGTGTCTCGTCGCCACCTCATAGCATTTCCGGGATTCTATGCTTTCATTGTCCCAGTCTAGATAATTGATCTGAAGTTGCACATACTCCATCTCGGGATGTTCTGTCAAAATCTGCTCCAGCACTTCTGCCTTGTCATGAAAAGAGAAACCGATGTGTTTTACCTTTCCCTCTGCCTTCATTTTTTTCATAAACTCAAAACCACTGTATTTCAAAGTGATGGCATAGTTCTTCACGCCGAGGGTATGCAAAAGATAATAATCAAAGTATTCCACGCCACAGCGGTCCAGCTGCTCATCAAAGATCCTCTGATAATCCGCATTGCAGGTTATCATATAAGTGGGCATTTTATCCGTGATGGTAAATGAGCCCCTGGGGTGCCGTTCCACGAGTGCCCTTCTCAACGCGACCTCGCTCATCCCCTGATGATACCGATATGCGGTATCAAAATAGGTAAACCCCTTTCCCAGATAGTGATCCACCATTTTGTTCACAAGTTCCTGATCGATGCTTTGAGGATTTTTTTCTTCCGTTATTGGTAACCGCATACAACCGAAGCCTAGTTTTTTCACAATTTCTTTCCTCTTTCTAAACGTTCTTTCCCATCTTATATGCCTGCTGCATGGCTGCGCTGCCGTTGATATCACCCTTGTGCCATGCTCCGACGCCGTAGACAACACCCTTTTCTTTTGCACCGTTCAGACATAGCGTAAATCCGCGAAAGCCGTCAAGCGTCCTTTCCATGGACTGCTTACTGCTGTCGGCAGCGGCAACGATGAAATAGAACTCCTTTCCAGTGATTTCTTCATATCTTGGAACAGTTCTATCAATCAGCGTTTTCATCTGAGCGTTCATAGTATAGAAGTAAACCGGCGTCGCCATGACAATCACATCGGCGGCAATCATTTTGTCCAAGATTTCCGCCATGTCATCCTTCTGAACACACTTATGGTTGATATAGCATGACTCGCACCCGGTGCAGTAGCCAATCTTTTTATCTCTCAAAAAAATCTTTTCCACCTGATTGCCCGCCTCCCGTGCACCAAGCAAAAACTGATCGCACAGTAAATCGGAATTACCGCCTTTACGCGGGCTGGCGGACAGCACCAATACTTTTTTACCCATAAAACTAATCCTCCGATCTTTTTAGCTCTTTTTCTTTTTTAACTACCGTCTGTTCATAGCTTTCAATTTTATAATTCAGGAGTTCCAGCGTTTTCTGCATATCTTCCATTCTTGCAATTAACTGCTTACGCTGCCCGATCAATAGCTCTTTTCTGGCCTCAATGGTCGCGTCACCCTGTTGAAACAGCCCAACATACTCAATCAATACTTCAATCGGAAGACCTGCACTCCGCATACATTTGATAAATACGATCCACTTGCAGTCTTCTTCCGTATAATCCCTGATTCCACCTTTATTGCGGTTCACACTCGGAATCAGTCCAATGCGTTCATAATAGCGGAGTGTATCCTGCGAAAGATCGAATTTTTTACTCACTTCTGCAATTGTCATACGTTTTACCTCCTGACATCCGGTATCATAACACTTGGAGTTAACTCCAAGTCAAGGGTTTTTAAATAGTAGCACTAATCCATGCTACTATTTAAAAAGACAGAGTGTTGTGTTATGTGCGTCCGTCTTTAAAAGCCTCGACGGCAAGCTGTTTGGTCAGCATTAACGTTCGCGAAATTATCTTATAGCTTAAACTTTACTGGCAGATAGGGTGAGGTATGAAAAAAATCAAAGTGCTTTTTCAAGAATTTTTTGGCTTATATCCAATGTAAGATCCTGAGTTTCCGAGAGTGCTGTCATCCCATGAGCCTTCAGCTGTTCAATAATGACCGGTATTTTATCAGCTCCAACGCCATATTGAGACAGACGAGTTTTAATACCGAGGCTTTCAAAGAATTCTCTGGTTCTCTGAATGGCCAAGTCTACCTTTTCTTCTTCGCTGCCACTCTCTATACGCCATACACGTTCTGCATATTGCAGAAGTTTAGCCCGTTTTTGATCGCGTCTTACCTCTAGTAATGATGGCAATACAATCGCTAAAGTCTGTCCATGATCAATGCCAAATAATGCGGTAAGTTCATGTCCGATCATATGCGTCGCCCAATCCTGTGGAACCCCTGCACCAACTATCCCATTCAATGCAACCGTTGCACACCAAACATGATTAGCACGGGCATCATAATCTTCGGGTTCAGCAACTGTCGTTTCACCTATTTCAATCAATGTTTTTAAAATACCCTCAGCTATACGATCCTGCAACTTACCATCCACAGGATAGGTGAGATATTGCTCTGTTGTATGCACAAATGCGTCAATCACTCCGTTGGCAACTTGAGTCTTGGGAAGCGTAAAAGTAATGGTCGGATCTAATATAGAAAACTTAGGAAAAGCCAACTCACTCATAACGGCATATTTTCCGTGCTCATAGCTGATTACAGCTCCGCTATTCATTTCAGACCCGGTAGCAGGTAAAGTTAGCACCGTACCGAATGGAACTGTTTTTCCCACTACATCCAAAGGAATAGGCATCATGCCGTATTTCAACAAATCACGCGAATCTCCATTGTAATAAGAAGCAAGTGTTATGAATTTCGTTCCGTCGATAACAGACCCCCCACCAACAGCCAGCAAAAAATCAATATTCTTATTCCGTACAATTTCTACGGCTTTTACTAATGTTTCGTAACGAGGATTCGGCTCTATACCTTGGAATTCGTAAACCTTCCTGTTTCCGAGTACAGTTTTAACCTTATCGATAAGGCCACTCTTTTTAGCACTTCCACCTCCATAGGTTATTAAAACAGTAGCATCGGCTGGAACATACTTATCTATGCTCTCAAGCCTGTCCTTACCAAATAAAATACGTGTTGGGTTGTAAAAATCAAAGTTAAACATAATAGAACCTCCCTCAATATCTTTGTATTGTCATTATAATACTTGGAGTTAACTCCAAGTCAACTATAATCGTAAGCGTTTACTGAAAGGGTGCATTGAAAAATTAAAAGGACCCATCCATTCGCGAAGAGCGCTCATGACCCCCCCTTCCTTACGTTTAAGTTCAGCGTGGGAGGGTGATTACTATGTGTTTCACTTACTAAGTTATACAGTTTTAGCGATAACTATCTTGACAAATACCGCTAATATTTTATTATTAATATCAGACTAAATCTACTATAGGAGTATGTCTTATGGAGTTTAACAAATGCCCTTGTTATGGAAGTAACCTTGATAAATTTATTCAGCCAATGATTCTAATTATTCTTGCACAGGAAGACCTTTACGGCTATAAAATTGTTCAGCGAATCGCTGAATCGCCAATGTGTAAAGGACATAAACCGGATGGAACCGGTGTTTATCGTTTTCTTAAAGCAATGGAGCAGCGAAGTTTGGTCGAATCCTCCTGGTCATTGGATGACTCAGGACCAGCAAAACGAATTTACCATATTACGAACGAGGGAAAAGAGTGCCTTTCTCACTGGATTGATACTTTGGAAGACTATCGTCAATCCATTGGAAAGATGCTAGAAGAAGCCCACATGGTATACGACCAAACTAAAAGTAGTAGTAAAGGAAACACGTCTTTAATATGGAGGGGGATTATTGATGGAGAAAAATAGGACGAAAGTTGCTGTAACGCCATGTGCTGGAATTGGACAGATTTTTGGACCGATCACGAGAGAAACGGGTTACAGGCTGGTGGAAGAAATGTTTCCGGACAAAACCGTTCTGGTTTGTCCACCTGCTCTGGCGGTAAATATTCAGGAAGATCTCGATTTCATCCACGACTACCCTATATTGATTTTAAATGGATGCAAAGATCGTTGTGCCTCCAAAATGGTTCAAGATAAAGGTGAGCATGTGGATGCAGAAGTTTACCTGCCGGATATCCTCAAGGAACATAAACTGTCTTTACACGGTGAGAAAAGGAGTAAACTTGGCCCGAAATCAGAATTAGCTATAAATGAAATGACTCAAGTTGCGGGCAAGAAAATAGTTCAATTACTACAAGGGAATTAAATTTATCTCATAAGAGAAAAAGATTTTCCAGAGGGAGGATAAAGTCTGAAATAATAACTGAGTACCCGTGCCTTTGGGCTATCAAAAGAGCACACATATAAAGATACGATCTACTCCCTAAAGAGCAGCGCACTCACCTCCACGTGATTTGTAGTTGCCTGTCATCTCAATAAGATACTTTTAAAAAAGAAAAATCTCAAGGTCAACGGTTCCATGCTGTTTTGTGCCTTCAGCGCAGCGAAAGGAATGGTCTATAAAGATGAGTAGTGGAGATTCTGTTATTGCAACAAATTCAAAGCAGTCAGCTATACCAGTTAATTGGTTAATTACCGGTCTATTGATGATTTTGGCTGCTCTTGCATCCAAGTTTCTTTTTCATAGCGGATGGCTTACATCATTTGGTGTGGCTTGT
The DNA here is from genome assembly GCF_017310645.1 of Paradesulfitobacterium ferrireducens. Classification (GTDB taxonomy): domain Bacteria; phylum Bacillota; class Desulfitobacteriia; order Desulfitobacteriales; family Desulfitobacteriaceae; genus Paradesulfitobacterium; species Paradesulfitobacterium ferrireducens. Next base: position 19,051 of record NZ_JAFLRH010000005.1, on the reverse strand, counting down.
ATGGCGTGGTTGGCTTTTGAGAATGGTGGAAATGATATTTCCAAAAGTGTTGCAACTCTAATCAGTGGCGGAGTTACAAACTACCGTATAGCAATCCTGACCGGATCAGTTGCAACTTTAATAGGTGGAATCACATCAGCGTGGTTGGGACGGCAAATGGTTAAGTTATTTTCATCAGGTTTACTGGATGTAACCAAATTTCCATCATCGATTGCTCTGGCAACGTTAGTAGGAGCAATCCTCTGGGTTGCCTTAGCTACGCGAATCTCAATGCCTGTATCCACTACACACGCAATTACTGGTGCCATCACTGGAGCAGGAATAATTTCCCTTGGGTTCAATCACATTAAGTGGGGAGCGTTGAACAGCAAAGTAGTTATCCCGTTACTGGCCAGTCCCGTGATTTCGATTATCGTTGCTTATATATTATGGAATATCATCATGAGACTTCCCGAAGGTCATTATCTCCGTTCAGTGCATTTTCTGTCGAGTATGTTTGCAACCTTTGCAAGAGCAGTCAATGATACGCCTAAAATCGTCGCTCTCGGTTTCTTTATTACCTCAACAACAGGGCTTAATGCGTCGACGATTACACCACTATTTTTCATTACAGCGATTGCGATGGCACTGGGCAGTTATGTTAAAGGTCTTCCAGTTACACGTTTGCTGGCAGAAAAACTTACCAAAATGGATGACCGTGAAGCATTTGGGGCTAATATAACTACTGCGTTCCTGGTTAGTACAGCGTCTAAACTTGGTCTTCCTGTATCTACAACCCATGTTATTTCATCGGCCATTATCGGTTTTGGACTAAAAAAGGGTTCAGGAGGTGTCTCCTGGCGTGTAATTCGAGATATGGTATTATCATGGGGCGTAACGCTTCCTGTTGCAGGAATTATTGCAGCAATTCTTTATTTCATAATTCGTGGTTAGTTAGCTGATTGAATTTCTAAGCCCACAGAAATGGACTTGAAAAAACCCTTTGTTCCTTGCTTCGCACCTCTTCCAACGTTCTTGACATCCTTTGTTCCAGACTTTGCGCTTCTTGCTTCGTTATTTTTGCGTCTTCCTTCATGCGTTGAATCTCTTCCCTCATGCTTCGTTCCTGCTCCGTGCTTGCGCGGCCGGATGAGGCACTTCGGGCCAAAGCCGATTAAGTCTGCCCGGTGAGCCAACCTGAGCGCTTCGGCCACCAAATCATAATTTTTCGGGTCACGGTATTGAATCAGGGCCCGCTGCATCGCTTTCTCCTTGGGAGAACGCGGCACATACACCTGTTCCATGGTTCTGGGGTCAAGTCCGGTATAATACATGCACGTAGACAAGGTTCCGGGTGTAGGAATAAAATCCTGAACTTGTTCCGGGTTCACGCCCATGTCGCGGACGTATTCCGCGAGTTCCACCGCCTCCTTCAGCGTGCTGCCGGGATGGGAGGACATAAGATAGGGCACTAGGTATTGCTTTTTCCCCAATTTCTGATTCATCCGCCCATACTCCTCGACGAAGCGGTCATACACCTTACGGCCGGGCTTGCCCATACGCTTTAAGACCGTGGGGCTGACATGCTCCGGTGCCACTTTTAATTGCCCGCTGATATGATAGGTACAGAGCTCCCGCAGAAAGTCATTGTTTTTGTCCGCTAAGACGGCATCAAAACGGATCCCGGAACGCACAAAAACTTTCTTGACCTCAGGAAGCTGCCGCAGACGCCGCAAGAGCCGGATATATTCGCTGTGGTCTACATCAAGCTCAGGGCAAGGTTCCGGGAAAAGACACTGGCGATGCGCACACGCTCCCCTTTTTAATTGCCCTTTACAGGCGGCGCGCCGGAAATTGGCCGTCGGCCCGCCCACATCATGAATATACCCTTTAAAATGAGAACTTTTCGTGAGATCTTCTGCCTCCCGCACAATCGAATCGGCGCTCCGTCCCTGCACAATCCGTCCCTGATGAAAGGCAAGCGCACAAAAGGAGCAAGATCCGTGGCACCCGCGGGAACTGGTCAGGCTAAATTCCACTTCTTTGAGCGCCGGTACTCCGCCTTCTGGCTCATACACGGGATGATAACTCCGGGCATAATTAAGCTCATACACCTCATCCATTTCTTTCTCAGTCAGAGGTAAGGCAGGCGGGTTTTGCAATACTCCCTCCCGTCCGTGGGCCTGGTAAAGCGTACGGCCCCGATAAGGATCTTGCTCCCGGTATTGCTGCCAGAAGCCTTCGGCATAACTTTTCTTACTCTCCTTCACCTCAGCCAATGAAGGAATGACCTGCGCCCTCTCAGGCGGCTCCCCCCGCCAGGGAACCATTGTTCCCCTGACATCGGTAATGTGATGAATGCTCTTTCCATTACGCAAACAGTTGGCGATTTCGATGATCGCCTTCTCACCCATCCCAAAAACCAAGAGATCGGCCTGACTATCCAGCAGGATGGAACGCCGCACCTGATCACTCCAGTAATCATAATGCGCAAACCGCCTAAGGGAGGCCTCCACTCCCCCGATTATCACCGGCACTTCCGGCAAAGCTTCCTGCACCTTGTTTGAATACACGATCGTAGCGCGGTCAGGCCGGAGCCCGCTTTTACCCCCGGGCGCATAGACATCTTGGGAACGCCGCTTTTTCGCCGCTGTATAATGATTCACCATCGAGTCCAAATTACCCCCGGTAATGAGAACAGCCAAACGCGGCCGCCCCAAAACGCGGAAAGCGTCGATGTCTTTCCAATCCGGTTGGGCGATAACCCCTACCTTAAATCCTTCCCGTTCCAAAAGGCGCGTGATAATCGCTGCTCCAAAACTTGGGTGGTCGATGTAGGCATCTCCTGTTATCATGATGAAATCCAACTCATCCCAGCCGCGCTCAGCCATCTCAGCTTTGCACATCGGCAGGAATTCCTGCTTTGACATCCTTTCACCCCTAGACATAGGAATCCGACCTAATAATTCAGAAAATTTCTACTTGGTCCGTCTGAATAATTTCTCCTTTGAGTCGAGGCCAACCCTATGACTGAATTCTATCTACTGTCTACTGACTCCTGAATTCTGACTCCTGACTAATCAATTCTGACTCCTAATCAATAAAAAGCGTGTACCCCTACGGCTCCAGGCCTTACGGAACACACGCAAACTATTCTTGGCAGAATTTCTCTATGAATTAGCCTAACCTGAATTCTGACTCCCGACTTGAATTACCGGTAATTAACAAACTGAAGCTCGAGCCCAAAATCTTCCTTACGCAATAAGTTAATCACTGCCTGCAAATCATCTTTATTCTTTCCGACAACTCGGATTTGATCTCCTTGAATTGAGCTCGTTACCTTGATTTTGCTATCCTTGATTACTTTATTGATTTGCTTGGCTTTGTCCTGGGATATCCCCAGCACGAGGTTGACCTCCTGGCGCACGGTATCCCCGGCTGCAGGCTGAATCTTGCCATACTCAAGCGCCCGTAAAGAAACTCCCCGCTTCACAAGCTTACTCTCCAAAATGTCAGTGACATTGCGCAGCTTAAACTCATCATCCGATATGAGAACGATTTTTTCCCCTTCCAAGGCAATGGATGATTTGCTGTTTTTAAAATCAAACCGCTGTTCCATCTCTTTCTGCGCCTGATGCACAGAGTTTACCACTTCCGGCATTTCCACTTTGGACACGATATCAAATGAAGACTCTTTAGCCAAACCATTCTCTCCTTTAAAAAATTATTTAAATTATTGCGCCTTAATCACATTGTCTTTTGAGAGGGCAATGTTACGCACAACCTGGCCGGACTTACCTAATTTGGGCAGGACTTGCCCATTTAAAGTGATCATCAGCCCTCCGGCATTACCGACATTCACCAGCTCAATCTTATCCTTGGCTTGTAATTCCTTGGTGGTGCCGGCGGGGAATGTCCCTTGCAAGGAAGGCTGGCCATCTACTTTGACCACGATCCAGACATCCTCGGTAAACACCAACTTGGCCGACAACCCTTGAGTCGCAGGGGGAGTAACCGTTTCCGAAGGCTGAGGATTGGATGCCGGGGGATTGGCTTGATTATTCGGTGTCTCTTTAGGCTCAGAGGGCGCTGTGGGCAAAGCAGCCGGTTCATATGCGGTTTTCTGTGGAGTTGCCTGCATGCGGCTCCAGGAGGCAATCCCAATCACCAATGCTATCGCGATTAGCCCAATGGCTACAGCGACCAACGGCCGCAGCCACAAAGACTTCGGACGTATCGGAGTAAGCGGCGCTTCCAACACCGGCGCGGCTTCAGACGCTGCGGATGCTCGATATAGGTTTAAAATCTCTTCCGGGTTAAGATTGAGATTTTTAGCATACGTTCTCAAAAACCCCTTGACATACGCGTTTCCCGGAAGTATGGAGTAGTTTTCTTCTTCCAATGCCTGTAAGTAGCGCACACGAATTTTAGTAGCCTCTTCCGCTTCAACTAAACTCCAACCTTTAGCCTCACGAGCCTTAAGCAATACCTGTCCTTCTCCGGCCATAGCGACACCCTCCTTTACCTAGATTAACTTAAATCAAACGCGGAAAAGCTGAGGTCCACATCTTCCGCACGAATCACATCATCCACAGAGTTCCTGATTTCAATAACCAGATCAAATGTTACCTTAAGTTTTCCGTCACGGATAAAGAATCCACGCGCACTCCGATAATCAGGTTTTTCCCTTCAATTAAAGTATCTCCTAAAAAGTCAACTAAAACTCCTAATTCTTCGCGTACAAATCGGTAAGTCGGCGGATTATCCGCAGCCGGGTCAAGCCTTCGGCCATGCCTTAAGGCAATCCGGTCCAATAGGGTCGGGGGACGAAAAGCTGTTACATTAATGGCTCTCACTTGGTCCAGTGCCGTCTTCAAGGCCTCCACTTTAGCCTCAGTCAATGCCCTGAGTAAAAAACCGCGCCTCTTTGCTCCTATGGCCGATACCGTGAGAATATTCAGCTCCAGCATCCCTAATAAAGTTGTGACTGCGCCCAGTAGTCCTGGCTTGTCCAGCTGAATCTCATATTCAAGATACAGAAGCTTCTCTGCGTCCGTCCACCCTGTATTCAAGAAAGCGCTCCAACTCCCTTAGACCCAACTCTGCCTCTTCATAATTCAGACAAAATTCATAGCTCAAACTTGGTTCATTAGGATAACCATAAAGCTTATCATAGTATTCCACCAGCAAGCGCCTGGTAAATTCCCCAAGTTCCTTCTGATTCAAGAGTTCATGATACTGATCGATCCGGTCATGACCCAAGAGCTTGACCAGCCTGTCTAAAGCCATCCGAATCTGGGGAATTGAATCCGGGAATTGGGTATACTCCTCGACTAAACGGGCTACCCTATGCTCCAGGCTGTCATAGACGAGAATTTGGGTACCGCTCTGCATCCCTTCAAAAAAACGTTCCGGTACGGTCACCCGCCCGATCCTTCTGCTCTCACACTCAACAATCACATAATCATACTCTGAGAACTGCTTTATTTCTTCAAACAACATAGACTCGAACGTCTTCTGAGAAGGAGCGTCCCCCAACCCTATCGCACCGAAAACCGAACCCCTGTTATTTGCCAGTTTCTCCAAATCAATGGCTGGGTACCCGTGCGCCCGTAATTTGCGGAGAATCTCCGTTTTGCCGACTCCGGTGTTCCCGCGCAAAACGACCACATGTTTATTAAAACCCTGTTCAAAATACTCCACTACTTTACGCCGGTAGGCTTTATACCCTCCCTGAAGGCGGTACACCGTCATGCCCATCAGATCGAGTACGGAGGCAACAGACTTGCTGCGCATTCCCCCGCGCCAGCAGAAGAAGACCAACGGTCCTTCTGCTTGAACCTCTTCCGCTTTTTTTACTAAATCAGGAAGTTTCGGACTGACAAATTCCAATCCAAGTTTACGCGCCTGAGCCGGGGAAACTTGAGCATAAGCCGTGCCAACTTTGGCTCTTTCCTCATTATTAAACAGGGGAAGATTGAGGGCACCGGGAATGGTGGCTTCGGCATACTCCCCTTCCGAACGGACATCAATCAGGACGGGATTTGCCAAATCCTCTAATTCTTCCACTGTTATTTCTTTAATCATTCCCTAATTATCCCTTTCAACTTGTATATATTCAACATTATCTATTATAATCCTGCATCAAGACTTTACAAAATTCCCATCCGGCCAGGGTCCGAATTTCTGCTCAAACTGACCTCTTGTTAGAAGTACTTCCCGGGGTTTGGAGCCTTCATACCCTCCCACGACACCCTTATCCTCAAGCATGTCCATGAGCCGGGCCGCCCGCGTATACCCTACGCGCAAGCGCCGCTGTAAGAGCGATACCGAGGCATTCCCGGATTCAATAAAGAGCTGGGCCGCCTGGTAAAAAAGTTCATCCTCCGCTTCTTCCACTTTGTTCGCGCCAACCTCAATATTCGGTATTTCCTGGTACTCCGGCTTTGCTTGCTCCTGCAGGAATTTTACGACATTCTCCACCTCTTTATCCGCCAAGAAGCAGCCCTGCACACGCACCGGTTTGCTCGCACCCATTGGATAGAAGAGCATGTCCCCCCGGCCCAGCAGTTTCTCCGCTCCGTTCATATCGAGAATCGTGCGCGAGTCAATCTGGGAAGACACTGCAAAGGCTATGCGCGAAGGAATATTGGCCTTAATCAACCCGGTAATGACATCCACCGACGGCCGCTGGGTGGCCACAATCAAGTGAATGCCGGCCGCCCGCGCCATCTGGGCCAGACGGCAAATCGCGTCCTCAACATCACCCGGGGCTACCATCATCAGATCCGCCAACTCATCGATGATAACCACAACATAGGGAAGAGGCGGCTGTTCACCGGCTTTATCCTGGCTTTTTAAGAAGTTATACCTGACAATATCCCGGACTCCGGCCGCTGCAAACAATTCATACCTCGTTTCCATCTCGGTCACAATCCATTTCAAAGCTCCGGCCGCTTTTTTGGGGTCGGTTACGACCGGAGCAATTAAATGCGGAATCCCGTTATAAGTTGTTAGCTCTACCATCTTCGGGTCAACCAGTAAAAACTTGACCTCATCCGGGCGGGCCTTAAATAAGATGCTATGGATTAAAGTATTAACACACACGGATTTACCTGAACCCGTCGCCCCGGCAATCAATAGGTGCGGCATTTTGGTGAGATCCGCCACAACCGGGGTTCCGGTAATATCCTTGCCCAAACACAGGCTTAATTTACTGGCGGCGTTTTGGAATTCCGGAGCATCCAGCACTTCGCGGAAATGGACCGTGGCAATTTCCCGGTTCGGCACCTCAATCCCAACCACAGATTTCCCGGGAACCGGCGCCTCAATGCGAACATCCGAAGCAGCTAAACTTAGAGCGATGTCATCCGCTAAGCTGGTAATCTTACTCACCTTGATCCCCGGGGCGGGCTGGGCCTCATAGCGCGTAATCGCCGGACCCTGGGTGACATGGGTCACTTTCACTTTGACACCAAAGCTGTCTAAAGTGTCCTCGAGTACCCGCACATTATCCGCTAAGTCCTTGTTCAGGCGTGAATTCTTGACCCGCAGAGATTTATGCAAAAGGGTAAGAGGGGGTAGCTCATAGAGGGTATCCTGCTTAACCTGACGCGAAATCGGAGTACCGGTAAGCTTGCCCGCGGGAATAATATCCGTTTGTGAGGCAGGCTCCCTCTGATACGGAGTCTCGTTTTGGGAACTCGTTCCCCCATGAGAGTAAGGCTCACCCGCACCTACCCTGCTCTTAGCAGACATAGGCATTTTAGATATTGAATCTTTTTGCATCGGATCATGAATCGGATCCTGAGCTTCATCTTGGTCCACCAAACTATCTGCAAAGGTACGGATAACCAATGGCCTCTCCACAATATCCGGATCAAGCACCACCGGCTTCCCGGCATCCTTTCCCCTTTTCTTACTGAGAACTTTATCCATCAGCTTAGACCCAGCCGATTGTTTAAGTTCTTTCTCCTCCAGGGACTCATCTTCTTCCGAAGGATTCTGAACCACGTACACGAAGTCTCCCACCTGGTTCTTAATCCAATACCCAGCGGCTTTCCCCAACCGGCCTGCCTCTTTCGCACCGCTGACCAGGGAGCGGTTAACCACCAGAAGCGCTCCGATAAGCGCTCCCATCCCGAGCAGCACATACCCTCCTTGAACCCCGACCGCGGTTCTGAGCGCCAGAGCAAGGACCGCTCCGATCAGGCCCCCGCCATGACCCAGTTTACCCTCGGCAAACATATCCTTCTGAGAAAATGCCTGAAAACCCGGCAGCTGGAAATGCATCAGCCCCAGCATGACCAGCCATAAGAGCACCGCTCCGCCCGCGCGCCGGCCTGGCCGCCGGGTGTGCTTACTCATAAAGGTTAATCCTCCAAGGCCGATTAACACTAAAAGCCAAGCTCTTCCTCCGCCCGCTAAAGCTGTTAAAGCAAAGCTTATTTTTTCTCCGACCACTCCGCTGCGGTCCGAATAGAGGGCAACAAAACCTAAACAGGCCATCCCGACGATAAGAATCCCGATGACTTCGGTGCGGATGGTCTCTTTAAGGCTCGGATTTTTGCGGTCATACTTGCGCCGCACCTTTTTATTAGCCACGAACTGCCTCCTCCGACTTTATGTGGTAAAATAATCCATATGACTATTCGCCAGGGTCCCGTGAAAATCCTTCTCCCAGCAGCGAGCGTGTTTGCTTTAGCACCGTCTTTTATTACTTCCATCGGCTCAATCACGTGGGGATAACTCCCTAAAATCACATCGGCTCGAAGAAATCAAAGGCATAAGAACCATCCGCCTGGCGTCCGGACCAAATTTGGGTATTATGCATCAGGATATCACCGGCCGCTACCAGGGTAATCTTCTCTACCCAGGGTGGAATCTGTGTTTGCCTTGTTATAGAATTTCCGCCTCCTGCTTGTGCCTGGCGCACTACCGGCAAAACCCAATAGCCGCCAATAACCAGCAGCATTAAAATAACTGGGATTAGAACCTTCCATTTCACTTTCCTCACAGCTTTCAATTAAAGCATCTCTTTTCTACTCTATCAAAAGTCTACTGCTCCGAGTTTTCTTCGATTAACCGGTTAAGCTCCGCATAAGCGTCTTTAAGTCCGCCGACAGCACCAATCAGCCCAACATCCACCGCTTTTTGTCCGACTAAAATCGTACCGATATCCTGGGCCAGTTCTCCTGTTGCAAACATCAAATCCTTCAAACCCGCTTCGGATATCATCGAATGCTCCATGATAAATTTATTGACACGTTCCTGCATCTTCTGCAAATACTCGAACTGCTGGTGGCCGTGAATTACCAGGCCGGTATAGCGGATGGGATGAACGGTCATGGTTCCGGTCGGGGAGATAAAGCTGCGGGTACAACTCACGGCGATCGGAATCCCAATGCTATGCCCTCCCCCCAGCACCAGAGACACACTGGGTTTGCTAAGGCTTGCGATAAGCTCGGAAATGGCCAGCCCCGCTTCCACATCTCCTCCGGCGGTATTGAGCATGACCAATAAACCTTCAATTTTGGGATTTTGCTCTACCGCCACCAGCTGTGGAATCACATGCTCGTACTTAGTTGTCTTTGTTTGCGGCGGCAGTACCTGATGCCCTTCAATTTGGCCAATAATAGTCAAGGTAAATATGTTCCCCGGTGGTTCCGGCAGGCGGATTTCCCCAACCTGTTTAAGATTTTCAACATTACTTTCTTTATGTCCCTCAGCCGGAGTTTCATTGCTCTTCGGCACCACTGAAATCCCTTTCATTTTACACCCTCCATTATTGCAGACATAATCATCTTTAGTATGGAGAGTTGGCGGAGATTCAATGCGCCCATTCTTTGACCGCCCGGCTAATCTTTTGAAAATCCTCCCAAGCCGGCTTGCGCAAGGAAGGATTGCGCAAGATTGCCGCCGGGTGGTATGTCGGCATGATCAAGGTATTTCCTCTTTCAAACCACTGTCCGTGGTTTGGTCCCATTTTAAGGTTAGGATCAATAATCCCGTGGGATGCCGCCAATCCCAGCAGCACCATAAACCGGGGGCGCATTACGGTAAACTGTTGCCTCAGCCATGGCAGACATGTTTGCATTTCCTGCATATTCGGAGTTCGATTGCCCGGCGGCCTGCATTTAACAATGTTCGTGATATACACCGTTTCGCGCGGCAGTTCTGCTGCCAGCAAGATCTTATCCAGAAGCTGCCCGGCTTTGCCCACAAACGGCCTTCCCAGTTCATCCTCAGTCTGTCCCGGCCCTTCCCCAACAAACATCACCGGCGAATTAAGGTTCCCCTCTCCGAACACCACCCCACGGCACCCTGCGCGCAAGCCGCAATTTGTACACGCTTTGGCTTTTTGCTCCAAAGCTTTGAGGTTATTTATCTTTGTTTCCCTTACCAAATCCATCTTAGACCATCCCTACTAAATATAACAATCTCATTAGCAGCTATGTAGCATCTAGCTTAGCGACACCTTAAGTATTAATTCTAGCCGCAGCGCCAAAACTCCTGCTACAACATCTACGTCTAAGTGCGTCCGGTCCGGCACAATTAGAGCAGTGAAGCAGAAAATCTGTGCCTAATGGTTATAATAATCTCGAAATCCCAACAAGGTCTAAATCGTCCACAAATCGTACGGACCACGAACAATGATGAATTAAAGGAGAGATTGTATGTATGAGTTAACTGAAGATCAAGAAGAAGCAATCTTAGCCAATTTTATAGAAGCCAATCAATTACGGCAGGACCCTTCAATACATTAACTACATGCGAATCAAAGATTATGTCTAAACACGAGCATAATAAAACCCTTTCTTCGCGGGGTATGAGCTGAACTGAGTTCGGTTCACGTCCGCAAAGACAGGGTTTTTGATTTTTTATTGGCTTTTCATTTGAATTATTTAATTTATGTGCTATAGCCGAGCTTATGAGAAATGTCCATGGCAGCGTTCTTTACAAGCCGAGAAAATTCTTTAACTTTTTCCGGGGTAAAGCGAAAAGCTGGACCCCCTATTCCTAATCCGGCAGCCAATTTGTCATTGTGGTCAAAAATAGGCGCAGCTATCATAGCTGCTCCGAAATCAACTTCATCAGTACTAATGCAAAGGCCTTCGCGGCGTATCTTAGCTAATTCTTTGCGCAAAGCCTTGGGATTAATGGGACTATTATCGCTTAGTCGGACAAGGTTTTCTGTTTGCATATAATGCTCGATGAATTCCTGAGATTCATAAGCCAGCAGAATCTTTTTGGAAGCGCCACAATGCAGGGGCAATCTGCCCCTGTCCGATGCCTTCAATGTCATAGACTGGGGACCTTCCACACACTCTATACCCACCCCTGCATTGCCGTCTCTTTTGGTTAAAAATATGGATTCGCCCGTGGTCCTTGCTAAATTCTCCATAATAGGCAAACTAATGTTGCGCAACCCCATCTGACTAGCTGCCACTTTTCCCAACTCAAAGACCCTTAGTCCCAGTCGGTATTTCTCCGTGAGCGGATCCTTCTCGACGAAACCGAACTTTTGCATAGAAATCAGGATGCGGTGGATAACACTTTTCGGCAGACCCAGCTTATTGCTAAGTTCAGTAACACCCCAAAGTGAGTGAGAATGAGTAAATGTAGTTAATATTGTCAGCGCTTTTTCAACAGTTTGAACACCTTCTGATCTAGACCTCATGCTTTCTGAACTGTCCTTATTAGTTTCCGGTCTATCCTTTTTACTCTCCTCTTGACCCCTCATAATCTCCTCCGCTTATCTCTTTCCGCAATGTGGAATTGTATTCCGATATCTCTTTTTTGATCTGTATTTTAGGGGACGCCTGAGCAGTTTGAAAAGAATATTAACCTGAGACGAAGAAAATAAGGGGTTAACGGCAATTTTTCGGGTGTCAACGGTAAGTTCTTTCCGGACGGCCTCATTTATTGGTTAGCTTCTGATACTTGTGCAAATACTCTTCCAAGGCAGCCTTACGCTCTTCTAATTCAGCAGCCCACGCCTTGAGAAGACTAATTCCATCTGCAGTAATAGTATACATCCGCTTAGCCGGACCTGCCTCCCCAGTTTCCCAATGTGATTCTACATACCCTTCCATCTCTAAACGGCGAAGGTGCCGATAAACAGCTCCAGGGTCGGGATTTCCGGAATGCAGCCGAAAACTACCCAGCTGTTCTATCAGTTCGTAACCGTATGAAGATTTTTCCGCCAAACATAGCAGTAAAGACGGTTGGATAAACCTCTCCGGTTTATTACCCGGTTGATGGTGACAGTTTCTGTGGCGTGGTCCGTGACAACTACACATCCTAAGGATAGACCTCCTTAATTTTTCATAAGGGATTATTTATGAATTTTTTTTGCAAGGGATTGACATTAAATTAACACAGAACTAAACTAATATCAACATCTATATGTTAATAGCATATAGATGAGTTTGAGAGGAGGTTTCTTTTATGTGTTATCACCACAGCTTTCATGAAAAAGGCATGGGACATCGGGATTGTCACTGCCGTCAGCACAGTCATGGAGATGGTTTCGATCACGGACACCATTACGGCGGACACGGTTGGGCCTATTTAACTCACGAAGAACGCATCGAACATTTGCTACAAGCCAAAGAAAAATTAGAAGCGCAGTTGGCAGAAATTCAGAAAACCTTAGACCTGGTCAAGCCAAACAGTGAAGCATAAAGATGTAGCCCAAAAGAGAACCCTCTTCCGCAATGGAAGAGGGTTCTTTAACCCTTCCCGGATTAAGGCATCATCATCGGCAATCAGCACTCTAATGGGCATGATTTTCCTCCTCCAGCGGCAGCAGTGTGATTACGGAAAAACCGTTGCTCCCGTCAATAATTACCTTACCCCCACAGCTCTGGCTTCGCTCTTCCATCCCGGCAAGGCCCAAACCTTTTTGCAGCACATGGGCTCCGATCCCGTTATCCCGGACCTCAGCCTTGACCAAGGTGTTCAAGATGTCAAGCTTCACCGTAATTGCGGTCGCCTCTGAATATTTAAGGGCATTGGTCAAGGCCTCATACATGTTATCGTAAATCACTTTATATGATATAACTTAAAAGCTTATAAGCAGATATTCCAAGCTCATCTCGTCACTAATCATGAGCGGCGGCAGCACCGTCAAGACAGCCTTCTCTTAACTTCGCCCATCAATACTTCAGTTTCCATGTTCGCCAGTTCCCAAAAGCATTTCACCGTTAAACGCTCGAAGCAAAAAAGAAATGCGACATGCCAAAGGGCAAAGGGATAACTTCTAAATCGATGTAGCCTGTGAGAGTTAACAGCTCTCTGATCTCAGCCTCGGTCGGCAAACCCCGAAATCCCCGGTGACAGGCGAGAAAAAAGCTCATAAGATGGCGCGGCATCTGCGTTGAAAACAACTCTAATTGGTCGTTGGTTCCCCTTAATGCAGTTAAGATCCCGATCTGTCCTCCCGGGTTTAGAACTTTCTTAATGTTATATAAGAGAGTTATTCTTTGATCCGGGTTAAAGTAATAAATGTTGTTGTTGAGCAAAGATACGTCAAAAGTTCCGATATCCAGTTGGAAATCCAGGGCATCGGCGCAGATGATTTTAAGACGGTCGTTATAAGCCGCACAATTGGTTCTGGCCCTTAAAGTCACCTCCGGGTTTATCTCGATTCCTATTCCCTGTAACGAAGGGGAAAATTCCATAAGTTTCTGCAGATACAAACCTTCCCCACAGCCAATATCAAGGATTCTCCTCCATTTGCTGTCATTAAATTTCTTAACTAAGAACGGCCACACAAACGGTTCAGAGGCCAGGGATGCCTTGGCGATTAATTCCTCCTCCATTTCCGAGGCAAAGCTCTTTTTGTCCGCATCTCCCGTAATGAGCTGCGGCAAGTCGGCAAACACCGGGCTCCAATGCTTTACCAGTTCTTTATAGAGAGCTTCGAGTCCTTCATAACGGTAAGATTGAACGGCTTTGCCCAGTTTAGAAAGTTTGTAGGATTGGTTGTCCTTTATCAATAAACCAAGGGAACCCGCCTGTTCCAGCCAGTGGTCCAAGAGCAGCCTATCCCATGCCGGATGCAGCGTAATCAGATCATCCAGTGTTTTTTCTTCCTTTAATTCATCCCACAAATTAAGCTCAAACCCGGACGTAAGTATCCACAGAAATCCAAGGCTTTCCATCAGCTTAATTGTTTTGCCCAGCAGTGCCAGCATGCCAGCTTCCAATTCAGGTCACTCCTCCTCAAAGTCATACCATAGTTTACAGCCGGCGCTTTGAGATCGTGCAAATAAATCAATGCCGAAAGTAAACTTTGATTTTGGCAGTACTGGGATTATGACTTAATAAAGGTCGTTCTTTCCGGTGCGAATGTGGACCGTAAGGTTAACTTTTAGGTAGCCAAACTATGCAACTGCGAATACCTTGTATTATCCCGCTTTTAAAGGAGAAGTGAAATGAAAATCACGAACAAGTTTCTTATAACCGTTCCCATAGCAGAAGTTTGGGATGTTATGTTCAATCCTTTTAATATTGGCAAAACATTTCCCGGTTGCGAGCATGTCGAAGTGATTGACGAAAACACTATTTTAAGCCTAGTCACTGTAAAAATTGAATGCCTTAAGGCCCGCTTCAAACTCATTAGTCAGATTAAAGAACAACATTCGCCGCTCCACATTAGAACCGATACAACTTGGGAAGGGCAGAGGTTAATTGGCAGAGTCACACAAACCACTACCCTGGATCTACATGCCCTCAATGACCGATCAACGGAAGTTGCCATTGCCTCGGAATTAAATATTACCGGAACGCTCGCCAATCTCGGCCGAATGATTTTACGAGCAAAAATAGAAAGTTTAACAGAAGAGTGGATCCAAAGCATCAAGGCGTTAATCGAGGAACTTTATCGGCCTGTAGAAAAAGCCATAACTGTTGTTGATACGCATGGTTGGGACGCAGGGTATACGGATTTGAACCGGATAGGCGATTAGTCCATGGCAAATGCATAAACCGGACTTTTTTCTAAGTTATCCTTCGGTGATCAAGCTTACTCTCTATGAGCTGATTTCAATTACCCTGTTCTTGGTAATCCTGATGGTTTATGAAAACCCTCATTTTCTTGCCCAAGCCCTGGCGATTAACGTTTTTGTTTTAGGAATTTACTTCTTAGTGCCTAATCTCATTATGAATCGGGTTGATATCGCTTTGTATAAAGCCAAAGAAAGCGGTAGGAATGTAGTGGTCGTAGAATGTAACCCTAACCCCGTTTGTATTGCTCAATCTCATTTGCCAGTTCATTGAGATAGGCCCACCGTTCAATCAAATGATCGAGTTTCTGTTTAAGCTCCTCCTGAACCTTGACTAATTCCGTTAATAAAGCATAGTCACTGCCAGCTGAATTAATCCGGTTGTTAATCTCTTTAAGCTCCTGTTCTGCGGCTTCAATCATGCTATCAATCAGTTCATACTCCCGTTGCTCCTTAAAGGTGAATTTTGGAGCTTTGGCCTTTACTTCCTGTATATTTCCAGACTCTCTATGACGCTGATCGCGTCCAATATTAATGGCTCCCTGTTTTTGAAGATTCACTGAGTCTAGCTTTTGCAAATCGGCCTTCTCTTTTACGTGCTCTAAGTACTCTGAATAGTTGCCTATGAACTCCTTGATTCGGCCGTCTGCTTCAAAGGCGAAGATCTTTTCCGCCGTGCGATCTAGAAAATAACGGTCATGGGAAACCGAAATCACAGCCCCGGGAAATTCGTCAAGATACTGCTCCAGGATAGTTAAGGTTTGGATATCCAGATCATTGGTCGGCTCATCCAAAAGCAGTACATTAGGGGCACTCATTAGAACGCGCAGGAGGTAAAGTCTTCTTTTCTCTCCGCCGGAAAGTTTGGAGATCGGTGTCCATTGCAGAGCAGGGGGAAATAAAAACCGCTCTAACATTTGGGATGCGGTAATAAAAATGCCCTCGGCCGTTGGAAGCACCTCAGCTTCTTCCTTAATATAATCAATCACTCGCAGAGAATCATTAATGTCTGTGTTCTCCTGGGAAAAGTATCCGATCTTCACGGTTGGACCAATATCAATATTTCCTTGGTCCGGCTCAAACCTCCCGGCAATAAGATTTAAAAGCGTCGATTTTCCGTACCCATTCGGGCCAATCACGCCGATACGGTCGTTTCGCAAAATAATATAACTAAAATCCTTTATGACAAATCGTCCGGCAAAGTACTTGCTAACCCGGTTTAATTCAATTACTTTTTTCCCAAGCCGGCTGCTTCCGACTGAGATTTCGATCTTATCGGCGATTGCTTGAGGTTTCTGTTCCAAGAGAGCATTGTAGCGGTCAATTCTCGCTTTTTGCTTGGTCGTACGGGCTTTCGCCCCTCTTTGAATCCAGGTTAACTCATTTCTCAATAAGTTTTGCCTTTTGTCTTCAGAAGCCCGCTCCTGTTCCAGACGCAGGAGTTTTCCTTTGAGAAAGACACTGTAATTGCCTATGTAAGAATAGAGCTCATCTCGATCCAGCTCAAAGGTTTTGTTCACCACTCTGTCTAAAAAATAACGATCGTGAGTAACCATAAGCAAGGCACCCTTACGTTTGTTCAAATATTGTTCCAGCCATTCCACGGTTTCCGGGTCAAGATGGTTGGTTGGTTCGTCCAGAATCAGTAAATCTGCAGGAGTAATCAGGGCACTCGCTAAAGCAATCCTTTTTCTCGTCCCCCCCGATAAATAATCAACCTGAACATTATAATCATATATGCCAAGTTTGGTTAAAACGATTTTGGCTTCGGTTTCAAGCTTCCAGGCATTCTCTAAATCCATTCTCTGACCTAATGAAATTAACTTATTTTGCAGGATGGTATTTTCAGGTTGATTTTCGAGTTCATAGAGTGTCTGTTCGTATTCCCGTAGCAGTTGCATCACCGGGGAATAACCCTTAAATACCTGCTCGAGCACCGTGGTCCCGTTTTCAAAAGAGGGATCTTGAGGCAAATACTCCACCTGGATTCCATGGCCCATGGTGATTTGCCCTCGATCAGCAGGTTCTAAGCCCACAAGTACCTTTAACAAGGTTGACTTACCCGTGCCATTTACCCCGATTAAGCCGATTTTATCTGTGTCATCGATGCCAAAGGTAATGTTCTTAAACAAGATCTTTGTGCCATAGGATTTTTCCAGATTTTCCGCCGTTAATATGTTCATTCTTATTTTCCTCTTATCAATTGCTCTCTTCATATTACCTGGCAACGATCTACTTTTCAAGAAAAGCCCATTAAAACATCTTGGTCAAAAACTAACACAAAGCGTCGGTATATGGTAAAATATTTGTACAAAATTATGAGGAGTGACTAACTTGATACATTCAAGTTTGCTGTCAGGACTCTCGATATACCGGGCAGTAAAGGATAATGACAGCGTCAAGGCCTGGCAGGAACTGATGGATTCCCTTCGGGAGGCAGACCCTAATCGGGTTTTACCGGCTTATCACCGCTTTTATGCGACTGCAATAACACGTGGGTGGCCGAGAATATTAGGTGATTTAATTATCAATGACGATAATCTATTTACCCGAAGCGCCTCTGCTCAAGGCACTCGAATTAGCTCATCCCTTAGGGAGCTTGCGGCCCGTGACCTCAGCATCTTGCACGAGGTTGCGAAGGTAACGCTCAATGAAATAAAAGAGCGCAGCATTTCTTTGTTCCAAAAAGCGGGCACCGACTGGAATCTGCCTTCCGATCACCCCCTGAATCCATCCAACTGGCCGGAATGGAATCATGAATCAATGCTTACACCGACTCCGGTTTACACTGAGAACTTAGCGAATGCTGCCCGCTGGCTTCACAATGCCCGTCAAAATATGATAAAGTGCCTGTTCAATCATCCCTGGGAATCTTGCATCGATGAACTAATCTCATTTTATTCTCGAGCAGGCTATGGTCTATTCAGTCAATTTGCGGCAGCCAAGTGGCAAAAGGACACGAATAGTTCATGTCTGGTAGGAATCCCCAACCCCGACCCGATCCGGCTTGAGCATTTAATCGGGCTAGTCAGCCAGAAACAAACAGTTGTTGAAAACACCGAGAACTTTTTATCCGGATTGCCTGCCAATAATATCATCCTCTATGGCAGCCGCGGTACCGGCAAATCTTCAATGGTAAAAGCCCTCTTAAATGAATATGTCGAACAAGGCCTGCGTCTAGTGGAAATTGCCAAAAACCATTTGGCAGATCTCCCCTATATCTACCCTGTATTAGCAAATGAACCTGCTAAATTCATTTTGTTCATTGATGACCTATCGTTTGATGATAACGAACTGGATTACAAAACTTTAAAGACTATGTTAGAAGGCGGCATTTCAACACGCCCAACTAATGTCTTGATTTATGCCACATCCAATCGACGCCATCTGATTAAAGAAACCTACACCGAGCGTCAAACGGATGTTCATAGCCAAGATGGACATGAGGAAAAATTGTCCCTGTCTGACAGATTCGGCATCACGGTAACCTTCCTTTCTCCCGATCAAGAGGGTTACCTTAAAATCGTCGAAGCTTTAGCAAGCCAAAACAATCTCCAAATTAATCACCAAGAATTGCGGAATGAGGCTTTGCGCTGGGAAATGTGGCACAATGGCCGTTCCGGGCGAACTGCCCGCCAATTTATCGACCATCTAATTGCTCAACAACACGCTACGCAAAACAAAGGAGACTATCTAAACTGATAGTCTCTTTTGTTATTATTATGTTCTTGAGAGTTGTTCTCTCAAAACTGCACAGATCAAATTCGAAGTACGATATTCGAAGCTCGATGTTCGAATTTGAGTTTTCCTTTTCTGTTAAAAAATCCTACTCACTTTGGTTTAAGCCCAGTGAGTTCACCTTATATGCTTAGCGTTCGAAGCCTCTCATCTTCAGACTTTCTTCATTCTGAATCCTGTCTTCTGAATCCTGACTCCTTTATTTAGGTCAAGCCCTCGACCGATTAGTACCCGTCAGCTCCATCCCTCACGGGACTTCCACATCGGGCCTATCAACCTGATCATCATTCAGGGGTCTTACCAGCTTATGCTGTGGGAAATCT
>NZ_JAFLRH010000012.1 GCF_017310645.1 Paradesulfitobacterium ferrireducens | reverse complement strand
CGGATCATGAAAAGCGAGTTTAAAGCCCGACCAGTGTACTTAAGTCGCGAAGATAGAATTAAAGCACATTTTACTACCTGCTTTATGGCCCTCATCATTTATCGATTATTGGAAAAGAAACTAGGAAATAAGTTTACATGCAGTGAAATCGTCAACGGATTGAGAGAAATGAATTTCTATGAGATCAAGGGCGAGGGATATATACCGACCTACACAAGAACTGATTTTACAGATGCTCTGCATGAATCTTTCTACTTTCGAACAGATTTAGAGATTATAAAAAAGACACAGATGAAAAAAATTCTAAGCACGACTAAGAAATAAAAAATTACTCACTTTTTTAAAATACAAAAAAAGCTTGAACACCTTGCAAATACAGGGCTTTCAAGCTTTTTATAGTTTTTAACTGTCAAAGATGAGAGAGTAACAAATCATCACGCGAATGTAACCCTAGACTCAGAATTCGGCATGTCTTACTCCTGACTCCTGACTCCTGAATTCTGGATTCTGACTACTGAACGGTCATCTTCTGCCAGTACAAGACCTGTCCGGCCTCATCGAGGATCTTCTGTTCTCTGTTTTCTTCGGCTAAGCGGAAAAGCTTAAGTTGCCTTTCCTTAAGACGCCGGAATTTTTCGGCCTCCCGGTGGGCCGCGGCCAGTGCTTCCCGGCATTTCTGTACGGTTTGGGCCTGGCCTTGAACTTCTTTTTCCTTTAAGCGCAAAAGTTTAAGGCAATTCTCAGCGTATTTCTGCCAAATTCCGAGATCCCGAGGACTTGTGAGCCCTGCCGTCCGTTGCCCGGCTGCGGCTTGGAGCCAGGTGTTTTCACACCGGTTCCGTTCGTATTCAAGCTGCTTTAGCTTCTGCACCTCCTGAGCCAAACGGCGCAGTTCCTGATCAAGGGCTATCTCTGCCAGGCGCAGGCTCGCCTCAAGCCGGAAACGGAATCTCGGCATTCTCAATTCCTCCTCAAGCTGACAGCTTTAACTTCTTAGATTATGAAGATTTGCTCCAGTTGCCTAAACATCCGGTCAAATTCCACCTCTTCGTCCGTGCCTTGCCTTAGAAAGGCGCGGATCTTGTCTATGTAGGCCAACGCCGCGTCAATACGCGGGTTGGTTCCGTGCACGTACGCTCCGATATCGATTAAATCCTTAGCTTCCTGATAGACAGCCATATGCTCGCGCACCCGGGCCGCCAGTTCCAAGTGCCCCGGAGCCGCTATATCTGTCATGAGCCTGCTCACGGACTGGAGTACATCAATCGCGGGATAGTGGTTCTGCCGGGCCAACTCCCGGGTGAGTACAATGTGACCGTCTAAAATCCCGCGCACACTGTCCGCGATCGGTTCATTGTGGTCATCCCCATCGACCAGGACGGTATAGATTCCGGTAATGCTCCCTTTTTCGGCCATCCCGGCGCGTTCGAGCAGTTTGGGCAGAAGGGCAAACACAGAGGGCGGATACCCCCGGGTCGCCGGCGGTTCCCCGGCGGCCAGGCCTACCTCTCGTTGGGCCATGGCAAAACGGGTTACGGAGTCCATCATTAATAAAACATTCTGCCCTTGATCACGGAAATACTCCGCGATGGCCGTCGCCGTAAATGCCGCTTTCAGCCTGAGCAAGGCGGGCTGATCTGAGGTTGCTACTACGATCACCGAGCGTTTTAAGCCCTCCGGCCCTAAATCCTTCTCCAGAAAATCCCGCAGTTCCCGGCCGCGCTCGCCCACAAGTGCGATCACATTAATATCCGCTTCCGTGTGGCGGGCCATCATCCCAAGCAAGGTGCTTTTACCCACACCGGATCCGGCAAATATCCCCATTCTCTGCCCGCGTCCCAAAGTAAGCAAACCGTCAATGGCTCTTACTCCTACACTAAGGCTTTCGCTAATCCGAGGCCGGAAGAGTGCATTCGGAGGAGCACTTTGCAGCGGATAAACCTGTTCACACAGCAGAGGTTTCCGGTTCAAGGGCTGTCCCAGGGCATCCAGGACCTTGCCCAGCAGATTCGGGCCTACGGGTACAGCCAGTTTTTTCCGCTGAGGTATTACCCTATCCCCTGGCGCAATACCGTCTAACTCAGCCAAGGGCATGAGCAGGGTGGTCGTATCTCTAAACCCGACAACTTCCGACGGCACTTCCTTGCCGGTACGCGTCCGGATCAGGCAGTATTCCCCCACACTGACCCGCGGCCCGGCCGATTCAATCATCAAGCCTACGATCTTAGCGACCTGACCCAGGGAAAGAATCGTTTCCGTATTCTGCGTGATCTCTGCCAACCTCTGCCACTGCCCCACGTTTCAATTCCTCCTGCAATATCTCTTCCAAGCGTTCAAGCTGGGGAATAATCCTGGCATCAAAAATCCCTTCCTGGCATTCCAGCCAACAGTCCCCACGATCCAGACTCTCATCTTCAATCCACGGGCAAGGCAGGGCATCCGGTCCCAAAGTTTCGATCCAGGCAGCATCCTGAGCTGATAGATGAAGCCGCCATCCTTGGCGTTCCTGGGGAAGGAGGCTTAAAGTCTTGACAATGGCTAAGAGCTGCACGGGCTCCACTTTCAATTCCGCCCGCACCAGGCACTCAGCGATCTGAATAGCCAGGTGCAGCAGGTCTTCTTCCGCTTTAGCATATTCCTGTGCCAGTGCAGTTTGCGCCAGCTTGAAGAGGGTATGGGCTTCGGCCCGGAGAGCAGCGGCTTCTTCCCTGCCGGTGCGTACCCCCTCCTCATAGCCTTCCTGCCGCGCTTGGGGGAGTACCTCCGCCCGTATTGCAGCCTCAAGCTGCCGCCGGTAGCTTTCCTCCTCGGCCCGGGCCTGTACCCGCAGCTTCTCCGCCTCCAGTTCAGCCTGACGCCGGATTTCGTGCGCCTCCGCCTGGGCTTGGGCGATTATCTCTTCTGCCCGGGCTTTGGCTTCACCAATGGCTAGGCGTTCCTGCTCACTATACCGACTAAGGAATTCATCTTCCGGCTGACTTTCATCCCCCGGCACACCATATTGGTCCCAATAACCCGGTTCAGCGCCAGGGCTATTCGTTTCCATGTCAATCTTAACCACGGTCAAGTGAGATGCCAGCCGTTGAAAAGCATTCGCTTGGCAGTCCAGCACCCGGGGAGCGGCAACTTCTACAGCACAACTTTTAACCACACGCGGACTAGTAAATGATTTCATCACTACCACCCCTGGAAATTACAATAGCGCCACTTTCTTCAAGCTTGCGGATGACCTTGACAATGCGCTGCTGCGCTTCTTCCACATCACGCAGGCGCACCGGACCCATAAACTCCATATCTTCCTTGAGCATTTGCGCAGCCCTAGCCGACATATTGGACTGCACTTTTTGAGAAACCTCCGGATTCGACCCTTTTAAGGCCAGAGCCAAATCTTTGGTCTCCACTTCACGCAACACCAGCTGGACACCGCGGTCCTCGAGCATGACAATATCTTCGAACACAAACATCTGGCGCTTGATCTGTTCCGCCAGATCCGGATCATCGATTTCCAGAGTGTCCATTACATTCTTAAGCGTTCCCGGATCAGCCCGGTTCAGCATATCCACCACACTCTGAATCCCGCCGGAGGTGGAATAGTCTTGCGGGGCCAGGCTTGAGATCTTGCGTTCCAGCACTTTCTCAATCTCTTTTAAGACTTCCGGGCTGGTTCTTCCCATTAGAGCCATGCGTTTGGCCACATCGGCCTGGCGCTCCGGCGTCAGGCTTGAGAGCAAAATCGCGGATTTATCCGGCGGTAAATGCGACATAATCAGGGAAATGGTCTGAGGATGCTCCCCCTGGATAAAGGAAAGAAGCTGCTTCGGATCAGTTCGGCGCACCAGGTCAAACGGCCGCATTTTCAAAGAGGAAGACAAGCGGGTAATGATTTCAAACGCCTTCTGTTCCCCCAATGCGCGCTCCAACACCTCCCGGGCATAATCAATCCCGCCCTGGGCGATATAATCATTGGCAATACACATTTGATGGAACTCATCAATCACCTGATTGCGGTTTTCCGGAGCAATCTTGCGAATGTTTGCCATTTCGAGCGTGAGCTGCTCAATCTCAGCTTCACTTAAATGCTGCACCACGCGTGCCGAATGTTCCGGACCCAGCGTAATGAGGAGAATAGCAGCTTTTTGAATACCAGTTAAGCCTTGTGCCATCTATTTCTCCTCCGACAGCCAGGTTTTCACCAAACGGGCAACCTCATCCGGATTGTTGCGGGTATAGAGTTCTACGGCTTCCTTAACCTTTTGCTTTTCAATTTCCTCGGCACTCTTCGCTTGCTTCTGTGCCAGCTTTAGCTTGGCTTCTTCTTCAGCTTGTTTTTGGGACAGCAAAAGCTCTTCCGCTGCCGCCAAGGGCATAGGCTCAAATCCTCCGGCCATGGCCAAGGATCCCGAGGCCTGCTTAAACTTCGAGCGTGAGCGCCAGAGAATTAAGAGAAAGAGAATTCCCAACAACAATCCGGCCCCAAGTTCAGCGTAGGTAAGAATTTGCTGCTTCTTCTCCGCTTGAGCCATAGCGGCCTTTTCTGCCATCAGAGATTGCTTGTCAAAGGGTATGGCCGCGATCTGGATCTGATCGCCGCGGTTCACATCAAGTCCAGCGGCCGAAGCTACGACTTCCTTGATTTGATCGGCTTGGGCCTGGGTCACTGTCTCCCCGTCAAGCATCACAGATACCGAAAGGCGGGAAATCGAACCCGGGTTAATGGTCCGGTCCGTTTGCGTCATATCAACTTGGAAATTTTCCGTGGTTTTGGTGCTATTAGAACTGGAAGTATTGCCGGAGGCCGCCGGAGAAGGATAAGTCGGGACATTGGCATTCACACCCGTACCGCCCCCGGTCGTTGGGGCGCTGGTACTCGTTTCGGTGGAGGTTTCCCGGCTCACAACCGCACCCGGACCGACTTTTTGCTCTTTGATTGAAACCTGGTCGAAATTGAGTGTGACATTGGCCCGGACCACGGTTTTACCCGGCCATACATGATCCAGCATGCTTTGAACATTTTTTTGAATCGTATCTTCCATCCCCTGCTTCAGTTGAAGCTGGGTTCCGGTCAACTGATGCGGATCATTGCTTTTGCCCAAGATATCGGAGAGCACAGTCCCGTTTGTATCCACAATGGTCACATTCCCGACGTCCAGCCCTTCGACCGAAGCAGCCATCAGGTTGGCAATCCCCCGAATCTGGTCATCCCTCAACTTAGTGGCAGGAGCAAGCTTTAAGGTCACGGCGGCTGTGGGTTTTTTCTCATTCTCCACAAACAAGGATTGCTCCGGCTGCACGATATGCACTCTGGCGTCTTCGACTCCGGCCAGAGTCTTAATGGTGGTCTCCAACTCGCTTTGCAGACCCAAAAGTTGGCGCAGTTTGCGGTCTGCATCCGTCTCCCCGATACGCATTTGATTTAAGTAGTCATAGCTGAATTTACTCCCTTGGGGCAAGTTCGCACTCGCCAGTTGCAGCCGCGCTTCGGCCGCCTGATCCTGGGGCACCAAAATATTCGTGCCGCCATCAGCCAGCTGGTATTTGAACTTAAGATCGACGAGTTTATTGCGAATCGCTGCGGCTTCAGCCTCTGTTCCTTTATAAATGGAGACATAATTGGGCTGACTGGCCCAGATTATCAGTCCGAAGAGAGCGACCGCCACCATCAGAGGAGCAACGATCGTTATCATTCTCTGCGGGCGAGAAAGATTTTGCCAAAACCCGCCAACCGATTTTTTAATCCCACCCCAGGAAAAATCCATGGTGCTCCTCCTTTTCTATTGGGATAATTTACCTTGTGTTTCCCCTATGGAAATATAGCGTTGGATTCGTATAAGTTAATAACAGGTACTCAGTACTCAGAAGTCAGTACTCAGAATAGGGAACACGTATCTCTTAAACCCCTAAATTCTACATTCTGACTCCTGACTCCTGAATTCTGACTCCTTACTCTAATAACTAAATCTGCATACGCATCATTTCATTGTAGGCATCGAGCACTTTATTACGCACTTCCACAGTGAGAGACATTGAGAGGCTCGCTTTCTCCAAGGCGATGATGGCTGTGTGCAGATCCTGAATCTGTCCGGTCGCTAAACCGGCACTGGCTGCTTCTGCATTTTGTTGAAGCGCATTGACCTGATCAATGGCTTCCTGAAGGAACTTGCTGAAATCAACCCCAGCCTTGGCCGCACCGGCAGCCCCAGACGGGTTACCCGCTGCAGCCGTTTCCACCGCTTGTCCGATGGGCGGCAGGGGAAGGAGGGGCATAATCCCGTTAACACTCATCTAACCTTACCCCCTTCCGATTTCGAGAGCCTTAGCAGCCATTGACTTACTGGCATTGAGCGCAGTGACATTGGCTTCATAGGCACGCGAAGCCGAGATCATATCTACCATTTCCGTAACAATATTCACATTAGGCAGTCTGACATAGCCCGCTGGGATCCCCGGCTCAGTCACAGCAGCTGCATCAGGGGATTCCGGATTATACTCCAAGCGGAACGGGGCTTCATCTTCCGCGATTGCCTGTACCTGGACGCCGTTTCCTGCAGGAGAAGGGACAGTAAGAGAGGCGGTTTGCCCGTACCGGCTGACCGTTTCCTTAAACACCTGGGCAAAGCCGGCTTCCGGCGGGCGCGGGACAAACACGGCCACTTGCCGCCGGTAAGGAATGGGGTTGCCCGCAGCCGTTGTCTGTCCGGTGCGGGTGGTATTCACATTGGCTATGTTATTGGCAATTAAATCGAGACGCAAGCGCTGGGCTGTAAGACCGGATGCACTGATATCAATGGCTTGAAAAACTCCCATATAGGCTTACTTACCTCCTTAGGACACAGTCCGTAATGGTTTTCCCGATTTCTCCCAAGGGCACGATGCGATCCGCCAGTTTAGCTTCTACCAAAGCCCGGGGCATTCCGTACACCACACAGGTTTCTTCAGCCTCAGCAATCGCAAACCCCTCCAAGGCTTTAATCTCACGCATCCCCCGCAACCCGTCATTGCCCATGCCGGTCATGACCACGCCCAGCGTTCCCTTCCCTACTTCCTTGGCCAGGGAGAGGAACATGACATCTACCGAGGGCCGGTAGAGCGTGGTGATGGGTGCTTCATCCGTAATATGCAGGAAAAGCTGGTCTCCGCGGCGCTGCACCTGCATCTGCCTGCCTGCCGGCGCAATATACACTTTACCGGCCTTTAACGCTTCGCCGGTTATTCCTTCCTTAACCTCAAGGGCACATAGGCTGTTTAAGCGCTCAGCCAAAGGGGCGGTAAAGCCCGGCGGCATATGCTGGGCCACAATCACCGGCACCGGAAAATTTGCCGGAAGCTGGGGAAGCACGGCCTGAAGCGCGGAAGGCCCGCCTGTAGAAGTCCCAATGGCCACAATTTCAGGCGCATGCTTAGGCCAAAGAGTTCGTTCTGATAGATGTATTGTTTGACCCATGCCGGTTACCGCAGCCATTGCTCCGGGTGCACTCGTTCTTTTGATAGCGCTGGCTCCAGAGGCTGTACCGGCTGTACTACCCAAGGGTCGCAGGGCGGAACCTTCAGGGGCAGCTGTTATACCAGCGGCAGCCGCGCCCGTGGTTCTACTTCCGCCTGAAGCTGAAGCCCTCGGCCGCAGACGGGCCAAGTTTACTCCGGCAGCGGCCTTAATTTTATCAATCAACTCCTGGGTTAAAGCTTGCAAATCTGCTCCCGGCCGCCCGGAGGGCTTTGCCACTGCATCAAAGGCCCCTAAATCAAGGGCTCTCAGCGTAGCTTCCGCTCCCTGGGTCGTAAGGGAACTTAGGACAATGACCGGGGTCGGCTGCCAGCGCATGATCTCATCCAGAGCCTGCAAGCCGTTGATTACCGGCATTTCTACATCCATGGTCACAACCTGGGGTTTCAGTGCCTGTAATTTGGCAATCCCTTCCCGTCCGTCTCTCGCCGTATCCAAGACCTTGATGTCCGGGTCTTGGCTCAGTATTTTTTGGATGGTTAAACGCATAAAAGGAGAATCATCCACAATGAGCACGCCAATCCGGGTATCAGGCGCTAAACTCATGATTCATCTCTCCACCCATGATATGGTCTAGGTCCAAGAGAATCAGCAAACGTTCCCCGATTTTACCCACTCCGCGGATAAACTGGGAGTCCATGCCTAAAGCGACAGGGGGCGGCGGTTCAATCGAGCCACTGTCAAGGCGCAGCACTTCGGTTACGGCGTCTACCCGAATCCCGAAGACCTTTTTTTGAACCTGGAGCACGATAATCCGGCTGAGGTCTGTTTCCTCAGCCTTATCCATGCCAAAGCGCTTGCGCAGGCTGACCACGGGAATTACATTTCCCCGTAAATTGATAACTCCTTCTACATACGGAGGTGCCTTAGGAACCCTAGTGATTGGTGGAATACGGATAATTTCCTGAACGAGCATAATATCCACCCCAAATTCTTCCGAGCCCAGGCCAAACGTCACCAGTTGTTCTTCCGCCATAAACAAACCCCCTTTTTCGATTTAGATATTAGATATTCGTTGTTCGATCTTATTTCGATATGTTTTGTCAAATTTTTCATATTGAGTTACTACTGGCTTTTGCGCATAACCAAGAGATCCTGGATTAAAGAGCCAATGTCTAAAATTAAGGTCACTTTGCCATCCCCGAGAATGGTAGCCCCGGCAATGCCCGGCAGATTATTCAAAAGCTCTCCCAAAGATTTAATCACTATTTCCTGCTGCCCTCGCAATCCGTCTACGACCAAACCGATGGACTTTTCCCCGAGGCCGACAACCACGACGAAAACTTCTTCGCCCGGATTCTCCTGCTTCGGCAAATCAAATTTTTCCTGAAGGGAGATGAGGGGCAGGGTATTGCCACGCAGCTGCACCATGGGCAGCCCGCCGACCGTCTTGATATCGGAACGCTGTACCAGAAGGGTTTCCAGCACGGATGAAAGCGGAACGGCGTAAATCTCATCCCCCACTTCCACCAACAAGGCCTGGATAATGGCCAAGGTAAGCGGAAGGCGGATGGTAAAGGTGGTTCCCTGACCCCGGTGGGTGTCGATATCAATCATTCCGCCCAGATTGTTCAATGCTTTCTTCACCACATCCATGCCCACGCCGCGCCCAGAGATATCCGTCACCTTCTCGGCCGTGCTAAAACCGGGCAGGAAAATCAGATTGGCAATATCGCGGTCGGAAAGCTCTTCCCGCTCGCCGATCATCCCGCGGCTAACCGCTTTTTGCCGGATTTTATCCAAAGGAAGCCCCGCGCCGTCATCCGTAACCAAAATCGCAATATGGTTCCCTTCGTGATAGGCATCAAGGGTAATATGCCCTGTCTCCGGTTTGCCCACCGCCCGGCGCTGCTCGGGGGATTCAATTCCATGGTCGACCGAGTTGCGAATGAGGTGCATCAAGGGATCCCCGATGACTTCGACTACGGTCTTATCGAGTTCCGTATCTTCACCTTTGAGCACCAGCTCAATATCTTTGCCGGTCTTGCGTGAAAGGTCGCGCACCAAACGGGGAAAACGGCTAAAGACCGTACCGATTGGAACCATCCGCAAGCGCATAACGCTTTCCTGGAGGTCGTTCATCAAACGGCCGAGGTAAACATTGGTCTCATTGAGGTTATTGACCAGAGGATCGGTGCGATGCTCATTTTTAAGATCCAGTCCGATCTGGACCAGACGTGTCCGGGTAATCACCATTTCCCCGACTAAATTAATCAAATTATCCATGCGTACGGTATCTACCCGGATCGTATGAACTTGAGTATTTCCCTCTCCGGCAGCGGCCCCGTTGGTGCCGCTGCCGGCGGAAGAGGCTGTGGCCGGTGCAGACGCTGGGGTTGTGCTCCTAACGCCAAACCCTCCCTGACCCTGATTTCCGGTAGTCTTCTCAAAGGTTCTCGTACTCTGGCTTTTGACAGCTGCACCGGAACTGCTTTCTAAAATAGCCTCCCGTCCGGAGGAGGGCGCACTTAACACTGCGGCAGCTGTTGCAGCCACTTCCTGAGCTGCTTCCCCCCGGGCAGAGGCTTTTAACTTCTCCACGGCCGGATAGGGATGAACCACAGCTTCCGTCAGCTCTGAAACCCCGAGAATTTCTTCCCTGATTTCTGCCGGGGGCTCATCACTTATCACCAGCAAAGAAAACCCGTCATAATTGCCGGTCTCCAAATCTTCCATACTGGGCATTATTTTAAGAACATTGCCCACATTCTCTGTCCGCTGCGCCGCCATTACGGCTCGAACCGCTTTCATCAGGGTGTTGGGAGCCAGCGTGACATCCACCTGATAGGTTCCATGTCCCATGATTTGGGCATTCTGCAGCTTATCCCACTCGGCAGGAGACAAAGCAAAATCAAGCGGAACAAAGCTGGCTCCCTCAGAACTCTCGACTCCCTCAGAACCCTCGGCTCCTGCAGGATTATCGCTCCCTGCTGCTCCGGCACTGCTTGCCGGTGCGCTCCCGCGTGCTGCGGTGCCGGCATCGCTTTTGGCATTTAAGCCCTCTCCGCTCATAAGCGCTTTCATGGATTGCACTAAATCTTCATACTCCGTATCGATATCCTGACGCTGCTCCACTTGGCCCAGCATCGCCCGCACGCGATCGGTCACAGCCAGAAGAATGTCGATCATGTCCATCGACACTTCCATCTTCCCCTGCCGCAGGCGGTCAAGCAAATCTTCCGCAGCATGAGTCAGAGCTACAATCGGGGTGAAGCCCATCGTTCCTGAGGCACCTTTAAGACTGTGGGCGGACCGAAAGAGATCATTTATGAGGCTGATATTTGTTCCTTCCTTTTCAAGTTGGAGCAACCCTGCTCCCAGCCTCTCTATTTGTTCTTGCGAATCGAGCAGGTAAAATTCCAGAAATTCTCCGATATCGACTCCCTGAGTCTTGGAATCGTCTTGGCTCATGATTTACCCCACCCCTATCTTTCAAACCTACTTAAATTTAATATCTGGACCGTGCTCGTCCCATGCGTTTCTTATGTATATTATGCTTGTGTACCTTAAGAATTGACTGAGGCGTGGATATACGTAGTCGTTTACTATTTCGCCATATTTTTTAGAATTCCTCCGAATAAGTGCTAAAAGTTTCCGATGTATACAATTCTTTTCCCATAGTAGCATTTCCGGACAAATCCTGTAAACAGGTACATGTGTGATTTGGCCTAGGACTTTTGGGCAAAAATAAAACAGGGCGCCGGTAGGGCGACCCCGTCAATGCTTTAGCTGTTTCTATTCGAAGCTGGTAAGAAGACCCCGATGATAAGCTTTGCTTTATGCTAAACAGGCTTTCTCCCTCTAAAATGAAACTGCACGGTAAGAAAATCTAAAACCTCTTCCTTATTGAGTCTGTCAAATTTATACCAGTTTCTAAGATCTTCAGAAATGTCTTCACCTTTAAGCACCTTTTGATAAAGATAGTCGTACCTCTCTAGTGATTCCTCTCTAATCTGGCTCTGTGTATGCATACGACGAAACCATTCTGCGTCTCTTAATGATCGTTCAATATGTTCAATGACAATTCCGGTTTCATTAAGCCACTTTACTATTTCATTTAACGTGAAATAGCGCAGGTGGGTCCTGTCCAAAAGCCCCCATTCAGTATAAGACCAATAGCCGTGAAGCAGATTATCAATTAGGAATAAATTTCGAACGTTTGGAATGCTGCCAACAATAAATCCTCCTGGTTTTAAAAGAGATAACAGATATTTTAATAGTTTATAAGGATCTTTCATGTGCTCTAATGAATCACCGAAAATAAGGCAATCAATTGAACCGGGTTCAATCGGGAATTCCAAGTTTTCGGCATCAGCACAATATACTTTTGTCAATCTTTTTGCAGCATTTGCTGCTAGTTTATCATTGATTTCGATACCAATTACGCTTTCTACTGAGGTATTCTTTAATAAATATTGTCCTAATATCCCATCTGCACAACCAACCTCTAATACGCTCTTAACATCGGAAGGAATAAGCTTAACAAGGTTTGCATTAAAAGCCCCCTGATAGTTAACCTTTTCTTTATTATTTTCGGGTTTTGGAGCAGAAGAGTAGGTTCTTGTCTCAGACCTGTTAGACCTGTTAGACCTAATTAATGGTTCAATCGTCCCTGTTATTTCGGCGGCCCGGAGTTTATAAGTATGATGGTTAATAACAATATGATATAGTTCGTCCGTCAATTCTTTGCGTTCCGATTCATGAGTTAAATAATAATCGCCTTTCTCACCTAATTCTTCAGGACTTCTGTAAGTTATATATCGCCAATGATCAGGAAAAATCGTTTCCATGTCTTTCCGATAGTCACTTAATAAAAAACTCTTTGAGGCAAAAACATCAAACACCCGGTTATTAACGGATGTTTCCAATTGAAGGGAAGAAATATTGAGGTTCAGGGCATATTTCTGATAAACTTTGGACAGTTCTCTTCCGTAGGGAACCTTGTCATGAAAAAAAAGATTACTCTTGTTCCAGTTACTAGCTCCATAGACGTGAATATCAAGTCCTTCAATACAATCCAAAATATATTTGCGCATTATAGCAGAACCTTTTACGTGAACTAAATAGTAAACATGGCTCCAAAACTTATAAGGTTGATTGTGAAAAATTTGTTTTATACTCTTAAATTCCTGATCCTCAATTAATTTCCTAACTATATCCAAAACCGGGAGGTCGAGAGTTTGTATCTTATTAAGTATTACAGTATCAATAAAATCAGCAATTGTTTTTATATTTTTTGATTGTGGCCATTCAAGTGAAATGTTGCCCACAAAAGCAAGAGATGATTCAAAGGTTCTTTCTTTCAACGGGTAGAACTTATCAGGATCAGTGGCTAACAAGGTCTTATAGCAGTTTTTAATTCCTTTTTCTTTAAATAAGTCAATAAAACTGTAATCCCAAATAAAATGGAAATAGTAATCAGGATAGCTCTGGAATTCATTTGACATGTCATCTGTTAAAGACATGCATGGATTATCATAATGGAGAGCAACTACGGGTATGTTTAGCATTCTAAACAAGTAACCATCTCGGTACTTTAGAATTGCGTTAAACCCGTACCCTAAAATAACGTCTGGTTGAAAATCCATTATTTGGGCCAAAGATTCTTCGTCAAATGTGTTTTGGATATTTAACACCAGCACCCGGTGTCCATTTTGAATGAATCCTTCGACATACCCGTCAATGACAAATGGAGCAATAAATCCTGCTGTTCTAAGCACTGCTAGTTTCATTTTTCGGTCTCCATTCCTATAATCTCTTTACCTTTTCTTATCAATAAACTTCGCTTCTAGAGGAGAGTAATTCGACCGATATATAGACTCAATATTTTTGGATCTTCGTACTTGCCTTTGAACCTCAAGTATCGAATCCATTTCTGTCCGGATAAGGTGAATATAGGTATTATCAAATACAAGTATTTTCTCAATCGCCTCTTCGATCGCCTTATTAATAAACTCAAATTTCATTACGGTTTCTTTAGTAATGTAGGGTTTTAGATCTTCTAATTCAAAAGATGGCAATCCTAACAGTTGGCATATTTCATTCTGAAGATCGTTAACTTTAGAATTATCTTGGTTAATTTCTTGAATCAGATTGTTCCGTTCTTGGAGTATGAGTTGAAACTTCTGGATATCGTTGTCTGAAAGGCCATCGTCTCTAAGTTGATATGTAAGTTGAAGGATCATTTTGAACCGCCCATGGTTCATATCCATGAGGCCTAAAATTTGATCCGCTAATAGTCCTACCCTGGCATTCAATAATATCACTCCTCAAGCGCCAAGCCGTTTCTTACGAAGCATTCCGCAATCTTCCAATCAAACATCGTGTCGATATCAAGCGATGTAATTTTATCCATCTGAAAAGCCATTGTTCGTTCAGTTACGAAACTCTTTTCGATAATTAAAGTTTCCGTTCGCGCAATGTACATTGCCCCATTTAACGCATACGTTAAAGAAAGTTCTTGTCGCCTATTAACTTGATGAGAATACAATAGCGGAGTAATTCTTCCGTCTTTCTTCTCAACAAACATCCATTCTGGAGAATGATCCGGTTTCACAACACTCACCAGTGAATCAAAAAGTAAAAACTCCCGCGTTTGAATTAACTTAACAGCTTCTTTAATTTGCTCGCTCGTACGAAATGGAGATGTTGGCTGCAATAACATTATAAATTCAGGCTCATAATCCTCGTTTTCTTTCAGCCATTTAATAGCATGTAACACCGGTTCTATACCCGGCGTTTCATCCTTAGCCAATTCTGCGGGTCGAAGAAACGGCACCTCACAACCGATTTGCTTACCTACTGATGCAATCTCCTCATCGTCAGTGGACAGAATTATTCTATCCAAACAGCTTGAACGAACTGCTGCTTCGACAGTCCAGGCCAAGAGAGGCTTTCCTCCAAGTATCCTAACATTTTTTCTAGGGATCCCTTTAGAACCACCTCTAGCGGGAATAAGCCCTAATATCTTGGGCATGTTCGTTAAACACCCTCCCATAATCAGCATTAGCTCGTTGGTACTCTTTGTTTTCTCCTATATCTATCCAATAGTCATGAATAGGAAAACAGCCAACTCCATTAGGTAAATTTTTCGCAAGTTCCAAAAAGCTCGGCATGTCAAAATAGGAGTCGCGAGGAATCAAGGAGATTGCATCAGGATTTATGACATAGATTCCTGCACTAACTAAAAAAGAATGTAAAGGTTTTTCCTCAATCGCAGATACCTTATAGTCTTCATCCAGGATAACTACTCCGTAGGGAACACGAAAATCATAATTTCGCACACACATAGTAACAGCATGTTTTTCCGTGTTATGAAACTGCAACAATTGGGAAAAGTCAACATTGGTTAAAATATCTCCATTCATAACCAACAACGGGGCTTCAGGCAATTCCTCAATTAGAGTAAGCGCTCCAGCCGTTCCCATCCTATTTTTTTCTTTAAGGTAGTTTATTTTTACTCCAAATGAATTCCCATCCCCAAAATATTCTTCAATTTGCTCCGCCAGATAGTTTACGGCTAGCGTAATTTTAATAAGCCCATGATCACGCAGTTGTTCAATAATAGTCTGGAGTATAGGTTTGTCTCCCACTTTTAACATTGGTTTAGGAATTTCTTGCGTAAGAGGCCTTAAGCGCGTTCCCATTCCTCCTGCCATGATCACGACAGTGTGTGGTTTTACCTTAGAGGCAATTAAGTCACTGAGAACATGAATTCCTACAACCATGCCCGACTCGTTTACAGCCGGGATCTGATGAATCCCCTTCGCTTGCATCAAAAATAAGGCTTCTTTTGGTTTAGCCGTCTGAGCAATGGTTATCGGGCTCCCATTCATTACTTGAGTAACCGGAGCATTTAAGGGGAGTCCTTTAAGAATCGCGCGGCGAATATCTCCGTCAGTTACTGTGCCTTGCAAACATCTAACATCATTGACAACCAGTGCAATTTGCAAAACATCGTTATTGATTACTTGTAAAGCCTCAAGCAGAGTTGCATCGGGTCGAATACAAACCTTTGATACATCTCTCATAAAGTAGGTTTTCCCCCTCATTATCTCATCAATACCTAGCGTGAATAACCCTTGCCGGAACTCCAACAACAGTAGTACCTTCTGCAATATCTTTTAACACCAAGGTTCCGGCACCAATTAGGGCATTCTTACCAATTGTTACTCCTTGAATGACTGTCGCACCCGTTCCTATGTGTACCCCCTCTGCAACATGCACGCCTCCAGAAAGGGTAACGCCCGGGGCCAAATGAACATTAGCTCCGATATTGCAGTCATGGTCGATAGACACTTTTGTATTCACAATTGTATTAGCGCCGATTGAACATCCGACTTGGACTATGGCCCCGGCCATGATTTGTGCACCTTCCCTAATTTGAGCATGATCAGATATCACAGCTGATGGATGAATAACAGTTGCAAACGTATATCCGCGATTTTTAAATACATCAAATAAGTTTTTACGATTTTCCATCGTGCTAGTCGTACCTAAGCCATTTACAAGTAAAATCTTGTCAGCAGAATACTCCAATACTACTTCATCCGTTCCTAAAACCGGTATGCCTAACACATTGTCTTTCAGCTTCCGGGGATTAGAATCTGTTACCCCTACTAACTCCGCAGACCCAAGAAGCAAGGTATCAATCAGGACTTTAGCATGTCCACCTGCTCCAAGAACAATCACAGGAGATTTCATAATTTCACCTTTTCATCTTCCTCGTAATTTCTCTCCGCGATCATACCTAAGCAATTCCAATAATTTATTGGAGAAACCCCTTCTCCTGCTCTCTTAACAGTAAGATTTTCCGGAGTAAATGGCTCCCCTTTCATAATTCGGCGAGCGGCTACTAGGCATTTTCTTGCAACAGCCCTGTTCTTAATTTCAGAGGATGTTGGTCCTTTAATTTCAGTTCCTAAAGCCTCTTTTACCTGACGAATAGACCGTATCATGGATATTAATTCCCCGGGTTCTAACGAAGCTTTATGATCCGGTCCCGGAAGATTTCGATCCAAAGTAAAGTGTTTTTCAATAATAACTGCTCCTAGCGCGACAGCTGCAATAGGGATAGCAATACCCGGGGTATGGTCAGATAACCCAACCGGTAGTCCGAAAGCTTTCCGCAAAGTCTCAATTACTCTTAAATTAACCTCGTTAAATGGAGCCGGATACTCAGTAGTGCAATGAAGCAGTACCACATTTTTCAATAAAGCTGTATATCCCGCTTCCGAAAATAAGGCTTGTTCAAAGGCAGCAAGAGATGGCTTCCTATGGGATTCCGAGTGTATATAGCCAAAGGCTAAAACACCTAACGCCCTTTCTATTTCCCCAAGGGTACTCATTCCTGTAGAAAGAATAATGGGCTTACGCGCTTGGGCCGCTTTCAGCAATAAGGGGGCATTAGTAATATCTCCGGAAGAGATTTTTATTCTAGGAATATCGAGTTCGGAAACCAAGAAATGCAAACTATCCAAGTCGAAAGGAGTAGAAAGAAATTCGATTCCCCTTTGCCGGCAGTATTCAATCAATGCTTGATGGGCTTCTTCGCTTAATTCCAGCCTTTTAAGCATCTCAAGTTGGGATTCTTGCCGGTTACTGGTACTTTTTTGATAATCAGCTTTTGGAGCGTTTGAGTTAACTAATTTCTCTGCCTTAAATGTCTGAAACTTGACAGCATCCGCACCTGCCTCAACGGCAACATCAATAAGCTCCCTAGCCATCCCTAAGTCACCATTATGATTTACCCCGGCCTCAGCAATAACAGAGATGCATTGTTTCTTTTGCATAACGCATTGATTCTCCTTTTATATTTGAAGATCATAAAACTGTTTGATTATAATTCCTTCTAATTCTACATCTTTTAAGAACTCTTTGATTCGGACGGAAGCCCCGCCTTTTCCATAGGGAGAAACAACGTTTTTTGCAAGTATCTTAAATTCGGGAGATAACGCCTTACGAATTGACGCCGATATTTCCTCCTTTGTCTCTTGACAATCAATTACAGATTCAGTTTTAAGACGACCACGCTGACGATCTCCTAAATTAACAGTTGGCTTTCCCAATACAGGCACTTCAATCAGTCCGCTTGAAGAATTCCCTATGAGAACATCAGTAAGCTTTATCGCGCTTAAATACTTCGTTTGTCCCAGAGAAGTAAATACTTTTACCCGCTCAGGATGCTTTATAGCGTACTCATCAATTGTCTGGGCAATAATTCTACCATTTGTATCCGAATTCGGTCTAGTAAAAATGACTTTCGCATCAGGAAAGTCGTCTAAAGCTCCAAGCAGTTGATCGATGGCATATTTTGGATTGTGGTTACCCAAGGTAACCGGATGGTAAGTGACAAGAAAATTTACCCTGCCAAGCTTAAACTGAATCGATTTTTCAAACTCATTGCGTTCTAGCAATTTAAGCCTTTCAATGTTGTCCAAACCCAGCGCACCGACATTAATCACCCTATCGGGATTCTCTCCTAATTGAATAACCCTTTTTCTGTAAGGCTCGGCAGCTACAAAATGCAAGTGGGACATTTTAGTGATCGAGTGCCGAATCGCTTCGTCTATTGCTCCCTCAGTTGCCTCTCCCCCGTGTAAATGAGCAATGGGAATGTTCGCGATAAGGGCAGCTTGAGCGGCCGCTAAAATTTCATAACGGTCTCCTAGCAACACTAGAATATCTGGTTTCAGTCGGTCGAATACATCAGCAAAACTGATAGTGCCTAGCCCTAAGGATTTGGCGATACCAACCGGGGTATCACTGGATAACAACATATCGACTTTTTCTTCAATACAGAATCCATCTTCTTCAATAATTCTATAGGTCAAACCAAATTCCGGGGCAAGATGCATTCCCGTAACCACAAGCTGCAATTCCAAATCGTGATCTTGTTGAATTTCTCGAAGTAACCAGAAAAGTAATCCATACTCAGCCCGTGAACCCGTAACAACACAAATCTTCCTTGCTTTTCTCATAATAATAAAGCTCCACTTGGAATATTAATTAGCCTCGACTCGATATTTTCAGCAGTGCTTACATCCATCCTTGGGCAGGAGTGAAACATCGGCAACTTGTGCATTAGTGTCCAAGCCGGGCGTGCCATTATACCGCTAGTATTTAGTTTCTTTAATAAAGTATCACGTATAAATGCATTTTCGTCATCTAGCAACAGCACATTAAGCCAGTAATTGCTTTGGGCAAAATCGGGCTCCGTAAAAAACCGTATCCCTTGTACCTTCGAAAAAGCAAACTTGTAACGTTCCGCCAAAATCCTTTTCTTTTCGAGGAAACTATCTAATTGTTCCATTTGTGCACAGCCCAAAGCCGCATTAATGTTGGGCAGACGATAGTTATATCCAACTCGATCGTGGTAGTAAGCCCATGGATGAGGTATTTTAGCGGTAGTTGTAAGGTGTTTTACCTCTTTACCCAACTCTTCATCATTAGTGAGAATGGCCCCGCCTCCGCCGGTAGTGATAGTTTTATTCCCGTTAAAACTTAATGTTGCAAATTTACCCCAATTTCCTGTGTGCCTACCCTTGTAGAAAGAACCTATTGATTCGGCTGCATCTTCAATTAATTCCAATTTGAAACGTCTACAAACCTCTAATAACGGATCAAGATCGACAGGATGTCCAAATGTATGCATGGCAATTACCGCTTTTATCCGACGCCCCGTTTGACGGTTAAAGCATTCGCCATGCCGTAGTTCGGCAATTTCATTAAGCCATATCTCTAGCTTGTGTGGGTCTAGACCTAATGATTTCTCTTCAGAATCCGCAAAATGAGGAATGGCTCCACAGTATTCTACCGCATTTGCAGTAGCAACGAATGTAAGTGTTGGAACTAAAACTTCGTCACCAGTTTTAACACCTATCACTTTTAAGGCAATGTGTAAAGCTGCCGTACCATTAACCACAGCAATTGCCCGTTTTACACCAGTATATTCTGCTAACATCTGTTCAAAACGATCAACAAATTTGCCAACTGATGAAACCCAGCCTGTGGTTAAACACTCTTCAAGATAGTCCCATTCATTTCCGCAAAACTGGGGTTCATGTAGGCCAATGACTTCTCGGTCGGACGGCAAACAGCTTCTTATTGCTTCCAAGACTATTTCTGGTTGTACCGAGTTCATATGTTGTAGATATCGGTTTTATACCGTTTAAGATTATCCGGATTGCTGAACCAGGCAACCGTATCTTTTAACCCCCTTTTCAACCCGTCCAACCCGCTGTAAGCCGGTGTCCAACCTAATACGTCTTTAGCTTTTGAATTATCCGCCCACAGGCGCTCCACCTCGCTATTATCCGGACGTAAACGTTCTAGTTCAGATTCAATCATAACATCTTTTCCCATTATTTCAGCAATCAGATTGGCTAAATCACCAATACTTATCTCATAATTACTACCGATATTAATTACTTCTCCGACTGATTTATCAACTTCGGCAACTGCTATAAAGCCGGATACAGTGTCTTTGATATAATTCATATCCCTTGTGGGGCTTAGAGAACCTAACTTAATTTTCTCTTTTCCAGCGGCAATTTGGGTAATAATTGTAGGAATTACTGCTCTGGCAGATTGCCTAGGTCCGTATGTGTTAAACGGACGAATTATAGCAACCGGTACTCCAAACGAGCGGTAGAACGCAAGAGCTAATTGGTCGGCACCAATTTTACTGGCAGAATAAGGTGACTGCGCCTGAAGCGGGTGTTTTTCGTCGATAGGCACATACTGTGCTGTTCCATAGACCTCACTAGTAGAAGTATGGACTACTTTTTCCAGCCCCAGTTCCCGGGCAGTTTGTAGAATATTGAGAGTCCCAGTAATGTTCGTGTCTATGTATGAAGAGGGGGAGCGGTACGAGTAAGGTATCGCAATCAATGCAGCCAGATGGAAAACAATTGAGCATTGATCCATAGCTTTTTTAACCGCAAACGGATCACGAATATCACCAGCGAATATATCCAATTCATTTTTGATCAATTCATCGGAAGTATCTAACCAACCCCAAGAATTAAAGGAATTGTACTGTACAAAGGCACGTACTTTATATCCTTGATAAACTAACGCCTCTGTGAGATGGCTACCGATGAATCCATCAGCTCCGGTAACAAGAATCTTCTGTTCTTTGCTCAACCTCAATGCCGGTAACCTCCTCTTAGAAAGATAAATTGAATCCAAAGTTCATTCAGGTTTTGTCTCACTTGCCTCTTCCAATATTTCAATTAATTTTTGTAAAAAGTCCCTAAAATTTTTGAACATGTCTGCAAGCATTTGGGCTTTCGGTATCTCTTGGTCATCTAATTCTTCAGAATATCTCCGATAATTAGCCATCACACTTACATAAACAGGACGATAAGCACTGTAAATCCAGATATCCTTAAAAATATCTTTAATACTGCTCTCCATTTCTTTAAGATAACGTTTCCTAAATACTCCTGACATCTGGGAGGATTGAATTTTTTTATTCAGCAAGTTAATTTTATCATAAACTTTAGCATAAGACTTCAGTTTATTAAGGCGGTTTTCAAATGATAATTGAATTTTATTCAGATTGTTATTATAGTTTTCATGATCTATTTTGGATTGAATCCACTCATAAAAGGATGACTTAGTTTCTTTCCCCACATACTGATTTAAGGCTTCAGATAATGTTAGTTGAACAGTGCCCGCGATTCTTACGCCGCCCTCAGTGGCATTAATTACAAGTGTCGGATCTTTCTCCAACTCGATTTCATACCAATCACGGAATCCTTTCCAAGTTAAAGTAGACGGCACTTTCTCTTCATAGTAACCATCTAAGTAGACAATATATTTTTCTTCTTTAGATATATCAACTTTAGAATTTTCATAGACCGTACCTGTACTATGCGTATATCCGTTTTCTCCAAAAGCTAAATCCTGTCCTACTAACACTATTGGACTCATACCACAATGCCGGGCAAAAGAAAAAGCAAAATGAGTTACCGAATATCCTGCTGCTATAGACCCTCCTTTTATATCCTGAGCTAGCTCACTTTGAAAAGTCTCCATGCTGAGTAAGAATATCTTTCGTTTGAATAAATCCGCTATTCTCGGATCAACACTTGTATTTCCAATAAATAAAATTTCTTCTGGAATGGACTCCGGCCTTGCATAATGTTGTTCGTAAATTAGTGGAGAACGATCTAAGCTAAAGGTCGCATCCGGAATGATTCCATAATCAAGTAATCGTTTAAAAACAGTATTCACACAAAATATCGTTACCCTATCTTGCCATTCCTTTAAAATGTGAATGTTTTTACTTAATGAAGGTCCTGCCAGAACAATTACAACAGGTTTATTCCATCCGTTTGCTATAGATTCCGGATGGGGGCTTGCTGCAATATACTTGGCATTGGAAACC
This sequence comes from Paradesulfitobacterium ferrireducens, assembly GCF_017310645.1. Taxonomy (GTDB): domain Bacteria; phylum Bacillota; class Desulfitobacteriia; order Desulfitobacteriales; family Desulfitobacteriaceae; genus Paradesulfitobacterium; species Paradesulfitobacterium ferrireducens. Next base: position 27,956 of record NZ_JAFLRH010000012.1, on the reverse strand, counting down.
AAATTCTTCAGCCCATTTACTGACCAATACTCAAGATCGTCACCCATGCCATATTTATGAAATCTGAACAAATCCAGAACCAGTCGTTGGGATTCATCGACCCATTCGCTTTCCAGGCGCTTTTTGGGAGGGAAAACCAAGAAAGTCATATTATGAAGATTAATAATAACTTCGGGAATAGTAAAAACAGAATCTAATATCACCCGGTTAGACTTATTCGAACCGAAGGCTAAAATAACTCTGTGAGTCCCAAGAATCTCACCAAAATCTATTACTTGCATTGCGGCTTTGATTATATCCCAATCGCACTCAAAGACATGAATATAGCAATCTTCTCGAGTTGTCTTTAGTAACTCGAGAAGATGATAACCTAACCCAAGACCAATAACAAAAACAGAATTATATTTATGATATTCCCCCTCATCTATCATTCTTCGAGCTTCCCTTATAGGGTCGTATAAACTGTGAAGGAGAATCTCCGAATCTGAAACTCGCTTGACTGCAGTATAAAATCCACCTTTTCCTTGAAAAAGGCTAACTGATGTTTCGTCGTCAATTGTTGCGTTTTGTAATTGTTCATAAAAACCCTGAGTTTTTAAGAGATCTAAGTTTTTTTCAAAAAGTGTCATGCTTTCACCCGAATAATGTAATTCAATTTAAGTCAAATGGTTATTTTTGGACTAAAGCTTTCTTAGCAGCTTCGGCCCAAACATCTCGGAACTTGACAAAAAACTCAATGACAGGCTGCAAGCGTTCCGTATCCTTTTTTACGTTAGCCATCTGCACTTCATAACGATAAAATTCATAAAGGTTAAACAAGTTTTGAGGGATCTCGCCTTGTTCCATATCCAGCGTTATCATTAATTCAGTTAGAATATCTTGAACTTTTGTGAGCCACTTATGTGCTGCTGCATAGTCTTTTTCTAGAATAGCCTTTTCCCCAAAACGCAGAAATTTAATTCCGCCATCGTATAACATTAGTAGTAACTTATCGGGAGTAGCTGTTTCAACAGCAGTCTGCTTATAGGTTAAATAAATATTGTTATTGACCGTTGAGTTTAACATAAAAAACTCTCCCTCTCACACGGTAGCTTTCTTATTTCTTTGCCGTCATGGCATTCAGTTGATTACTTAACCAAGTCCCCTGGGAGTTAAAATTCATCAGAAGGGATTCTAAACTTGCGAACTTAATCTTAAGCCTTTCTTCGTAGTCTGAAGCCCTGTCTTCAAAATCTTGTATTTGACTCTTAAGGTCTTTGATTTGGGTATCTAAGCTGGTCTTATGTTGGTCGATCGTCCCCTGAAACTTAACCAAAGGGTTCAAATAAGCATGAAGATAGTTCCCGAGACCTTGGTGCAGATTCGGAACCAGCATCGTATCGGTGAGATCATCGGTCGGCGTTGTTCCTCCAGAGTAAGGAGCCCCAAACATGTTGACCACGCTCTCAGGATGATCTGACATCGCCTTATCAAATTTAGCGGTGTCAAACGTTAAGGTCCCGTCCCGATCAGAAGTCTTAATTCCAACGTCATACAAAATCTTATAAGGGCCGGTAGGATTTACAATGGTATTTCCTCCTACGACATCCCGAAGTTTTGCTTGAATACCCATAAGCAAAGAGTCACCAAATAAGGGTCCGGCTTGCTTATTATCAGCATCGTAGCTTAAATTGTCCTTAATAAGCTTCTGTAGAGAATTATATTTATCCACAAAATCTTGGATGGCTTTTTTGGTTACAGATATATCTTGAGCCACCGTTACTGAGGCCGTACCGGTAGTGCTTAGAGTAATAGTTGCCCCCGAAATGGCACTGGTAATTGTGTTGGCCGTACTAGTCATAGGTACACCATTTACCGTTAAGCTGGCATCAGTTGCCTGCTGGGTAATTCCCCCTGCATAATTGGGGGAACTGGGATCATTGGAGATAAGATTCGTCGGACTGTAGGTAACGGACGGAACTCCATCAGTCGAAGCTGTCAGCTGCAAGCCTAAGCCTGTTTGCAGAAGCCCATTGGGATCGCTAAACTTCAGGGTGTTGGCAGCCCCGGGCGTATTATTTGTAAGCACCAGCCTGTATGTCTTGTTCACAGAGTCAACTAACGCCAGAGTAGCACTAACACCGGCGTTAGCATTATTGATTGAGTCCCGTATATCCTCAAGTGTAGGCGCTCCTCCTGTGGTAGAAGAGCTTTTCACTGAAATATTGTGAGCAACCCCGTTATTCGTGATTGTAAAATCCCAATCTCCTGCCGCAGTATATGAATGCCCAGCTGCGGCCATTTTAGTGCTCACGCTGTCAAGTACACTTGCAATATCAGTATCTGTAGAAACACTGGTGGCAATTGCTTCTGCCTGGGCCAGAGACGAAACAGTGATACTGTAAGTCCCTTGTACAGAATTGGTCCCGCCAAACACAGAAAGAATACTCGTATTGCTGGAAACAGTCTGTGTCGCTGTCCAGGTAGAGGCGGAACGCAAGGCTGTAGCCGCAGTATCAAGAGCTAATAGAGAAGTGTTCACATCCATCCAGGCTGTCTTTTTAGTTTGCAGCCTGCCTTGCTTGTCAAATAACTGATTTTCCGGAAGCTTATAGGCCTGAACCATTTTATCGATAATACCGGAGAAATCATAGCCTGACAGGCCTGGAAGAGACATTGAAGTTGAACCGATAGGCATACAGACATCTCCTTCCTTAGAGACGTTTGTCCAGTAAAAGACCCGCCATTTCATTGAAAGAACTTAACATGTCCAGGATTTTCTTGGGAGGAACCTCATCAAGCACCTTCCCTGTTTCTTTGTCTACAACCTTGACCATCACACGATGTGAGCCATCATGAATGCTGAATTCCAGGCGTTTTTCTATAATTCCCATTAACCGGTTTATTTTATCAATCGCTTTTTCTACTTCTTCCCGGGAAATCTCTTCCCGGGCGGAACCTACTTCCTGCTTGCGGTCAACCACCGGACGCGGCAGTTCTTTTGACCGCTCCATCTTTTGCCCTGGGAAAGTATTAAGCGGCATTATTGTTGCTCCAGGGGTATTTGGTTGGACAGGGTTTACCATTGCAAATCCTCCTCGTCCAAAATATCTCGGCAATGATAAATTCGCAACTCGTGTGCAATGTATATAAATTACCCACAATTACTTAAATGAGTACTGTCAAAACTTTAAGGAAAAAGCCGGCCGGCAGGGAGCCGACCGGCAGCAAAGATTCTTTAAGATTAGCCCAAAAGTTTAAGAATTGCCTGAGGTGCCTGGTTTGCTTGGGCCAGCATCGCCACACCGGCTTGGCTAAGTACTTGGTTCTTCGTGAATTCCGACATTTCCTTTGCCATATCGACATCGCGAATACGGGATTCGGCAGCCACCAGGTTTTCGCTGGCTGTTTGCAGATTAGCAATGGTATGCTCCAAACGGTTTTGGTAACTTCCAAAGTTGGCACGTTTGGTAGACACGGCATTGATTGCGGAGTTAACGACTGAGATAGCGCTTGTAGCACTTCCTACCGATCCTACTCCGAGTTTATCAATTTTCAGCGCGGATGATGACATAGCACTTAACTTAACTGCCATCGTTTGACCCGAGTTTGCACCAATTTGAAGATTAATCGTTTTGCCCGAACTTAAAAGTTTCATTGCGTTAAATTCTGTCTGTCTGGCAATACGGGTAACCTCACTCATCAGCTGGCCGAACTCAGTCGAGATTTTAGCTTGGTCTCCGCTAGTATAAGTACCTGAAGCAGCTTGAACTGCCAATTCGCGCATCCGTTGCAAAATGCTGTGGGTTTCATTCAGAGCACCTTCAGCCGTCTGAATCAAAGAAATTCCGTCTTGGGCATTACGGGTGGCTTGATTCAAACCTTTGATTTGACCCCGCATTTTTTCGGAGATTGCCAACCCGGCTGCATCATCCGCCGCCCGGTTGATACGGTAACCTGATGACAATTTTTCCAATGACTTTTGCAAGGAATTGTTGGTTGTGAAGAGATTACGTTGAGCATTCAAACTCGCAATGTTGGTGTTAATAATCATGCTTTGTCCCTCCATGTACTTTATTGCGCCCACTTCCATGTGCAGCGCTTTTGTATTTCGTCTCCTGCCGGCGAAGGAAAACGTCTTACACTTTATACATCGAAATCTTCATCAAAACAAAATAGGGTTAAATTTCCCAAATATTTAAGCCAAGCTGCGTTTTACATTGAATATCTCAAGATTTTATGATTCTCCGTCATATTACCTACCTTTATCAATATTTATTTCTCTTTTTCCGTTTTTATCGATGTGGGCAGCGTTCCAAGGTCAAGGTATTGAAGGACATCTGCGACACTGATCATTGCTTCCCGGTTCTGGTTCTGGATTTCTTCGTACACTTCATTGCGCAAAATCTTAACTGAGGGTGGGGCCTTGATGCCAAGACGCACCGTGTCACCAGAGACCGCAACGACCACAATCTCAATGTCTTCTCCGATTTTAATTTTTTCATTAAGCTTACGCGAGAGAACAAGCATTACCCTTTAACCCCTTTCTCTGCTTGCTGCTTAACCAGGGGCTGCCTGCTGGAATAACGCTCATCATCCAGAATCAATTGCACTCCAAGCTTTTCCTCCGGATTAAGTATCAGAGGTGCCTTCAAATTTACCGTGCTGCTTTGAACATCCTGGCGATTTAAGGTTAGTATCAGCCATACTTCCAGCTGAAGCTGAGACTCCGAGCTCTTTCCGCCTCTTAGAACTTGCTCGGTTTCAGGATCGATTTCCCATTCATTTTTGACACCTACCACCTCGGGCTGTATTAATATGAAACCTATCTTATCATCATCGGCCGCAACCAACTGGGCGAAAGGCATCTCTTCTTCAAGAAGCTGAAAATACCGAGTCTCTTCGAAACCCGGTAGACCTTTGGGAAAATAATATTCGTGAGCTTTTTGAGGCTTTAATTCCTGTGATGCACTCATATAATTTTTCTCCTATCCTTTACGGTCAAAGATTTCTCCCACGGCGTGAAATTGGATTGACGGCTTCCGTTCCAGATAGCTTTGAACCTTGCCGTACCGAAATTCAGTTGAGACAGAGCCAGCAGTATAGTCGCCAACTACACCGCCTAATTCCACTGACCACTTAAGCGAGCCCTCGCGCACAAAAAAGCGAGCTGGTTCTATATTAACTAGCTCCAGATCCTTTTTTGCGGGTTGTATCGCATTATTTACAACTTGAGCTATGGATATACTTTTTTCGATATGGCCAAGAGCGTTTCCTTCCTGTGCACGCCGTTCAATTCCCTGACCGGCAGTTAACTTGGCATCCTCGTTAAACTTTCGTTGCTGGGCCTCAATGCCATTGAAACCGACTGATTCCCTGTATGGGCTCCAATCAATCTCAATCTGCAACGGACTATTCTCGGGGATGATCTCTGTGGGTCTTTGTTTAAAATTCAAGGAAGGCTGTTTAACACTCAGGTTAAATACAAAAGGATCTGTCTTTAATCCAATTCGCCCAAACTGCTGCTTAATCTGTAAATTAACCATTGACACATCACATCTCGCTTGCAGAGATTCTCTTCTGAACAACCTGCTTAGGAAACAGCAAACACTACTTCAGAAAATCCACCAGTGAAGGTTGAATAATCTGAGCCCCTACTGCCAAGGCCGAGCGGAAAACATTTTCCTGGTTCTTGAAGTCCACAATCGCTTTGGCCATGTCAGCATCCTGAATATCTGAGAGGTTTTTCTCCAAGTTATACGTAGTTGCATCCAACTGATCACGGATCGCGTTCATGCGGTTAATCCGCGCACCCAGACCGGCACGTAGCTGCTGAACTTTGTCTATGTTCGAGTCAATGTCATCAAGAGTAGCTCCGATAGCCACTGTATCGTTTGTTTCCAAAGCATTGGACAAGTCGTCCAAAACACCCGAATAAGAACTGTTGGCAAATATACCCTGACCATTAACCGTACCCCCGGTCTCATTGGTAAACAAATCCTGCCCATCCACGGTGATGTTCACGGTCACATTGTTGCCCACCTGGAAATTAACCGGGTCAAAATTTCCCTGCCAACTGCTGCTGGGGGTTGGCATCGGTTCTTGGTCAGTTTTGGTCCCGGCAAAAATATATTTTGTACCTATTTTCGTATTTGCAACTACTCTTAATTGTTCGGCCAGCTGCCGTACTTCCTGTGCGATTCCTTTACGGGCATCAGGCGGAGTAGTGTCATTTGCACCCTGAACCGCAAGTTCTCTTACCCTTTGCAGCATGGAAGTCATCTCGCCCATAATGCTGTCCGTGGTGTTCATATTTCCCAATGCTTCGCTTGCGTTATTTGACCACTGATTAACCATCGCAATATTTGTTTTAAGCCTTAAAGCGTTTTCAATCCCCACCGGGTCATCCGAAGGACGTGAGATCCGGTGGCCGGTTGACATCTGATTCTGCAGTTCATCCATACGCCCCTTGGCTGCTTCCAAGTTGCGAAGCAAGTTCCGGGATAGCATATTATTCGTAATTCTCATTGCGCCTCACTCCATTGCAACAAAGTTCCCATCTTAGATAATTGAACGAGGAAATCCGAAAAACTTACTTAATCTTACCTCGTTACTCCCATTCTGTTCACAATCGTATCCAGCATATCATCCATCATAGTTACAACCCTCGCTGCAGCGGAGTAACTCTTTTGGAATCTGACTAAATTGGTCATCTCTTCATCCAGAGACACTCCGGACAGGGATTCGCGCTGATTGCTCAAATGGGTGACCAGCACATCTTCGCCCGCTTTCATGCGGTCCGCCTGCTGCACGTCAATTCCCAACTGGGCAATGTTGGCCCCATAAAAATCCCCGAAAGAAGTGGCTGCATTAGGAAGCGGACTGGCAACGGCCGTCCAGCCGTTGGCCAGAGAAGAGATCTGCTGGGCGACACTGCCATCCCCGATTTCCGCTCCGCTGGGGCGCGTGGCGATATGGCTTAAGTCATCGACATAAGGATCTAATGCGATCGTGGCAGCCGTTGTCGAAGCAGGATCAAAGAAATTGCCCGTAACCCCGGCAGTAAGCCCTTCACCCGAGGTATGCAGGGTATTGACAGCCTGGACAATCCCCGCCGCCAAATCATCCAAAAACTTCTGCAAGAAATTAGGCAAATAATCATCGCGGATTTCCATGTTGGCCTGTAGGCTTCCCAGCCTGTCTCCCATGTCAAGAGCAGCGCCTGGGTTGGGAGCGCTTGCATCCCACTGAACCAAGGCAAACCCATTGGCATCGACCGCGGTTTCACTCAGTTTATAGGCGGTTGTATTGCTGACCAGGATTTGTGGCGGCGTGGTCTCAGCCCCGATATTCACCTGATAGTTATGCACTTCGCGGTCCGTAAAGCTGGGATCAATCGTTTCGACCACCCTGACGCTTACGATTTTCGAGAGTTCGTCAACCAATGCATCCCGTTTATCCCGCAAGTCGTTCGGATTGTCTCCGGCCACTTCCGCTCTTTTTATCTGTTCGTTGAGTCCCGCAATTTGCTCTGAATAGCTGTTTATCTGATGAATCTGAACCCTGACATTAGCGTCCATATTGTTTCTCATATCTGTAATCTGCTGGGCTAGATGATGGAAACTGTCAACCAAGGTTAAAGCCCGTTCATGGACTACGGAACGGGCTCCCATATTTTCGGGATTTTTCGAGAGGTCGCTCCAGGCGGTCCAGAACTTATTCATATCATCGTGAAGACTGTTTTCGGAAGGCTCGTTGAACATGCCCTCCACTTTCTGCAGGGCATCCTGCCGGCCGCCCCAGTACTCCTGCTTGGAAGTTTCCCAGCGGAATTGGCGGTCGACAAATGCGTCCCGGGCCCGGGTGATGTTTTCGAGGGTCACGCCTGTACCGATGCTCAAGCTATGCCCTAAGCTGTTTATCGTATCCGGGGTCGTGGATTTAAGGTTAGCCACCTGCCGGGTATATCCCTGGGTGTTGGCATTGGCAATATTGTGCCCGGTGACATCCAAGGCGTACTGTTGGGATTCGAGCGCCCGGCGGGCCAATTCCAGGCCAAAAAAAGTAGAGTGCATTCTTCCTTCTCTCCTAGCTGTTCTTACCCTTAAACGCTTTTATCTAAAATGCGGGCTTGTTTAGACCCACCTTTAACCTCTTTTCCAGGGCGTGAATAGGTTCTCTTGTCCTCTTGGGTTAGCATGTTAAGTGTGACATTCACTATTTTTACCGCTTGTTCTAAAAGCTCAGTGTTGATTTCATGAGCCTCCTGCAAGCGTGAAAGCACATCATCTAAATCCTTGCGCACGCTTTCCAACTCGGGATAACGCTCGGCCAGTTCAGCTAAAGTCAGTTCTTCCGGAGCTTTGCCCATTTCCCGGCCGATCTGCTCCGCCCATAGGAGGCGCTCTTTTTCTAAACGTCCGCCTTCGAGCAGGAGCTGCTCCTCCTGAGCAGTGACCATTTCGAGTTCGTGCAGGTTGTTCTTAATTAAGGCCCGCTGCTTAAGCTCTGCCAGACGGTTGAGTTCACTGTACACATTCGTTTGCCGTTTTAAGTTCTCATTTAGGTTCCGCAGCACTTCTGACATACACCAACCCCCTGGCCATAAGAGGAAAATACATTCATTTAGATATCCTGGGCCAGCAGCTTTTCAGCCACTTTCTGGGCATTTACCTGAAACTCTCCGTTAGCAATCTGTTCGGCTAAAGTGCGTACACGCTCCTCGCGCACATCCGAAATCTCTTTCACTTTCTGCAAGAGCGCCTGATATACTTGTGCCTTCTCCGATACCGCTACCTCGTCAGCGCCTTGGGACAAAGCTTTTCCTTTAACTTGCCCCACCCTGTTTGTCGCTTGTACACTCCCAACCGGGGAAAGAGAGGTTCCGTCGATTTTCATACAACTCACTCCCGAATCTATCTCTGTTTTATTAACTACTCACTAATGTTCTGTATTTCCAGCGAACAAGAGCCTTCTGCCATAATTATCGGCAATCATGCTCTAAAACTTTATAGTTTTCCCTAAAATTAAATTCCTAGCCTTAATGTCGTTTTTTACTGTATAATGAGGACAGGCAAAGAATCTTGTCCACAAGGGAGGGAAGTCGTGTCTGCCATTAACCAGAAATGACGGATGCACGGCGATTAAATGGATTTATCGACGACTTTAGGGATTATAGGCGGAATCGGGGCTCTACTCTTAGGATTCATCCTGGAAAAAGGGAGTCCCGGCGCACTTTTGCAACTTTCTGCCAGCATAATAGTGTTCGGCGGCACGATTGGCGCAGTTGTTGCCAGTTTTCCGCTCTCCGAACTTAAGAAAGCGCCTCAGTGGTTCAAAATTGCCTTTGGCAATCAGTCTTTCGGGTCGGCTGAAGCTTATGAAACCCTGATCCGCTTCGCGGAAAAAGCCCGGCGGGAAGGGCTTTTAAGTCTGGAGCAGGAACTTGAAGTTGTAACTGATCAATTTACCCGTCAGGGAATGCAGCTGGTTATAGACGGTACTGACCCGGAAATCACGAGGGAGATTCTTGAATCTTACATAGCAGTCTTGCGTAAAAGGCATAAGGTTGGAATTCACGTGTTTGAGGCCGCGGGAGGATATGCCCCCACCATGGGGATTATCGGAACCGTAATGGGGCTGGTACACGTCTTAGGCAACCTGTCTGACCCCAGCGCCCTTTCGAGTTCAATTGCCGCAGCCTTTATCGCCACTCTCTATGGGGTTAGCTCCGCTAACTTAGTCTGGCTGCCAATCGCTACTAAATTAAAGATTAAAGACAACTTTGAAGTGGCTGCTATGGAAATGATCTTGGATGGCATCCTTTCCATCCAAGCCGGGGAAAACCCCTCAATTCTTAAAGAAAAACTCAAAACTCACCTTGGCAACATTCCGGAACCGCAGGCTAAAGGAGAAGAAGCCGGGGCCGGACGAGCCGCAATGGGTGAGGTCCAGTAAACTGTGGACGGCGAGCAGAGAGAGGAGTGATGTTGATGGCGAGAAAGAATCAGGAAGTTGAACCGGAAAAAGACAATGCTGAACGCTGGCTCCTTACTTATGCCGACCTTATTACCCTCCTCATGATCTTTTTTGTGGTTCTCTACTCCATGAGTAAGATCGATGCCGATAAATTCCGAGCAATCGCGGATTCACTAAACAAAGCACTCGGTGGCGGGACTCCGTCGAAAGTGGAACTTTCGAACAGTCCCATGGGACCATCCCTGTTTCAGACCGGACATGCGCAAACAAAGGCCACCGTCCCCGGACAAACGGATAAACCTGATAATACCGCCAACTCCGAATATGCCGGGCAGAACGACAATCTAGGCAGCGGGAATGTCGAACAGGAAAACCTCACGATTGAAGGAATCAAAGCGAGGCTCGATAAGTTTGCCGCTGACAACGGCTTCGAGGCTAAACTTGTAAGCTCAATCGAAGAGAGAGGCCTGGTCGTTAGTATCCAGGACACCCTTCTCTTTGACAGCGGCTCAGCCGTGATTACTCCAAAAGCCCGCGAAGTCTTAAACAAGATTAGCACGGTGCTCGCCAGTGCACCCAACTACATAAAAGTGGAAGGGCATACCGACAATTTGCCCATTCACACGCCCCAGTTCCCCAGCAATTGGGAGTTGTCCGTCCTGCGCGCGACCAATGTTGTGCAGATTATGGCAACCGAGGGCGGAATTAATCCGGACCGCCTTTCGGCTACGGGGTATGGAGAATACCGTCCTGTCGCTGCCAACAACTCGGATGCCGGCCGGGCGCGCAACCGCCGGGTGGATCTGGTGATTCTGCGTTCTAAATATGATTTGACGGAACCCAGTAAAAACCTGGTCGGACAACAAATTAGCCCGATTAATCCTTAATTTGGGCAATTCACCCCGCACCAAGAGCTATCTGAAGGCGGCTGTCTTGACAGCCCGGTATAGAACTTCCGCTGCTAACTTTAGCTGATCCCGGTTCAGTAGATTAGCGTCATCTTCCGGGGTGTGGTTCTTCACAAGCCAGCTGCGGGACAGCAGCGTAACTGCCGGAATTCCTTTACGCGCAAAACTTATGTGATCACTGTTATGGCCGTTAGTCGGACCCAGGGACGCTGAGGCTCCGGCTTGGGCAGCCGCGTCAGCCATAACTTTGGCCGCACTGTTTAAGCCGTCGGCCCAGAGCATGAAATCACCGGCAGGCCCATTGCCCACAGTATCTACGTTAAACACGGCCACTAAGCGCTCAAGCGGAAACCTCGGATTCTCCACAAAAGCCTGCGACCCTAGGAAACCCATTTCCTCGGCGCTCCAGAAAGCGGCCACAACCGTGCGTTTGGGTTTGATTTCTTCACGTACTAATCTGCGCATTACTTCCAGAACACAGCCAACCCCTGAAGCATTGTCATTGGCACCAGGGTAGAGCTTGCCTTGGTAAATTCCAAGGTGGTCGTAATGGGCGCATATCATAATTATCTCCTGCGCCCTCTCCCCCGGCACAGCGCCAAGCAGATTGAGAGCAGGGATTTTTAATCCCGCCTGCGGGCGCAGCACTAAACGTCTCTCAACCACAGTAGCGGCGGCCTCGGGAATTGTAAAAGCATGGGCAAAACCTGGTTTTCCGTCTTGCTTAGGGCTTCCCATAGGGACTAAGCCAAGGCCAGCCATTTCCTGAATCAGATACCCGGCAGCTTTACCCTCGCCGACGCTCCCGGCGCGTCTACCCCCCAAGTCGGGGCTAGTCAGGAAATTTACATCATCCCAAGCAGTCCGCTCTAAATGCGCTGCGACCAAACCCTTAAGATCCAGTTCTTCCTCTGCAGGCAAGCGCACGAATTTGACCGGCGGGCGTACTGCCCAGGATTCCAACGACCCCTGTAAGCGCCGTGGCAGGCCGGTCCACGGAAGAGCCACTGCACCCAAACCACAAAGAAGCTTTATAAAAGCACGGCGCGTCTGCACAATCGTCTGTTCCTTTCTTAGAATATCTGTGTAAAGGAGACCTGCACCTATGTCCATGCGTATCGAGCGCACAGGTCAAACCGCTGCCAATGAGCATGCTAATTCAAAATCTCCACTTGCAGGCGGGGCAGACTTTCGTCAAACCTTGGCCAAAACCCAGAGCATGCAAGAGCAAGAGTTGGAACAGTTTTTAGCCAAGCTGAGTGAACAAGGACAAAAACTGGGCAAATCCCTATCTTTAAAGGACTTAGCTGATTTTAAGTCATTAGTCAAGTCCTTTCTGCGTTCAACCTTTGGTCAGAGCCGCCAACTTCAGGAAGAAACTTTCTGGGATTATGGCGGCAGGCCCAAAGTCATGGCCCGCATCCGGCGCATCGACCATGCCCTTGAGGAACTCGGCCGCAAAGTGTTAACGGAGCAAGACAAACCCTTGGAGATTTTGAAGAAAATAGACGAAATCCGCGGGCTGATTGTCGACCTCTTTGCCTGAAACGGCTCTATTGAAACGAACTTCGGAACAAAGTAGGATTTTTTGCCCCAAGCCCAGAATAGAATAGAGTAAACCTTAAGCCAGGCATTTCTTAATTTCATGAACGAGCCTGGAAGGGAAATTCCCGTAGAATGAGGTGCAGAATGCTCCGCAATTTTGACCCTAACAGCTATGAAGGATTTGTTAAAGCCTTCTTACCCAAAAGCGGCCTGGATTTAAATTTCTATAAACAAAACCAAATGCAGAGGCGGATCCTTAGCTTCATGAATTCGCACGGATACAAAACTTATCCCGAGTTTCTCAAAGCCCTTGACCTAGACCGCCAGTTGTATGACTCTTTCTTCAAGCATTTAACCATTAATGTCTCGCAATTTTTTCGCGATTTTAACCAATGGAAAACCCTGCGCGAAACGATCATACCCAAACTTGTACAAGGGAAAACCTCGCTTAAACTTTGGAGCGCGGGCTGTTCGAGCGGCCAAGAGCCCTATTCCCTTGCGATTACCATGCTCGAATATTTTCAGGCCATTCGCTTCACCGTCTTAGCTACCGACATCGATGCCAACGTCCTGCATCAAGCTAAAGACGGAATTTACAAGCACCAGGATTTCGCCAGTACGCCGCCCGAGCTGCTCAAGAAATATTTTACTCAGACTGAAAAAGGGTATCAAATTAATGACAATGTCAAACGCGCGGTTACTTTTCACAGTCAAAACTTGCTGACCGACCGGTTTGACACCGGATTCGACTTTATCGCTTGCCGCAATGTCGTCATTTATTTTACGGAAGAGGCCAAGGAGCTGCTGTACAAGAAATTCACGGAATCTCTGCGTCCCGGTGGAATTCTTTTTACCGGGAGCACCGAGCATCTATTTGGCCTGAATCATTTAGGCTTGCAGCCGGTGTCATCTTTCTTCTATCAAAAACACGGGAAATAGCGCTATTCAAGTACTCAGAATTCAGAAGTCAGACTCCCATGCCGCTATGCGGCACCACTGATGGATGAAAATAGCCAAGGTGCATTACCCGCTCACCACGCGCCGGAGCTGTTCGCTTGTTGATTCAGCTACAGCGCCAAACCTTAGGGTAATACCTGAAGTGAACCGTGACGCTGCTTAACGCTGAATCAACTGCGCTCTCGACGCTCCTCTGCTCTACGGTTCGCTAAGTAATTGCCCCTCGTCTATTTTCAGGGCAGAAGTCAGAATAATGTAGAATATGCTTACTGGTTTCCACACTGACTACTGACTACTGACTACTGACTACAAAGTATTATCGCACATTTTTTTACTTCTTGTATACTCTTGTACATTATTTAAGAAAAACCTCTAATAGTATTTCAATATAATAGCTTTTGTCGGACAATTATTCACCGCAACCCTTTCCGAATTTGCTACACTGAAGGTAGTTCATGTTATCTCTTCTGGTTCTAACAGAGAGAAAAAATATAACTTGGAAAGGTGGGGTTTACTTGTTCTTTCATAGCCGTCTGATTATTGGGTACATCCAAGAGCCGGAGTTAAACCGCTACAAGTTCCAACTTGCTGGAGGGGATGAAGTCACCGTCAGCAAAGAAGATTTTACAGAGCATTGGCTAGCGTACCGCACTTACGAAAATGAACGGGCCTCCCAGCAAAGCCTAGAACATTACCGCCCGCTTCCGGTCACTTTAGAAATAAGGCATTCCATCATGGTCTTCCCCGCCAATGTGAATTTGCGGCGCAGGCGTCAATCGGCCTAAGCCGAAATTAATCCTGTATAGATCAAAAATGTATAGCAGATCATAATTTTAAGGGCTCACACCCTGTAGTTCAGGGAGGAGCCCTTTATTCCTATATCCTAATCGATTTAGAGCCAGATTGATTTATATGAGTATCGCTTTAGACGGTTTCTCTAATTCTATTATAGTGGCTTATAAAATCCTCCAATTCATAAGTAATCCCTTTGCCCTGATGTTCCAGCGATACCTGCTGATCTTTAGGGTTATAGCCAATGAATTTCATCCCAAGTTGTTTAGCCATTTTAGCTAACTGGATTCGTGCACCTCTGCCAAAGTCTTTAAGCACCATCGCCACACGCCCCTTTGATTCTTAGGATTCACCCTTAGGGATTGCTTAGTCTCGATCGCTTACTCTCAATATTAAGTTTTCCCTTTTGCCCTCTTCCAGACCCTATCGCTACTCTGGAAATGTTTGCGTCTTATAAGGAAGACATCCCTGCTTATGCAAGCATAAGCCTCTTGTAGTCATGATACCGCACTTTCTGCCGGGCCGCAACTCCCCTTTAGGCCCAAAGTCGGCGGAAATTCATCCTTAGCTCCTGCCAAACAGCCCCAAAATGCTGATTCCCAGCAAAATAAAAGCACTGCCAATAATTTTTGGCAAAGAAAATGATTCATGCAAAAAGACAGCTGCCAATACAAAGGCTAGAACATAGCCCAAGGATACCATGGGATAAGCCACACTTAATTCCCAGCGCGAGAGCACCACCAGCCACAAAACGGAACTCACGCCGAAACACGCAAACCCGATAAAGATGGCGGGTGTTAAAAGAATGTTGATTAACTGTCCCCAAATCCCACCGGCAGTGATGTTCTTGAAATGCATCATCCCCAGTTTCAGTAAAAACTGCCCCGTGGCTCCGAGAAGAATGGAAACAAACGCAATACCTAAACTTCTTAAATCGACAGCCATTATGTACTCCTTAAAATTGTTTTAACAGAACTTGCCCAAATAAAGTCAGATCAGCTTGCAAAGACTGATAGTTGTGAACCGTATCTTAAGAGTCTTCTATGTTAATTTTAACCAATAAATTCCCCTCTTACAAGCCCTCGTGAAAAACTAAAGGAAAACCGGATGATCATCTAAGAAAGTCCAAGGCCAGAAAAGTGCCCTGCTCCGATGACGCAAGGTGAATTTTGTCCGCTACTTTGTACATCGTACTGAAACCATAGCCTAATGAAATCTTGGTGGAATATCCCTGACGAACAATCATGTGGGGAAGCATAAGCAAGTTCAGACCGGGCCCTTGGTCTGCTACGATCACCCGAATGCCGTTTCCTGTCTCCCGAATTTCCATCTTTCCGCTGTGAGCGTGCTTAAGCACATTGGTCACTCCCTCGGACACAGCCAGCATGATATGCAAAGTCCGTTGGCGGTCCCATCCTCCGGCCCCTAAAATATTCCTGATCTGTCTCCGGGCAGCGTCCACATCGGCCGGACGCCTGATCTCCAACTCGGCCTGGAGTGTGCCGGCCGATCTTAACAAACCGGTCTCCCAGTCAGCAAGTAAATCAAACTTCCCGGCACTGACGGAATGCAAAACATCTCTGGACATCTGAAAAACCTTTTCCCTCTCCCCCATGCCCCTGCCTCCTGCTGTCACGCATCCAGTCTCACGAATTCCCGGCTCGAATTTTCTCGAACATTTCAGTGCCAAAGATCTCCGGCAGCCCCAAAATATCAAAAATCTCAAACAGATCAGCCGAGATATTTATGATTTTAACATAAATCTGGCGTTCCCGGAGTTTTGTCACCGCTTTGCTAATTCCGCCGATGCCGGTTGAATCTATGAAGGTCACCCCGGCCAAATCCAGGTCAACTTCCTTCACCCCTGCCAGCCCGCTTACGCCTGTCAGAAGGAAATCGACCGTAGAAATATCCAATACCCCTTCCAGAAAAAGCACAGCCCGCTGCTCAGAGATCTCCGTCCGTATTTGCAACAACATTCTGCTTACAACTCCTTTCTGGTACCCGGATACTCTCGCTCCAGCCTTAAGTCCCCGTCCTTGCCTACGCTGGCTCGCAAACGGCGGCAGTTCTCCGCAATAACCAGATGATCCGCACCGTGTTCAATGATTACAACCGGATGGACAATATTGGCGTCTAAACAGCAATTGTCAAGCAGCCGGATTATTACCTGCGCATCATTGGGCGAACCCAGTTCCTGAACCTGGATTTTTTCCCGGGCAGTCAGGCGGCCGCCTCTTACCTTGCCACCGCTGATTAGAATTTGACCTGCGGCGTCCAGCTCCGAAACAATGCTGCCCTGGCCTTTCACAATGATGTTTCCGCTCGCCCGCACCACACTGTTTTGCACATAACCCACCTGCACATCGGCTGTATTGCTGATCAGCCACATCAGAGTCTCCAGGGTCTGCTGCACCTCTTGGCTTAGCAGCTCCAATTCGGCCTGGTTTTTTATGCGAAGCGGACCTAAATTACACAGTTTTTCGTTTAAATCCCGCCCTAACTCAACCAGTTCTTGTTGCGGCCAATTTTCCGTTTCAGCCAACACGGACAAAAAATCATTGACAAGCTTTGGTACATCCTTATACTTGAAATCCATTAAAAGCTGAACCAAGCGTCCTTCGCCATTCAGCTTTAAATCCGCGGTGTTAAAAGACGGTTGGCGTTTCAGAACTTCCATGGAACTGAGCAGTTGCTTCAGGCGGTCTGCCAAATGCTTAAGCACCCCATATATCCGCCTGTACTGGGACGATAAGCCGCCGGCCTGGATCCGGGCAGTGATAGCCTTGTTATGAATAATGATCTCGTTATTGGCATAAAGAGAAGCGTGAAGGACATCGCCCCATACTTCGATGCTCCCTCCGGCTTCCACACCAAATCCGTCCAGAACACTCCCCGTCACAACGATGTTGCCTTTGAACTTGATATTTCCGGTCTTTCTATCCACGTCTCCGTTGATGATGTGCACAGGCTGGACGGACAAATACTTACGGATTGACCCCTCTAAAACCGGTTTGCCGGAAACTGCAGCCACCGCAACCGCTCCGTCTTGGATGAGACTTACCCCGCTCTTGATAAGGATCGGTTCGTCTCGCGGAGGGCGGGGTGGTATAATTTTTCCTGTCACGTCCATACCCGCCTTCCCATCCACGGGAAGGCTTTTGACCGCTAAAACCGTCCCTACGGCAACAGACAAAGGATTGCCCTGGCCGTAAGGTTCAACCGTTCCCTGAAAGCGCCCGCTGTTTTGAAAGGTATAAACAATCCCGGCATCCTGGGGTGGTAGTGGCAGTTGACCGGCTGCTACTTCGATACTCATGTTCTCGTCTTCCAGCTCAAGCGCTTGCCGGATTGCTTCCTCGTTAATTCCGTAAACAACCTGATTTTGGTGCAGGAGATCCCGCACCTGTTCGAAAGTAAGCTGCGGCCAGATGACTTGAGCAATACTGGCTTTAACTGTTGCTTCCCCTGTCGGCGGAATATCTTCAACCACATAGCGCTTCCCGGGTTTTTTCCGCACCTGCAAAAAAGCTTTCAATTTGTCTGAGCTTAATTTAACCTCTAAATTCAGAAAAGGCTCCGTATTAAGGGGTTGTAATTTGATACTGTCACCTTCGTGGACGAAAGCAGTCCGAACGATTTTTTCTCCGTTAAGAAAAACCTGCAAATTCTTGTCCGGAGTAAGCGTAGGAAACTTGCCACACCCCCGGGGATTGCAGACTATAACTTGACCGTTCTTGATTGTAACCCAGCCGTCCTGATCCGGCAGATCCGCTTGTTGCCCGACTCCTATGCCAACCATCGGTTTTCACACCTCCCCATCTTGTTATTCAACCTTAAACAATAAAAAGCTAATGTCATCTCGTTGCCTGGTATCACCTATGTGTTGGCCTAGGTGAATAATTAATTTGTCGGCAATTTCCGCTGCGCTGAAGAGAGCGTTTTTCTCTAAAACGTCAACCACCTTGCGCAGGCCGAATTGTTGCCCTTCCGCGTTGACGGCTTCCGTTACGCCATCACTGTAAAACAAAACAATGTCGCTTTCTTTCAACTGTACGCCTGCCAATTTGAATTTGTAGTTTTCCAGACCCCCTATATAAATCCCTTTCACTTTAAGCAATTCAAATTGCCCGGTCCGGCCATGATAGATCAGTGGCGGGAGATGACCGGCATTGGCCAAAAACAGAATCTTTTTGACAGGCTCATACAGAGCGTACTGCAGCGTCACAAAAATGCTTTGGCCGGCTAGATCCGGATAAAGACCCCTGTTCACTTCCTCAAGCACGGCATCAGGCTGAGAAAAAGTGCGGGCCGCAGTACGGAGGGCCACCCTGGTCATAGCCATCCATAGGGCAGCGGGAATGCCTTTCCCCATGACATCTCCCACGGCAATCCCCAACAGCTTATTCGGTGTTTGAAATAAGTCCAGGTAATCGCCGCCTACCTCATGGGCCATTAACGAGCGCATGGCCAGGGAAATCCCTCTGATATCCGGTATTTTTTCCGGCAACAAACCTGTTTGGATATGCGCTGCCATTTCTAATTCTTTGCTCAAACTCCTACCGTTGACACCGGAATGATAAGTATAATTGTAAATCCCCTGCGCCAGGTTTCGGATAATCTGATGTACCAGCATCAGCGTAACGTTCCCGGCGTGGGTATCCGGAGCAAACCACAAGCAGACAGCTCCTACGACCTGAGCCTGTCTGAGCAAGGGGCTGGCGATAAGGAGCATCTCCTGGTTTTCTCCGACCCGAAGTTTTTGCCAGACGAGAGATTGCCCCTGCTCGATTGCCTGCTTGGCCACTGTAAAATCCAAATTAACAAGTTCCGACGGCAAGTCTTTAACGGCTTGATAAATCGCCAAGCGCTCCTGGCTGCGCCCCCCGCCGGAGCGAGCCAGCCACAGACTACAGCAGGAAGCTCCCAGACCCGAGCACAGGCGGCAAGTGATTTCTGTGAAAGCTTGCTCGTCTGCTTGCGCTTGCAGGAGAAGAGAACATACCTGGTAAAGAATTTCCGTCTCCTCTGTCCTAGTCATCTCAGTTTCCCTCATCCAAGATCCGGACAATACAGCAGTTCGGATTCAAAGCCAAATCCAACTCATAGGGAGGAACCATTCTTTTCCCTCCGGAATCGGCCAGCACTCTGACCCGGGGCCGCGTTGGGTATTCTTTATAGGTCTGCACGACTACACCTTTTTCTTGCGTATTGAGCATGATTAAGGTTCCAATGGGAAAAACAGCAACCGTGTTCATGAAATTTTCAACCACGTCAGGGTGAAAGAACTTTTCCCGGTTGGCAATAATTAATTCAAGAGCCTGAAAGGGCAGGCAGCGAGGCTGCCCACCCCAACCACTGGTTAACTTATCGTAAAGGTCGGTTACCGCAACAATCCTGGCGAATTCATTAATTGCCCCTTTTTGCAGTTGCCTGGGATAGCCGGTGCCGTCGTAACGTTCATGGTGTTGTAAAGCCACATGGGCAACAGACAAACTGAAGTTTTCCAACTTGCGCAAAACCTCGAATCCCAGAACGGTATGCCGTTGATACAGGTTTTCTTCTTCGCCGGTTAAAGGCCTGTCCTGATTCAAGACATTTTCCGGCAGCAAAGTATTGCCGATATCATGGAACAGAGCCCCGGTTCCCAGCTTGCAGAGTTTCTCCCGCTCATAGCCCATGGCAATCCCGGTAATCAGAGAAAGAATAGCCACATTCACACTGTGGCCAAACGTGTAATCGTTCATTGCACGGATATCCACCAAATTAACGATGATATCCTTGTTGCTCAGCAATTCTTCGACAATATCGTTAACCACTGAATTCACCTTGGCCAGTTCCAGATCCGGATTCAGCCTGATATTATCCATAGCCTCCTTCGTTATTTTCAGGGCTTGCAACCGGGTCTTCTCCGAGACGACATCGTTGATTTCAAGATCGCCCACCTCTTCGTCATGAATATAAAGAGCGAGCACCCCCAGCTCTTGGAGCCTCTGAATATAGCGGGGAGTCAAAGTAACCCCGGCGGCCAACAGGGTCTCGCCACTGGCCCCGTAAACCGCTCTGCTCACCTGCATACCGGCCCGCACCTTGTCAATGGGCACAGCCCGCATACTCATCACCCTCCCATTGGGAATTCCCGCCTGTCAAATTCCGGTCGGCTGAGGTTTGGTAACTCAGCGCGGTCAAAGGTAATGCTATTTACGGTCAAAGTACGATTTTTTCTTAAGTCAATAATCTTTTCTCCCCGTACAGGCCTTCCCTGCCGATCCGCAATGATGCGCACGACCGGACGGGTGGGCAGCTCGGCGGCAAGCGCAATCACGACGCCCGTTTCTCCGCTGCTCAAAGTCACGGTGGAATGTTCCGGGTAGAGGAGAACACAACTTCGCAATGCCCGCACAACTTCCGGAGCATAACTTGAACCTGATCCGTTCAAAATCATCTCCAAAGCATGGTAAGGAGACAACCCGACTTTGTACGGACGGTCTTCAGTCAGTGCGTCAAAAACATCCGCCACCGCAACGATTTGGGCATTGGGATGAATTCCATCCGCCCGCAAACCGTCCGGGTAGCCTTGCCCTCCCCAGCGCTCATGATGCTCCCGGACCACCCGCAAAACCTCATCCGGCCAGCCCGCATCCCGCAAGACCTGTTCACCGCGGATAGGATGACGCTTGATCACTTGAAATTCCTCCGGCGACAAAGCGGACGGTTTGTGCAAAATCTCGCGGGGAACCAGTAATTTTCCCCAATCGTGCAGCACGGCGCCACTTGCTAAGTAGGAGAGTTCCTCAATCTCATACCCCATATGGATGCCGATGATCGTCGCCAGCAAAGCCACATTCACAGAATGAATATAGGTATAGCGGTCATGGTTATCCAGCCAGGAGAAGCCGGGAAATCCGTGACATTTCTCCAGATCCCGCAGGGATCTTGCCAAAATCGGCAGCGCCTGTTTAAGATAATCAATCCGGATAAAATGAGAATTGTAGCGTATATGCTTAAGGGGAGCTTTCTGAAACTGATCGTCCTTGAAATCAACCGACTGTTTACGCCCCGCTAATTCGGTCCACTCATAGCTGACGACATAGATCTCCCTTTGACGGGCAAGTTCGTAAACTTGCGCGGTAACTGCTTCCCCTTTTTCCAAAAGTAAATAGCCCCCCTGATCAAATAAATCGAACGGTGAGGGCTTACCCAGTAAAACCGTATCAACCTGGATCGGAACAATCTGCAATTTCAAGGCACCATTCACCCCTTTCCTAAAACAAAGCGCCATACCCAGGAGGTATGGCAACTACGCAACTACTCCCTGTTCGGTAACCCAGCCGTCATCACCTTGAAGTGGAAGACCTGTGGCTTTGCGCCCCCGGCTTTCGCCGGGTTTGCCTTTCTCGCAGCAGTTATGAATTATTGTGAACGGATTTTCATTCTCTCTTGGTGCTACACTGATGCGGCATGTTGTCTAAATATATAACTTTAATGTAAGTATAAGTAAATTTATATATAATCTTGTTTCAAATTGTACCATTTAATCAATTTGATTTTTAGATTCTAACAGTATATAATTTTTCTTATTTTATAGACTAAAAGTTTGTAACCACTTATTGCACCTCCAGCTACAATAGTAGTGGGGGTGACGAGGTTGCATGATATACGAAAGCTCGTGGGGCATAACATAAGATATTTTCGCAAGTTAAAAGGGTTGACGCAGGAAAAGCTGGCCGAAATGATCGGTACCAGCGGAGCATACATAGGGTATATCGAAAGAGGGAAAAGAGTACCTTCCTTGGAACTCCTGGCGGAAATTGCTGAAAGCCTCACCGTAGAGCCGGCAGCATTGCTAACTTCATACAACGCAAAAGAACGGGAACTTTATCAATTGCTGGCTGTTTTGTCCGATAAGAAATCAAAACAAGTTAAATTTATTAGGGAAGTAGCTCAAGCTTACTTTCGATCTTTGTAACGCGAAAGAAACCAGAGTAGGAGAAAGCCTTCGGCATCACGCCGAAGGCTTTCTCCGTTAATCTTACAGGCACTGCCGGGATAAAAAACTGAAGGGAAACCGGATGCTATAGCACCTCAGTTTCCCATGAGCATGGCGAAGTCTCCGTTAAGCCGAGTTCTGTTCCTCTCGATAAGAGGTGATGATCATCTATCTGGGACCGCTGTTGCCAACGGCCTCAAGCGACCTTACCCGGGAACGAAGCGGGCCGCTTCATAGTTCCCCTATTCAGTCTTGCTTCAGGTGGGGTTTGCAGGGCCAGCCAGTCACCTGGCTGCCGGTGAGCTCTTACCTCGCCTTTCCACCCTTACCAATTCGGAGGTCAGTCGTCGGAAGCCAGATGCCGGATTTAGAGCTAACTATTTCTGACCTCTGGCCTCTGAAGACTGGCCTCTGTTTTGGCGGTATCTCTCTGTTGCACTTTCCTTGGGGTCACCCCCACTGGGCGTTACCCAGCACCTTGCCCTATGAAGCTCGGACTTTCCTCAGAGGCGGCCTTTCGGCCCTTGCCTCCGCGATCATCTCGTCAACTTCGCCAGATAATCTTACTGCAAAAAATAGAGTTGGTCAAACAAATTTTTTTGGTATTTCAGCCTAAGTTTTCTTTGTATCAGTTTTTTGATTCATCTTTCCTTGCTTACTATTCAGGTAGTCAGTATTCAGAATTCATTAAATTCATTCAGAATCCTTCCAGGCGATAACTCGGTTCCCCATGTCATACTGACTCCTGCCCTGTAACATGCCTGCAAGCTACCTTGCCCGCTCACCACGCGCCGGAGCTGCTCGCTTGTCGACTCGCTACCGCGCCAAACCTTTGGGTAATACCTGGAGTGAACCGTGGCGCGGCTTCACGCTTCGTCGACTGCGCTCACGACGCTCCTCTGCTCTACGGTTCGCTCCGCAAGGTAGCTTGCCTGTTACATTCATCAGTGGTGCTGCGTAGCAGCATGGAAGTCTGACTCCTGACTCCTGTTAAGACCTTTTATGCTCCGCTTGTATTGTCGGCGCGGTCTGTAAGTTCTTCCATCTCATCGTCAATATCCATCAAAGCAATTAACCATTTCGTCCGATTCTCGTAATCAGTAGCGAGCTTAGCTAATACTCTTTCTCTCTCGCGCCGCAGTAATTCTTTTCGACTCATGTTTTTTACCCTCCTTTATAATTTAAGTTGCACTGACTGTCATATCTTAATTACTATTTTGTCTATATTTTTATTTGTTTATAAATATTCTTGTCTTTAAGCCCATAATAATTTATCCGAGCAAAATTGTCAAGTATTGAGTATAGTAATAGTTCTATTGTTTTTCACTCGTTTGCACTAGCCAAGGTGATTTATCTGCCTTGCTCATGATAAATTCCACACCTTGGAGGGCTTTGGCAGAGCGCAAGTAATGGGCCAGGTTATGAACCATTGGTCTTTCACTAATAAAATGGCCTATGTCTGCCACCGCCATTCCTCCCTGAAGAGCATCTAGAGCAGCATGATGGTCAATGTCCCCTGCAATGAAGAGGTCAGTTCCTTGAAAAAGCGCTTTCTGGACAAAACTGCCGCCGCTGCCGTTAAGAATGGCTACTTTGCGCACTGCTTTAGCCAAGTCTCCCGCTAAGCGGATTCCTGAAAAACAAGTTTCTGTATTCTTTCCCATATTAACGCTTTTAGGCTCTCGCACAAGCACGGGGTTTTGTTCAGACCTTGGGCTTTCCTTGGGACGTTCATCAACCCAGTCAGCCCAAGGCTCATCCCTTAGCAATCCTAGAAGACGGTTCCAGACATTACCCAAACTTTCAGCCTGCGGCAGATAGCCAATGATGCCGTACCCCCTGGCTTGGCCGCGGTTCTGCAGCGGAATTAGGTCATATGCCGGTTCTTCGTAGGGGTGGGCTTTAAGCAATGCTTTGATTGCCCGCTCTGATAATCTCTCCGGCAGGATGCTTTCTAATTTAACCTCCGCCACTCTGGTTAGCTCCCCGATAGCCCCAAGAGCCGGCTCAGCCCCGGGAAGCGGGCGGAACATTCCTTCCCCGTTGCTTTGGAAAAAGCTCTCCGCGTAAAAGGTGCTATGCGCTCCACCCGTTATGCTTTCACCCACCCCTGCTTTGACCAAAGCTTGGCGTACCTTTTCCACATCTGCTGCAGGCACAAAGACAGCGAGTTTAACGAGTGACTCATATCCGGTCACGGCGAGATAATCCATCTCTCTTAAGCCCAAGCTCTGGCCTAAAAGCCGGCTGGCTGAGAACCGGGACTGATCTAAATTGGTATGGGCTGCATAGTAAGCGATACCGTGCTTAAGAAGCTGCAGCGGCACCTCAGCCTGAGGATTATCTGCCCGCAAATTTTTAAGAGGTCGAAACATGAGCGGATGATGAGCCACGATCATCTGAGCATTGCGCTCCTTGGCCTCGGCCACTACCTCCAAAGTACCGTCCAGGGCAAGCAGAACCCTTTCCACCCGATCGGCCATATTTCCCACAAGCAAGCCCACATTATCCCATTCTTCCGCCCATTGTTTGGGCGCAGCTTTTTCAATTGTCTGCGCAATCGAGCCGACTGTTGCCGCCATAATCATACCTCCAAACAAAGCGCATCTTGCTGCTCAACGTTAAGTTCTGGTATCAACGAAGCTACCGCCAAAGAAACTCCTTAATCACCGGCAAGGATGCTTTCAAAACTCTCAACTACTCTCAGCTCCAAGGTCTTGTCCTGTATAAGCCTGCCTAACTTTCCGGATTTCCCCTTCTGTATCTCCTCCAACTGCCGTGTTAGTTCTCGGCAATTTTCTGTTATTATTCGTGCGAGCAGCCTTCCGCCATGAGCAAGAATGAGGGGGCCATATTCCCACACAAGCGAGCGGGTAACTTCAGAGATTTTAACAGCATGTCCATCGGAATTAAAATTAGAAGCAGAAGCCAAGCTTTGTACTACTTTATCCTGCCACCACCGAACTTTTTCTCCCAGTTCCGCAGCCGTAAATCCTTCTTGGCGCGTATACACAATCACTGTATAAACACGGTTAGCTTCTTCTACTAAGACCTCATCTTTTAAGCGCCAACCCCTGCTGCCTAAACTTTCCCTTACTCTACCCTCTGCGCCCTGAGGCTGCAGAATGAGCGTACTCACCTCATGCAAGACCTCAGGCTTATTATTTAGTATCTCCAGGATTGTAACCCCGCCCATCCCGGCCAAGACCAAGGTATCCACTTCCCCGGGCACAAGCGGTTCAAGCCCGTCCCCGAAACGGACATCAATCCGGTCTGCCAGACCTGTGCTATACACAGCGTTCAGGGCAGACTGATAAGGTCCTTTGTGAACATCAATGGCAACAGCACCGGTGATCTTCCCGTCTGCGACCAGAGCCAGCGTCAGGTAAGCATGGTCTGTCCCGATATCCCCCAGCCTTGCTCCCGGGGGCACAAAGTTTGCAATCGTTTGTAAACGCGGTCCCAACTCGGATGCAGTATGCAAATTCTCACCTCATATCAAGCACCGGCACGCAACTCGGCACTTCTACATATATATAGTTTCGTCAGAATCTAAATTATTCAATCGCTCTTGACAATTTATTCTTATCCGGGGTCTCAGCGGAAAAGACCAAGTGATGCTTTGTTGGAATCCTATGCCGACGTCCGAACCTAAAAGAACGATGGTGAAGGTTGCATAAATCCTGACCAAAAAGGGAGCGGAATCATTCTTCGAGACAGACTTCGATGCCCAAAATCTTTCGTTTCGTCATGTAGAAGCGGCGCTAGCCAAAGAAGCCTTGCGGGATGGCAAGTTCGTCGTCAAGACAAATACTGACTTGCCTGCGGCGAAAGTTGTGTTTCTTACAAGACTCTGATGAACGCAGAGAGAGCCTTTCGAGAAATTAAGAACTTCCTCGAAGTCGGTCCACTTTACCACTGGAATGAAAAGCGGGTGCGTGGTCACATTTTTGTCTGTGTACTGGCCTATTTGTTTGAAACAGGAATTGCAAGTACTGTATAGGCGACAGTGGCAAAAAGAGTCTGAACAGATTCAACTAATCTCTGACGAGGCCGTACGGAGCAAAAAAACTGAGGAACTGGACAGCCGTTGTTGGTACACTGGAGAGCGAATTGTCAAGGAGTTAGCCCGCTGGCATGTGCTAAAGGGAGAATTTCTGTGTAAAGAGTTTCTGAGTGTACCACCACCAACGCCGAGAGGTCAGCGCATGCTGGCTGATGTCGGAATTCCGCTGCCTTCGAAAATTATCCCTTTAGCCAAATAAACTGTAGCAGTCATCTTGACCAGCTTACTCTCGACAACTAACCTCGCTAAATCGCGTGGTTAATTAGCGTGTAGTGCAAACTTGTACCCACAAACCCTTGGTATTGCTGGGGTGCTGTCAAACCTGGGCTTCAGCTTGGCTTCGCCAGTCTGTAGACATAAGAAGCGCCTCAAGCCCTTTTGGCATTAGGACTAGAGGCACCTATGGACAGCTTGGCGTATATCTACGGTTTTTGCCCCTTCAAAAAGGCAATGTCCCATATTTTCGGGGATTTCGCCTGCGGCAACCCGGTTTTTTTGCTTCCGCTTCTTTTGACGGTGTCTGTGAAGAGTGTTATCATAAGTCCATATTGTGGGAATGGAAACTATGAGTCCTCCCCGGCAGTGACCCTCGCTTTTTTGAATAGATAATAAGCTGCTACCAATAAAAATACCACTGTTGCATTGGCTAAAATTTCTAGAGAAAAAATTAAGGCATCTCCTTTTTCGATAGACTTTTCAATACTTAAAAACAATATTTCCCGCACTCCGGAAATAACCCCGATATACAAAAAAGGGCTTAAACTAAACTTTTCTTTTTTGAAGAACCGGAAAACCGTCCAGATAATCTCTTTGATTATCAGTAGCAGGAGGGCATTGCTTAAAAGTAAGAGGATAGCAGCGTGGGTGTTGCCAAAATTATGTACTGCATCGACAATCAACAATGCCGCTGCTGCGATCAGCATAACAAAGACGACTAGATGCAGCATAACCTCCGTCCAGACTACTAATCGGCTCGTCTGTTTAATAATTCTTTCCACCATTTTCCTCCCCCAAGCTGAAATTTAGTTAGTTTCTATATTAACCCTGGATTAAAGGTTTTGTAAAGTTTTTTGAGG
This sequence comes from Paradesulfitobacterium ferrireducens, assembly GCF_017310645.1. Classification (GTDB taxonomy): domain Bacteria; phylum Bacillota; class Desulfitobacteriia; order Desulfitobacteriales; family Desulfitobacteriaceae; genus Paradesulfitobacterium; species Paradesulfitobacterium ferrireducens. The sequence continues at coordinate 665 of NZ_JAFLRH010000012.1, read as the reverse complement.
TCGAGTTGTGTTTTTTTGACGTCGTACGGAATATTTTTATATACTATGTTTGAAAAGTGCTTGCTCTTTTATCCCATCGGCTGTCCATGGCCCCATGGAGGACAACAAAAGAGCCGTTGAAAAAAATCGGCTCTACTCGAAGATCTAACCTGATCCCATCTTGATTGTGCTCAAGCCAAAACAAAAGCGGGTCAAAAAACCCGCAAACATTTATCTAATCTGGTGGGCGATACTGGGATCGAACCAGTGACCTCATCCGTGTGAAAGTACAGTGGCGAATTTTTAAGTTAGGGTAAATAGCGTTAAACCCTTTATTCATGCGGGTTTCGGGCACTTGCCAAGAGCGGTGCCCTTTTATATTTTGTTATGTTTTTTGATAGTTTTTGAATGCGTAACTGTACACGTAACTGTACACTTCACAGCCGCAAACCGCACGCACACAGCGCCCTGATTGATTATAACACATCAAAAATAATATGATCATTCGTAGTAATCGAATTGTGGATCCCTTGTTCCGCGAGTTCAGATTCACTGATTTTATTTTAAGGCATGGTAATCTCTTACAGCAGCTACTGGATGCTGCCAGCGGATTTTAGGTAAATGGATGGATCAAAGCCTGCCCACCGTACCATGTCTAAAGCTTGGCGATTGATGTTACTTGGGAA
>NZ_JAFLRH010000042.1 GCF_017310645.1 Paradesulfitobacterium ferrireducens | reverse complement strand
TAAACAGATTGTATGGCATAAAGCGAAGTAGCATTTTTAGACTTGGATATACTAAGCCGCATAGCAACAATCCCCTCCAATCCCTTACATTATAACACATTACGCAAAATTACGCACTAATAATTGAAGAGAATTTGACATTTTTCCAATAAAAAAAGCCCTGTTTTCAAGGCTTGTAGGGATTTCTATATAAACGCAAGTGTCAAAGACCCGCATTTCCACAAATTAGGGTAATTAATAGTTTATCCACTATTCGAAGTGAACCCTCTATCTTGCTAGCAATACCATCCCTGGGTATAATTAAGCATAACCCGCTAACGAGGAATCTCTTAATTTAGATTCTCTTACTTACCATGGAGGAACATTTATGAACAAATCGGTTCAGCAGGCTGTTTTCTTTTGTTGGCTCGTTCTGTTTTCCCTGTTTTTTCTGAAATTATGGTACACCATTCTCTGGGTCATCCTGTTCGCCCTGGTGATGACTTTCGTCCAAAAAAAGAGAAGTTATTGTGCGCATGTCTGCCCTATCGGGTATATTCAAGATAGAATGTACCGGCCAAGAAATAGCGAAGAGAGAAAACCCGCAAATCCTTCTCTCTTAAAGAAAATCATTTTCCTGGTTTTTTGGCTTTATCTTTTGCTTAATATAGCTTTGTTCTCTAACCAGACCGGCATTCTATGGCTTAACCTGCTGCAGCTCATGGTCTTCAGCTTATTAACCGCCCTTTTGCTCCAGCACTTCTATCGCAAACGGTATTGGTGCAGCCACGCCTGCCCGGTGGGAAGCGTGCTTACAGGAGTGGTTAAATTCCAACATCGCCGCAGCAGCGGAAACTAGGAGGACAGCATGATAGTGCATAGGTTAAGCCCAACCCCGGCGGAAATGAGGGCAAAGCTTCATGAAATATTTCAAATTTTAGAAAACTGCGGGGACCATGCCAATGCGGACATTGTTAAAGAGCTAAGTACAAAACTTATAAGCCAAAAGTTAACAGTGGCCTGCTGTGGCTATGTCTCCGCCGGAAAATCCAAATTGCTCAATACCCTGCTCGGCGGGCAGGAGTTGCTCCCGGTCAGCCCGCTCCCAACCAGCAAAAACTTTGTTTATCTGAAGCAGGATAAGCATGATGCTTTTGCTTTAGCGATTAAGCCTAAGGATAAGCCCTCAGCCCTCATTCCATTCCCCGGACATGCAGACTTCCAGGCTCTCTGCCAGGATGAGACCATCAATCACTTAGAACTTACCTTAAAATCCTCCTTAAAACCTTCTTTGACACCTGGTAACATTAAAAATCCTAACGGGGTGGTTATGATCGACACTCCCGGGATTGACTCCCTTGAAAGCGGCCGTCGGCTGGCCGAGCATCCCGCCATGCTCATGTCCGATCTGGTCCTGTATATCATGGACTATAATCATGCAGAGTCCCAGGTGAATTTCTCTTTTCTCAAATCTCTGGAGCAGCGCCAAATTCCCTATCTCGTCGTGGTCAACCAGATCGACAAGCACGTGAGCTTTGAGCTTTCCCTAGCCGATTTCCGCGCGAGACTCACGAATGCTTTCAGGCAGTGGAATCTAACCCCAGCCGGGCTGTATCTCCTGAGCCTTAGCGAGCACCATCCCGAGTCTCAGTTAGAAGAGTTAAGGCAAACCCTATCCCGGCTCCTCGCCCTCGGACCAAAGCTTGTCTATCCCACGGTCATCCGTTCCGTCAGGCATGTCTTAACACGCCACGGAGAGTTTTTCTCCTCCCTGCAGGACGACTTGCGCCGGCCCCATCTCTGGGTTCAGGAGCAATCCGCGAGTGAACGCGAGCTTACTCTTGCCCTGGAGCAGACTGAAACTCAAATTAAACATTTAACCTCTCTGGCTCTAACCATCGAGTCCGAAATCTTGGCGGAACTGGACAAGCTTCTGGATAATGCCCCTTTGTTTAGTTTTGAAACTCGGGAATTAGCAAACCAATTCCTCGAATCAAGACAGCCCGGATTTAAAGCCGGGTTCTTTGCCGGTTCTGCCAAAACCAAGGCTGAACAGGACAAACGCCTGCACCTTCTTTATACTGAATTGGCAGCCCGTTCCGAGGCCCACCTCACCTGGCATATGCGCACGCTTTTGGCAAGCATCCCCTCCCGCTATAACCTGCCGCAAGATGGGTATACCGAGGAAGCATCCCAGCTGGCTGTACGCTTCGAGCCCGAGCTTCTGCTTCAGACCGTGCGTCCCGGAGCCCTGGTGTCCGGGGAGTACGTCTTAAATTATACCCGCGACCTGGGGGAGGCTATCAAGTCCGTGTACCGCCAAAGCGGCCGGTCCTGGATTAAACGCGCCCAGGAGCTGGCCTCGATGAAAATAAGCGAGGAATTATCCGGCCTGGAGGCCAGGGCCAGTGAATTCAACAGAGCGCTTAAATCTTGGCTAAAATTAAGGGAACTGGATACTCTTCACCGGGAGCACCTTAGCGCTTTGCTTGAACTCTGGGAGCAAGCGGCCGCCGCCCATCCCGAAGTCGACCTGCGGGCTTATCTATCCTCATCGGAAGACTCCCTCCACCCCACGCCCTCCGGCTCAGGCACTTCCCCCGGTTCCAGCACCTCCCCCCATTCCAGTTCAAGTACACCCTCCAACACAAGCAGCTCCTACGTTACTAGTGACTTCCCTGGCTCAGACGTTTCCCCCAGTCCTAGTTCAGCCCCCCAGGTCAGGAAATCCCACCCGAAGCTATGGCAGAGTGCACAAGCCTTAAAAGCCTGTGCCGACCTTATCAAACCCCTGCCCGGATTTGAGCAGAGGGTCGTCCGCGTTCAGCAAAGAGCAGCCCGGCTGGAAGAAAACCTCTTTACCGTAGCACTCTTTGGTGCCTTCAGCGCGGGCAAATCCTCCCTGGCCAATGCCTTGCTCGGAGAAAATGTACTCCCGGTGTCGCCCATCCCTACCACCGCAGCCATTAACAAAATTTTGCCGCCTACAAAGGAATATCCGCACGGTACGATCAAAGTCCACTTAAAAAGCCCGGCTGACCTGACCTCAGACGTCCTATTCTCCCTTTCTGTCTGCGGCATCAGCGTAAAAGACCTGAATCAAGCCCTTCTCCGTATCCCGGAATTAGCTTCTCTGGATGTCCTGCCGGATGCAAAACCCCACCTTAGTTTTCTCCAAGCCGTAGCCCGGGGACAAGCCGCCTTATTTGGACATTTAGGGGAGGAATTAAGCGTCAGCTTTGCTGAATTCCGTGAATTTGTGGTACAGGAAGATAAGGCCTGTTTTGTGGAAAGTATCGAGCTTTACTTTTCCTGTCCCCTAACTGAACTTGGAGTGGTCTTAGTGGATACCCCGGGCTCAAATTCCACCAATGCCCGCCATACCAATGTCTCCTTTGACTATATCAAAAATGCGGATGCCGTCTTGTTCGTCACTTACTATAATAATCCTTTTTGCAAAGCAGATGCCCAATTCTTGTCCCAGCTGGGCAAGGTCAAAGATGCGTTTGCCCTGGATAAAATGTTTTTCTTGGTTAATGCCGCGGATTTGGCCGAGTCTCCCGGGGAGCTGGAGCTGGTGCTCACCCATGTTGAACAAAATCTACGGGCCAGTGACATTACCCGTCCCCGGATTTTCCCGGTTTCGAGCCAGCTGGCCTTACTCACTAAACTGGCCGCGTCCGGCAGGCTTGAGCCCGCAGCCGAAGGATTGTACCGCAAACTCCTGAAGCTGGATGCGGGGGCGGCTCTGCCCTCAGCGGAGACAGATCTGCCTTCTGTTGATCAGAGTCTGACTCAGTCCGGGCTTAAAGCTTTTGAAACGAACTTTTACTCCTTTATCGAAAACGATTTAACCCACCTGGCCATAGAAGGGGCTGCTACGGAAATCCAAAGACTCTCCGAACAGGTTGCAGGCCTCCTGGAAGCAGCGAAGACGGATGCGTCGCTGAAAGAAGAAAAAATCGCATACTACCGCAAGCTTGAACAGGCGATCCTCACCGCCGTGAATCAACTTTCGTTTCCAGCCGAGGAACAATCCATTAAACAAGAGATTGATGAGCTTTTCTACTATGTGAACCAGCGCTTTTGGCACCGTCTTCCCGCGATTTTCGACCGCTCTTTTTTCATTCTGGCCAAACCAAAAGAAGAACAGCCTCAACAGGCTGTTCAGCAATGCTTAAATGAATTTTTGCAGGATCTTGAGATTGACCTCAGCCAGGAGCTGCGTGCCACTTCCCTCAGGGTAGAAAAGTTCGTCGGCTTTACTCTAAATACGATGCTCAAAAGATTTCTGGAGTCCGTCCATTCCTACGACCCCCAGTGCCGTTTACAGAACACCTATGAGGCTTCCCCTATGGCAGGGCCGGAATTATCCGGTCCAAAGCGGGACCGTCAGTCCTTTGCCCGGATTCCCGCTCTCTATAAAAACCCCCGAGACTGGGTTGAGGGACAGGGACGCACTAAAATGCGGGAAGCGCTGGTCAAAAGCCTGGAGCCTCAAGTTCAAACGTGGCTTGACGGCTATCGTGCCGCCTTCAAAGAGACAGCCCTAACCCTGTTCGAACAAGAAAGCCAAAAACTCAAAGCAGAAACCGGTGCTGAGATATCCGGATATTACGCCGGATTAGCCTCAGCCCTTGGGGACGGGTATAACGTACAGGATTTGGAGCACATCCTGATAGAATTGAGCAGGGTAACAAGCCTCTGAGTACTCAGGAGACAGGAGTCAGACTCCCATGCCGCTATGCGGCACCACTGATGGATGAAAATAGCCAAGGTGCATTACCCGCTCACCACGCGCCGGAGCTGTTCGCTTGTTGATTCAGCTACAGCGCCAAACCTTAGGGTAATACCTGAAGTGAACCGTGACGCTGCTTAACGCTGAATCAACTGCGCTCTCGACGCTCCTCTGCTCTACGGTTCGCTAAGTAATTGCCCCTCGTCTATTTTCAGGGCAGGAGACGGAAAAAGAAGCTATGTTATTCTGAGTACTGATTGAGTACTGACTTCTGAATTCTGAGTACTGCTAGAGGGACTCCTGACTCCTGAATTCCGGCTCGAAAATATGTCTTATTCTATTAAGTCAAGCAGCTTGGCTAACTTCTCGCTCTTGCGCGCGATGACCTCTTCCTGGCTGGTGCCGCTCCAATCGAACAGCCCCCGGCCGGTTTTGAGGCCGAGCATGCCGCTTGCAACCTTTTCCTTAAGGACAGCAGGCGGCTCTTTGCTGTCTTCGAGGGCCGGGTAAAGATATTCCGCGATATTCAAGGCGATGTCCAAGCCGTTGAGATCCCTTTGCTCCAGGGGACCGGTGTGGAGAAAGCGAAGGCCCAGGGTGTAGCGCACCACATCATCGATATCGCGGGCGCTTGCCACTCCTTGGTCGAGGAGGAACAGCGCTTCCCGCGCAATCGCATGCTGGAGCCGGTTCCCGATAAAGCCGGGGATGTCTTTGTTCACCACGACGGGCTTTTTCTTAAGAAAACGCAGGAGGTTAACCGTCGTATCCATGGCCTCCTGGCCGCTGTAGTCACTGCGAACGACTTCCACCAGCGGCATGATATCAGCAGGCATGTAAAAATGGGTTCCCACTACCCGCGCCGGATGCTGAAGTCCGGCCGCAATCGAAGTGATCGGCAATCCGGAGGTGTTGGAAGCCAGAACCACATCCGGCGGGCACAGAGCATCCAGCTTCTTGAATATCTCCTGTTTCAAAGAGAGCTTTTCCGGGACGGCCTCGATGACAAAATCAGCACCGGCTGCGCCCTCTTCCAGGGACAGATAGGTATATAACCTTGATCTGAAGGCATCAGGATTCGCTAAAGCAGCATGCGGCTCACTGTTAACATGAGTACTAAGAAGTTTTCTTACTTTCACGCCGGCAGTCCCTAACACGGCTTCCGAGGTATCAATAAGATTGACCTTCAATCCGGCCCGCAGGCTGACGGCCGCGATGGAATGCCCCATTGTCCCGGCTCCAATAATTGCTATCGTCCTGATCTCAGGCATTTAAGTCTCCCCCTTATTTTCCGCCACAATCTTATCATAACCTCTAAGCTTTTGGCTTCAATCCCAGAATCTCCCTTGCCTCATCCGGGGTTGCAATCTCACGCCCAAGCATGCGCGCGATCTTTACGATTCTCTCGACCTGCTGGGCGTTGGTCCCCAGGACTCCGCGGCTGTAGTAAATGTTATCTTCGATTCCCACCCGCACATTCCCGCCCAGGAGAATGGCCATGGTAGACAGCCGCACATGGGGCTCGCCGATGATGGAAACATTCCAAAGCGCGCCCGGGGGCAAGCTTTCCATTAAAAAAAACAAGTTTTTGGGAGTGGCCGGCAAAGCGCCTTTGACGTTCAGGACAAAGTTAAAGTAAAGCGGGCCTTTGAGCAGCCCCTTCTGGGCCAGGACAACCCCGTTATTGATCATGGCTGCGTCAAAGACTTCCAGCTCCGGCTTAATATTATTCTCGAACATTTTCTTTGCCAAAGCTTCCACCAAGTCCGGGGCATTGTCATAGACCCGGTTGGGGAAATTGGTGGACCCGGTGGTGAGACTACCCATTTCGGGGCACAAATCCAAGGCCTCCCCCCGCTGCAGTCCGGAACCAGCCCGCCCTCCCGTGGAAATCTGAGTAATCATGGGGCAGTTCTTACTGTGAAATTCATCCAGAATCTCTGCGAAAACCTCCTTGCGGTGCGTAGGCTTGCCCTCTTCATCCCGGGCGTGAAAATGAACCGCCGCGGCCCCTGCATTCCAGCAGTCAAAAGCATCCTGGGCAATTTCTTTCGGAGTGAGCGGAACATGCGGAGTTTGTTCCCTGGTCGGGACATTGCCGGTGGGGGCTACGGTAATGATCAATTTTTCCATCAATATCACCTCTTCGACAAAATCCGAGCTGCTTCAGAATATTTCTAACATTATCATTCTAACTTATTCTAACACAAAAGAGCCGCAGGCCTAATGTGATTCCAGGAAAAAAGTGCTTTTGACAAAGGGATCGAAAACGTTTAAACTAATGATGAGCTGACATCGGGAACACGCATTGATTGCGTTTCGCGAACACGGAAAACCACCTGCTTATGGACGGCAGGTGGTTTTACTTTTTGAGTAGACCATTATACTCATTTAGAACACTTACTTAGACCTTGATTTACGCCATTGCCGGTACCCGAGGTATCCTGCTCCTCCGAGGATGACGAACGGCAAGGCATAACCCAGGCCGACAATCAGGTAGTTCAGGGTATTCCAGATGGAGCTGATCGTCTTAAGGACGGCATTCTGAGCGGCTTCCCAAGTTTTGCTCCAGGCCACCGGCTGCCATGGTTCGTCAACTTTTACCGGATTCGGTTTGGTTTGAAGCTGCACCTGGATGGTGGAGAACGCGACTTCGTGATTCCATAATTTCAGCTGTCCCTGAAGCTGTTCAATCTGCATCCGGATGTTGCTTAAGGCCTCTTCCACCCTGAGAATGTCCTCGATCGTCTTGGCCTGGTTCAAAATATCCGTATAGCGCTTTTCCTCAGCCTGCCAGTGTTTGAGCCGGGTATCCGCATCATAATACTGATTGGTAATGTCATTTGCAGACAGATGCTGCGTCAGTATCTTTCCGGTTTCACTCAAGCTGCTGCGCGCGCTATCAAACTTGGCTGCCGGAACCTTGAACGTAATGTGCGCAGTCGAATTACCCGCATTCTGTTGATTATCCATTTGGGAATCCACCACATATCCGCCCATGGTTTGAGCCATAGCACTTAACTTTTGCAGCGAAGACTCAATATCTTCCACTTGCAAGGTTGCGTTTAAGTTCTGGATTATCTTGCGCGGCAAATCCGCATCCGCAGGGGGTACAACCGGCCCGGGAACCGGCGGCACGATGGCCGTAGCAAAGGATGTACTGTCTTTCTGGGCTAAGGCAAATTCTTTTGTCATGTTCTGGCCGTCTGAGCTTCTCTGAGGCTGTCCGGCTCCGGCCATTCCCGCCGCCGTCGAAGGCTGGGAATCTTGTCTCTGCATTTCTGACTTAACCGCATTATCCGGTGAACTTGCCTCCATAGGCTGGTCAGCGAGCATGCTCCCGCTCTTTGCTTTTGAGAAACTCACTCGTCCAAACTCACCGAATAAACCTGCCTGCCCGATAAAGACCACTAACACCAGGGCCGCAGCCGGGAAAGCCAGCTTCCAGCCCCAACGCCGCCAAATGTTTTGTCCCTTGGTTTTCAGATTTCGGGGCAGGTTTCTAAGCCTTGCGGCCCGCCCCGGTTCTTTTAACGAGTGCTTAGGTTCGCTCACTAACTGCCCGGGCACATCTAGTTCTTGCAAGATTGGTCCGGTCTCATCCACCTCTTGCCTGGCCTTACCGGCCTCATGCAGTGGATTGCTCATAGAAATCCCTTCAAAAACGGCTTCCTTCACCCCATCCTGGGCCAGCCTGGCCAGGACCATTTCTTTAATCCGTTCTTTATCTTCACTATGGGACAGACCGCCAAAAAATGCTTTCATGCGTTCCAAGTCACCGTCCTGTTCCCATATCAGCAATGGATCGTCTTGCCTAGTCATCGGCTGCTACCTCCTGTGCTTTCCCAAGCATAGATTCTGCGGAAACTCTTTTTGGCTCTGTACAGGAGACTGTCGACCGCATCCCTGGTCATACCCAGGATTTCCCCGGCTTCTGCAGCGCTTAAACTTTCGATTAACCTTAGTTGAATGACCGCGACCTGGGGCTCAGGCATTTGGGCCAAGGTCTGACTGATGGAAAGAGAGGTTGTCACGTTTTCGCTATGATCGGCTTGAGAGCGGATCACGGCTAAATCGTCATCGAGCGGCAGCACCGGCACCTTATTTTGCGCCCGGTAATAATCCACCACCCGATTGCAGGCAATGCGCAAAGCCCAAGTCTTAAGCGAGCTGCGGCCGTCAAACCGGGGCAGGGCCCGCCACACCTTAACGATAATCTCCGCCGTCACATCATCCACATCCGGTGCCGGAATTCTCATCCGCACAAACCGGTGGATGGGCGGAAAAATACTTTCATAGATTTCATTAAACGAGGAATCACTGTGCACAGCCCGCAAAACCTCCTCCCCAGCTCTATCTCTATAGACGTGAAGAAGGGGACTAATCTGATAGGAAACCCACAACAATGCAAGTATTATATTTGCTTAGAATTCAGGAGTCAGTATGAGAAAAAAAATTGGGTTACGTCTATATAACTGAGAAATAAATTTTTTAATCCATCAACAAATATTTCAGGCAAATAATTCTCTTTCGAAATTAGTGAAATTGCCCAAGACATATTCTTTTGATATTCTGAATTCTGACTTCTGACTCCTGAATACTAATTATAGCACATGAAAAAAAGCCCATGGGCAAATCTTTTTTGCCACATAGGCTGTGAGCGGGCTGAAATTATCCAAGGAACATCTTCATATCATCTTCCACCGTACTGATGCCGCCGATGCCGAAGTTCTCAACCAGAACCTTGGCTACGTTCGGAGACAGGAAGGCGGGAAGCGTCGGTCCTAAGTGAATATTTTTCACACCGAGGTAGAGGAGCGCTAAGAGCACGATCACCGCTTTTTGCTCATACCAGGAGATGTTGTAGGAAATCGGAAGCTTGTTGACATCGTCTAAGCCAAAGACTTCTTTAAGCTTCAAGGCTACAACTGCCAAGGAGTAGGAGTCATTGCACTGTCCGGCGTCAAGCAGGCGCGGAACGCCGCCGATATCGCCCAGGTTGAGCTTGTTGTATTTATATTTGGCACAGCCAGCCGTTAAGATCACGGTATCCTTCGGCAGCGCTTCAGCGAAATCGCCATAGTAGGAACGGCTCTTCATGCGGCCGTCACAGCCGGCCATGACGAAGAAGTGCTTGATGGCGCCGGATTTGACAGCATTGACTACGGTGTCTGCGAGGGCCAGGACTTGTTCATGAGCGAAGCCGCCGACAAGCTCCCCGCGCTCAATTTCCGTAGGAGGCGGGCATTTCTTAGCCTGGGCGATGATGGCTGAGAAATCTTTTGCTTTTCCTTCTTGGCGGTCAGGGATGTGTTTTACACCCTCAAACCCAACCACACCGGTGGTGTAGACGCGGTCTTTGTAAGAGTCTTTAGGCGGCACCAGGCAGTTGGTGGTCATGAGAATCGGTCCGTTGAAGGACTCAAACTCCTGCTCCTGCTTCCACCAGGCATTACCGTAGTTGCCCACGAAATGGGAGTATTTCTTAAATGCCGGGTAGTAGTGAGCCGGGAGCATTTCTCCGTGAGTATAGACATCCACGCCGGTCCCTTGGGTTTGCTGGAGCAGTTCTTCCAGGTCTTTGAGGTCGTGGCCGCTGATCAGAATGCCAGGGTTGGAGCGTACGCCGATGTTGACTTTGGTAATCTCGGGATTGCCGTAAGTTGAAGTATTAGCTTTATCCAATAAGGCCATGACATTAACGCCGTATTTTCCGGCTTCCATAGCCAAGCCTACTAAGTCATCGGCGCCCAAGCTGTCGTCCGTGGTGGCAGCCAGACCTTTGGCGATGAAGGCAAAGATTTCCGGGTCGTTATAGCCCAGAGCATACGCATGCTCGGCATAGGCAGCCATCCCTTTGAGCCCGTAAGTGAGCAGCTCCCTCAAAGAGCGGATGTCTTCATTTTCAGTGGCCAGGATCCCGATGGTCGCTGCTTTACGCTCCAAATCAGCGGCATTGTCAGCGTACCAGCTTGCGGAATCATGCAGGTTGTCCGGCAGGGTTCCGCCCGCAGCCAGGATATCCTGTTTCAGTTGCTCGCGCAAGGCCAGGCCTTCCTTGATGCGGCCAATGAAAATATTCTTATCGAAGTTTACATTCGTAATGGTGGCAAATAGGCTTTCCATGATGAATTTATCCACGTCGGCGCGCTCGATGCCCAAGGCCCGCGCTTGGACGGCATAGATAGAGATCCCTTTGAGGGTATAGATCAACAGGTCTTGCAAATTGGCGACATCTTCCGTCTTGCCGCACACCCCTTTAATGGTGCAGCCGCTTCCTTTGGCTGTCTCTTGACATTGGTAACAGAACATACTCATTTTTCTGAGTCCTCCTTTTAATTTGTTCGTTTATTTTTGCGCAAGTTCATTTACTGGGTTCATTCTAATTTAATTCCTAGCTTCTTGATGTGATTGGGACATTTTTTTAGGTGTGAGTTTTATCACACCTAAAAATAAAAAGTATTATTAAAGAAATGCCGGTTGATTGAAAAGACCGGGAATTTATCCCGGTCTTTGTCTTTACACTGCGTTTCGATGGACCCGCCTTGAACCGGAACCGGCCAGCTCCCGTCCCAGCTCGATGGCTTGGCGGTTCAGCGGAATAAGGTGATGCCGGTGCTCAGGCAATACCTTGACCAAGGCCTGGGTCACTGAATTCTCCCGCACTAAATCGCTGAAAGCCAAATAAGCCCCCAATAGGATCATGTTTCCGACTTTCTCACTGCCGAGCCTCTCCCGGGCCAGGGTGTTCGCCGGAACTTTGAAAATCCGGATGTCCCGCCGTTTCGGTTCCATATCGATAAGGGAGGAATTCATGATTAACAGGCCGCCAGGCATCAAATCCCGCTCAAACTTTTCCAGCGAAGGCCGGTTTAAGACCATTAAAGTAGTGGGTTCAGAAAAAAGAGGAGAGCTAATGGCCTCATCGGCGACGGCCACCAGGCAGTTGGCCGTACCCCCTCGCATTTCCGGGCCATAAGAAGGAATCCAGCTGACATGCTTGTTTTCAAACATTCCGGCATAGGCTAAGAGCAGCCCCATGGAGAGAACTCCCTGCCCGCCGAAGCCGGCGATCATAATTTCTTCATGCACTCGCAACGCCCTCCTTCGTTAAAGCTTTCTTCACACCTAAGGGGTAATACGGGATCATGTTCGTGCTTACCCAAGTGAGCGCATCCCGCGGAGAAAGCCCCCAGTTGGTAGGACAGGTGGACAGAACTTCCACCAAGGTAAACCCTTTGCCCTCGAGCTGCGCCTGAAAAGCGGTCATAATGGCCTTCTTGGCCTTCACGACTTCCTGGGGATTATGAACCGAGACCCTGGCAATATAGGCCGCTCCGTCCAGGGTCGCAAGGATTTCCGAGATGCGGATCGGGTAGCCGTGGCTCTGCGGAGAACGCCCCCCGCGCGCGGTCGTGACCTCTTGACCGGCAAGGGTTGTGGGGGCCATTTGCCCTCCGGTCATGCCGTAAATCGCATTGTTCACGAAAATGGTGGTGAACTTCTCTCCCCTGGCCGCGGCATGAATAATTTCCCCCGTACCGATGGCTGCCAAGTCCCCATCTCCCTGGTAAGTAAAGACGACTTTATCAGGGTTCACCCGTTTGATTCCGGTCGCAACCGCCGGTGCCCGCCCGTGCGCCGCTTCGTACATATCCACATTAAAATACTTATAAGCCAAGACCGCACACCCCACCGGAGCGACTCCGATGGTCTGCTCCCGGACGTCAAGCTCATCCAATACCTCGGCAATCAAGCGGTGAATGATGCCATGCGTACAGCCCGGACAATAATGAGTTTTCACCTCAGTTAAGCTTTGAGGGCGTTCATAAACAATCGTCATCGGTTCTTCCCTCCTATTCAACATAACACCATAAAAACACCATACGCGCAGGAGATCTCGGTAGTCAGTACCCAGGAGTCAGTAGTCAGACTCCCATGCCGCTATGCGGCACCACTGATAGATGAAAATAGCCAAGGTGCATTACCCGCTCACCACGCGCCGGAGCTGTTCGCTTGTTGATTCAGCTACAGCGCCAAACCTTAGGGTAATACCTGAAGTGAACCGTGACGCTGCTTAACGCTGAATCAACTGCGCTCTCGACGCTCCTCTGCTCTACGGTTCGCTAAGTAATTGCCCCTCGTCTATTTTCAGGGCAGGATTAGAAAACGGTTTATCAAGTGTAAAAATCCGAATTACCTTTGAATCTTTTTGGAGTTAGTAAACTTCTAAAATGACGTTCTCAGAATCCTTCATTCTGAATTCTGAATTCTGAATTCTGACTTCTGACTTCTGAATTCTGACTCCTGCCCTGACTCCCTGCTAAGCGGACAACCTCTTCCAAAATTTCCTTGGTCGTCGGAACCACTCCCACCCGGCCATAGAAATGCACCGGCACTTTAAACTCCAGGTGATAGCGCACATCTTCCACAAACTGCCCGGCGCTGAATTCAACGGTCAGCACCTGGGACGCAGTTTGACACGCCCGGCGCAGTTCGTACTTGGGAAAGGGATAGAGAGTAATCGGCCGGAAGAGCCCTGCCCTAATCCCAGCGGCCCGCGCTTTATCTACGGCCGCTTTGGCAATCCGGGCAGCGGTCCCGTAAGCTGCAAGGACAATTTCCGCATCTTCGGTCAAATAGCTCTCGGCCATCGTTTCCCGCTCCGCCATTAAACGGTATTTGTCCTGGAGCCTGAGATTCACTTGTTCCAATACTTCCGGTTCCAGGTACAGGGAATTGATAATATTGCGTTCCCGGCCTTTGGCTCCAGTCGTAGCCCAAGGCTTCGGCGGGAGTTCGGACAGATCCTGGAATTCCGGAAGCTCTATCCCCTCCATCATCTGGCCCAAAATTCCGTCTCCCAGAATCATTACCGGGTTGCGGTACTCATCGGCCAAAGCGAAAGCCTTAAACGCCAAATCCGCCATTTCCTGAACGGTGCCCGGAGCCAAGACCAAAAGATGGTAATCTCCGTGCCCGCCGCCCTTCACCGCTTGAAAATAGTCTCCCTGCGACGGCTGAATTCCGCCTAAGCCCGGACCGCCCCGCATCATATTCACAATCACGCATGGCAGCTCTGAACAAGCTATGTAGCTGATTCCCTCCTGCTTCAAGCTAATCCCCGGGGAGGAGGAAGACGTCATCACCCGGGCGCCCGAACCTGCGGCCCCATAAACCATGTTAATCGCGGCCAGCTCGGATTCAGCCTGGATAAAGACCCCGCCCACTTCCGGCAGACGCCAGGATAGATATTCCGGTATTTCATTCTGGGGAGTAATCGGGTAACCGAAAAAAAAGCGGCAACCGGCACGCACCGCCGCCTCAGCCAATGCTTCGTTCCCTTTCATCAAAGCCTTGCTCACTTTGCCCCCTCCTTCCAGACCGTAATCGCTGCATCCGGGCACATGCGGGCACAGAAAGCGCAAGCGATGCACTTGCCCTGATCCAGTACCTGGGCCGGATGATACCCCATCGCATTCAGATGGTCTCCTAAATAAATAATGTTTACGGGGCAGGCCTCGATGCAAAGTTCACACCCCTTGCACCGGTCTTCATCAAACGCAACCTTTTGCATTATAAATCCCTCCCCACACACCTGGATATCAGGAGTATAATAGAATTCTGAAAAATTATGACCAGGTAATAATTTATTACCTGGTCATAATTATATACCATTATCTGTATATTCTCAAGGCATTCTGTAAAATTTTTTCCTAGATCTTTCTTCCGAGCAAATTAAGCGAACCTACTCTTCCTCTATCTGATAAAGCAAGTTATCTTCGACTTTATAGTATAAGGGTGCCACTTGAATCCTAGGATAGCGAAACCGCAGTCTTTTGGCTTCACTCACGACAAAAGTCAGCTCATTATCAATCTCAAACATGGGAGCGAAATTCAGAAAATGTTCTTCTGCTTCGGCCGGGTTCCATCCGGCCTTGGTCACCAGGCCACTCACAAAATCCGTTTTCTTGGACATTAAATTCACCATGCCGCAGTTGTTATGGGCAATGAGAGCGATTGCCCCCACATTGCCGACCCCAATCGCATAAGAGACCTTAAATTCGTTATAGCGCAGGTTCCCTCCTCCGGTGCGGATGATATAGGCAAAGTTAGGAGGGATATTCAAGCTTTTGCGATGATCCATACACATCCCGATCAGAATTTCCGGAGCGGAATATTTGGTATGTGTCTGCTTCAGATTATGGTACTCTAACAAGCGACCAATCGGGGTATTTTGATAAGCTGGAAAGATATCACTTGCGGCCATCACAGGAACCTTATTCATACAGTTTCTCCCCTTAATCCATCTTCTCTCCTCAGTTGAATTTCTCTCCTATTTCTATTTTCTTTTGCTTTGTTTCGCTATTTTTTCCTAAGTATAAATCTGAGGGCACATCAATGCAACTAAACAAGCGCATTAGCCCAGTTAGATGGATTAATGACACGCAGGTCAAAAATCATATTTGGGATCAAAAATGCGCTCATTTAGTTTTTGGTATACCAGTATACCAAAAACCTCTTGCAAACGTTAATGGAGTAGGCTATAATTTCTTTAAGCTAATATGTGAAAGTTAAACCTTTTCAGGGCTAAATTTTGCCCTGGGAATAAGGTAATCGCTAAAGCAATGGGGTAACCCGGCAAGATTACTCCCCAATAATGTCACAAAGCTCCGATTACCTCATACCCAGGGTTTTTTAACATTGTACCAAGCTAATTGCACCAAACTATGTGTTGATGGCCCTAGATCCCTTCGCTAATTCCTTGATCGATGGACATTCCGGGACGCGTGGGTTTTGGCAGCTTCTTCACGATTAAAGCTCCCACGGCTGAAGCAAATGCCAATAAGCCTGAGGCCACAAACACCACCGTCCAGCCATAGCTGCTGGCAATGGCCGTCGCGACAACCCCGCCGAATATCCCTCCAAACCCTTTCGCACTATAGAGAAGTCCGTAATTGCTGGCGGCATACGTTGTCCCGAAACGATCGGCATTCAAAGACGGGAAGAGGGAGAACAGTTCACCCCAAGTCGCCATCATCAGGAACATCCAGATGACGTAACCCCAGCCGTTGGTGCCGAAGAAGGGGAAGGTAGCGGTGAAGATGGCATTGAGAGTAAAGCCGACAAACATGATGTTCTCACGGCCGAACTTATCGGATAGCCAGCCCCAGAATACCCTGCCCCCTCCATTGCCGATGCGGTCAAATGTAACCCCTAAAATGACGAAATAGTTGAGTACACCGACGTCTTTGGCAAATGGCTTCGCATTTGACGTGAGGAGCAAGCCTCCAATGGTCATGAAGAGGAACATGATATAGATTAAGTAGAATTGAGGTTGGCGTAACACCTCCCAAGGTTTGAAGCCGCGGTTCGGATCATTGTCATCCGCCTTAGCATGTGCTGCATGTTTAGCAGCTCCGGGCGGATAGCGCAAGAGTTGAGCAACGATTAAGATGACGATACCCTGGAAGATACCGGTGGAAACAAATGCTGCCGTAATACCCGAACTTGAGAGAATGCTGCCGATAATCGGGATAAACGGGGCCGAACCGGCACCAAAACCCGCGGCAATAATTCCGGCAGCCAAACCGCGTTTATCACCAAACCAGCGGATCGCGACAGCAACACTGCCACCGTAAATGAACCCGGCTCCAAGACCGGCCAAGGCATAGAAGAAATACAGAGCAGACAGGGATTGAACCAGGCCCATGGCGGTCCAGCCTACACCTACCATGATCCCGGCAGCGGTAAAGAATAAGCGAGGCCCAAAACGATCGAGCAAATATCCTTCAATCGGTTGGGCAAAGGTTTCAAACCAGATAAAAAGTGTAAAACCAAACTGGATGGCGGTGCGGGAAGCACCAAAAGCTTCAGTCAGCCCGGGTACGAATAACGTCCAGGCATATTGCAGGTTAGCAATCATGATCATGGCGACGACTGCGGAGATGAGCTGGATCCAGCGATTCCCTAGAATCGGGCCATAAACCTCTTTAGGGTTGAGACTCTGGCTGTTTTCCATAAAAGAGACCACCCTCCTTTTCATTTCATGCACACGAAAATGCACAAATCGCTTTTTTCCCCCTAAGTCATACTCTCACCTCCCTTAATGAGCAAATTTTCTGATAACTTTCCCCCTTTTTAGACCTTTTTTTTAATTTCAGGTCTTATTCATTTATGTTTCTAATCTCGCAGCAATGACCTGAAAACTGGGAGGAAAGCGATGCTCCCCCGGGCCGCCATGGCGACCCGGGGTTGCGTTTGGGGATATAGAGCATCTATTACTGAGCAGGGACGCTGACTTCGATACCCACTTCTTTCAACCTGCCGTTGGCAAATTGCTGCAGCTTTTGAATATGTTCAGGCTGCAGGTGGGAGAAACGCCCCTGGAGCTTGATATATTCTTCAACCGGTTTAATTTCTTTGGGTTGGTAAGTGAGTTTGTACTGACCTTCGTTCAATTCGTACAGTTGGAACATCCCGGTTTCAACCGCTAATTTACCCATTTCAACGGTTTTATCCGCGGGGAAACTCCAGCCTTTCGGGCAGGGCGCATGGACGTACAAGAAGGACGGGCCTTGAGCATTTAAGCCTCTGCGCACTTTGTTCATAAGGTCAAGGGGATAGGCCAGGGACGCGGTGGCGAGGTATTTAAGCTCCGGATGCCCGTGAGCCATCATCTTGGGCAGGTCTTTGGGCATCAGCTTTTTCCCTTCCGGAATCACCGGGCCGGCCGGGGAGAAGGTGGTCCAGGCACCATAAGGTGTCGTGGGTGAGGTTTGGATCCCGGTATTGGCATAGGATTCATTGTCATAGGCGATAAAGAGAATGTTATGCCCGCGGTAGAAGGCTGCAGAAAGCGCTTGCAAGCCGATATCAGCCGAGCCGCCGTCCCCGGCCATGACGATAATGTTGGGGAATTCAGCATCTGTCTTATGTTTGCGGATCATGGCTTTATAGGCGGCCTCAATCCCGGAAGCTACCGCACCGCCATTGGTGATCTGAGCATGAATCCAGGGAACTGCCCAGGGACCGCAGCCATAACTTGTGTTGGCAACGTACATACATCCTGTGGGGCCTAAAAAGATTGTATTGGGGCCTGCAGCTTTGGCCACCAACCGGTATTGCAGGGCTGGACCGCAGCCGGCACAGGTGCGGTGCCCCGGAACATAGTATTCTTCTTCTGGTGCTTTACGTAAGGATTTGATTTCCTCTAACACGTGATTCCCTCCTTTCAAAGCTTACAGTTCAAACGGCAGCCAGTAACTTTGTTTGTCCGCTTTGCCGGCTTTCGCAACTTCTTTGAGTTTCATGAACATTTTGTAGAACTCATCATGGGTAATCATTTCTCCGCCCAAACCGGCGACAAAGCCTACGGTCGGGATCTTGTCACCCAGGCCGTACAGAGCCGTGCGGGCCTCGGTCAAGAGCACGCCGGCCGCCCCGGAAATCCCGAAGTTAACCGAGTTGTCCACGGTTCCAACCGCCTTGAATTTCGAAAGGGCATTACGGACTTGCTCAGTCGGGAACGGACGGAAAGTGCGCAGCCGGACTAGGCCGACCTTTTCTCCCAGGCTGCGCAGACGGCGCACGACCGTTTTCCCCGTTTCGGCGTGACCGCCCTGAATGAAGATGGCAACTTCCGCATCATCGGTCATGAATTCTTCAACCCACGGATCGTATTTGCGCCCGAACATCCGTCCGAATTCATCATGCACTTCTTCGATGACTTTGCGGGAACCTTCCATGGCTACGTAGCGCTGGTACTGCATGCCCGGCCCCATTTTGGGCTCCATCTGGGCACCGATGATCTGGGGTGTGCGCACATCCAGGACGTGGTGGTTCTTGTACGGGGGCAGGAATTCTTTGACTTGAGCCGCATCTGGAATCTCTACTTCGCCTAGAATATGGGAGACAAAATATCCGTCCTGGCAGGCATATTGGGGCAGGAGCACACGCGGATCTTCCCCGATCCGGTAATACATGAGGGTCATATCCAACGCTTCCTGCGGGTTGGAGGCCCAGCCTTGAATCCAGCCTTGGTCACGGGTACAGAGCGCATCGGTATGTTCGGAACCGAAATCTCCCGGGGGATCGAGGGTTCTGTCGGCAATCGCCATTTGCACCGGCAGCCTTTCCCCGGAAATCGGAGAGTACACTTCCATGGCATAGGTTACACCCACACCGGAACTACCGGTGAAGGTACGGGCTCCTGAGGCCGAAGCCCCGTAAACAACGCTTAACTGAGCATGTTCGCCCTCGCCGTAAACAAACTCAGCATCTAATTCTCCATCGGCGACCATGCGCGCGAGTTCGGACATAATGCCGGTATAGGGACGAATTGGATAGGAACAAATCACATCAACGTCAGCGAGCTTCACTGCATTGGCAGTGGCTACGCAGCCGGAAATCCGCTTGACAACACCCATTATTCATTCACCTCCTACAATCTAATCCTCAAAGTCTAATTCAGGCACCAGGCTGATGGCCCCTACGGGACAAACCTCATTGCAAATGCCGCAGCCCTTGCAGTATTTCAAGTTGAATTCCATTCCCGAACTCGCCGCTTTGATGGAAGAATCGGGGCAGCTGATCCAGCAAATCAGGCATTCCGTGCATTTATCAGCGTCTAAGATGGGACGGCGGGTCCGCCAGCTACCGGTAATCATTCCCTCGTTTTCAGTTTTGGGCGAAGGCACGGTTCCGGCAAACGGTACTTCATTCGGGGATATACTCACGGTCTTGCACCTCCTGAAAAATATTTCGTTTCTGCCTAGCCGGCATTGACCAATGTTTTGACTTCCGCAACCTGGGCTTTCTCATACGCACTCTTGGCAGCCTGTTTGTTGGCTACGATCTTGAGCAGATTCTCAAACTCTACGATTCCCGTCGCTTTAACCACTGCTGCTGCCAGAGGCGCACCTAGTCCTTTTCCGATACCTGAAGCATCAGTAGCGCCCTCGGCACCGGAAAGGGTAATGATCGACTTGGCTAAGCTTGAAGCATCCACCGTGATGATAGATTTCAGATTTTCTGTTCCTTTTTTAAGGAATTTGAACAGATACTCAGGGGGTCTCTTTGTATTCACAACCAGAACGGCTCCAGGCCGGATCCCTGCCAGGATGTCAACCCCTTTGACCAGGGTCTCTTCGGTAAGAACTACAATATCCGGAGTTTCATTTTCGTACACATACTTCGACTCAATCGGTTGATCGCTGATTTTTCCGTAGGCGCGAACCGGAACATAAATCCGGTCAGGCAAGTCAACATAGTTTTCCCAAGCTTGAACATACTTCCCTTCCTTGGCTGCAGCTTCAGTCAAGGCGACCACGACGTCACGGGCTTCCTTGTTCTCATAAACTCCCCGGGCCCAAACTGTGATTTGTTTTAGGCCGGGCTCTTCAAACAATTTGTTGCTTGACACCATTTTTGCCTCCTCTCCAAAATTACCTTAGCGCTTCGAGTGTTTTCCTCCCGATCTTCTTTGGTTCACCTCCTTCAAGCTCGCCCTGGGGGCTGGTTTCCGTCAGGACTTGGTTGAAAATTAGTTGATTTATCTTGACCCTCGTGCCCTGTCCCATCGATTGCCGTAAGGCAATGAATGATGCCTTGTGGCACAAGGTAGCCAATTCTGCCCCGCTCATTCCTTTCGTGCGTTGTGCCAGCTCTTTAAAATCCAGATCCGGTTCAAGCGGAAGTCCGGTGGTATGAATCTTAAGAATTTCCTCTCTTTCATTGCCCTTGGGCAAGGGTAAATCCAGAATGTACTCAAACCGGCCCGCACGGAAGAGTACCGGATCAAGCAGCTCCGGACGGTTGCTTGCCGCTAATACCGTCACCCCTTCCACTTGATCCAAGCCGTCGAATTCTAAAACCAACTGGCTGATCAGCCGTTCTGAGAGGCCATTGTTGCCCTCTGCCCGGGAACGCACCAGGCCGTCCAGTTCATCAAAGAAGAGAATGCAGGGTGCGGTTTGCCTGGCTTTAACAAAGAGATCGTGGAGCGCCTTTTCTGCTTCGCCGAGCCGACGCGATAAAAGGGTGGGCCCATTAACCGAAATAAAATTAATTTTCGTGGCTCTTCCCATAGCCCGGGCCAATAGAGTTTTTCCGGTTCCGGAGGCACCGGTAAGCAAGATGCCGCGGGGCGGGGTAAAATGGTACTCCTGACAAAGCTCCGGATTATGCAGCGGCAGTTCTAATAAAAGTTTCAACTTTTCCTTAATCTCAGCCAAACCTCCGACTTGATCGAGGCTGATATCCGGAATCTCGGAATAGAACTCCCTGGTCGCAGACGGTTCAACCTCACGCAAGGCCGCGTTGAAGTCGTCCATCGTCACTTCGAATACCGGTAGGGCACGGTCATAATCCCCCGCAGCCAATACTTTTCTGAGGGCGGTCATCCCGGCCTCTTTAGCCAGGGCTGCCAGGTCGGCGCCAACGTAGCCGTATGTAATCTGGGCTAAATGCACCAAGTCCACATCCGCTGCCAAAGGCATGCTTCGGGTATGGATCTTAAGAATCTGCAGGCGTCCTTCTTTGTCCGGAGGCAGGATCGCAATCTCCCGGTCAAAGCGGCCCGGCCGTCTCAAGGCGGTATCCAGAGCGCCCGGGATATTGGTCGCTCCAATCACGATGACCTGGCCCCTGTTTTCCAGCCCATCCATGAGTGCCAGCAGTTGGGCAACCACCCGTTTTTCTACTTCCCCGTGAACGTCTGAACGCTTGGGAGCCACGGCATCCAATTCATCAAGGAAAATGATGCTGGGAGCATGGCGTTTGGCCTCGGTAAAAACTTCCCGCAGCTTGGCTTCACTCTCGCCGTAGAATTTATGCATGATTTCCGGGCCGTTGACATGAATGAAATGGGCTTTCGTTTCAGCCGCGACCGCCCGGGCAATAAGCGTTTTACCCGTACCGGGGGCACCGTAGAGAAGCATTCCTTTTGGAGCCTCAATTCCCAGCTTCCGGAAAACCTCCGGAAATTTCAAAGGCAATTCCAGAATCTCCCGGATCTTTTGTACCTGGCGGTTCAACCCGCCGATATCCTCGTAGGTGATTCTTCCCTTACTGACGCCGCTGATCTCAGGCACGGAAATATGAATCTCCGTCTCGGCTGTCACCACGACCGGACCTCCCGGGGCCGTACCCAGAACGCGAAAGCCTTTTTCCTGCTGCCCGAAAAAAACCAGGGATAGTTCATCATCAATGAGCAGCGGTACTCCTTTCAGCACCTTGAGAATTTCCTGCTCATCCTCTTGGCGCCACTCCGAAAAGTTCTCGAGCGGGGCGAGCACCACTTTTTTGGCTTTCTTGCTTTCCGCTTTGGAAACAGTTACTTTTTCATTAAGGCTGACACCCGCGTTTCGCCGAAGCATGCCATCCATCTGAATAATTTGCTCTCCGTAGACATCCCCGTAAGCAGCCAACACTTTGACTGCTGTGGCTTTCTTCCCCTTAAGCAAGGCGGCATCCCCGGAATTAAGGCCTAATAAATCCATATGTCCCTTATTAAGACGCACGACCCCTTTGCGCGCATCTTCGACTAAACCTTCTTTTACGGTTAGTTCAATTTGGTTTTCTTCTGTCAGAAGGCCCACCCCCTCTGATTTGGTATACAGGATACCATTATATCTATGGCTCCAGATCACGGAGTAGGAATTGCCCCAATGCCTTTGGTATACGGTATGCCATATTGTCGTGATATAATAGATGCCGGTATAACAAGGCATCTATTGACGTATAAAGAAGTTCTAGATTGCTTTAGAAAATCCTTCAACAATTTTACAAATAATTACATCAAGATTCGACATAAGATTCTGACTTTTTCCCCTAATCACTCAGCTATTGACTTTTATCTTCTTATCTTCTTGCTTTTTATCTTATTATCTTATTATCTTTTGCTTTTTATCTTCTTGTCTTCTCTTGGCTGAAGATATTTGAATACTTTTTGGGGAATACTGTTTCCCGAAGGAGCTGGTGTTATGATCCCATTAAGTCCGAAGGGCTACCGCGCATCCAGGAAATTTGAACTAAAATACGGGTTTGATTGCAAGTTATTGGCCGATGGGTTAGCCCTGGCGCTCAACCATGAGGAACTGGCAGAATTCTTGCATATAACTCCTGCTCAGCTTGACCGGTTCTATTTACGCTGCCATAAGTTCTAATCCTTCTAAAACTATATTCCCGTTTTGCCAAGCTATGCCTGTTATATTTTTACCTTAACAGCTATTCTTCTTTAAAATGATGGGTCATGTAGGTTTCAAGGTAGGCGTCCCGTGAATTTTCGACGTGTTTGATCGCTGTTCTCTCGGCTTCTTTCGGATCACGCTTACGCAAGGAATTCAGCATTTCCCGGTGCTCAATAATTGCCTTCTCCGTGCGCCCGGGTTTGGTGTACCCAATCTGAGCGAACTTTCTTATATATTCTCCTAAGGTACTGATCAAGTCGTAGAGACGCGGGCTATCCGCTGACCGGTAAATCGTATCGTGAAATTTATCGTGCAGGGTGTTCACCTTTTTAACATTTCCCTTTAAGTGTTCCTGATTAATTTGCTCTAAAAGGTATTCCAGCCGTTCCACTTCTTTATCTTCAATCTTCTCGGCCGCGATGCGGCAAATCAGGCCTTCAAGCACGCTGCGGATCGCCAGAATCTCCATGACCTCTTCCTTGGTAAATCCTGCGACCACCACCCCTTTGCGCGGGATATGCACAACCAGCCGTTCCAGTTCGAGCTTGCGAATGGCCTCCCGTATGGGTGTACGGCTAATGCCAAGCTTTTCAGCGATATCGCGTTCTACCAGGCGTTCCCCGGGTCTCAACTTACCATCCAAAATTGCATTGCGCAAAGTAGAGAAAACCGTTTCCCTGATGGGCCCAAAGTCGTCAAGTTTGATTGGAGTGAGTTGGTTTTTCAAGCCGGGAACACCCCCTGGTCAGTAGTCAGTAGTCAGTATACGGCATCCGGTATACCACTTGTTTATTAAAAACCAAATGGCTTTTCTCTCGATGATGTTATTCTATCAAATGCTCATCCAAAAATAAACACTTTTTTGTGAAATTTTCCATAGAAAATGTTCCTTCGTTTTTTCAATCGATATGTTGTAATTTCGGTCCTGCCAGCCTTATCTCCTCGGGTATATTTTCGAACCTCTCAAAATTCTTGGCGAATCTTGTTGCCAAATCCAAGGCCGTCACATCATATTCCGCTTGGTTCTCCCAAGTGTTGCGCTGGGTTAAAATCTCATCCGGAACCCCTTCAATATGATTCGGCACCAAAACCCCAAAGACCGGATCAGGCGTGAAGTCCTCCTGCTCCACCGTGCCATTAAGCGCAGCAGTAATCATGGCTCTCGTATACTTCAGGTTTATACGTTGGCCCACACCATATGGACCGCCGGACCAACCGGTGTTGACCAAATATACTTTAGCGTTAAATGCAGCGATTCTGGCTCCTAACATTTCAGCATATACGCTGGGGGCCAGCGGAAGAAACGGCGCCCCGAAACAGGCAGAAAAGGTTGCCTCCGGTTCCTTAATTCCGCGTTCCGTCCCTGCAAGCTTGGAAGTGTATCCGGAAAGAAAATGATACATGGCTTGTTCTTTAGTAAGCTTGGCAAACGGCGGCAGCACCCCAAAAGCATCCGCAGTCAAAAACACGATCACCTTGGGATGACCGGCCACTCCCGGAATCAAAGCCCCCGGAATATGGTCAATCGGGTACGCCGCCCGCGTATTCTCCGTTAAAGAACTGTCCATATAGTCAGGCGTGCGGCCCTCCGGCTCCAGCACGACATTCTCAAGCACGGAGCCGTACCGGATCGCATTCCAAATCTGGGGTTCTTTCTCTTCGGTCAGGCCCAGGCACTTGGCGTAGCATCCCCCTTCGAAGTTAAAAACCCCTTCCTTGGACCAGCCATGTTCGTCATCTCCGATTAGGCTGCGCTCCGGGTCTGCGGAAAGCGTCGTTTTGCCGGTGCCGGACAGGCCGAAGAAGAGAGCCACTTGCCCTTCCTGGTCAGTGTTGGCAGAGCAATGCATCGGAAACACATCTTCTTGAGGAAGAAGGTAATTTAGGACACTGAAGATGGATTTTTTCATTTCCCCGGCATACTGGGTTCCGCCGATTATAATAACCCTCCGGGCAAAAGAGCAGATAATGAAGGCCTCAGAATTTGTTCCATCCGTTTTCGGGTCCGCCTTGAATCCCGGAGCTGCTATCACGGTAAATCCGGGCTGATGGGAAGCCAACTCTTCCGCAGTGGGACGGATAAACATCTGATGGACAAAAAGGTTCTGCCAAGCATATTCATTAATCACCCGGATTGGAAGACGGTAATTCTGATCCGCTCCGGCAAAACCATCAAATACAAAAAGCTCTCGTCCCTTTAGATAATCCTTTACCTGTGCGTAAAGGGATTCGAACTTTTCTTTGGAAAGCGGGCGGTTGATACTGCCCCAATTGATTTGGTCATGAATTTCCGGTTCATCCACAATGAATTTGTCTTTCGGCGAACGGCCGGTATAAATCCCGGTTTTAACACTTAAAGCTTTGGACGATGTCAATACACCTTCCCGCCGCTCTAAAGACGCCTCGACTAATTCAGCCACCGGCAGGTTAAAATGCACCTTGTCTGACTGCAATATTCCCTCTGCTTCTGCCATTTCTTATTCTCCCCCATTATGCCATCTTATTTCTAGATACGGCCAATTTTCATATACCCTTTGGCGGGAATTCTGTGATAACTTTAGAAAAAGACTACACCAATAGTATAACTTTATTCGTAATTATGACAACTATTTTTTCCCGAAAAACCGCTTTGTTTCTAAATCTTATAAAGGAGACTTGCTTCAGATGGGGTTTTAACCCCATCTGAAGTTTAGTTGAACTTATCCAGGGGCTTAGCGCCACTAAACTCATCCTCACCGCAAAAGTCGTTCTGTGGAGTTTGCGGTTCGGCAAAAGCATCCACTGGATGCTCTTGTACTTAAGAAGTGGGAGTTTAGTGGCGGTTAGCCATCGGATTAATTAGAAAAGGCCCCGCACCCCGCTCCAATGTTTTTCCCGGAGGCGGGGTTAGGGGCATTGTATTCTGGGAAACTACTGAGCGTTTTCTTACTTACTTCACGTTTTTGAGTGCCTTTTGCGCGAACTCCGTGGTGACCACTTTATCATAAGGGGCAATTTTACTGAGCTCTCCCGCATCTTTTATAATATCTTGCAAAAGGTAAAAGTCTTTTTCCTTAAGAATCGGGTCCTTCTTCCAAGTATTCTGTTCTTTGTAGCGCTTAATTGCACTAATTAAAAGCTCATCACTGTCGTTGGCGAAATGCGGTTTTATGGCCTTGGCAATTTCTTCAGGAGAATGGGAATCCACCCAGCGCTGCCCTTTGTAAATGGCGTTGGTAAACTTCTGAATCAGCTGCGGATTTTGTTCGATCGTGCTTTTTTTGGTGAAATAAGCCGTGTAGGGAACTTCTCCGCTTTCTTTGCCTAAGGAAGCGACAATGTAGGCTTTGCCCTCTTGCTCCATACTCGAAGCGGTGGGTTCAAAAATAATGACGTAATCCCCTTTTCCGCCCATAAACGCACCCGGCATGGCCGCAAATTGCATGGTCGTATCAATCTCAACATCTTTGCCCACCGTTAAGCCCGATTTCTTTAGGACATATTGGAGGACGATGGCCGGCATGCCGCCTTTGCGGCCGCCAATAATGCTCTTGCCTTTGAGGCCGCTCCATTTGAAATCAGGGTCCGGCTCCCTTCCCATCAGGAACGTTCCGTCGCCATTGGTAAGCTGGGCGAAGACCACACTGTAATCCTCTTTCCCTTCGTTAAAAACGTAGACACTGGCTTCCGGCCCGGCAAACCCGATGTCTACCTGCCCGGACAAGACTGCGGTCATCACTTTGTCTGCTCCCTGTCCGTTGCTAAGCTCGACTTCAAGCCCTTCTTCTTTAAAGAATCCTTGAGTTAAAGCCACATACTGCGGGGCATAGAAAATGGAATGCGTCACTTCCGACAGCTTCACCTTGGTCAGCTGTTCACCCTGAGTGCCGCAACCTGAGAGTACAAGAGAAAGCGCTAACACCAGGGCCATAAGTACAGGCATCATCCGTTTCATACTAAGTATTCCTCCTCTTCTTCCTGAAGTAAGGAGTCAGAATTCAGGAGTCAGTACTCAATCAGTATTCAGAATTCAGTAGTCAGTACTCAATCAGTACTCAGAATTCAGAAGTCAGTATTCAGAATAACATTAGCTTCTGTTTCCGTCTCCCGTCTCCTGATTCCTGACTCCTGTCTCCTCACTCCTGCCCTGTAACATGCCGGCAAGCTACCTTGCCCGCTCACCACGCGCCGGAGCTGCTCGCTTGTCGACTCGCTACCGCGCCAAACCTTTGGGTAATACCTGGAGTGAACCGTGGCGCGGCTTCACGCTTCGTCGACTGCGCTCACGACGCTCCTCTGCTCTACGGTTCGCTCCGCAAGGTGGCTTGCCTGTTACATTCATCAGTGGTGCTGCGTAGCAGCATGGAAGTCTGACTCCTGTCTCCTATCTCCTGACTCCTATCTCCTGTCTCCTGTCTCCTGCGTGGTTACTTATTCTTCACAAGCACCTTTTCAAGATAAACCACCCCCTGGTACATTAAGGCCGCTGCCACACCCAGAATAATGACACTTGTCATGACCAGGTCCAGCTTAAATACCTGCCCCCCGTAAACAATGAGGTATCCTAAACCTGCTTTAGATACCAGGAATTCGCCTACGATCACCCCGACCCAAGACAGTCCGACATTGATCTTCAGGGCATTGATAATCGTCGGAAAAGAGGCCGGAAGCAGCACTTTGGTGAGCACTTGAAACTTGGTGCCGCCGAAGGTTTGCACCAGCTTGATCTTCTCCTTGTCGATTGAGAGAAATCCGTTTAACACCTCCAACACCGTCACAATCAGGGAAATTGCCAGGGTCATGACGATGATTGCGGCGGGCCCGGCCCCGATCCACACGATAAATACCGGCCCCAGGGCAATCTTGGGCAGGCTGTTGAGTACAACTAAATAAGGTTCCAGCACTTTGGACAGAAATTCCGACCACCATAAAATAATCGCAATAACCGTCCCCAAGAGGGTTCCAAGCACAAAGCCTATCACTGTTTCAAGGCAGGTAATGCCAATGTGGTGAAATAAAACTCCCTCTTCGTACAAGGAAAAAATGGTTTTAAGCACCCGCGTCGGCTGGCTTGTGATAAAGGAATCAACGATATTAGCCCGGGCAAAGATCTCCCATAAACCGAAGGATATTACCAGAATCAGAACTTGGGTAAAACGGATCCGGGTTTTTTCCAGGCGCACCTGCCGTAGAAATTCTTGGTGCTCCGGGGAGATAAGGGTAGAAGTCTCGGCCATAGCCTTGCGCGCCTTACGCTTCAACATGGACATCAAGCTCCTTCCAGATCTCTTGGAAATAATAACGAAACTCCGGCGCTTCCCGGGAGGTTAACGGGGTCCGGGGGGCAATGCTCAAGCTGAGGGAGTAGATTTGCTTGACCGTTCCCGGCCGTTTGGAAAGGACAATCACCCGGTCCGCCATACTGATGCTTTCGGCAATATCATGTGTTACCAGAATCGCTGTTTTATTCTCCCGCTTGATAATGGCGTAGATATCATCATTCACGGCCAGACGTGTCTGGTAATCCAGAGCGGAGAAAGCCTCGTCCAGAAGCAGAATTTCCGGACTTGTCATTAAGGTCCGGATCAAGGCGACTCTTTGCCTCATCCCGCCTGAGAGCTGAGCGGGGTACTTATGGCGAAACTCATACAGCCCATAGGTCTGAAGCAGGTGCAAAGCCCTTTCTTTGACCTCCGCGGTTACTGTTTTTCTAATTTCCGGACCGAGCATGACATTCTCAAAAATCGTTCTCCAATCAAGCAAGTGGTCTTTCTGCAGCATGTACCCTATTTTGGAAGAAGTCCCGGCCACCTTTTCCCCACCGAGCAAAACGGTGCCGCCGGTTGGGGCCAGCAGCCCTGAAATAATGGATAAAAGGGTGGATTTGCCGCAGCCGCTGGGACCGACAATACTCACAAATTCCCCCGCTTGCACGGAAAAATTAATGTTTTGAAGCGCGGTTATTTCCCCATTCAGGGAATGGTATTTCATGCTCACGTTATGTACCTCAACCACAGGCCAGCCTCCCCCCTCGATGTCTTATTTCGCACTGAACTAACATTCAGCGGGGGTTGAATCCATCCTTCAGCGCAATAGCGTAAGTTAAGGGCTAAGCGCTTTCGGCGAAAGTGTCCACTGGACACTTTCGTCTCTGAATGAAGTCTCGTTCAACGCGTGCGCCTTAGTCTTTTATAGTGTATTGAGAGGGGGATGATTGGGTGAGTAGTGAACAAAAGAAATAGCCTTCATCTAACTTTTTCAGCAGATGAAGGCTTGTTACAAGTATAAGTTGATGCTACTGAAGGGTGATGTTTTTCCCCGGGGGTGCGATCGCATGGGCCACATTTTCAACAGAAAACTCAACTACCGCTTTGACCGGATTGCCCTGCTTAAAGACCACGATGATCGGGGTGTTCTCTTCCGTGATTCCGTAGTCCCCTGCCGTTTCCTGGCCCGTGATATCCATGGTGGCTGAGGCTACATTCCCATGTCCTTCAGCGAACTCTTCCATGACTTTCAACATTTGCTCCTTATGTTCCGCCCCAGGATGATAGAAGCCGACGGCCGAATAAAAACTGCCTGTCACAAAACTCTGGAAATCCTTGTCATTTAACTGTCTCAGCATTTGAACCTCTCCTCTCTCTGTAAGATTATTCCTTAACCATAGCATAAACCCGCTCTCTTCCAATGTCAATGGTATACCGTATCCAGGCATACCACAAAAATAGTTCTACATCTTGAATAAAAACCAGCGGGAAGTCTGGACTTCATACTTCAATTCAAACGGCCTGAGCTGCCCTTCGATTTCACTCTGGCAGCGATAGATTTTCATTTTGTTTCCCGCCAGCTTTTCTTCCGTAATATGACATACCTGCTCTACTCTAATAACCTCTCCGTCGACCCGGAAGCGGATCGGCCGCAGCAAGCCATCGCAATTAAACCAGGCGATCATTTCAATCGGCTTCATTAATATTTTCATCCGCGGTCACCTCTTGACTTCATAACAGGCTGGTCATCAGCGGGTATTCCTCATTTTCTATGACTCCGCCGGTTAAGGCGCGCAGCCCGGAGTGGAGAAAGGAAGAGCGGTAAATGGTGTGCGGCCCGTACTTAACCCGGATGGCATCCAGCGTCCGGTCGAGCTTGCGCTGCTTGTCATAGCTTTTGGTAAACAGAGCGGTCTGGATCAAATCATTTTGGGAGAATTCTGTGACCCGCAGGCCCATATGCCTTAAAGGTTCATTTTGCCACATCTCATCAAAAAGCTCACAGGCGGTTTCCCATATTTCTTTCGTACAATCTGTAGGATTTAAGAGTTTGCGTTGATGAGAGTAATCATAAAACTCGTGGGTGCGGCAGCTTACGGAAACCACTCTTCCCTGCATCCCGGCCTGGCGCAGACGGGTGCCCACCGTTTCAGCCAGGGATAGAAGCACCCGCTGAGCACTCTCCCTATCGTCCAAGTCAAATGAAAGCGTGGTGGAGTTTCCTATTCCTTTCATTTCAAGCGCACCCTGCGGCTGAACTGGGGAGTAGTCGATACCGTTGGCATAGTTCCAAATGAGCAGGCCGTGACTTTTAAGGAATAGCTTCAGCCATTCAGGATTAGCCTTGGCCAGCTCTCCAATGGTTCGGATCCCTCGGGAATATAGCTTTTTCGAGGTCGCCCGGCCCACCATAAACAGTTCCTCCACCGGGAGGGGCCACATCTTCTGAGGAATTTCTTCCGGAAAAATGGTATGCACCTTATCCGGCTTTTTTAGCTCAGAAGCCATTTTAGCCAGGAGTTTATTCACGGAGACCCCGACATTGACGGTAAAGCCCAGCTCATCCTTAATCCGGTCTTTGATGGTATAGGCTGCGGCCACTGGATCACCCGCAACCCATTCCATGCCGGAAAAATCGATAAAGCATTCATCGACCGAAAAGCGCTGAACCAGGGGACTATATTCCTGCAAGATCGTCACCATGGCCTCGCTGCACTGCCTATACAGCTCGTAATGAGGCGGAACAACCAGCAGTCCGGGATACTTCATTTTGGCGGAGAAGAGGGTCTCACCCGTTTTAATATTGAACTTCTTCGCCGGAATCGATTTGGCAAGCACAATCCCATGGCGCGAAGCCTGATCCCCGCCAACCACCGAAGGCACGGTTCTAAGGTCAAGCGCCTCGCCCTGCTGCAGCCGATAAGCGGCCTCCCATGAGAGGTAGGCTGAATTGACATCAATGTGAAAGATATAGCGCTGCCCGCTCATTTCTTTCCTCTCCCGAAATGTGATATTTTAAGTATACTCATTTTATCAGAACATATGTTCCATGTAAATGGAACATATTGTCGCCTGGGGCGTGTACAATATGTTCCCTATTAATTTGCGTATGCTCAGCCAAACATCCGCGAAATTAGCAGGAATTAAGACTGATTCCGCGAATTATGTAGGTACATTGTAACTGAGCAGTCATTATATTCGCTAGAGAGGACTGAAGGATCTTGAACTTTATCCGCTTGCCTAAGATTGGGAGGCAGCCTGCTGACAAGGATAAAATACCCCGTTTGTCCCCCTGGCCGATTACCTTCATTTATACTTTGCTCAGCGTTCTGTGGGTTCTTTTCTCTAACCGTCTGCTCGCCCTCATTATTACCGATCACAAACTTTATGTGGATTTAATCACGCTTAAGGGCTGGTTTTTTGTTGCTGTCAGCGCCTTGTTGCTTTATGTTTTGCTCCATAAAACAGCCCGCCGCATAACCGCCGCAGCTGATTCTGTCGAAAAAAATCTCCAAGACCTGGAGGATGCGTACCTTTCCCTGGAAAATGCGCATGCGGAATTAGAAGCAGCTTCGAGTGAACTGGCTGCAGCCCAGGATGAAGCTGCCCGCCGCCTCCAAGAAATAACTGAACGCGATGCCTATCTGAAACTGGTTTATGACGGTATCTCCGCCGGACTTTTGCTGCAAAATGAAACAGGCCAGGCCGTGCAAGTGAATCAATCATTCTGCGACTTGTTCTTCGAAGACCCCCGCAACTCACTGAACAATCTCTCTGGCTGGCCGGAAGGAATATTAAGCACGCCTGACGGAACACCATTTTCCTGGTCCGCTCTTCCCGCACGCATGACAAGCGCTGTTGAACGCAGCCGGTCTCTGGAAGCCTGTTTTGAGCATCCGAATCATCCTAAGCGTTGGTTTTTGCTTCATACTGACCGGCTGACGGCACCTAACGGCGCGCTTCAATATCTAAGCACCTTTATGGAAATCACCGAGCAAAAGCGTTTAACTTTACAGGAAGAGATTCTCTCCGGCATCGACCGCTTGCTCCTGGCCAACGAGCCGCTCAATGTCATTTGCCAATTTATCTGTGAGCATTTTGTCGAAGAATTAGGCTATCCCGGAGCCTGGATGGGGATAAAAAAAGAGGATGGGTCAGTGGATCTGTGCGCCCAAGGAGGGGTATTAAGCGGCCGCGCTTTAACAGTGCGCTGGGATGAGTCTCCTTTCGGCCAGGGGGCTGTCGGATTGGCTATACGCACCGGGGAACCGCAGCTCTTTTACGTTCCCGGACATCCGTTATTTGCTCCCTGGGCTGAGTTTCTGTCGGAGCACCGGCTTAAGTGGGTTTTCGCCCTCCCCCTTGAGCAGGAAGATGCGGTGAAACTTGTACTTGTGCTCTACGGCAGGGCGGAGGAGTGCTTCTCTCCTGCTTGCCGCCTGTCACTGCATAATTTTGCCCTGAAGATGCGCATGGTCTTGGCCTATGCCTTGGAGCAAGAACACCTTTTCCGGCTGCGTTTCCTCGCAGATCAAGTCAATGAGCTTATGTTTACCATCCGCCCGGACGGCCGTATTGTTGAAGCCAATGCTGCTGCGGAACGGATTTACGGGATTAAGCGCACAGACTTGGTTAAGATGAGCATGCAGGATCTCCGGGATCCCGATACCTTGGATGAAGGGCCGGCGCAAATGGCAAAAGTATTAACCGAAGGTTCCATTCTTTTTACAACCCGCCACCGCGACCAAGACGGCAACCTGATTCCTGTGGAAGTAAGCGCCCGGGCTGTCTCAGGGAAAGAAGGAACTCACATTCTCGTGGTCATCCGGGACATCCGGGAACGCGTGGCAGCGGAAGAGCAGCTGGTGTATCAGCAACAGCATGACGCTTTGACCGGACTCCCCAATTTGCTTCTCTTCCGCGAACATTTAACTCAAGCTATTACCTTAGGCCATCTCGAGCAGAAATTGGTTGCCGTCCTGGCCTTAAACCTTGATCGTTATAAACTGATCAACGATACATTCGGACATAGCCAAGGAGATATCCTCTTGCAAGAAATTTCCCGCCGCCTGCTTAAAGCCTTACCGCGGGAAGCCACTCTTGCCCGCCAGGGAGGGGATGAGTTTCTGGTTCTGCTCCCTCTGGTTGAGAATGAACGAGATATCGCCAGAACCACCGGCGACGTCCTTACTGCCTTATCCCAGGCTTTTCAGCTTGAGGGCAAAGAGCTGTTTATCAGCGCCACCGTCGGCATCAGCATTTATCCCACCGACGGCGGCAGCACTGAGACTCTGCTGCAGCGGGCCAACACTGCCCTGCACCACGCTAAAGCCAACCGGCCCGGCAGTTTCAGCTTTTTCACCGTTGACCTTAACGCCCGCTTTTCCAGGCGTTTAGAACTCGAAATCCACTTGCGCCAGGCTTTGGAAAATAAGCATTTTCTTTTGTATTACCAGCCGCTGATCAATCTCCAAGACGGGAACCTAACCGGAGTGGAAGCGCTTATCCGCTGGCAGCCCCCGGGGCAGGAAATCGTCCCTCCGGACATTTTCATCCCGGTGGCTGAGGAAACCGGCTTGATCGTGCCCATCGGGCGCTGGGTTCTGGAAACGGCGTGCCGTCAGATTCTGCTATGGCAAAGCGAGAACCTGCCTGTGCCCAAAGTGGCGGTAAACCTCTCGGCCCGCCAATTTAACACTGGACTAACCCGCCCTAAGTCCCCCGCCTCTATAGGCGGCGGGTGCCAAAGGGCGGTTAAGTCCAGTATGGACTCGACTAACATTCAGAGGGGGGGAACCCCCCCTCTGAATGAAGTCTCGTTCAACGAGCCGGACTTAGCCCAGACCATAGCCGGCATTCTGGCCCAGACCGAGGTCACGCCGTCAGCCCTTGAACTCGAAATCACAGAAAGCATGCTGCTTGAGAATGAAGATCAGGCGCTCGAACTTCTGAATGAGATCAAAAAGATGGGTATAACCGTAGCCATCGACGATTTCGGCACCGGTTACTCTTCCTTTAGCTATATGCACCGCTTGCCTGTGGACAAACTGAAAATTGACCGCAGCTTTACCACGGACATCGTCCAAGACAGCGGTGCCAAAGTAGTTATCGGCATTATTCAATTGGCCCACAGCCTGGGGCTTAAAGTCTTGGCCGAGGGCATAGAAACCCAGGAACAATTTGAGTTTTTCAAAGCCCATCTCTGTGATGAGTTCCAGGGCTACCTGGTCTGCCGGCCCGTGCCTGCTGAAGAGCTGACAGAACTTCTGCGCAAAGGGACTTGGCCCTGGACGATGGCCACGGTCGCCGCACAGGCCAAGTAAAAGCAACGTTTCCCCGCCGGTAATGCTCACTTCATCAAAGGCGGCAATTAAAACAACAAATACTGCAGCTCGCATTGCACTTCAAGGCTGGTCGTCTGACAATTCACTCGCTTTTTCAAAGTCCTCAGCGGATAACGTCGGCGTACCGGATCATAGAGTTTATAGGCCCCGGCCCGCACCGGCAGCAATGCCACCGGACATTCATTCTCTTCCAGATATGCATACAAGCAGGATAATCATCGTCGGAACAGCTGCGATCCATAACAAGACTTTTGGATTGCGAATCCAATTATTGCTTCCCTAGCTAAAGAAATTTTTATCTTTCTTGTACAAGCAGATTATTCTTCTTTGTACTAAACAGAGAAATAAAGGTTTGTACCAAAAACGGATCAAATTGCGTGCCTGCACACCGCTGTAATTCTTCTAATACTTGCTCAAACGTTCCTGCTGAGCGGTAAGGGCGGCTGGAAGTCATGGCATCGACCGTATCGGCAATACTAATAAGACGAGCGAGGAAAGGAATATGCTCTCCACGCAAACCGTCCGGGTAGCCTTCTCCGTCGTAGCGTTCATGATGATGTCGAATAATCGGCAAGATATCTTTGGCGAAGTTTAACTTGGAGCAAATAGCCTCCCCCCGCTCCGGGTGGGATTTCATAACTGACCATTCTTCGATGGTTAAAGTGCTTGAGCTTTTCAATATCGAATCCGGAATACCAATCTTGCCAATGTCATGTAAAATGGACGCCTGGTAGATCTTAATTTGATCTGATTCACTTAAATTCAAGTGCCGGGCAATCTCTAAAGCATATTTGCTTACGCGCTCAGAATGCCCGTGTGTATAAGGGTCCTTTGACTCAAGCGCAAGCGCGAGTGTAAAAATAATGTTCTGAGATTCGTCCAGCGCAGACAGTGATTCCTGGAGTTTGTGATTGGTGGCTCTGAGCAGTTGGTTGGCTGATTCGAGTTCTCCTTTCTGATGTTCGATCATTTTCTTGCTTAGAAAGTCCTTAACTTTAGCGTAATAAAGAATGAGAGAAAGAAACCAGGCAACGACCACAAGTATTGTGCCATTGGCATAATGCCCTCTTAAGATTGCAGGGTTTTCTTGAACTATTGTGATACCAATGATAAAGATCAAATAATTTATCAAATAAATTCCAAGGCTTGTTAAGGGCTTAAAATGGTTCATGACCGCAATTAAATAGACACCAATTACAAAGACTGTGATCTCACCATGGATGCGCTGATCAATAATTGCAGTAAACGTCGAATTCAAAGTGATAAAATAAGCAAACGCCATAACAAAGAATAATGGCTTGCGTGTATGCTTAAAATGACTCTTTTTATCTATGTTTATTAAAACAACCAATATTACAGGGACAATTACCATGGAAACATGGGTATAGAATAAATATTTATACCCGGGGGAGGATGCCCAAAGACCTTCTTGCCTAAAAATAATATCTATAAAGATTAAAATAACTGAAAGAAATATCGTTACTAAACTTATGTTTTTAGAACGGTAAAAATTCATGTTAATGAGTTCATGGTTAAACTCATCTTGTATATTATCAGGAATTTTTCCGGGCGTATGACCCATTAAAATAAAAGAAAATAGTTTATTTTTTAAGGACATTCCTTATACCTAACCTTCCAAAAAGTTGAAACGATTTCATTTGTAGTTATTGCTATTTTTTCGACAAGTGTCTGCATTATCAAATCAATACTAACAATATACTACACGTCAGATTTTCAAACTTCAATAGGAAAGAAGGCTTAAAAATCCATTAGCTGACTAGCTGATCAATAAATCCAACTTGACGCATATAATTTAATATTTTTGAAAGATAATCCACATCGATCTCCGGCCAAGCGAAACCCACCTGATTCAAATATTGGATGGTAAAGGCTGAATCTACAGTAATAGAGTTATTGTAATTCAAGCTCTTATGAATGCTTAAATCTGATACGAGACCAATTAGCATATCCTTTCCTTCTTTGGTTTGGGATAGCCGGGAAATATGAGCGTTAAATTCAATGTCAGGCAATGTTTGAATTGGTATGTTCAATGCCTTTAAAAAACTCACAAGTTCGATTGCCTTAATCTTTTGATGATTGAACATATGAAATACTAAACCGTTCGTCTGGTTGGCTCTTATTATATTTACAATCCCTTTGGCACAATAGTCTACGGGTGTAAACTCTATGCTTTGATCGAAGAAGCTTTCCGGGATTGTTCTTAAAGCCACTAGGGATTTAATTCTGCGATAAAATGCATTTTGCTCAATGTTACGCTGAAATTTACCGTCTTGGTAGCAACCGGTCAGAATACCAACTCGAAAGACAGCTGCCCTTAATCCCTTTGTTTCCGCTTTATAGATCTCATTCTCAGCAGCAAATTTACTTCTGACATAAACATTGCTTTCGTAATCCTGCCCAATATAAAAATCTTCTTCCTCAAAAACTGCTTTGAGCTTATTCTCGTTGACCACAAAATCCCCTGATACGCTGATCGTGGAAATATGGTTTAATTTTTTATTGTATAACAAACAAAAATGAATGACTTCAAGAGTCCCTTGGACATTAATTTTCTCGAATTCACTGTAATCACCATAATGCTTGACCAGGGCGGCGCTGTGAATGACCGTTTGTACTTTTTGGGCTAGGTTTTCATATTCATTTTCAGTTAACCCAAACCGTATCGATGAGATATCCCCTTTGACTGTTATAATCCTATTTGTGAGATGTAATGGCAGTTCGGGAAAATAAAAACTCAGCGATTGATTCAATTTTTCTTCAGCCTCATCCCCCCTAACCAAACAGTAGATGTCGTTATCCGTTTGAACCAATAACTCCATGAGCAAGTATATCCCTAAAAAGCCTGTCGCACCTGTCAACAGGACATTACCGGTACCGGCTGGCTCGATCCTAATTTCTTTTGGCCTCACCCTTTTAGCAATATATTTTTCTTCTAATTCCTTTTGAGCTCTATCTTTATCAACTAGGAGCCGCCCTGAAATTTTTGAAGAGAGTTCCCTAATGGTTGGGCATTCATAGAAATCCTGAGCATTGAGTTTCCATTCATAAGATAAGGCTCCCGACATGATTTCCAGGATTGTTAAAGAATCTCCCCCCATTGCAAAGAGGCTGTCATCTATTCCGACCTTTTCCTTTTGAAGAGCTTCTGCCCACAACCTGGCGAGTATCCGTTCCCGATCATTTCTGGGAGCAACAAA
The DNA here is from genome assembly GCF_017310645.1 of Paradesulfitobacterium ferrireducens. Lineage (GTDB taxonomy): Bacteria > Bacillota > Desulfitobacteriia > Desulfitobacteriales > Desulfitobacteriaceae > Paradesulfitobacterium > Paradesulfitobacterium ferrireducens. The sequence continues at coordinate 17,151 of NZ_JAFLRH010000042.1, read as the reverse complement.
AGTCTGTGTCAACTGCTCGTAATTCATTGAGCTGGGGTCAGGTAAAGCACGGCGGTCGATCTTCCCGTTCGGCGTCAGCGGTATAGTCTTGAGCCAAGTAAACCAAGCCGGAACCATGTAGTTCGGCAAAGTTTTCAAAAGATGGGACCTCAAACTTTCATTGCTTGTCATGGAATCGCCGGTTAAGTAAGCACATAGATGTTTTTTACCTGTATTGTCTTCTTTAAGCGCTACGACAGCCTCTTTAACCCCAGGATGTTCCAAGAGGCAAGCTTCGATTTCTTCCGGCTCAATCCGGAAACCTCTGATTTTAACCTGGTTGTCATTGCGGCCTAAGCATTCGATATCACCGTCTTCAAGCCATCGTCCCAAATCCCCTGTGCGGTACATGGTTTGCCCGGGTCTATATGGATTAGGCAAGAAGCGTTCTTCGGTTAATTGGGAGTTATGCAAGTAACCCAAAGAGACTCCATCCCCGGCGATGAAAATTTCTCCGACCGAACCAATCGCGACGGGAGAAAGATCTCCATTTAATATATAGATTTGAGTGTTGGCGATCGGTTTTCCGATTGTTATGTTTTCATACTGGGTAAGCTCTTTCATAGTTGCCCATACCGTTGTTTCAGTAGGTCCATATAGATTATAGATTTTGGCACGGGTAGCTTGTTTGAGACGAGGTAATAATGACGCCGGAAATTCTTCTCCACCAATTAATACGTGGGATAAACGGTTTAGGCCTTTATCGTTCTCTTGCTCATTTAATATGAGTTTCATCCTTGATGGCGTAGTTTGTAACACTTCAACTTGGTGTTTAGCAATGAGGCCGAAGAGGTATTTAGGTAGGGTTTGTTCTTGCTCATTGGCAATAATAACCTTCATTCCTAAAGCCAAAGGCAAGATAGTTTCTAAAAAGAAAATATCAAAGGAAACGGTCGTTAAGGATACAATGGTTTTATGCTCAAGATTAATTTGGCTGGCGATACCATTAATAAAATTGCATAAGGCACGGTGATGAACCATAACCCCTTTGGGCTTGCCGGTCGACCCCGATGTATAAATCACATAGGCTAAGTCATCTATATTAGCCTTATGCCTTGGATCTAAGCTAGCATGGTCAGAAGCATAAACTGATGAGTTACTCAGCGAAATATTGAAAAACCGGCAATTTCTGTCTGTGCTTATTCCAGGGTCATCCCTGTCCGTAAGCGTGAGGCTTGTATGGCTCTGGTCGAGCATATAGGCGATTCTCTCGCCAGGGTACCCTGGATCCATAGGCAGATAAGCCGCCCCGGCCTTCAGAATCCCAAGAATCCCGATGACCATTTCTAACGAGCGGTTTACCAGCAGTCCCACAATTGAGTTGTGTGTTACCCCTTGACTATGGAGATAACGGGCCAGTTGATTAGCCCGCTCATTCAGTTCACGGTAGGTCAAGCTTTGATCTTCAAAGACGACGGCCGTGTGATTGGGCGTCTTTATTACCTGTTCTTCAAACAGCTCGGATACGGTCTTCGCCTCGTAAGGCAGCTCTGTCTGATTGAACTCTACGAACAGCCTATGTAACTCGTCCTGGGACACCATCTGCAGCTCCGAAAGCTTCTTGCCGGGGTTGTCCAGAGCGTCTGCCAACAGGTCGCACAGATTGTGATGCATTTGATCTATGTCTTCTTCACGGAAGACTTCGAGCAGGTAGTCATAATACAACACCGGTATACCGGTATCATCCCAGTCACTCACACCGACCGAGAGCGAGTTGGGCTGTGCGCCAGGGTAATTCCAGGCACCCTCATATTCAATGACGGAATCTATCTTGACGTTCCAGTAATTAAGCGTCACATCCACCAGCGTTCCGGAGAACTGATGCTTTTCCCGGAAATCCTTGAGGATATAACTATGAGGATAGCGCTGGTACCTCATGAACTTCTTTAGTTCACCGAAGGAGTGCCTGACAAAGGCCGGAAAATCCAGGCTTGAGTCAACATAGATTCTGGTGGGAATATTATTCATAAACATTCCCGCTGAGTTCTTCTCTCTTTTGCCGGAGCGGTTCAAAATCGGGGTTTCAATTGCGATATCTTTTTTATTGCTTTTCTTTGCCAGGTATAAAGCTAAAAGCGCATAAAAGACACTGAACTGCGAGACATTATTGGACTCGCAAAAACGTTGTAGTTTCGAACTCAAGGGCTGGGACAGGACAAAACTTTTTCTTTTGCCGGCCAAGCTCTTAAAACCTTTATGATCGGTGAAGCTTATAAATTCAGGAACGGTGTCAAAGACACCTGACCAGAATTCCTTATGCTTTTGCAACCGTTCTGAGGCCAGGTATTCCAGTTCATCATTAATATGTTCTATAAAGGATGGCTCCTCATAATGATCCGTCTTGATATTATTTATGAGTTGCCAGTATTCTTTAAGTGTCTTTTCGATCACCACAACATTTCCCCAGGCGTCAGTAATGGCATGATGAAATTTAAAGTAACAGATGCTTTTTTGCTCACTTAATTTGGCCATGGCAAAGTCAAAAAGGTCGGAGTCGATTATGGCAAATGGGGTCTCCGTCATTTTCCGCTCCCATGCTTCATAATCTGATTCACCGTTTTCATAGCTGAAATCCAGAATATCGTAATATTTTTTCACAAATTCGGCAAAGTATTGCTGCGGCATGCCGTTGTGATTGACTAATCTGATGCGAAGTGCATCATTATGTTCTCTGACTAAGTTAATGGCCTCGTTCATGAGGGCAAAGTCAATTTTTTCGCGGATAATCACAGTGGCCGAGGAAACAGCCTGGCTCGTCCCGGGATATAGATTATCGGCGACCCAGATGGACATCTGGGCATTGGTTAAGGGATATAATTTATTCAATCGTAGATACCTCCATATAAGAAAAGTGTCAATACCTATCCATTTGGATACTTTTAATCACAAACTGAAATAGTTAAAACATTTCAAAAACCGGAATGTTTCTGCGACATACCCGGCAAATTCTTTCTGCGTCATCATTGTGCCATACTAATTCTCCAACCACAAGAGCATGATTCAATTTTTATACGGTCTCTCCTAATCCCCCCACCAACAAGAAGTCATCTCTTTTGGAGATGACTTCTGTGCGCGCGAAATATTCCGGCCGGCTTTTCGGGAGATGTGATGAGTCCGGAATTAAAATACGACCTAGGCCGCGTAGCCTAGGTTAGAATTTTTTTAATCAATTTTCTTTTATATAAGGAACTCCCAGTTTTGCAGGTACACTAAATGATTTTCTGGAAACGGTTAAAATAATCGTCATGATATAAGGGATAGCAATAAACAACTCATTTGGGAATAACGCATTGTTTCCTATAGACTGCATATATATTGCGATTGCTTCGGCAAATCCGAAAGCCAGAGTACCGATAACTGCTCCTTTTGGATTCCAATTTCCCAAAAAGCAAATAGCAAATGCGATCCAGCCGCGTCCGCCAATAATGTTTGTACTGAACATGCCCAAAAAGCCAATCGAATAAAAAGCACCGGCCACCCCGCCCATAACACCTGCCAAAAGCACTGTAATAAAGCGAACAGTAAGCACATTAATTCCTGCAACATCTACCGCTTCCGGATTCTCACCCGCAGATCGTATCGTCAGACCGACAGACGTTTTATATAGCATGAAATACGACAGCGGTGCCAGCAAATAGATCGCGTAGGTTAATATATTCTGATTGAACAGTATTTGCCCGATTACCGGGATTTGCGAAAGCAGTGGAATTGGAATGGTTGCTAACGGATTAACGGTTAGCGGAGTTATTGGAACTCCGAATATCACCCGATACAAGAATGCGGAAAGCCCCACTGTCAAAATATTCATTGCCACTCCTGTGACAACTTGATGTTGCTTTAAATAAATGCAAATCCATCCATACAAAGCGGCAACCAACAAACCGGCAAGAATAGCAGATATAAATCCAACGGTCAAACTGCCGCTTAAATACCCTCCGACAAAACCGGCCCAGGCTCCCATTAAAAAGATACCTTCAATGGCAGTTACCATCACACCTGCTCTTTCTGCTATTACTTCTGCTATGGCCCCAAAAAGCAATGGCGTCCCCATCATTATGGTTCTACTTAACAAATTGATCATTATACCGCCGCCTTCTGTAATTTGCGTTTTTCCCGGTTATTTTCCAAACGGGTTCTCACAAAATAGGCTAAAATTACAAATACCATCACAAAACCTTGCATCAATTCGATGATACTTGAAGGTATTCCTGACATCTGCCCCATTATGGTACCGCCCACCTTGAGCGCACCAAATAAGGTCGCAGCAAAAATTATGCCTATCGGGCTGCCATTGGCTAAAATCGCAATCCCAATGCCCGCTGCCCCGATATCGGAATTAAAGCCTTGTACCAACATATGTTGTACACCATTGACTTCGGTAAATCCTGCAGCTCCGGCTAATGCTCCGCTGATAAAAAATGCCAGAACATAGAGTTTCTTTGCATTGATGCCTGACATGCTTGCGGCCCTTGAATTATAACCTACGGCCCGGATGCGATAACCCAAAGGAGTCTTGTAAAGCAGAATCCAAACTCCAATACAAGCTAGCACTGCCAAAACAAAACCGATATGCAGCCTGGTGCCTGGGATGATGCGAGGCAGCCAGACGGAAGCTGCGAGCGCGTCGGTTTGAGGGTATTCGCCTTTCGTTTCCATTAAAAAAGTTCGCAGCAGATAATTCATAATTGCCAATGCTACATAGGTCGACATCATGCTAACCAAAAATTCATTTGAATTATACCTGGCCTTTACAAAGCCAATAAATGCGCCCCAAAGGCCGCCGCCGACAATCGTAAGAAGCAAAGTGATGATTAGCGCCAGCCCACTAGGCAGGATGTTCTGAAAAAACAAGGAACCGGCGGCTGCAATAACCGCACCAATGTAAAACTGCCCTTGGGCACCGATATTATATAAATTAGCTTTGTAGGTAAAAGCAAAAGCTAAGGCCGTAAACATTAACGGCGTTGCTTTTACAAATATATCAGCGAAAGTATATCCGTCACGCACTACGGACGTTATGAGTACAGCATATGCGCTAACGGGGTTTTTACCAAGAAAAAGGAGCATTAATCCGCTGGCAATGATCCCCAAAACAATTGCTAGAATGTTGGTGATCAGTAGATCTTTTAGCTTAGCATGCATCTTGGCTCACCTCTTCTACTCGAAATCCAGCCATTAAAAGACCAATTTTTTCGGTGGTAAGCTCAGCGCGGTTAAATATGCCTTGGATTTCTCCCTTGTACAAGACAGCAATTCTATCAGAAAGGGCAAAAATCTCCGAAAGCTCAGTAGATACTAGTAAAATACTTTTTCCTTTAGCACGTTCATTTAGAATAACTTGATGAATGTGGTTAACCGCGCCTAGATCTAATCCTCTGGTGGGCTGATCAAAAACTATCAGCTTGTCCCCATTATCAACTTCCCGCGCCAAAATTACTTTTTGTTGGTTGCCGCCTGATAAGCCATGGACAATTGTCTCCGGCGAAGGAGCCTTAATTGAGTATTCCTGGATTTCCTGCAGTGCGTATTGATTAAGCCTTCCTTTAGCAATAAATCCGCGTTTTTGCCATTTTCCGTCATAACTGCTTTTCAGTAACATATTCTCGGCAATTGACATATCCATGATCATGCCATCCCTGCTTCTATCCGCAGGAACATAACCTATTCCCAAGTCTATCCTTGCCCGGATTTCTCTTTCAGTAATATCCTCCCCGTCCAAGAGAATGCTTCCGCTTGTTGGCAAAATAGCACCACACACTACTTCACATAGTTCCTGCTGACCATTCCCGCTGACGCCTGCAATTCCAAGAATTTCCCCCTTGTGCACTGTCAAAGAGATATTATTTAAGGACGGAACGTTGGTTTTTCCTTTAACGGTAACATTGTTTATTTCTAACCGTGCTTCCTGATCAACCTTTATCTGCTGGTCATCTTGGATTATCTCATTTAGCTCCTTGCCTATCATTAATTTGGACAGCTCTATTTCATCCGTCTCATCCCGTTTTATATCACCGCAAACCTTTCCCGCCCGCATGACAATAATCCGATCCGCGACACTCATTACTTCTTTGAGCTTGTGAGTGATAAAAATAACCGAATTACCCTGTGCGGTAAAATCTCTTACAAAGTGCATAAGGTTTTCAGCTTCTTGGGGAGTTAGGACTGCAGTAGGTTCATCCATAATTAAAAGATTTGCTTTTTGATATAAAGCTTTTAGAATTTCTACTTTTTGTTGAACACCTACTGCCAAGTCACGGATAAAGTCATTAGGATCAACATCAAAGTTATAACGCTCCGCCAGCTTTTTGATTTCTCCTTGATAAAACTTCTGTTCTATGATTCCGTGAACATTGCCTAAAATAATATTTTCCGTTACAGTGTGAGCGGGCACTAGGGAAAAATGCTGTTGTATCATAGAAATTCCAAGCTCCATTGCTTCCTTAGGGGAATGTATTTTAACCTCTTTCCCATCCTTGAAAATTTTCCCTTCGTCAGCCTTATAAAGTCCGTACAGGATTTTCATAATCGTACTTTTACCCGCTCCGTTTTCTCCTAACAAAGCTAAGACTTCGCCTCTTTGAATCGAAAAGGAAACCTCTTTATTAGCAATTACTTTTGCAAAGTATTTGCTGATTCCACTCAGCTCAAAAAAGGCTGCTTCCATAATGCCACCGCCTATTCAGAAAATTAGCGGTGCCTCTCGGAACCGCTAATCTCATTGATATTGTTTTGAAAATGCAATCTTTATTTGTTTGCAAACATTGAAGCAAAATCAATTTCACCTTTTTTAGCTTTTTCCATTCCTGCCGCAACTTTATCTTGGATGTCTTTGCTAAGATTCGCCGTGTAGACCGGCTTAAAGATATTCTCGGCGATTCCTGCCTCATGCACTTTATTGCCATCTAAGGTTCCGTTGAGATATTTTTGAACCGCCCAGACATAGAAGGTTTCAAAATCAAAAACCACTGAACCTACTACTGTATTGGGATCAATCGTTGTCTGGTCTCCTGAGAAACCGATGAACTTAACACCTTTTTCTTTGGCAGCCTGGATAGCACCTAAACCAACCTGGTTAGCGTAAACAAACATCACATCTGCACCGTTATCAATCATTGTTTGACCCATCTGTTTGCCTAAAGCGACATCATCCCAGCTGTTTGCATAGGCCCGAACTGCTTTGGCATCAGTAATTCCGCGCTTTTTAGCAATATCAACGGCTACTTTTTCATATACATCCAGCAAATGTTCCATTGCTTTATTGGGGAAACCGCCAATGGTGGCAAATCGGCCGTTTTTGGTGACTTCTCCGGCCATTAAAGCAGCTATATAACTTGCCTCATATTCTTTTGGGAAAATTGGCGCGACATTTGGACCGTTGCTAACCATGCCATTCACTACAGTAAAAGTTGTTTTAGGATAGCTCGCTGCAACCTTATTTGCCGCCTCATCAAATTGGGTACCTGCTGCCATGATTAAATCATAACCACGCTCTGCGTAATTTCTAAAGGTAGATTCATAATCAGCCGCCTGTACGTTTTCAACGTATTCCATTTTAGTGCCAAGAGTTTTATTGGTTTTAACCAGCCCGGCATAGTTTGTTGCGTTCCAGCTTTGATCATTAATAGGTCCGGGTAATATAAGAACCATTTTGTAGTCGCCCGCAGCTTTCTTGCCTGATTGGGCTGCCGTACCGCATCCTGCGAGTAAAAACAGCATGACTACAGACAAGGCAATTGCTGTCAGTTTGAACCTTTTCTTAACCATTCCCTTACCTCCCAATAAAATCTTATGCATGCTAAGAGCGTGCAAGCTCTCTGTTAAGTTAACTCAATTATTAAATAAAATCACAAGTTATGATAGTAACAGCCATGTCAAATTACTAACACTATCTTGATTTTGCAAGGCATTGACTGTCATTTTTTTGACATTTTGCACTATTTTGCTTTATCCCCGTTTTTTCTCCGTTCATCCTCGGGAGTAATACCCATATACTTCTTATACAGTCTGGAAAAATAACTGGGATTCTGGTAGCCAACTCTAAAAGAAATCTCTGTAATTTTTAAATTGGTACGGGTCAATAGTATCTTTGCCTGCATCAGCCTGTAATTAATCAGATAAATACTAAAGTTTTCTCCGGTTACTTCCTTAAACAATCGGCTGAAATACTCAGGGGACCGATAGACCTGGCTTGCGACGTCTGCCAGGGAAATGGCCTCATTATAGTGCTCATGTATATAATTTAATGCCCCCTCAATAAATTTATGGTTTTCGTAATGATCACCGGAATACTCTGTCAGGGTATTTTTTGCAGTACGTTCCAAATGACTGAAAATTCCTTGTCTGTCACGATGAGTATAGCGATCCTCTTCTATTTTTGCCAGGATCTCAATTAATTCAGAGCTTCTTAATTCAGACTTTAAGATGTATTCCTTAGCACCGCAGGATATGGCTTGTTTGGCATAAGAAAAATCAGCGTAATTTGTCAAAATAACGAATTCCGTCTGAGGCAGTACCTTTTTAATATTTTTCATCGCAGTAATTCCATCCATCTTGGGCATCCTGATATCTATAATTACCACATCGGGCTTCTCTTTCAAAGCAAGCTCATGGGCCTGCAAGCCATCTGATGCTATTCCGACAATTTCCAGGCTATCCTTTTTATCTTTCAAACAATAGTTCAGCCACTCGCGAATCGGCAACTCATCGTCTGCAATGATTATTCTTAGCATAGTTTCCCCCTAAACATAATGCCGCAATTTAAGTATTACCTTGCTCCCTTCCGGCTCATTCTGCTTAATGGTCAAACCGTAGGCTGCCCCACAAAGAATTCTGATTCGTTCATGCACATTTAAAATTCCTACCCTGTTCATTTGAACCTCTTTATTAAAGATCTCGGTAACTTTCTCCTGGCTCATTCCAACTCCGTTATCAGAAATTGTGATATATAAATCCTGGTCTGCTAATTTAGCTTCAACCTTAATCACAATCAGTTTGTTTGCCTGCAAACCGTAAAAAATAGCATTTTCGATAATTGGCTGAAGTATAAATGAGGGGATCTGAGCATCTAAGGTATTTTCGTTCAGTAAAAATTCCACTGTAAAGGCGTTCGCATATCTCATCTTTTGCAGGGCTATATAGTCCTCCAAATGCTTAATCTCATCTCTTAACTGGACGAATTCATTGACACGGGACAGCACCCTCCGCAGCAGCTTGGAAAAATGATAAAGCATCTCCTCTGCTTCTTTGCTCTTACCCATTTCAACATAAAAGCGAATAGAGCTTAACGTATTATAAATAAAATGCGGGTTGATTTGAGCTTGTAAAAAATCAAGCTCCAGTAATCTTTTTTGACGTTCATTGTTAATGTTTTCTTCAAGCAGATAATTTACGCGATGAATTAGCTCATTAAATGAAATAGAGATTTCGGAAAACTCCCTGTAGCTACTATCCGGAATTTGAATCGAAAGATTTCCGCTGTTGAACTCAATCATTTTGTCGGTTAGTAAATCTAAAGGTTGTGCAAGTTTTTTTGCAACAACGCTCAGTGCCACACCTGTGAGTAAAATACATATAATCCCGAAAGCTATTAAAAACAGCTCAATTTTTCTGAGAGGCAGCATAGCACTTTTCAAAGAAATAGACTCTACAATATACCAATTATATCCACTAATAGGATGGAAAATGTAGAGTTTATTGCCTTTTAAATAATAGTTATTCAGCTGATTTTTGTTATCGGCTTCAATAAAGCTATTAAGTGTTTGATTGATTTGCTCTTTATCCTTGTTAGAAATAATCACACCGTTGCGGTCAACAATTGAGAAATCTTTTTCGTCATTTGTTAAACGAATGTAATTGTCATCCAGTAGTTTTTCATTGACATTTAATAGTAACAGTCCATAAGTTTGTTGAGAATCATATGCTTTAACCTTTCTAACTACTTGAAAAAAATAATTAGATTCCCCAGTTGACTTATAAGAGGATTTTGTGGGAAAAATTGTACTGTCTGTACCGTTCTCCAGTGCTTTGCTATAGGTGGCCATGTCAACCTCCTGATTGGATGACATGGAATACGAGGTGGAATAGGTATTACCGCGGCTGTCGATCAAATGCGCATCAATGAGCATGGCCGTACTAGGATAGGACCAGATGTAGCCGGTCATAATTCCTTCGATTCTCTGCGTCTGATCCTTGCTGACGCTCTCTCCGTTTGAGCTTTTTTTTAATGATTCAATGATACTCGTATCATATGCAATGCGGCTGGCTAGAACCTGAACATCTTTTAATTCCAGGCCGATTCTGATTGCAATCTGCTGGAGCATGCTGGAATTTAGCTGAATTACTTCTTTCATTATAACTGTTTCGGCATACTTATAAGTCGAAAAACCTAAAAAGATAATTAGGCATTGAAGGATAACAAAAAGACTTATAAACAACTGAAAAATTAAGCTCTTTTTTTTCATTATTAGCTACCTTAATTCGGGTATTTTAGTGTAACTAACTAATTTAAACGGCATAATGATAAAAGAGGCAGCTACAGCAACCAGCCCTAGTCCTGCCTATGCTTATCGTACTATATCCAAGGGTGTTTGTAAATTCAAGCAAAAAGTTATGGACAGTAATAGACTGCGAATTTGATTTTTCAACTTTAAGACATGTAATAAGTTTAGAATATAATTTTGGAATTTTGTAAAACTATTTAAAGAAAGTTCCCAAGCTTAAGTAGCAGAAGCCAAGGAGGACCAATGACAAATACGCTTTTCTATCCAGCCTACATATTAATAGCATTTATTATTGTACTTTTAACTATCCCCAAAAAAGATCTTAAAGAATATTTTATCTACGGCGTACTTTTTGGTGGACTAGGTGATGTAGTAGTAGTAGCTTTATTTCAAAATCTACTTCACATTATCTCGTTCAAAAACGCTGGTATTTTCAATGTTTTAGGAGAAAATCTACTCTCACCACCTAGTTGGATACTCACTGTTATGATTTTTCTTCGCTTTTTACCACTTAGAAAAGTATTTCGATACGCATATGTTTTGGGTTTTGCTGTATTTAGTGTCGGATACGGTTATTTAGTTCACAATGTGGGATTATTTGATTTTAAACCCTGGTTTTATCCGTTCTTCGCTTACCTTACTTTTTTGTTCTGGTGGTCAGCTATAACTTGGGTATTTATCAAAACTAGTTCTCTTCTTTCAGAGAAACCTTATTTAAGATAAAATCCTAATCGACAAAATTTCCTATAGATTTAACGGCAACCAGGCTGTCATCGAAAAACTTAAGCAACTGAATTACTCATTTTACAACACCATATGCGGGTTGCGTGCCTCATTCAACAGAATCTGTGCCTTTGCGCGGGACAGAGGTGAGCTGTACTACATCACAAAATGAAAAAAGCCGCTCCACAATAACGTAGGAGCGGCTATATTACTGCATTTTCAGATAAATAAAATCACCTGCTGATAAAATCCTTTTTATCAATAGATGGTAGATTAGTTGTCTAATAACTCAATAATTGATACAAATTAATTATTCACCTGCTCTTTTTCAAAGGGGGGTGCATGATATTCTTCATTCCGCGATCTGCTTAAACTGTAAAACTCTCTCTGAGGAAAACCACCGTCTCAACGTGTGTTTTGGTTGCAAGATGATACTGAAGCGCGGAATTAGAATGCTTATACCGGGGGTCTTTTTAGGGAGTCGGGGGGTCGTGGAATTACTTCATTTTATACTTTCACGCAAGATTTAATTTAATAATGTCATTTCCCTTTAGCCCTGTAGCTTGATTCATGGCATAAAAAAACCGCCGAATACCTTACCAGGGAGTTTTTCTACGTTTTTTCTGTACCGAAAACCTTTTGAAAATATGAAGCTCCTTACTTCTGCTAGTTTTGTATTACTATAAAACGAGAAGAACGATGCTGGGTTTGCAACCGCACCGTTCTCTGTAGGAGCACTCATTTGCTCCCCTAGAAGGTAAATCCTATTCGGATTATGCCAAACCAGTAGGGTAACTAATGAGATTATTTGGTATTTACCACAAGCGGACGCTGGCGGGAGCAACATAATCCTTGCCTAGCAGCTGTTCGCGGAAGGCAACCTCCAGTTCGTCGATAGTCCAAAGTTCACCTTTTTTCGAAATTTCGGAAATGAAAGTAGGATTGGAATAGAGCTTGACAACACCGGAGGCGTAAATCGAGAACACAGAACCGCTGATGTAAGAACCTTGCTCTGTGCACAGGAAAGCGATTACGGGGCCGATGCCGACCGGGTCGCCGTGGTTTTCTTCCACTACCTTAAGGACGTTGGGGTCGGGTTCTTTGCCAGTGATATTCTTCACGTTACGAACCATTGCATTGTACTCTACAGCGTGTGCGGGTGAAGCGCCTTGGGGGCAAAAAGCGTTAACTGTAATACCATAGTTCCACAGCTCTTTGCCGGCAGCCCAGGTCAGGCCGACAATTCCGGCGGTAGAAGCGGAGTAACCGATGTTATCGGGTAGGCCGGTCCAGGCTTCGGAACTAGTGTTGACGATACGGCCATAGCCCTTTTTGATCATATACGGCACGGCAAAATGCATCAGGTTAAAAGCGCCCTTTTCCCTGACATTGGCAAGCAAATCCCATTTGGCTTCATCGGTCGAGAGGACGGAACCGGAACCCATTCCGGCAGCGTTGTTAACAATGATATCGATACTACCATAGGTATCGAGCGCTAAATTCACCATCTTCTCAGCGGTTGCCCAATCGGAAACGTCGCCATAAAAAGGAGTAGCTTCGCCGCCCTCCATATTGATCAGCTCTGCAGTGCTCCCTGCGTCGCCTGCCAGTTCAAGCATTTGTTTATAATCTTCATCAGGGATGTCCCCCTTTTTGTATTTTTCCATGGTGCCAGAACCGGGCTTTCTGTTGTTGGTAATGACCTTGGCTCCTTCACGCGCCAGATAAACAGCAATACCCCTGCCAATACCCTGGCCGGAACCCGTTACGATTGCTACCTTACCCTCTAGTCTCTTGGTCATATTAATTTCCCCACTTTCATTAAAAATCTTCTGCACCTCCAATTAAAGATGAATGGGGTGCATTTTCTTAATAGGGGTTGCATATTTGCGAGGCGGTGCGATCCTTCAGATCGTCATTGACCAAAGTTCAACTAACAGCAACTACCACTCTTATCTGAACAATCGCAACTTGGCTCAGTTCCAGTTAACCACCCTTAATTGCATATTTCAGAAACATCCGGACACCGTAACGGAATTATCCGGACAGCATTTCGGCAACATCCGGACACTTGTCGAGTCAAATTGTAAATTACTTAGGGTAAAAGATTATGCAAAAAGAATTTTGCTAGAGGGGCGAAAATCAGATCTTCTCGATCGCATTCAGGAACTTATCGAGCTCCCTCTCGTCCATGTGAAAGCCGTGCTTATCCTCAGGATATACGCCGGTACGGACATCGTTGGCCCATGCGCTGTATGCGCCAGCGGCCCACTTAAAGAAGTCACCATAGACCTTCGCATGAGAGGCCAGATGGGGCATCATGTTGAAGGTGTCAAAATCGACCATCTCGCAGCCATCGGCGGCGCCGCCTGCGGCGATGGAGATCACGGGCACGCGCAGCTTCTTTGCTATGGCGTTGGTGACTTCGATCGGAGTAAGCTCGATGGTCATGGCCATCATACCGTTCTCCTGATATTCATAAGCCATACGGAAGACCTTCATGGCGTCCTCAGCTGTCTGACCCAGACGCTTGTAGCCGCCATGTCTGCTTGTCTGCCAGCCGGACAGCGCGCCCACGTGACCGAAGACCACCAGATGGTTATCAGTCATATACTTTAAGGTTTCGTTGTTAACGCCCATGGGGAGCAGGGAGTCGGCGCCTTCGGCCATGTACAAGGAGCCATACTCCAAAGCTTTTTCCTTGGAGGCAAAGGTAGGTGTCTGCATATAGAAGTTTATGTGGATAATCTTCGCGGCGGCACGGACGGTGCGGATCCACCAGGGTGCGTTCGCGATCGACATTGCGGTGTTCTCGGCGGGAACAGTCAGGCGGCAGATGTCGCAACCGGCCATCTCAGCGGCCATGGTAAAATATTGGTCTCTGTTGGCGGGGCACATCTGAACGATCGGGGTGCCCTCGTCCTTGAGTTTCTGCAGATAGGCGATGGACTTGCGTCCTTTCTGCATCTTGGACGCCTTAACATTTTTGTCCTCCGTTTTGATCTCAATATCCTTTTCTTCTGCCATTATTGTTTCTCCTTTCATTTAATATTTGTTTACCAATATCGTATTAACGATAGGTCAACCATTAATAAAATATACAACAGCTACTGAAAGCAAATACACAGATACATGTAGTTTTTGTGGGGTCATCCTTAGCACACAGGCGGCAGCAGCGTCCCTTATTTGATTACAGCGTTGGCATAGACAAAGTCGATTGCCTTCCTTACCAGCAAATCATCTTTCAGCGACTCCAGATCCTCGCCGAGAAAATCCTTCACCATCTCGATCGGCATTTGCTGCCGAACAGATATGGCCTTCGCCTCTACCTCCAGATCTTCTTTGGTTACTTCAAAGTTCTCTGCTTCTATAATTCCCTTGAGCACCAGTCTGATCTTCACCAGCTTGAAGGCTTCTTCTCTGAACTCTTCCATACGATCGGCCATATCATCCTGCATGAAGTCGAAATACCCGCTGGATGACATGCTCTCGTATTTCATCTTATGTTTCAGCTCAATGACCATCATTTTGACTTCATCGTCGACCAGATCTTGCGGAACCTCGATGTCATTGGCTTCCAGGACCTTATCGATGATCGCATCCTTCAGCTGCATTTCTGCGTTTTTGGCGGACGGCGCGTTTTTAACTCGCTCGACTTCAACGCCCTTGTAGTTCTTCTCTGCTATCATCGGCATCTGTCCTTTTTCTCCTTCTATTGAAAGTTCCATTCTATATTCAACCGACTGGTCATGCCTGCGTAACCGCCGCTAGAGCACTCGAATAGGCCGAGGCTCCTCGTCCATCGGGAACGGGGGTAGTTTAAATTAACCGAGGCAGATACCGCCGTCGATTCTCAGCGTACCTGAATTCATGAATGCAGATTCATCACTTGCAAGATACACTGCACCTCCTGCGATGTGCTTAGGATCAGCTGCAACATATCTTTCTGTGACCCATTCTCCAGTCAGGATCCAGTCGCGAGAGCTTTTGTTGTAGCCGGTACCACGATGGATTGCGGCACCTTTGTTGGCCATGGCCTTCGCACCCCACGCAGAATCGCTGGTGATCGCGGTCATAAAGGGACCGGGCTGGATGGTGTTAACGCGGATTCCGTTACGGCCATATTCGAATGCCATACATTGTGCCAGAGACTCAACACCGCCCTTGGAGGCTATGTATGCAACACCGGCAGTGCTACCTTGCACGGCGCCGTTGGAGGTGACCAATATCATACTTGCCCTGATTTCGTTAGGAAGGAAATACTTCAGGCAAGCACGGGAAATCCTCATTGAAGCGGTTAAATTGATTGCAATAACATAGTCCCAGTCTTCGTCCGTCACTTCTTCAGCAGTGGCGAAATAGTCCATACAACCAGCGAAGTGCGTCAGTACGTTGAGGGAGCCGAAAGCTTTAACAGCTGCCTCAACAGCTTTGTCGCAGTCTTCATTGCTTGTAATACTGCCAGTAAAGGTTACCAGGTTTGCTGCAAGGCCCATTTCCTCAACTTCCTTCTGCAGAGCACCCAAACGTTCGCCTTTATTGTCCATTGCAACAATTTTACAGTTTTCACGAAGATATTCCAGAGCAGTTGCTTTGCCCATGCCGGATCCGGCACCGGTAACGATAGCGATTTTCCCATTCAATCTGTTAGCCATAGTAAGCACTTCCTTTCAATATTTTTATAGTTAAAGCTTATGTTATCTAGAATTAGGTCGTATTTTTTCTACCTGAACTTTTTTAGTGCTTCTTTTGTGAAGAACTCGCCGGGTTTCCTGTCACCCTTGGATTCTAACTTCACGAGCAGGACGGACTTGTCACCCTCAAACGGTGCAAGCTTGCCAAGCGAAAGAGCAAGAACAAATGTGGCAAGGAAGACAACGACTGCAAGCGCGCCGGGGAAGTCAAACGAAGCTGATGTAGAAACCATTTGCTTTGTTTCTTCTTTCGAGACTTTAACACCAAAGAAGACCAAGATGCCGGCGATCAGGAATAACGGTCCAATCACGAAGAATGGGACACGCCAGCCAGCCGCCTGCACCAGACCGCCGACCAAGGGGCCGCCAACGAGCATGCCGATACTCTGCATCGTGCCTGCGAGGCCGAGGAAGACGCCGGCCTGCTTCCGGTCATAGATATCACGGATTGTGGAATAACTGAGGACATAGATCGCGGGGCTGTATAAACCCAGGAAAACGGAGGGGATGATGATAGTCCACATGCTGCCAGCTAAACCACGGGAAAAGATGATGACACCGGCGAGGAAAGGATACAGCGCCAAGCACGCGTTTTGAGGAAGGACTCTTTGCGGCGATAAAACCGTACAGAGGCATCCCAGCTCTTGGTTTTAGGTGTACGAATTATATTGGGTGCACTTGCTTCTGCCATGTAATCTGCCCCCTTTCAAATTTGGTTTTTCGGGCGATCAATTTTAATAATTCTAATTATAAAAATCTCTTGATTAATATCCATACATAAAACTGTGTAATCTAACAAAACCGCGGCCCACTGGGATATTGAAAATTCGATTTTTAATAACTTGAAACGTGAATGTGGCTTAGAGCATTGCTGTTAGCGTGGCGGAAACGCCATAAAAGCAGTGCTCTCTTTGTTCTTTATTGCATCGAATATGATGCAGCTATTCTCAGTAAGGCGACTGAGAAACCATTTCACAACTCAACGAGAATGGTAAGGCTTATATTGAAAGGACTATATCGGCTGAAGTATCGAGCAGACTTGATTTTTAGCAGTTCATAGAAAATGTGCAATTTAAAACCCAAGTTTGGCGTAAAAAATTTCCAGTACCAGTCGTAGCAAGGCTTTGAGGCATACATCAATAATATTTTTGTCACTACAACGTATTTTCCAAAGATTTTGTTATCTGTTTTAATGC
>NZ_JAFLRH010000025.1 GCF_017310645.1 Paradesulfitobacterium ferrireducens | reverse complement strand
AGGGGCAATTACTTAGCGAACCGTAGAGCAGAGGAGCGTCGAGAGCGCAGTTGATTCAGCGTTAAGCAGCGTCACGGTTCACTTCAGGTATTACCCTAAGGTTTGGCGCTGTAGCTGAATCAACAAGCGAACAGCTCCGGCGCGTGGTGAGCGGGTAATGCACCTTGGCTATTTTCATCCATCAGTGGTGCCGCATAGCGGCATGGGAGTCTGACTCCTGAATTCTGAGTACTGATTGAGTACTGACTCCTGAATTCTTTGAAGGTGGGCGGTTTCGGCCGCCCCTTGCATCTTTGGGGATGGGGGGATGAGGATGGATGCCTCTGCCTTGGTCAGTCAATTGGTACTGGGGTTAAGCCGGGGTATGCTGTATTTTATTGTAGCGGCTGGTCTGACTTTAGTTTTTGGTGTGCTTCGGATTATAAATTTTGCGCACGGTTCTTTCTACATGTTGGGAGCTTTTTTGGCTTTTACCGTGGCTGATATGCTAGGCAAGCAGAGTCCTGCAGGATTTTGGCTGGCCTTGCTTGTAGCCCCTTTAATCGTGGCGGCGTTCAGCCTCATCATAGAGCGCGGATTGCTGCGTTTTGTCTATGGCAAAGAACACTTGATCCAAATGTTGCTTACTTATTCCCTGGTGCTGATTCTCGGAGACTTGGTGAAAATCCTTTGGGGTACAGAGTTTAAGTCAGTGTCAGTACCTGCTGCTTTTATTGGTAATTTGTCTGTGGCCGGAATTGTGATTCCGGTGTATTACGTTTTTATGCTGGTTGTCGGGCCGCTGGTTGCTTTGGGTTTATGGATGTTCCTTACCCGGACGGTGACGGGAAAAATATGCCGGGCTACGGCTACAGACCGTCAGATGGTAGATGTCCTGGGTATCAACAGTACCAGGGTATTTGGAACCGTTTTTGCTTTAGGAGGCTGGCTTGCCGGTCTCGGCGGAGCGCTGATGGCCCCGATGGTTAACATCGGTTTAGGTATGGATGCCAGCATGGTAGTTTATGCCTTTCTGGTGGTAGTCGTAGGGGGACTGGGCAACATATGGGGAACCCTGATCAGCGCCTTGATTTTGGGGGTGGCAGAAGCTCTTGGCGTCTTGTTCTTGCCTAATTTTGCCATTGTCGTTCCTTATGTAGTCATTGGTTTTCTCTTAATTATTAGGCCGTCAGGCCTGCTTAAATCCGTGTGGTAAGGGAGGGGAGCCCATGAAGTTTCGCAGCATTATTCCATTCATCGTGCTGGCCGTACTGCTTGCACTGCCGCCGGTGTTGCCCCGCTATTACTTGTACCTGCTCGCAAGTATCTTTGTAACAGCCCTGCTTGCCACCAGCCTCAATTTTATCCTGGGTTTCGGCGGGCTCTTACAGTTGCACCATGCAGTATTTTTTGGTGTGGGTGCTTACACATTTTCCATTCTTTTATATAAAACCTCGGTCCCGTTCGTTGTGGCTCTAATGGCTGCTCCAGTCGCTGCAGCCGTAATTGCTGTGCTGATTGGCTGGTTTTGTGTACGCTTGCGCGGTCTTTATTTCGGTATGCTTACTTTGGCTCTCGGTCAGTTGGTCTGGGCCATAATCTACCGCTGGTCTGCTCTCACCGGGGGAGATGACGGCTTGCACGGCATACCTTTGCCTGAAAGTTTAAGCTCACTCAAGGCTGCTTATTATTTAACCTTGGCTGTTTTAACAGTGTGTATGGCAATTCTTTATTTAATCCTGAAATCTCCCTTCGGCCTAACTTTGATGGCCATACGGGATAACCCCGTGCGCAGTGAAAGCGTGGGGATTAATATCCGGCGCCACCGTTTGGCCGCCTTTGTCATTTCGGGGCTTTTTGCCGGGATTGCCGGGGTGCTCTTTGTGATCGTGGAAAAATCGGTATCCCCGTCCATTCTTTCCTGGGGCGAGTCTGCCGAAATCATGATCATGTGCCTGTTAGGAGGATTGACCGCTTTTTACGGCCCGGCTTTGGGAGCGGGGATCATTGTGTTTTTATCCATGAAAGTCGGTACTTACACGGAATATTGGATGTTGGTACTGGGGATAACCCTTTTAATTCTGGTCTTGGTCTTGCCCCAGGGCATTTTAGGCTTTGTGCAAGACAAATTATTCAAAGGGCGCGCCGTCAGCAAGGAAGGGTGGGGAGCAAATGCTTCAGGTTAAACAAGTTGCCAAGGCTTTTTCAGGTTTTCAGGCCATTGCCAGGGCTAATCTCACGGTAACCAAAGGACAGGTGACGGCTGTGATCGGTCCGAACGGAGCGGGCAAGAGCACCCTGTTTAACCTGATTACCGGCCACCTGCGCCCGGACAAAGGCCAGATCCTGTTTAAGGGGGAAGAGATCGGCGGGCTTCCGCCCCATGCGATCTGCCGCAAAGGAGTGGCCAGATCCTTTCAATTGATCAACATTTTTCCCCAGCTAAATACCTTTGAAAACGTGCAGGTTGCTGTCTTGGCCCGCTACCGTCAAAGCAATAAATTATTCACCCCGGCACGCAAATTAGTGGTCGAAGAGACGAACGAGGTTTTAAACAAGTTGGATCTCTACCCGTATCGTGAACGTTTGTGCAACGCCCTATCCTATGGGGATCAAAAAGTGTTGGAGCTGGCCATTGCTTTGGGAAACCAGCCGGAAATTCTGCTTTTGGATGAACCAACCGCAGGGATGTCGCCTGAGGAAACACGCACAATTGTGAAACTCATTAAGAATTTAGTCCAAAATGAAGGATTGACAATTTTGCTTACGGAGCATGACATGGATTTAGTCTTTGACGTGGCCGAACGCTTGATGGTTTTGCATCAAGGGCAGACAATTGCCGAAGGACCACCAGATGAGGTGCGACGGGATAAGGCGGTACAAAATGCTTATTTAGGGGAGACAGGCTGATGTTGGAAGTGAAGGATATCCACACGTACTACGGGCTAAGCCATGTTCTGTTCGGCGTATCCATCCGCCTGAAGCAAGGGGAAGCCGTTTGCCTGTTGGGACGCAACGGCGTGGGCAAGACCACGACCCTAAAGAGCATTGTAGGGTTGACCCCGCCTCAAAGCGGGCAGATTCTCTATCGGGGGCAGGACATCTCAAAGATGCCCACCCGCAAGATGGTGGCCCAAGGGATACGGTTTGTTCCTGATGATCGCCGCATCTTTGCCGATTTAACAGTAAGGGAGAACCTGGAAGTAGCCCAGGCCGGCGTGCCTGCGCGGGGCAGCTGGACCTTGGAGCGGGTGTATGAATTGTTTCCGGTGCTAAAGAAATACGGAAACCGGCGCGGCGGGA
This sequence comes from Paradesulfitobacterium ferrireducens, assembly GCF_017310645.1. Classification (GTDB taxonomy): domain Bacteria; phylum Bacillota; class Desulfitobacteriia; order Desulfitobacteriales; family Desulfitobacteriaceae; genus Paradesulfitobacterium; species Paradesulfitobacterium ferrireducens. Next base: position 55,350 of record NZ_JAFLRH010000025.1, on the reverse strand, counting down.
ACTTAAGCGGGGGCGAGCAGCAGATGCTCAGCATTGCCCGCGCGCTCTTGGGAGATCCCCGACTTCTCATTCTGGATGAGCCGACCGAAGGACTGGCTCCTTTGATTGTTAAGGAATTAGAGGAGCAGATCCTAAAGCTGAAAGCATCCGGGATTTCTATTCTGCTGGCAGAGCAAAACCTCAAATCAGCGCTTACTTTAGCCGACCGCTGTTACATCCTGGAGAAGGGACGGGTGCAATTCACGGGTACGGTTGAGGAATTGCAGGAGAATGAAGAAGTACGCCGCAAATATTTGTCGGTCTAAGGGCCGCCACTTGGCGGTGCCATGCAAGAAATCCAGCCCGGGTTCACCCTGACTGGATTTTTCCTGCATATCAGGGAGGCGAAATTCTTTTGAAACAAGAGATAATTCAACGGCTCACAGAAATCGTTGGTCAGGACAATGTGTATACTTCATTGGAGGATTTATATTGTTATTCGTATGATGCCTCGTTTGTAAAGTCAAATAAGAAAGATTTAGCAGGAATTGCAGTCTATCCGGGTAATGCCGAAGAAACAGCCAAGATTCTGAAACTGGCCAATGAGGAGAAAATCCCGGTCATTCCGAGGGGGGCGGGCACAAATGTCAGCGGAGGAACGATTTCAGTAGGGGATTCCATTATCCTTGTGCTAAAGAGGATGAACAAAATCCTGGAACTCGACCGCAAAAATTTGATTGCCGTAGTAGAGCCGGGAGTGGTTACAGGTTACCTGCAGAGCGAAGTTGAGCGCTTGGGACTGTTCTATCCCCCTGATCCGGCGAGCTTGGCCGTGTCAACTATTGGCGGCAATGTCGCGGAATGCGCCGGGGGGCCGCGCGGGGTGAAATACGGAGTCACCCGGGACTATGTGCTTGGCTTGGAAGTCGTGCTTGCGAGCGGGGAAGTGATAAACACCGGTGGCAAGACCATCAAGAATGTAACCGGCTATGATATGACCAAGCTTTTCACCGGGTCAGAGGGGACGTTGGGGGTAATCACCAAAATTATACTTAAACTAATCCCAAAGCCCGAAGCGAAAAATACGATGCTGGCGGTTTTTTCTGAGCTTGAGCAGGCGAGCGAGGCGGTATCCGAAATCATTGCCAAGGGAGTCGTGCCTGCCACTTTAGAACTATTGGACAATATTTATATCAGGAACATCGAGGAATATGCCAAGGTTGGGCTGCCCACAGATGCTGAGGCCGTTCTCTTAATTGAGGTCGATGGGGATAGACAAATCCTCGCCAAACAAATTGACAAGATCGAAGAGATTTGCAAGCAAAGCGGTGCGATCCAAATTCGCATTGCCCAAACCCCGGCGGAAGCGGAGGAGTTGTGGCGGGCACGGCGCTCTGCCTTTCCCGCCGTCTCCAGAGTCCGGCCTACGATTATTGGAGAGGATGTGACCGTTCCACGCAGCAATATTCCGGCAATGGTCAAGCAGATTCGCGCCATAGCGGCCAAATATAAGGTGATAATTGCGGTTCTGGGCCATGCCGGGGACGGCAACCTGCACGCCACGATCCTCACGGATGAAACAGACCGGGAGGAATGGTCGCGGGTGGAAAAGGCAATTGATGAACTGTTTATTGCGGCGGTAAAACTTGATGGAACTTTAAGCGGCGAACACGGAATCGGCCGGGTAAAATCTAAGTTCATTACCTTGCAGACCGGAGAAGCCGGACTGGAAATACAACGCCGGATTAAGCAAGTGCTGGATCCAAACAACATTTTGAATCCCGGCGTCATGTTCGGGAAGTGATGCTATGAAACAAACACTTGCGTCTTGGGAAAAAGAAGTTATCCGCTGCATTCGCTGCGGCGCCTGTCAAAGTGTGTGCCCGGTTTTTAAGGAGCTGCAGGCTGAAGCATCAGTAGCCCGGGGCAGGGTCATGCTGATCCGGGCTGTGATTAATAAGGACTCGGACTTAACCGATGGTTTTCGCGAGAAGATGTCATTGTGCCTGATGTGCAAGGCCTGTGTGGCCAACTGTCCCAGCGGGGTCAAAGTGGATAAAGTGGTGGAAGCTGCGCGCGCGGAAATCGTGCGCAAGCAAGGACTGCCCTTCCTTAAAAGGTTGATTTTCCGGTTCGTTCTTAAAAACCGGTGGGTCTTCAATTTCGCAATGCGGATGGGAAGCGCTTTCCAAGGGCTGGTATTCCGCAAGGGCCCGCACGGGCAGGGAATGTTGCCGCGAATGCCCTTGGGGCTTGACCGGAGGAGGCTTCTGGCGCCACTTGCTCCCCAATCATTCCGATCTCAGTATCCTGAGGTCGTGAAAGTCGAAGATGCTAAAAAGAGAGTCGCCTTTTTTACAGGATGCATGATCAACTATATTTATACGGATACAGGGAGGGCTGTTGTCAATGTGCTTAAGCGCAACGGGATAGAGGTTGTGATCCCTGCGCTCCAAAACTGCTGCGGCGCTCCTGTCCGCATCAACGGGGATTACGAGTCTGCCCGGGACATGGCCAGAGCCAATATTAATGTATTTTTAAGAGAACAAGTTGATACGGTGGTCGTAGCCTGTGGAACTTGTGGTCTGACCCTTAAGGAAGAGTATGCCGAATTGCTCGCTGATGACCCGGTTTACGCTGAGAAAGCCAAAAAGCTCGGGGCCAAGGTCCAAGATATCACTGAAGTGCTGGTCTCCCTGGACGGGTTCCGGGATAAGATTCAAGATGAGTTTCAGGATAAGCTGCTGGATGGGACTCAAGGTAAGGGCTTGCCGTTCAACACTGAACTAAGCCGCCCTAAGTCCCCCGCCTCTATAGGCGGCGGGCGCCAAAGGGCGGTTAAGTCCAGTATGGACTCGACTAACATTCAGAGGGGGTTGAATCCCCCTCTGAATGAAGTCTCGTTCAAAGTTACTTACCATGATCCCTGCCACCTTGTCCGCGGGCTCAAGGTGAAAGAGCAGCCCCGGCAAATCATCCGGAGCATCCCGGGCGTCGAATTCGTAGAAATGGCTAAGCCGGATACCTGTTGTGGAAGCGGGGGCTCATTCAGCCTCTACCACTATAACATTTCCGCCAAAATTAACGACCATAAGATTGAGGATATTAAGCAAACCGGCGCCGAGGTTTTAGTGACCGGGTGCTCCGCCTGCCGCATGCATATTGCGGACGGCTTGAGCCGTCAGCATGCCGGGGTAAAGGTTATGCATACGGTTCAGCTTTTGGAGATGGCTTATGAGGTCGACCGGTAAGTATTCAGGTATTCAGGATTCAGGAGCCAGAATTCAGAATATATAGAGCTTTTCAAACTCTTAAATTTCGATAGTTTATATCGGCGGATCCTTATCCTGACTCCTGTCTTCTGCTCCGTTCGGCCATAAGCAGTTGTCAATGGCTTGGCCTCACGGCGTAAGTCATCCTCGGGCGGTAAGCCTTCTTTAGGGGCTCGCCCTCGGCGATGACATTCACCGGATGTCATCGTCACCGGAGACTTACGTTCCTGACTACTTGACTTGAGTAGTTACCCTAGTATTAGAACTACGCTTTGGGAGGCGATGGAAAATATGACTGTTGTTGAACTTCCTTACGGTAAGGATAAATTAGCATTCGAGCTTGCGCCCTCACAGAGGGTTATGGAGATTAAAGCCAAGGCCAGTCAGGGGATTGCCGATGTGGGGCAGGCTCTCCGGCGGGCCTTGGAGCATCCCATAGGAACGGCTCCGTTGGCGGAAGTGGTACAACCGGGGGAAAAAGTGGTTATCATCGTGAGTGATATTACCCGGCTTTGGGTGCAGACGGATATGATATTGCCTGTCTTGCTCGATGTCTTAAACAGTGCCGGCGTGCCGGATCAAGATATGACCATTATGATTGCGGGTGGGGATCATAGACCTCACACGAGGGAAGAAATGATTGCAATCGGTGGAGAAGGGGTTTTGCAGAGAGTCCGGATCATCGATCATGATTGTAAGGCTGAGGATTTGGTTGATTTAGGCTTCTCATCCCAGGGAACCAGAATTAAAGTCAACCGCCGGGTCTGGGAAGCGGATAGAGTGATTCTTACCGGGGGGATTACTCATCACCTGCTGGCAGGATTTGGTGGTGGACGCAAATCGATTGCCCCCGGAGTTTGCGGCTACGAGACCATCCAGCAAAACCACCGGCTGGCGTTTAAAGACGGAGGACTCTCCGGAATTAATCCAAATGTTAAGGCCGGAAATATGAAAGAGAATCCGGTTGCCGCCGACATGATGGAGATCGCGCGCACAGTCGGGGCGGATTTCATGATCAATGTCGTGGTCAATGAGAAGAAGGAGTTTGTGTATATCGCCGCGGGAGAGCTGGAACAGGCCCATTTGGGGGGATGTCAGGCCGCAGCGGAAATTTTTGAAATAGAGATTCAAGAACAGGCCGATCTGGTGATCGTCTCAAGCGGCGGCTATCCCAAAGATATTCAGCTTTACCAAGCCATGAAAGCTCTGGATAATGCGGCCGGCGCGGTTAGGGAGGGTGGAGTGATTATCCTGATAAGTGAATGCTCGGATGGAATCGGCTCCAGGCCTTTTCAGGAGTTTTTTAAGCATGGCAATCTGGAGGAGATGAATGCCAAGCTTCATGCGGATTTTACGATGCCGGGGTTTGTGAGCTTAAGGACAGCGAGTATTTGCCGAAGATCTCCGGTCATTCTAATCAGTTCTGTCGCGGATAAGGATGTGAAAGCAATGAAGATGATTCCGGCCCATTCCCCTGAGGAAGCAATGGCGCTAGCCGCTAAAATTCTCGGGTCCGAACCGGAATTTGTTTACGTCATGCCGCATGGGGGGAGTACGGTGCCTATTTTGACATAATCATCCTTTTTTCGCGGAAGGAAAAGGAAAGATAAGAGCGAATTGAAAAGGATGGTGCAAAAACAGATTCTTTCCTGGGGGCGGGGCGAATGGAACGCAGATTTCGCATGGTCTGGTGGACTGCTTTGGTGATACTGGTTTTCTGGGCAGCCTGGAAGATGTTTATCATACCTGGTTCGGGGTCGGGTTCCGCTTCTAAGCCGGGACTTGTGGCCTCAGAGGAGCGTCAGCTGGTTGTGTATGTCACCGGGGCGGTTGCAAAGCCGGGGCTGGTGCGTTTACCTTTGGATGCCCGCCTGGATGATGCCTTGAAAGAAGCCGAGCCTTTGCCGGAAGCGAATCTTGAGCAGATCAATCCGGCCCAGCGCCTCAAAGACGGGCAGAAGATCAGCGTTCCGTATAAGGCGGGTTCAGCTCAAGGAGTGCCCGGCACCTTGGGAACTTCAGATATGGCAGGAGCTACAGGAGCGGCGGGAATCAACGGATCTGCCGGAACCGCAGGTGCTTCAGGGAGTGCCGCAAGCGCGGGAAATGTCCCAATACCTGCAGATTCTGCTTCATCCACCTTAATCAATATTAACACGGCCGGACCGTCGGAGCTGGATAAGCTTCCGGGGATCGGGCCGGCATTGGCTGAACGCATTATTCAATACCGGGACGAGCACGGTCCGTTTATGCAGCCCGAAGATCTGATGGATGTTTCGGGGATCGGCCCCAAGACCTTTGAAAAGATGAGTTCCATGGTGACAGTCGGCCCATGAGAGATTTATGGTCTAAGAGATATCTCAGTGTGATCCTGGGCGGGGCGGGAGCGGTCTTTCTGCCGCCGGCGGCCAGGATTTGGGTGTTGGGGCTGATCATTCTTCTCCTGCTAAGATTGTGGCTGTGGCGGCCGCAGGATTTTAGCGGGCGCTTGCACAAGCCGGAAATTTTATTGCTTGCTGCAGGGGTTGTGGCCGGATTTGTTTACGGCCTGACCTCTGATCTTCATCTGCCCAGGCCTTTAAGTCTGGATCGAGTGTCCCTCACCGTTGCTCTCGAAGATTGGCGGCAAGGGAAGGATTATCTTACCGGAATCGTAAGAGTCGTTCAAGTCGAAGGAGATTTAGAGATTAGCTCTGCCGGCATTGAAGGCCGTAAATATGTCTTAAAGGTGTATCCAGGCGCAGATGGAAATTATCCGGAAGGTTGGAAGCGCGTTCAGCCCGGAGACGAACTTTTCTTGAGCGCACGTCTGGAGCAGCCCCAGCCGTCGGGGGTTAAGGGCGGGTTTGACCGCCAGCTTTATTATGCCGTGCGTGGCTTAAGCGGGAGCATTACAGCCAAAGGCGATGTTCAATTCGCAGCAACTGGAAATCCACCCGCTGCTTGGCGCTTGCGCCGGCAGGTCAAACAGGTGTTATCCAACTGGGAAACTCAAGACAGTGCCGTTTTGGAAGGAATTCTGTTCGGAGATTCCGGAGGGATTGAAGCTGAGGTTCAGGAACGCTACCGCAAAACCGGGGTACTGCACATCTTCGCTGCTTCCGGATCAAATGTGGCCTTTGTCCTGGTCTTGGTGTGGGGAATCACCCGGTTTTTTCCCTTAGCCTTGAGAATCGGACTTAGTGCCTCCACCCTTGTTTTCTATGCGGTACTCTGTGGGGGCAGCCTTCCGGTCGTAAGGGCCAGCGTTCTTGGCATCGCTGCACTTTTCGGTTATTTCGGCAAAGGCAGGGTACTAAGCTCGCGTTTTCTTTACCTGGCTGCCGGAATACTTTTTGTACATAATCCGCTGGTTTTGAAAGATGTGGGTTTTCAGTTGTCTTTTGCGGCGGCCTGGGGCATCATTGTCCTCAGCCCCCGGCTGGCGGGACTGAAAGCGTTCCTCAAAATGCCGTCAATTATTCGAACGGCTGCCGCGAGTACTTTAGCCGCTCAGATTGCTACTCTGCCAATTCTAATGACGGTTTTTCACCGGCTATCCCTTGTGGGCTTGTTCGCCAACTTAGGAGTGCTGTTTGCGGTCGGGGCCGTGTTTGAACTAGGAATAATCGGGGTAATGTTCTCATTTAGCCCTGTGCTTGCTGCTCCCTTTTTTCAGGCAAGTTTCTGGCTCTTGCATGGAGTTGACCGTTTTTTGGCCTGGCTGGCAGCTTGGCCGTGGGCTGAAGTTCTGGTATTGCGGCCATCCATTCTTTTCTGGCTTCTCTGGTATGGAGGGATAGGAATTTGGCTGTGGGGGCATAAGAGAGCTGTTTTCATCTTTCGGGTCCAGCTTAAGCGTTTATATTGGCTAGCTGCGAAATCAAAGTGGGGAGCCTTGGTCTTGCACTGGAAGCGGGTTCCTGGGAAGTGGAGGCTGCGCTGGGCAGTAATCATTGCGGGCGCGCTTTTGCTTTCGAGCCCGTGGGTTCGGCAGCACGGGCTGGAGGTCACTTTCCTTGATGTGGGGCAAGGGGACGCCATTATTATCCGCACCCCGGAGGATCATACCTTTCTGATTGACAGCGGTCCGCAAACGGAGCGCTTCGACAGCGGGGAGAGAATCATTGTTCCTTACCTGCTCAATGAAGGGATAGGCAAGCTGGATGCCCTGATGATTACGCACGAGCATGAGGATCATATCGGAGGAGCCAAAGCTGTGCTTAACAGTATTCCGGTAGGCTGGATCGGGGTGCCGGATGTTGGAGAACGATTAGAAAGCCGGGACTGGCAGGAAAATCTATTAAGTTTTGCTCAGGAAGGGAAGGAAGTGTATAGGCTGCAGTCGGGGGACAAGATTGAGCTTGACTCCGGCGCTTTCTTAGAAGTGCTGGCTCCTGCAGAGACACTCGCCAACACCCGCTCGGATCCCAATAATAATTCCCTGGTGCTTAAGCTTAATTATCAAGGAGAGAGTGTCCTTCTCACCGGGGATATGGAAACAGAAGAAATGAAGGAGATTGCCGAGACGGGTCAGAGTTTTGACAGCACCTTCTTCAAGCAGCCTCATCATGGCAGCAAATATTCGCTGGATGAGAGTTGGCTAGAGCAAGTGCATCCTCAGGCGGTGATTATTTCTGTAGGGAAAAATTCCTTCGGCCATCCCGCCCCCGAGGTCCTGCGCTATTGGCAGGAACGCCAGGTGCCGGTATATCGCACGGATGAAGACGGGAGTATTACTTTACATTTAGATGATAAGGGGGCTGAGGTTTCTTCCGTTCGGTAAAAGCTGAGTGATGATTGCATGGAGAAAAGACCTAATTGTACATCGTTAAAGATTGTGATATGGTATATATAGGAAATGGGGACTTGGAAAGGCGGTGGTGATAAAACCGTGGAACACATAGAGAATATACGATGGCATCAGAGATTGGCAAACTTTCATAAAGCCCTTAATCAATTAACAGAGTTTATAGAAAAACCGGACCTCAATAAATTTGAAAAGCAAGGGCTTATCCAATGCTTCGAGTATACATTTGAGCTGGCCTGGAAGACCATGAAAGACTATTTGGAATTTCAGGGCTTTATGGTTAAAAGCCCACGGATGGCCATCCAAACAGGCTTTCAAATGCAAATCATTCAAGATGGACATGTATGGATCGATGCATTGGAAAAGAGGAATCTCATGGCGCATACCTACGACGAAAATTTCGCGAATGAAGCAGAACGGCTTATTCGTAGTAACTATTACCCAATGCTTTGTGAGTTCAACTCTTACTTGGAGGAAGCAGGATGAGTTTTGGACTTCTCAACGAGGATTTAAGTTATATTATCAAGAGCTTGCAGCAATTTCCTGAGATTAAAAAGGCGGCTATTTTCGGTTCGCGGGCTAAAGGAACGTACAAATCAGGATCGGATGTTGATATTGCCATCTGGGGGGACTCTATCACCTTCTCAACCGTCTCGCGCCTGCATGCCATGCTGGAAGAGGAGAGCCCTATGCCTTATTTCTTTGATATCGTCGATTATTCCCACTTAAACCATGATGAGCTTAGGAAACATATCGACCGGGTGGGAGTGCCCATTTTTGTTAAGGGTGACCGAGTAACGGCTAAGTAACAATAAATGTAACAAAAAAGTTCGTTAAAAGGTGTTCCACCGCACTTTTTGGCCCAAAGCGCAATTTCTAGAGGATCATGAGCAGCACAAGACGCACAACGCAGTCGAAGCCATTTATCAATGGGGAGATATTGATTACGGAGGCATTCGAGGAGCAAGCCAAGAAACTCCGACAGTTACTCTCTGATCCCGGTTATGCAGCCTGGTATTCGGTTATTGCGGAGCTGCTAAAGCACCGGAAACGGGTCGAGCAGGAGAGTATTCGATACTTTTTCCTGAAAAGGATTTTGGGTATTGAATATTATCACGATACTCAGCTTGCCCCGAATAAAGAAATTCTGGATGGCTATAAAGACAAAGCAATTAGTTGGGAACAGTACGAAACTAATTTTTTGGCTTTACTGAAACAACGTGATCCTAAAATTTTAAATGATATTAAGTTGTTTGATGAAGCTTGTCTTTTGTGCAGCGAAGATAAACCAGACCACTGTCACAGAAGATTGGTTGCGGAATATATCCAAGAGGTAAACCCCCAGGAGAAAATTGAGATAATCCATATATAAGAGTTGGGAGAATGAGGAAGTAATCAGGTTCTAAGGCATGGACCTAAGGGCCGGTTTAGCTAGATTTGGTAGCTGAGGCTTCTCGTGGGGCAACCTTGAGCCCGGGGATCATCGCAGAAAAGTTTCGCTATTTTAAGGAAAATATGTATAGAGATCAGATTTGTGGAAAGAATAGGAGGGAACATCTCTTTTCTCCTCCTCTTTCTTTGACCTCCTCACTTAAGTGGGGGGGCTTTTTCTTTTGCACGAATTTTTGTAACTGGCTTTTTCTCTCCTTTATCGCTAAAATGTACAAAGGGAGGGGTAAAGGCATGTTGGAAATTGAGCGTGTACGTGAGGTTGTGGCGAGCGGAAAGATAGCGCCCGTCTACTTATGGCACGGGGAAGATAAGTATTTGCTGAGAGAAGCGGTACAGGTTCTAAAAAGCTACTATCTTTCCTTGGACCCATCCGGGAGTGGAATTGAGACTTTGCCCGGGAAAGATGCACCTCTTTCACAGGTGATAGAGTATGCCAATACCGTTTCCTTCTTTGCCAAACGCCTTCTCATTATTGAAGATATTCCGTATTTTCAGGATAACTCCGGGATTGATTTAGCGCCTCTTTATGAGTATCTAGAGAATCCGAATCCGGATACATGCCTGCTCTTGCTGGCGGAAAATGTACACAGGGGCCGCAAGCTCTATAAGCTCATGGAGCAGCACGGGGTTATCCTTGAATTTGCTGTGCCCAATAGCCCCCAGGATTGGATGATGTGGTTAAAAGATGCTGTGAGCATGCGAGGTAAGAAGATGAATTCCGAGAATATGCAGTTTTTGCTGGAGTGGGCAGGGCATAATTCCGGAATTCTCAGCCGGGAGCTGGATAAGGTGGCAGCTTATGCCGGTGAGCGGAAAGAGATCGGAAAAGAAGATATTCGAGCGGTTGTGAATCGCACCGTGGAAGCAACGGTGTTTGAATTAGTGGATGCGATTGCCGTCCGTTCGGTCCGGGATGCCCTCACCAAGCTGCATGAAGTACTAAAAGAAGAACACTACCTCAAGGTTCAAACGATGATTGTCCGCCAAGTCAGACTCTTGCTTGCTGCCCGGAGCTGGCGTGAACGTGGGGGCAAGCTCTCCGATTTCGGGGGTGCGGTTGGAGTAAAAAGCCCTTATGCCGCCCGTAAGATCTGGCAGCAGAGTGAAAAGCTTTCTTTCAAAGCCTTGGCTGCAGGGATGGCTAATTGTCTGGAAACGGAGATCGCACTCAAGAGCGGCGGGGGTGACCCGGTTTTTCTGCTTGAGCTGCTGATCGTAAATCTGTGCACTTCAAAATAAAATCAGATGTAACTAATCTTTTAAGACTGCCTGAGTTAAACATGTAGTTTCGGGGCATCTAAAGAAAAAGTCAAACAAGTTAAAAGGGCTGCCTCAGTTCACAGTGAACCTGAGACAACCCCTTGCTTTTATTACTATTATTCTTACGTACCGATTTTTGAGTATTCAAGTACTCAGCAGACAGAAATTCATCGATATAAATACGAGGGAATCCAGCTTCGACTCTTGACTCCTGATTCCTGATTCCTAACTAATTAGCTCACCTTAGTAAAAACTTTGGCAAACTTTTTTGTAAGACGGGACTTTTTACGGGCAGCCTTGTTCTTATGGATTAATCCTTTAGCGGAGGCTTTATCCAAAGCACGACTTGCTTTACGCAAAGCCAGAGTTGCCGCTTCCTGATCTGAAGTCAAGGATTCCTCAAAACGCCGGATGGCTGTTTTTAAGGTGGACTTAGCAGCAGCATTTTTAATCGTGCGAACTTTTGCCAGTTCTACTCTTTTAATGGCTGACTTAATATTTGGCACTGGTGGTCACCCCCTTTGGTCAAGAAATCCCGCTATTGGTACGCAACGTATATTTTATCATTCGTTTGTAAATTTAGCAAGGAAAAAGTGGAAGAATAAATTAAAGACCATGAATAATTGGAACAAATTAGCACATAAATAAAATAAGCTTAAGCTGTCCAAACTAGCAGTGTAAGTTCATGTTAATTTGGTTATTGCATCAAATGATAGGAGGGGTAGATCCATGTTAGGAGTAATTGTTAGGTTTATTGTCTCGGCCATTGTGTTGCTGCTGGTAAGTTACATTGTGCCTGGACTGCAGGTTGCCGGTTTTACAGGGGCACTCATTGCAGCCGTTGTCATTGCTGCTTTGGGCTACGTGATTGAGCTTGCCTTTGGCAAAAACAAAATGTCCCGATGGGGACGTGGAACGGTAGGCTTTTTGACAGCGGCTGTGGTTATTTACCTAAGCCAGTTTATTGTTCCCGGATCAATCAGGGTCAGTATCATCGGCGCCTTGCTGGCCTCCTTAGTGATTGGTATTATTGACAGCTTCGTGCCTACAGAGCTTCGTTAAGTTTAGGTTTGAAAACCTGCCTCAATATCCATCTAGCCCAGCGGATACCTAGGATCAGGGCGGCAGATGACATTGAGGCAGGTTTCTTCTTTTAGCTGGTGATTCATTAATAGTTCTACACCCAACTTGTCCCACATATTTCTTTAATAAGAAAGGGGGACAAGTTCTTGTTAAACGAACACTATCGGCATCGGACTTGGAAACTTTGGCCATCAGGGATCTGGCCCCGCCGGCTTGCCGGATTTCTTGTAATCATGCTTTTTGTTTTTTCCATGCTCTATGCTCTAAATCATGGGAGTTCCCGGTATTTAACTTCTTTGCTTCTGAAACAAAAGTTTCCTTTAGAAGTGATCCTTTTAGAAGGGGGAGCCGGATTTTCTCAACCGGAGCGGGAACGGTTGGAGCAGTCCCGGGCCCAGGGGGTATCTCTGGGGATGTTTCTGCTCACCGGAGTGAATATTGCGGATGCCCGCACCTTCTTTCTCAGTTATTTTTCTCCCCCGCCTCAAGGACCCGCCTGGCTAGGCTGGGCTTATCACCCGGATGATCCTGAACAGGAAGGTCCTATTATTTTAGAGCCTTTGGACGAGGAAATAAAGCCTCCTTCTATAAGCTCCCCCCAACACCAAGATCCTGACAAAGTTTTGGTCGGGATCTATCATACCCACAATTCTGAGAGCTACAGCGGGGATGGGGGGAGTGACCATGAAACGGATAGTAACGGAGAAGTAGTCCGGGTAGGAGCTGCTTTAGCCAAGGCCCTCGAGAAGAAAGGGATCGGGGCGGTTCATTCCGAACGAAGGCATGATACCCCGGATTTTATGAAAGCGTACGGTGTGTCGGTAAATACAGGCAAGGCTTTGCTGGCAGACTATCCGACCATAAAGCTGCTCCTTGATATTCACCGCGATGGGGTTCCGCCCGGAATAAGCAAATCAACAGTCACTATTGGCGGGCGTGAAGTCAGCAAGGTGCTCATCGTGATTGGGAAAAAGAACCCGCAGTGGCAGAAAAATGAAGCCCTTGCCCAAGAACTCATTGAACAAGCCAATAAAAAATACCCCGGACTGTTTGTGCCCGTGATTAGCTATGCGGCAGATGCCCGTTACAATCAGCATCTTTCTGAAGGAGGTCTTCTGCTCGAATTCGGAAGCCAACAGAATACCTTGCAAGAAGCTGAGGGGTCAGCCGAACTGGTGGCGGATGTATTAGCCGAGTGGCTGAAGTCAAAGGAACTAACCAATAAGCCTTAAGGATCAAAATGCAAGCCAAGCTTTCCCGCCCGGCCGAAACATGTTATAATGCGGACGGGCAGGGCACGGTCCATGCCATGATGATTTTCGGGGAAGGAAAAAAGGCATGTCAATTTCCCGTTCGGTCGCAAGAGCAGCCGGTTTCCTGATGATTGCAAATTTGCTGTCCAGGGTTTTGGGATTTTTACGTGAATCATTAATTGCTAATTATTTCGGCAAATCAGGGGCAACCGATGCCTATATTGCAGCGTTCAATCTGCCGGATTTGATCTATTGGCTGTTAGTGGGCGGCGTGTTAAGCGCTGCCTTTATTCCTGTGCTGTCAGAATACCTGGCCAAAGAGAAAGAAGAAGAAGCATGGAGAATTGTCAGTTCAGTGGTTAATATCTTATTTCTAAGTATCAGCGTTCTCATTATTATGGGGCTGATTTTCACCCCGGCTTTTGTTAAGATTCAAGTTCCGGGATTTAACCGTGAAAACCTGGCTCTGGCTACCGGCTTAACCCGGATTCTCCTGATTCAGCCTCTGCTTTTAGCCATGAGTGGGCTGACGATGGGAGTTTTGAATTCATATAAGATTTTTTGGCCATCAGCTTTGGGAACTGTTCTCTATAATGTCAGTATTATTGTATTTGGCATCATCTTTTCCGACCCCAGCCGGCCTGGTAGTATTTCCGGATTTGCCTTTGGGGTGGTTGTCGGAGCGGCCGTAAACTTTGCCGTTCAAATTCCGGCCTTAAGGAAAATCGGCATTAAATATTATCCGCTCATTGATTGGCAGCATCCGGGGGTGCGCAAGATTGCTGCCTTAGCTTTGCCCATTGTCATCAGTTACACCATCAACCAGCTTCAGGTGATTGTAAGCTCCAATCTGGCCTCTTCCCTTTCTCAAGGGAGCATCACGGCGATTCAGTGGTCATACCGCTTGTACCTCCTGCCGGTCGGGATTTTCGCTTTGGCTGTGGCGGTAGCCTCTTTTCCGACGTTGTCAGAAGAAGCAGCATTAAAGAATTGGCAGAGGTTTAAAGAAATTAATTCGAGTGCGGTGCGCATGATTATCTTATTGACCGTGCCGGTTTCCGTGGGCATGATTGTACTGCGCTACCCGCTCCTGCAGGTATTATTCGAACACGGGGCATTTACGGCAGCTGACACTGCTGCGACAGCTGTCCCTTTGCTTTTCTTTGCACTTGGGATTTTTGCCCAGGCTGTCATCCAGGTCCTGCCCCGAGCTTTTTATGCCCTGCAGGATACCTGGACTCCGGTATTGGTAGGGATATTGTCCATGGCCGTCAATATCGGCGCCATGTTTCTTTTATTAAAGCCGCTGGTCCAGGGCGGGGTTGCCTTGGCCACCTCGATTTCCGCTTTTCTGAATATGTTTATTCTCTTTTATCTGTTGCGCAAGCGCTTGGGCGGGATCGACGGCAGGCGGATTCTCTCTGCTTGGATCCGGACTGCCGTGGCATCGATAGTAATGGGAATCGTGATTACGGGTTGGAGTGCCTTTTTGACCGGGTTGATAGGGGTAAGCAAGCTGTCGGCACTGGTAGTGCTTTTATCGGGGACGGGACTAGGCGTTTTGGTCTTCGCTGGGGCCGCCCGGTTGCTCGGGCTGGAAGAAATGAGCCAGGCGGCAGGACTTGTACGCAAAAGGTTTGGGCGCTAGGCTTTTGCGGTTGCTCATTGGGCCTTCAATTGGTATAATAAAAATTCAACGAAGTAATTGAGGGGGAACATCGTGGCACAGGCCTCAAAACGCATTCGCAACTTTTCAATTATCGCCCATATTGACCATGGGAAATCTACTTTGGCTGACCGCCTGATTGAATATACGGGGGCTCTTTCTGCCCGCGAAATGGAAGCACAAGTGCTGGATTCCATGGATTTGGAGCGGGAACGGGGAATAACCATCAAGCTCCAGGCGGTGCGCCTGAGCTACCGGGCTCAGGACGGAGAGGTGTATGAGCTGAACTTAATCGATACGCCGGGGCACGTAGATTTTACGTATGAGGTTTCACGCAGCTTGGCTGCCTGTGAAGGCGCGCTCCTGGTAGTGGATGCGGCACAGGGCATCGAAGCCCAGACCTTGGCTAATGTCTACCTGGCTTTGGAAAATAACTTAGAGATTGTGCCGGTTATCAATAAGATTGATCTCCCGAGCGCGGAACCGGAACGGGTGAAACAAGAAATCGAAGATGTGATCGGGCTTGATGCCAGTGAGGCCATTTTAGCGTCAGCCAAAACCGGGATCGGGGTGGCGGAAATTCTGGAGGCCATCGTGACCAAAATGCCGCCTCCGAGCGGGGATGACAGTTCTCCTTTGAAGGCGCTTATTTTCGATTCCCATTTTGATGCGTACAAAGGGGCCATTTCCTATGTGCGGGTGATGGAGGGTCGCGTCGCCAAGGGCACTCAAATTAAAATGATGTCCACCAACAAAGTGTTTGAAGTGACCGAAGTGGGGGTCTTTGCTCCCGCGATGCGGATAGTGGATGAACTAAAAGCCGGACAGGTTGGTTTCATCGCCGCCAGCATTAAAAATGTCAAAGACACTCAGGTCGGAGATACGATTACGGATGCGGAACGTCCGGCGCTCTTTCCCCTGCCGGGTTACCGTAAAGCCACGCCCATGGTGTTCTGCGGCCTCTACCCGGTTGACTCCGGTGATTATGACCGCCTGCGCGACGCCTTGGAGAAGCTGCATTTAAATGACGCCAGTTTAGTGTTTGAACCGGAGACCTCTGCAGCGCTCGGTTTTGGCTACCGCTGCGGGTTCCTCGGGCTTTTGCACATGGAGATTATTCAGGAGCGGCTGGAGCGTGAGTATGACCTGAACCTGATTACCACGGCCCCGAGTGTTATTTACCAGGTGCAGAAGACCGACGGGGAAATGCTCAAAGTGGATAATCCGGCAAATTTACCCCCTGCTGCTGAGATTGAGAGCATTGCCGAGCCGGTTGTGAAAGCCACGATCATGACTCCGTCCGAATTTGTGGGCGCGATCATGGAATTAAACCAGGAAAAGCGCGGCAGCTATGTCAATATGGAATATTTGTCCGTGAACCGGGTGAGCCTGATTTATGAATTGCCTCTAAGTGAAATCGTGTACGATTATTTTGACCAGTTAAAATCCCGAACCAAGGGCTATGCTTCCTTGGATTATGAGCTGGCGGGGTATAAGGAAGCTGACCTGGTGAAACTGGATATTTTAGTGGGCGGAGACATTGTGGACGCTTTGTCCTTTATTGTGCACAAAGATAAGGCCTATGTGCGCGGCCGTAAAATGGCGGAGAAACTGCGGGAGATTATTCCGCGCCAAATGTTCGAAGTGCCGATTCAAGCGGTGATTGGGTCAAGGGTTATTGCCCGTGAAACCATTAGGGCTATGCGTAAAGATGTGCTGGCTAAGTGCTATGGGGGCGATATCTCCCGCAAGCGCAAGCTTTTGGAGAAACAAAAAGAAGGCAAGAAACGGATGAAACAGGTCGGCAATGTCGAGATTCCGCAAGATGCCTTTATGGCCGTGCTTGAACTTGAAGAGTAAGGTGAGACCATGAACGCTTCGGCTGACAAGATTGAGCGGCGACCGGCCCTTTATGTCCATGTGCCATTCTGTATCAAAAAGTGTGACTACTGTGCCTTTTACTCCCTTCCTGCGGGTAATCAGAACCGTAGTTTGGTGAAAATTTACCTTGAAGGCTTGGCGGCAGAGATGCACCGGCGGCAAAAGGATGCCCCTTCAGGGGTATCTTCTCTTTTTATTGGCGGGGGGACGCCAACCGCTCTTACGGAAGCGGGATTGGAAGAATTACTGAAAGGCATCCACAACTATTTCAGATTTGAAGCAGGAATTCCTGAGAAAACGGTCGAGGGAAACCCCGGAACCTTGACTCCGGAAAAGCTCTCGCTTTTGCATGCTTACGGGATCAACCGTTTTTCTCTGGGGGTGCAGTCTTTTGATGATGGGCTTTTGCGCCGGGTGGGAAGAATCCACAGCGCAGACGATGCGCGCCGCGGTATTCAAGCACTGAGAAACTCTGGTTTTCGAAATCTTAACTTGGATTTGATGTTCGGTCTTCCCGGACAAGATCTGGCTGCTTGGCGAAAAACGGTGGAAGAAGCGTTAGCCTGGCAGCCGGAACACTTGTCTCTCTATGGGTTGATGCTTGAAGAAGGGACGCCGCTTTATCGGGCTGAAAATGATATAACGCTTGGGAGGCTTCCTGATGACGATCTCCAGGCCGATATGTATGAATGGGCGGTGGTGCGGCTGGAACAGGCGGGATATAAACGGTATGAGACCTCGAACTTCGCCAGACCCGGCTATGAATGCCGGCATAATCTGGCTTACTGGCACGGAGAGGAATATCTGGGCTTAGGGCCGGGTGCTGTGTCTTTTCAAGGCCGGGCGCGCATAAAAAACATCGAAGATCTTCGTAAATACCGGGAGATGGCAAACACAGGTGCGCAAGCAGTGGCGGAACGAGAAGAGCTTTCAAAGCAAGATCTAATGTTTGAGCGGGTAATGTTGGGCTTGCGTTTGGCAGAGGGTTTGGAACTGAAAGCGTTTACCCGGGATTTTGGGGTCAAGGTTGAAGATATTTATGCCCGGGTGTTAGAAAAATATGAAAAGCAGGGAATACTGAAGAGAGAAAAAGGATATTTAAAGCTCAATCCGGATTATTGTTTCATCGCCAATAGCATTTTGCATGAATTTTCTCCCTTGACAAAAGGGAAAGGCCGTGGTAATGTGATGGCATAAATGTTAGCACTCATCAAACGAGAGTGCTAACAAATTTCCGGCTGTTGCTTGCCCAAAGTGGTTTTTTTAAGAAAGGTTGGGGCAAAATGCAAATGGATGAACGTAAACAAAAAATTCTGCGTGCCATTGTTCAGGATTATATCGCGACTGCGGAACCGGTGGGTTCCCGTACGATTGCCCGTAAGTTTAACCTCGGGGTTTCCCCGGCAACGATTCGTAATGAGATGGCTGATCTGGAAGAGTTGGGGTTTATCGAACAGCCTCATACCTCAGCCGGACGAATTCCCTCGGATGCCGGTTACCGTTATTATGTCGACTGTCTCATGGATACTCCCAAGCTGAGCACGGAAGACAAAAATCTCATTGAAATTGAGACTGCCAAGCGCATCAGTGAGATCGAGGAAGTCATTTCCCATACGGCCAAGCTCCTATCTCAGCTCACAAGCTTGACTAGTATTGTGATGGGACCACAGAAGGGCAGGAGCCCTTTCGGGCAGATGTACTTTCTGCCGTATCAGCCTGGCCAGGCTATTATGGTGGTTGTAAAAGAGAATGGAGCGGTGGAGAATCATATTGTAGATATTGGGAATCATGTAACGGCCGAAGAGCTGCAACAAGTCGCCACAGTATTCAATAATAAGCTTAAGGGGTACTCGCTGGCGCAGGTGAAAAAGACCCTGCTGCACGAGATTTACAGTGAATTGACGAAACAGCGCCATCTTCTGGATAATGCCCTTTCTATGTTAGGGGCGGTGCTGGACGATGACAGGAATGAAGAAAAAGTTTACCTGGGCGGCACCCTCAACATGCTGAACCAGCCGGAATTCCGGGACTTCGACAAGGTGAAAAACTTATTTAGGGCCTTTGAGGAAGACGGGCGTTTGAAAAAGTTGCTCTATCCGACCCAAGAAGGAGTAAGTGTCACCATCGGGGGAGAAAATAAACTGGAAGAGTTTCAAGACTGCAGTGTTATTTCGGCAACTTACCGCTTAAATGGAGAGGTCATCGGTTCGATCGGAGTGCTGGGGCCGACGCGCATGGATTATGCCAAATCCATGGGGATTGTGGATTTCATGACGCGAAGCCTCACCGACCTCCTAACCAAGGGCCGAAAGCGAACGTGACCGGGAAGCTTAGTTTTCTTAAAGAAACGGAGTTGTTAAATGAATGAGGTTTAGGAACGGGGAAACAGAGGAGTCTAACCCGAGAGTTCAGCCGGAAAGTACGGAAGCTGAGAATTCGGAGAAAAATGTACAGGCTGAGACGGCGGGGGAAGAAATCGCAGAGGATCTCAGACAAGAACAAGGTGGTCAAGAGGGAGAGCAAGCACTTGAAAGAACGTTGACGCTTGAAGCCGAGCTGAAAGAAGCCAAAGCTCAGGCGGAAGATTATTATAACCGGCTGCAGCGCTTGCAGGCAGAGTTTGACAACTTCCGCAAGCGAACCCTTAAGGAAAAGGAAGAACTCGTCAAGTACGCTTCGGAGCGGGTAGTGGCTGAGCTGCTGCCGGTTATCGACAACTTCGAGCGCGCACTTGAGGCAGCGAAAAACAGCCAGGATATCTCTCCTCTGGCTCAGGGTGTAGAGATGATTTTCCGCCAGCTGAACAATGTCTTAGGCAAGGAAGGACTCGCCCCCATTGAAGCCGTGGGTCAGGCCTTTGACCCGAACCTTCATGAAGCCATTATGCAAGTGGAGTCTGAGGAACATCCGGCCAATACGGTCGTTGAAGAAGTTCAAAAAGGATATTATCTGAAAGATAAAGTTTTGCGCCCGAGCATGGTCAAAGTCTCCGGCTAGGGTACAGGTTAAGGAGGAAGAAAACAATGGGTAAAGTGATAGGAATTGATTTAGGGACCACCAACTCGTGCGTGGCTGTGATGGAGGGCGGGGAAGCCGTCGTGATCCCGAACGCGGAGGGCAGCCGCATTACCCCTTCCGTCGTCGGCTTTTCTAAAACCGGTGAACGCCTTGTCGGCCAAGTCGCCAAAAGACAGGCCGTGTCCAATCCGGATAAAACCGTTATTTCTATTAAGAGGCATATGGGTTCCGACCATAAAGTAAATATTGACGGCAAGAATTATAGCCCGCAGGAAATCTCGGCTATGATTCTGCAAAAGTTGAAAACCGATGCCGAAGCGTATTTGGGCCAGACGGTAAGCCAGGCGGTGATCACCGTTCCCGCGTATTTTACAGACGCGCAGCGCCAGGCAACCAAGGATGCCGGCACCATTGCCGGCCTGGAGGTTCTGCGGATCATCAACGAGCCGACGGCTGCCGCTTTGGCCTACGGCCTGGATAAACAGCAGGATCAGACCGTGCTGGTCTTCGACTTAGGGGGCGGAACCTTTGACGTCTCCATTCTGGAACTGAGCCAGGGCATGGTCGAGGTCAAAGCCACCAGCGGCAACAACCATTTGGGCGGAGACGACTTTGACCAGCGCCTGATCGATTATATGGTGGCGGAATTTAAAAAATCCCAGGGAGTGGATTTGTCTAAGGACCGGGTGGCCCTCCAGCGCCTGAAGGAGGCCGCGGAAAAGGCGAAAATCGAGCTTTCCGGGGTCACCACCACCAATGTAAACCTTCCGTTTATTACCATGACCGCCGAAGGGCCGGCCCACTTGGATATGAACATTACCCGCGCCAAATTTGAAGAACTGGTGGCGGATTTGGTGGAAGCGACCATGGGCCCCACCCGCCAGGCGATGGAAGACGCGAAACTGAGCTGGAATCAGCTGCATCAGGTAATTTTGGTCGGCGGTTCCACCCGGATTCCGGCGGTGCAGGAAGCGATCAAGCGTGTCAGCGGCAAAGAGCCGCACAAAGGAGTTAACCCGGACGAGGTTGTGGCCCTGGGAGCGGCGATCCAAGGCGGAGTGCTAACCGGGGAAATGAAAGACATCATCCTGGTGGACGTCACGCCGCTGTCCCTGGGAATTGAGACCTTGGGCGGCGTGTTCACCCGCATCATTGACCGCAATACCACCATTCCGACGACCAAGAGCCAGATTTTCTCCACGGCGGCCGACAACCAAACATCGGTGGACATCCATGTCCTCCAAGGGGAACGGGAAATGGCAGCCTATAACAAGACCTTAGGCCGCTTCCAACTGACCGGAATTCCGCCGGCGCCCCGGGGAATCCCGCAGATTGAAGTCAAGTTTGACATTGACGTCAACGGGATAGTGCACGTCTCGGCCAAGGATATGGCCACGGGCAATGAGCAGAAGGTAACCATCACTTCTTCTACCGGGCTTTCCAAAGACGAAATTGAGAAGATGCGCCAGGATGCCGAGGCTCATGCCGAGGAAGACCGCAAGCGCAAAGAATTGATTGATGCCAAGAACCAGGCAGATTCACTGGCCTATCAGACGGAGAAGACCTTAAAAGACTTTGAAGGCAAAGGAGATGCCGCTGAAGTCGAGAGCATTAAGAAAGCAGTCGAAGAGCTTAAAGCAGCGGCTGCCGGGGAAGACGTGGCGGCCATTAACGCCAAATCGGAAGCTTTGAACAAGGTTCTGCATCCGTTCATTGAGAAGATGTACCAGCAGCACGGCGCCCCGGGACAACCCCCCAACCCCGGTGAACCCGCTTCCGCAAGCGGCAAAGCAGACGACAATGTGGTCGATGCTGAATATACTGAAGTAGATAAAGATAAATAAAACGGGCAGGGTGCAGAGGAAGATCCTTTGTGCCCCCTCTTTTTGGGGTAAACCCAGTTTTCTTTATGCTAGACAAGATGTTTTTTCTTTGAGGGCCGGTGATGGAGGATGAGTATGAAACGGGATTATTATGAAGTTCTAGGGGTAAGCAAGGGTGCCAGCGAACAAGAGATCAAGCAAGCCTACCGCAAGCTGGCGCGCCAGTACCATCCGGATGTCAACCCGGGCAATAAAGAGGCTGAAGAAAAATTCAAAGAGATTTCCGAGGCGTATGATGTTTTAAGTGACGCAGAAAAGAAAGCGCGTTACGACCAATTCGGGCATGCCGGCACGGACCCCAACCAAGCCGGAGGTTTTGGCGGCTTCGGCGGCGGGGGCTTCGGGGATTTCGGTTTCGGAGATATTTTTGACGCTTTCTTCGGCGGGGGCGGCGGCGGACGCCGCAACGGCCCGCAGCGGGGAGCGGATTTGCGCTATGATATGAGTGTCACCTTTGAAGAAGCGGTATTCGGGGTGGAAAAAGAGGTTCAAATCCCGCGGGCGGAAACCTGCCCTGATTGTCAGGGCTCAGGCGCCGCCCCCGGAACGCACCCGAGCACGTGCAGCCAGTGCGGCGGCAGCGGGCAGGTAAGAGTAACCCAGCGCACCCCGTTTGGGCAGATCCAGACTGCACGCACCTGTCCTACCTGTCATGGGGAAGGGAAAACAATTGCCAGTCCTTGCCGCACCTGCAACGGGCAGGGAAACGTGCGCAAGGTTAAGAATATCAAGATCAATGTGCCCGCAGGCTCCGAAGACGGGCTGAACCTGCGCCTGAGCGGGGACGGAGAGGCCGGGCACCGCGGAGGACCGCCCGGAGACCTGTATATTGTGCTCCATGTCAAGCCGCATAAGTTCTTTGAGCGGGACGGCAATGATGTGTATTGCGAAATCCCGATTACCTTTGTGCAGGCCGCCCTGGGAGCGGAAGTGGAAGTGCCCACGCTTGACGGCAATGTCAAAATGAAGGTTCCGGAAGGCACCCAGACTTCTACCATCTTCCGGCTCAAAGGACATGGGATTCCATACCGCCGCGGCAGCGGGCGCGGCGACCAGCATGTGCGAGTGATTGTCAGCACACCGACCAAACTCACGGATAAGCAAAAACAGCTGCTGAAAGAATTTGGTGAGGTGACGAGCGAAACCCAGCAAATGGGCAAGAAATCCTTGTTCGATAAGTTTAAAGAAAACCTACGCGATGCGATGGGGTGAAAGCGGGTATGAACTGGCATGAAGTGGCGGTAACAGTTTCAGCCGAAGGGGAGGAAGCTGTTGCCGATCTTTTTTATGAATTAGGCTGCCCCGGAGTGAGTGTGGAAGATCCGGAGCTTTTGCAAAATTATATCGAGTCAGGTCTTTGGGATTACCATACCTTTGGGGAAGTGGCTTTAACCGGGACGTCAGTGGTCAAGGGGTACCTGCCGGAAAACGAAGATTTGGCGGACAAGCTCAAGCGGCTGGACCAAGACTTGCGGCATTTGCTGGAAGACTTTCCGCACTGGGTGGTTCAGGTTAAAGGAATGACCTTACGGGAAGAAGACTGGGCCACGGCCTGGAAGGCTTATTATAAGCCGGCCCGGATAGGGAAACACTTCGTTATAAAACCGACCTGGGAGGAAGCTCCGGCAGAGGCCGGGGATATCGTGCTCGAACTGGATCCCGGAATGGCCTTTGGCACCGGTACGCACCCGACGACTACGCTCTGCCTGGAGATGCTGGAAAAAATCGTGCGTCCGGGCCAGCGCGTCTTTGACTTGGGCACAGGTTCCGGAATTCTGGCGATTGCCGCGGCCAAGCTGGGTGCACGGGTTGAGGCGGTCGATCTCGATAAAGTCGCGGTCGAAGTGGCGCGGGAAAATGTGGCCTTAAACGGGGTCGGCGAGTCGGTGAAAGTGGAATGGGGCGATCTGGGCCAGGTACTTGACGGGCAGGCTGATCTGGTGGTGGCCAATATTATTGCGGATGTGATTATCAGGCTTTTGCCTGAGCTTCGGCAACTCCTGGCTCCGGCCGGAGAGTTCCTGGCGTCTGGGATAATTGACACGCGCGCGGATGAGGTGGAAGCAGAGCTCAAGGCCGCCGGACTAGAGATCGTGGAGCGGGCGGAAGATTCGGGCTGGATACTTTACCGGGCGAGGTGGGCATAGGATGCACCGTTTCAAAATCAGGGAGCGCGGCCGCCATCTGTTCTGGCTCCAGGGCGAGGAAAGAGAGCACTTGGTCCGGGTGCTGCGCCTCGGCCCCGGGGATCAGGTAATCGGCTTTGACAACAGCGGCGGGGAATGGCTGGGCCAGGTGGAGCGGATTTACCCCGAAAGCGTGAGTGTCCGGATACTGGGAGAACACTACCCGGAGGTTGAAGCCAAGACCGCGGTGTACTTGGTAACCGGCCTGGCCAAAGGGGACAAGCTGGAATGGGTGGTGCAGAAAGGGACGGAATTAGGGATGGCCGGCCTGATACCCCTGCGCGCCAAACGCTCCGTGATGCGCCTGGAAGGGGAGAAAGCCCGGGAGCGGGTCAAGCGCTGGGAGAAGATCGCGGCTGAAGCGGCCAAACAGTCCCGGCGTGTGCGTGAACCGGTCATTTACCCGGTGAGTAACTGGGCAGAGCTAAAGGCAGTGTTGCCGGAAAGAACCCAGTGGCTGATTCCGTACGAGGCTGAACAAGCGCGCCATTTGACCCAGGTCATGACAGAATTGGACCGGAATCTGCCGCTCGCACTATTGATTGGGCCGGAGGGGGGCTTTGAGCCGGAGGAAGTCACCTGGGCTTCGGAGTATCTTGCGGCCCGGGCTGTAACCTTAGGCCCGCGCATCCTGCGCGCGGAGACAGCAGCTTTGGCCGCCTTGACTATTGCCCTGGTGCAGTGGGAAGACTTGGGGTAGAAGTAATCAGGAGTCAGGAGACAGGAGACAGGAGTCAGGAACGACAGTCTTCGGTGTCGAAATTCTTCGGTGACGATGATCTCCGGGGGATATCATCGCCGAGGGCGATTCCACAGATGCTACTTGCCGTTCGAGGATGACTGACGCTGTTCGGCCAACCTACAGAGCAATTCTTTCGGCCAGATGGAGCTGTATGAAAGAACCCGGAGTACTATAATTCTGACTCCTGACTTCTGAATTCTGAGTACCTTAACACCAGAGAAAACAGTTTGTTTGAATGCGAGGGTTGAATCAACTTGGAAGATAACGAAGGAGCACGGGCTCGCCCTTCCGTGTCTTTTGTGACGCTGGGCTGCAAAGTGAATCAGGTTGAAAGCGAGGCCTTGGCCCAGTTGTTTCGCACAGCCGGGTATGAGGTGGTGGAGAGTGCGGGGCGGGCGGATGTGGTGGTAGTTAATACCTGCACCGTGACCAACACCGGGGGCAGCAAGTCCCGCCAAGTGATTCGCCGTATGATTAAGGCTCATCCGGACAGCTTCGTCGTGGTGATGGGCTGCTATGCCCAGACTGCCCCCGGGGAGGTTCTGAAGATTGAGGGTGTGGATCTGGTGATCGGCACCCAGGACCGGAACCGGATTCTCGATTTGATAGAAGAGGTGCGCCAAGAGCGTGAAGACCCGGCATCAAACCGGCCACGCCGGCCTTACAGCGCAGTACGCGATATCTGGCAGGTCAAGGAGTTTGAAGAGCTGCCGATGCTGGAAGGAGAAAGCCGCACCCGGGCCATGCTTAAGATTCAGGAAGGGTGCAATCAATTCTGTACCTACTGCATTATACCCTATGCCCGCGGGCCTGTGCGCAGCCGTCTCCCCCAAAATGCCCTGGCGGAGGCTGAGAAGCTGGTTCAAGCCGGGTATAAGGAGATTGTGCTCACTGGAATCCACACCGGTGCCTATGGCCAGGATTTGGACGGGAACTGGAATTTAGCGCGCCTGGTGCGGGAACTGGTGCAGATTAAAGGCTTAAAAAGGCTGCGCCTGAGTTCAATCGAGCCGATGGAATTTACCCCGGCCTTGCTGGAAAGCATATTTTCTTCTCCGGTGGTGTGCCCGCACTTGCATATCCCCTTACAGAGCGGCAGTGATGCCGTACTTGCCCGTATGCAGCGCCCGTATACCCTGGGCGAATACAAGGAGTTGCTGGATAAGCTGTTTCAGCATATTCCCGATGTGGCAGTAACTACGGATGTCATTGTCGGTTTTCCGGGAGAGAGTGAGCGGGATCACCGGGAGGCCCTAGCTTTTGTCGAGAGTTGCGGTTTTGCCAATATCCACGTTTTTCCTTATTCCCGGAGAGAAGGGACTCCGGCGGCAGGCTATCCCGACCAAATTCCGAACCGCGTGAAGGAAGAACGGGTGAAAGCAATGCTCACTGTCGCTAAGGCAAGCCATGAGACCTATGTCAAGCGCTTTCTCGGTCGCGAAGCCGAGGTTTTGATCGAACGCGTGGATGAACAAGGCATTGCCTCCGGCCATACCGGCAACTATCTGGACGTGTATTTGCCGCCACGCGCCAACGGGCAGTCCTGGCGCAGCGGGGAACTCGTGCAGATTATTTTGGACAGGGATCATCTCAAGGAGGAAATTAACTCTTAAAGACGAATAACCAAGCGCGGGCACCAAGCAAAGGTGTCTGTAATATACATAGAAAGGGGAATAATCAAAGTGTCAGACTGTATTTTCTGTAAAATCGTAAACCATGAGATTCCAAGCGAGGTGGTATATGAAGACCAAGACCTGATTGCCTTCAAAGATATTGCCCCTTTAGCTCCGGTACATTTACTGGTTATTCCTAAAAAACATATTAAAGACTTAAATGAAGTTGCTGTTGAAGACGAAGGTTTAATGGGCCGCTTGCTAAGCGTTGTCAAAAAACTAGCAGCTGAACACGGAGTGGCCGAATCAGGGTACAGAGTAATTACGAATATCGGTTCAGATGGAGGTCAAGTGGTGCCGCATTTGCATTTTCACTTATTAGGAGGGCAAAAGCTGGGTACGAAGCTAGGATAACTTGACTCAACCAAGTTCATCCAGTATAATCAAAAATGTGTACTTTTGACGAGCCAGTGGAGGGAGGGATAAGAATGAGTGAGATCAAGGTCGGTAAGAACGAATCCCTGGATAGCGCACTCCGCCGGTTCAAGCGTACTTGTCAGCGTTCGGGTGTTTTATCGGAAGCTCGTAAACATGAACATTACGAAAAACCGAGTGTACGCCGCAAGAAAAAATCCGAAGCTGCGCGTAAACGCAAGTTCAAGTAAGGAGTGGCTCACGATTGTCCCTTAAAGATCGACTTGTTGAGGATATGAAGGCTGCCATGAAGGCCAAAGAGGAGGGGAAGGTAAGGCTTTCCGTAATCCGCATGGCTCGGGCTGCCATCAAGAACTCAGAAATAGATAAAAAGCAAGAATTTAATGATGAGCAAGTGATTGAGGTTTTGGCACGCGAAGTGAAGATGCGCCGTGATGCTATCGCCGAATTTACGAAGGCTGAGCGCCCCGAGAAAGTGAAAGAATTGGAAGAAGAAATTGCAGTCCTGATGGAATATCTTCCTCAACAGCTTTCGGAAGGGGAAATTCGCCGGCTTGCCCAAGAAACCATTCAAAGTGTAGGGGCCCAAGGCCCCAAAGATTTGGGCAAAGTGATGGGAGCTTTGACTCCCAAGACCAAGGGTCGCGCCGATGGCAAGCTTGTAAACCAAATTGTGCGTGAACTGCTTGGCAGCTAGCCTAGGATATGTTTTGGCTTCAACTTAATTTTCTGCAGGAAAGGGATCCGGCCGGATTTATCTGGCCGGGTCTTTAATTTAGGCTTGTACTAATCCCACCCCTCCCTTCATAAACATGTAATCAAGGGAGGGTTTTTTTTCCTCTCTTGGGTTTGACATATTTCCGAAAGTCCACCAGTTAAAGCGAGGGAGGAATATGAGGATGTTAGATAAGCTTTCTAAAAGCGTGGGGGATGCTTTGGAATTTCCGCCTGATGTCGTTGCAGAGGGACCGAAAATTACGATTACCGGCCGGGAACAGATTTTGGTTGAAAACTATGGAGCAATTATTGTGTTTACCCCGGATGAGATTAAGCTTGATACTTCGATAGGGGAACTTAGCATGAACGGACGGAAATTCGTGCTCAAAACGATTTTAGCGACGGAACTACACATCGAAGGCAAGCTGATCTCTCTTACCTATGTCGGAGGTGAAGCGGGTAATGGTTAAGAAGATGCGCGCTTTTTTGTATGGACAATTATACTTTTTGGCGCAGGGAAATGACATTTCCCGTTTTATTAACGAGGCTGTCAAAGAAAAAGTTGTCTTGTACCACGCCCAGAGGTCGGAGCGAGGGCTGAAAGGCCGGATTAAACTGGAGGACTTTCCCAAACTGCGGCGTCCGGCGAGGGTAAGCCATACCAGAGTACGCATTATGGCCAAATACGGCCTGCCCTTTATTTTCAGGCGCTGGTGGCGGCGCAAAGGTTTATTGGCTGGGGCGGCGTTGATCGTGATTACGGTCAGTGTCTTATCTCAGATGGTACTGTCGGTTACAGTCAGCGGCAATAACAATGTTCCCGGGGACATGCTCATTCAACAAGCGGAAACTCTTGGGCTCAAGAAGTGGATCTGGCATCGAAGCTTGGATCTTAACGCGATCGCCAAGGCTTTGCAGGAACAAACGCCTGACGCTGCCTGGATAGGGATCGAACGCCACGGAACCCATGTGAACATTAGCATTGTGGAAAAGATCCGCCCGGTTGTACCGAAAGAAGCCGGGAATTTGGTCGCAGCCAAAGCGGGATTGATCCGTGAGATTATGGTGATTCAGGGAGTGCCGCAAGTTCATGAAGGGGAAACAGTAAGAGCAGGACAAGTTCTCATTGTTCAAGCTCCGGTACCGGCTGGACCCGGCATTCCGGCAAGTGCCCAGAAAACAGCAGCCAAAGGATTTGTCAGGGGAAGGGTATGGTATAGTGCCGAAGAAAAAGTACCGCTTGCAGAAACAAAGGTTGAAGAGAGCGGGAATATAGCCGAAGGCTTTGGTATAAAATTTGGTTCCCGAGTCATAATGGTAACGACACCTGAGTCACCGTATGCCCAAGCGGATAAAGAAGTGGAAAGCAGACCGCTTTTGGCCTGGAGGAATTGGCGTTTTCCTGTCGAACTTATATCTGTAAAGTACAAAGAATTAGTGCAGAATACTTATGAACGGGCTGTTGCGGAAGCGAGGGCTGAAGCCGAGGAGCGGGCGCGGAACCAGGTTTACGCGAAGATTATGCCCGGCGCGCAGGTGATTGAGGAAGCGGTCAAAGTTCTGCCCGCAGAGAGCGGGGCGGAACGCGTTCGAGTAGAGGTGGAAACCTACGAGGATATAGCGGTTTATGCCAATCCTTAATGGAGGCGAAAGATTGCGTACAGAAGCCAAGTTTGTACTGAATAATTCTGCAGAAGCCATGGGTTTGTTAGGACTTGAGGATGCTCATGTTAAAATGTTGGAAGATCGTTTGGGTGGAAAATGTGTGGTACGGGGGGAGGAACTCATTGTCAGCGGCAATCCGTCCGAAGTGGAACGGACTGAGGCTGCGATCAGCGAATTACTTGCCATGGTCCGGAATGGCCATGGGCTAACCCCGGCGGATGTGTCGTATGTGATTTCCCAGGTTGAAGAAGGGAATTTCACCGGAGTTGCCGATATTTTAGGCAAAGTGATTGCCACGACCCATCGCGGCCGTATGATTAAACCCAAGACCTTAGGCCAGGCTGATTATATTAAGGCGATTGAACAAAACCCAATTGTTTTCGGAGTCGGCCCAGCGGGTACCGGCAAAACCTATCTGGCGGTGGTCATGGCTGCTCGGGCTCTCAGGGCCAAGGAAGTGAGTCGAATCGTACTCACCCGTCCGGCGGTTGAAGCAGGGGAGAAGCTGGGCTTCCTTCCCGGGGATGTGCAGGAGAAAGTTGATCCCTATCTGCGCCCGCTCTATGACGCACTCTATGATTTGTTTGGCCCGGAGACAACGGCCCGTTACCTGGAAAAGGGTGCGATCGAAATTGCCCCTCTGGCGTATATGCGCGGCCGTACCCTTGATGATTCTTTCATCATTTTAGATGAGGCGCAAAATACCACTCCGGAGCAGATGAAGATGTTTCTGACACGGCTGGGATTTGGATCACAGGCGGTTGTCACCGGTGATGTGACCCAGGTCGACTTACCCCGCGGACAGTATTCCGGCTTGATTGAAGTGCAGCATATCCTGGGCGGGATTTCCGGGATTTCTTTTCATTATTTCTCGGCGGCTGATGTGGTGCGCAACCCTTTGGTGCAGCGGATTATTCAAGCCTATGAAAAGCGGGAAAAGCCGGGGGGTAAGCCCAATTGAACGAGACTGGATATCGTGAACGGCTAATAAAAGGATGATGAGGTTGGATTTACGCAAGATTTGGACAAGTTCTTTCACACGTTTTGTGCAAGGCACCACGTGGCAAAGGGTTATTATTGCCGTGGTGTATTTTCTGTTGTTTACCTTTTTAATTGCTTCTAATTTGTTTGTGTCGAAACTTAATATTGAAGTCGGTGATCCCAGTCCCCAATATATCCCCGCACCCTGGGATAAAAACATTGAAGATATTGAAAAATATCACCGGGATCAGGAGGAGGCAGCCAAAGCTGTCCAACCGGTCTATAATCCGGATGAGGACTACATTTCAAGTTTGGCCCAGGATTTAAGCCAGGCGTTTACTGCCCTGCATGATGCCATGAATTCGGCCCAAGACACGCGTCTGGCCAAATTAAAGCAGACCCAGCCTTTCGCTTTGATGGCAGAGGGGGATTTGTCGGCACTCATGCGCACTCCTGCGGAAGATTTGAATAGTGCGGAGGATACGGTAACTGCGATTATTATCGGCAGGGCGCGTAATCTCGATTCCGGTGCCCGCACTCAGGCTGATGTGGCTGCCTTAAAAGGGAAAATTATGAAGGACACTGAACAAAGTGCCCTTTCTGATCCACTAAAGAAATTTGTCCAGACATTTATAAATGCTAAAGTGAACCGCCCGACCCTGCTTCTGGATGAACAGGCTACGGAGAAACTACGCAATCAGGCGCGTGCCGAAGTCAAGCTTGAGGTGCACCGGTATAAAGCAGGTCAGAAAATCGTAGGCATTGGAGATATTATCGATGAAAGCACGTATGCGGTACTGGCTGCTTACGGCTTGATCGACAACCGCACGCCCTGGCGTTCCACCGCCGGGATTGCTCTGATCGTGCTGGGGGGAATGGCGGCGATCGCGGTTTACGTCCTACAGTACAAACGGGCGAATCTGGAATTCAAAAAGATGGTTTTAATCGGTCTCACCATGGCCTTAGTGCTGATTACGGGCAAAGGGATTATTGCCCTAAATCTTGGGGGGGCGGAATATAACGCCTTGGCCGGGATGCTGATCCCGGTGGCCTGGGCCACGATGTCCATAGCCATCTTGGTGGATGTGGAAGCGGCACTGTTGGGCTCCGTCGTGCTGGCGGTCTTTGTAGCTTTGCTGGGAGATCCTACCTTAGCGATGTCGTCAGGCATTCAAGTGGGGCTGGTAGCCCTATTTGGCGGACTGGTGGGGGTGCACAGCGTCAGCCACTTAAGCCAGCGCTCGGACTTAGCCAGAGCCGGGCTCTATATTTCCGCGGTAAATGTGCTGACAGTGAGCGGCATCGCGCTTATGTCCGGAATGCGGCTCACCGTGTGGGCGGTCGGTGTCTTACTCGGAATTGTCAACGGCCTTGCTTCTTCCGTCTTTACCGTGGGCACATTGCACTGGTTTGAGTCAGGGTTTAACATTACTTCGGCGGTCAGGCTGCTCGAACTGTCCAATCCCAATCGCCCGCTCTTAAAGCGTTTGCTGATGGAAGCTCCGGGGACGTATCACCACAGTATCTTAGTCGGGAATTTGGCGGAATCTGCAGCCGAGGTTGTAAATGCCGATGCGGCTTTGGTGCGGGTTGGATCGATGTACCATGACATTGGGAAATTAAAACGCCCCTATTTCTTTATTGAAAATCAATTCGCTCAGGATAATCCTCACGATAAGATTGCGCCCACTTTAAGCGCACTTATTATCACTTCCCATGTGAAAGACGGTTTGGAGTTAGGCAAGGAAAACAAGCTTCCTCAGCCGATTATGGATATTATTGCGCAGCATCATGGGGACAGCCTGGTCAGCTTCTTTTACCATAAAGCGAAAGAAGAGAATGAGGATGTTCCGGAAGAAGCCTTTCAGTACGATGGGCCGCGGCCGCAGAGCAAAGAGGCAGCCTTGGTCTGCCTTGCCGACAGTGTGGAGGCTGCGGTGCGTTCGATGAAACAGCCCACCCCAGGGCGGATTGAGGGGTTAGTCCGGAAAATTATTAAGGATAAACTGAACGACGGGCAGCTGGACCAGTGTGATCTGACGTTTCAGGATTTAGACCGGATTGCGATGGCTTTTGTCCGGGTCTTAACCGGAATCTTTCACTCCCGGGTGGAATATCCGGATTTACCGACCCGGGGCGGGAATCATGCCAGTAATGCGGCGGAGGGAACAACCTCCGAGGATGCGAAGGCTTCCGGCGCTCCCGTTGAAGCCTATGAAGCATCAGATTCCAAAGAAGCTTAGGAAAGGACCGAATCGGATTGAATCTAGATATTTTATGGGAAGAAGAAAGTTTTTCCCCGGAGGAAAAGGAGCATTTAACCCGGCTGTTAAGTCAGGGAGTTGAACAGGCGCTGCTCCTGGCGGGGGGTTCGGAGGACAGTGAAGTAAGCCTTAGTCTGGTTGATGATGAACGGATCCATGAGTTAAACCGGGAATACCGGGGCGTTGACAGCCCGACGGATGTGCTCTCGTTTGCGCTCCGGGAGGAGAGCGAGGAGGAACCGGAAATCAGTACCGGGGAATTTGAGCTGACGGATGATTTACTGGGGGATATTATCATTTCTGTACCGCGGGCCCGGGAACAGGCCATGGAGTACGGGCATTCCCTGGCCCGTGAGCTGGTGTACTTGGCAGTGCACGGAACCCTGCATTTGATGGGCTATGATCATGAACAGGACGAAGAGCGCCGGGCGATGAGACTTAAGGAAGAAGAAGTGATGGCCCGGCTTGGGCTTGAGAGGGAGTAGACAGAGATGACCAAGTACCAGAAACCGGCCGGCTTTACCCGCAGTTTGGCTTTAGCCTGGCGCGGCTTGATGTACAGCTGGAAAACCCAAGGACACCTGCAGTTTCATGCCATAGCGGCTATCCTGGTGCTTGGGGCAGCTTGGTGGGTGCGCCTGAGCCGATGGGAATGGGTGCTGGTGATTTATGCGATTGGGAGTGTTATCACCGCTGAAGTGATGAATACGGCGATTGAACTGGTGGTTGATTTAGCCCAGCCTAAATTTCATCCTCTGGCCGGTATGGCTAAGGATGTCGCAGCGGGGGCAGTTCTGGTGACAGCTCTGCAATCCGTGGTGATCGGGATTTTCCTTTTCGGGCCTCCGCTTTGGCGTTGGCTGGAACAGATATGGTGAACATGAAAAACCAAGCAGGGGCGGGAATTGAGGTGAAAGTCCTGTGACCGAAGATAATTACACGAAAAATGCAGCGGACGCGGATTTAATCCGCCTGGCTCGGGAAGCCTATACAAAGGCTTATGTACCGTATTCCAACTACCCCGTGGGTGCGGCCGCCCGTTTTTCATCCGGAAAAATATATACCGGTGCGAATGTCGAGAACGCCAGTTATGGCCTGACCGTATGTGCAGAACGCACCGCCATTTTTCAAGCCGCGGCTGCCGGGGAAAGGGAACTGACAAGTATTGCGATTGCGGTGCCGACGGAAGAATTCCCGTCTCCCTGCGGAGCTTGCCGCCAGGTCATGCGGGAGTTTGCCGGGAATTGCCGGATTCTGCTTGTAAATGGGCAGGGCCGTGTTAAAGAGACCTCTTTGCAGGAACTGTTGCCGTTTTCATTCGGGCCGGAGTACATCCAGACAGGAGTCGGGAGTCAGTAGTCAGACTCCCATGCCGCTATGCGGCACCACTGATGGATGAAAATAGCCAAGGTGCATTACCCGCTCACCACGCGCCGGAGCTGTTCGCTTGTTGATTCAGCTACAGCGCCAAACCTTAGGGTAATACCTGAAGTGAACCGTGACGCTGCTTAACGCTGAATCAACTGCGCTCTCGACGCTCCTCTGCTCTACGGTTCGCTAAGTAATTGCCCCTCGTCTATTTTCAGGGCAGGAGTCAGGAGTCAGGAGTCAGGAGTCAGGAGTCAGACTCCCATGCTGCTACGCAGCACCACTGATGAATGTAACAGGCAAGCTACCTTGCCGATATTTACAGGGCAGAAGACAGGAGAATTTCTATGTCGAATAAGTCTAAGGGGTTCCGTTCCGGGTTTGCGGCGGTTATCGGCCGTCCGAATGCCGGGAAATCAACCTTGCTCAACCATTTGCTGGGGCAAAAAGTCTTAATCATGTCGGATAAGCCCCAGACGACCAGAAATAAGATCCAGTGCATACTTACGGAAGAGCGGGGACAGATTATTTTTTTAGATACCCCGGGGATTCATAAACCGAAGCATAAGCTGGGGGAATACATGGTTGACGCAGCCAGGAATTCCCTCAGGGATGTGGATGTCCTGGTGTATGTAGTGGATGCTTCGGAGAAGTATGGCAGCGGGGAAGAATATATTATTCATCTGATTAAGGAAGCCGGTACCCCTTGTATTCTGGCTTTAAATAAAATTGATTTGTTAAGCACGGAGCAGCTGATCGCTCTGGTCGAGCAGTATGCCGGGTTAGCTGATTTCAGGGCGGTGGTGCCGATCTCGGCCAGGACCGGGGATAATACGGATGAGCTTTTGAAAGTTATCTTTGACCACTTAGAAGAGGGGCCGCTCTACTATCCAGAAGATGAGGTGACTGACCAGCCTGAACGCTTCATCATGGCAGAGTTAATCCGGGAGAAGGTGCTTGCCTTAACCCGGGATGAAGTGCCCCACTCAATCGCGGTCGTGGTCGAGGAAGTTCAGGAGAAGCAGACTTTAGTGAAAGTACGTGCCTTAATCATTGTGGAGAGGGACTCACAAAAAGGGATTATCATCGGGGGCGGGGGCCGATTGCTCAAAGAAATTGGCCGCCTGGCCCGCGAAGATATAGAGAAGTTCTTAGGAAGCAAAGTGTTTCTGGAACTGTGGGTAAAAGTAAAAAAAGACTGGCGCAACCGCCAGCAATCCCTGCGTGAGCTGGGGTATGACTCTCGTGAGTAATATGCGGGCATGCTGCCATATTTGAAACACCTGAATAGATAGGAAGGGGATCTCTATGAACTTAGCGGCCATGATTGACCACACTTTACTCAAAGCGGATGCCACGGAAAAGGATATCGTCAATCTGTGCCATGAAGCACAGAAATATAAGTTTGCCACAGTCTGTGTCAATCCGGTGCATGTCCGTACCTGCGCTAAACTGCTCCATGGCACCGGCATCGGTGTCAGTGCGGTAATCGGCTTTCCGCTGGGGGCTACGCTAACGGAAATAAAGGTTCAGGAAGTCTTTGCCGTTAAAGCTCTGGGAGCGAGAGAAATAGATATGGTGATGAATATCGGCTGTATGAAAGCAGGCAACTGGGATGCGGCGGCACGGGATCTCAACCGGGTCGTGGAAGCAGCTCATAGCTGCGGCCTGGTTGTGAAAGTAATTATTGAGACCGCGCTTTTGACCGAGGAAGAGAAAAAGCAGGCAGCGGAGCTGGTGCGTACCTCGGGGGCGGAGTTTATCAAGACTTCGACCGGGTTTGCCAGCAGTGGAGCGACTGTAGCCGATGTGCAAAAGCTCAAGGCCTGGGTCGGAGCGGGGGTCAAAGTCAAAGCCGCAGGCGGCGTGCGCACCCGTGAATTAGCCCTGCAACTGGTGGAAGCAGGGGCAGATCGTTTAGGCACGAGCGCTTCGATAGCGCTCCTGACTCCTGACTCCTGAACCCTCAAATTTACTTTCCTAACGACCATCCATTTATGCATATTAGGATGCGGGGAGACAAAAAATAGAAAGGGTGGCCGCGCGTGGCAGTTTATCAGGCGGATGCCTTAGTGATCCGCAGCCGCGAGTACGGTGAGTCTGACCGCTTGCTTACTCTTTTTGCCCGGGAATCCGGCAAACTGCAGGCCGTGGCCAAAGGAGTACGCAAACCGACCAGCCGCCAGCGCGCCGGGGCGCAATTATTTACATATGCCGACTTCCTCCTGCACCGGGGGCGTACCTTGGACACTGTAACTCAAGCCAGCCCCAGAGAAAGCTTTCCCCATCTGTGGAATGACTTAGACCGAACCTTGGCGGCCACGGCCATTGCAGAACTTTTGGACGCGGCGACCGTGAGGGAAGAGCCCCAGCCCCATTTATTTACTCTAACATTAACTTGTTTCTTTATGTTAGCTGAGGTACATCCTTTTCTTGTCCAGAGCCTGTTTGCCTTGCGTTTGCTGGAGATTCTGGGATATTCCCCGCGCTTGGAGGAATGTGCGGAATGCGGAGCGCTAATCCAAGGAGAAAGGGTATTTTTCAGTCCGGAGGCGGGTGGGACTGTCTGCTCCTCGTGCCGTGGAACTTTAAGCGGCAGAACACTCAGCCAGGGTACCTTGGCCTTTATGCGCCGGCTCGCTCAGGCCGAGTGGGCGAAAGTAAAGCGCTTGCGCTGGCCAGTTTGGATGGAGCAGGAAGTACGTAGAGCACTCCAACAATATTGTGAAGAGAAGTTTGAACATAACCTGCGCTCCTGGCGAATGGGCAATGAAATCGGAGGAGAAGGCATCAACAATCAACGGGAAGGGTGAAGCCGCAATGAATGAAGAAATGTGGAGCGAACTGGAAAAGATAGACATCCTTCGGGAACGTATGGGAGTAGGGTATGATGAGGCCAGCAAAGCACTGAAAGCCGCTGGGGGAGATGTGATTAGGGCTTTGGCTGATCTTGAATCAGAGCAAAAAGCCATGACCGGGACGTGGAAGAACCGGGGCCGGGAAGTCTGGGAAGATGTAAAAGACAAGATGGAAGCTCTGAATCAAACCAAGGTGAATTTAAAACGCCGGGACAAGACCCTCTTGAGCGTTTCCGCCCCTTTAGGGGCAGCCTTGGCCTATACTTTTTGGCGGCGTCCCGGGCTGCGGCTTTTAGGTCTATTGGGTGCAGCCGGAGCAGCTTTGGCCCATTATGAATTGGAAGTTGACAAAACCCCGGTGGCAGAGCCGGTGGTGGTTACGGATACAGTCATTATCAGGGAAGTTGAAGATGAAAATGATTCTGAGCCAATCGGGATTTAACCCTAGCTTCTGATATGCCAAAGGAAAAAGGAAACCTTGATTCCAGTTCAAGCTGAATCAAGGTTTCTCTTTTAGAGATTTTGATCAAGACAATTACTTCCCCGTTTTAAGCCTACATGTAGGGGAGAATCGTTATAATTAGTTTTCTGATTAAATCTAATTCCTTTGATGAGCACTTGTTGATCAATTCATTAATAATCCTTTTGGATTCTTCGTCACTAATAGAGGTATTAATAATAGCGGAGGAGTCTGATATCCCAGTGATGTCGGGTGTATCACAAGTATCGTAATTATTAAGACTATCGTTTAGATAAGAAGGACTGGCAACATTCTTCCCCAGGATTAGGTAATCCAAAGACAAATGTAAACAGTGAGAGACTCTAACCAATACAGGGAGGCTCATTTGCCGCTCTCCTCGTTCGAGTTGCCCAATATAGTATTCTGAAAGTCCTAGAATTTCAGCAAACTCTTCTCGCGAAAGTTTAAGCTTGTCTCTTTCTTGCCGGATTCTTTGCCCAATAGACCTGTTATCAATTGCATCCTTTATTTCCACATACTTCACCCCTCACTGATGATAACTTTAGCTGACTTTGCAGGGTATCAGAACTTGCAAGCTGCATGTATTTAATATTTGCAATCAGCAAACACTTAATGTAAAATAATGACTAAGAAATACTACAAGTAATATGCGGAGTGAAAAAGATGCATGTAACAGATAAAATGGAGATTGCCAGAGCAATTCTCAATAACGCGGGAAACATGAATGTAAGTAAAGAAATGCTTCTTAAGCTCAGTCAAAAAGTGGATCAATACATTATCGAATACTATCGCAGCATTGGAATACAAAAGAATGCTCTTGATAACTTGGAAAATGGGTAACCAGAAAATGGGTAACCAGATTGACAAGAGCCTGTCCATTGCATATAATAACTTGCAAATATATTCCTCTTGTGCCATGAAGAGAATAAGCTTGCTTAAACTTCCCTGAAGCGAGTCCGGAAGGGTGGAAGCCGGATGGAAGCGGCAAGTGTGGGGCCTCGGAGCACATCGAAAACGAAGGTGGATCCGAAAGGATCAAGCAGGGTGGAACCGCGGGAATAACTCTCGTCCCTGCAGCGGAAGCTGCGGGGGTGGGAGTTTTTATTTTTATCAAACATCGAAACACGAACCACGAACATCGACATCGAACATCGATAAAGGGAGGCCTAACATGAAATTTCAGGATATGATTTTATTCCTCAACCAATTCTGGGGTGAACAAGGGTGTATCATTGCCCAGCCCTATGATGTGGAGAAAGGGGCGGGCACGATGAACCCGGCCACTTTTCTGAGGGCTCTGGGACCGGAACCGTGGAATGTGGCTTATGTTGAACCCTCACGCCGTCCGACTGATGGGCGCTACGGGGAAAACCCCAACCGTCTTCAGCATTATTTCCAATACCAGGTGATTCTCAAGCCTTCTCCGGCCAATGTCCAGGAATTATACCTGCAAAGCTTGGAACGGCTCGGAATTAATTCCAAAGAACATGACATCCGGTTTGTGGAAGACAACTGGGAGTCTCCGACCTTGGGTGCGTGGGGCCTAGGCTGGGAAGTTTGGCTGGATGGTATGGAAGTGACTCAATTTACGTATTTTCAGCAGTGCGGCGGCATTGACTGCCAGCCGGTGAGTGCGGAAATCACCTATGGTCTGGAACGTTTGGCCATGTTTATTCAAAACAAGGACAGCGTGTATGAGATCGAGTGGGTGGGCGATGTGACCTACGGAGATATTTATCTCCAAAACGAAATCGACTACTCCCACTATAATTTTGAGGCTGCCGACATTGAAGCCCTCCAGATCTGGTTCGACATGTATGAACGCGAGGCCAAGCGTACTGTAGAAAAGGGTTTGGTGGTTCCTGCCTATGATTATGTCTTAAAGTGCTCCCACACCTTTAATCTGCTGGAGGCCAGAGGGGCGATCAGCGTTACCGAGCGTACTTCCTATATTGCCCGCGTCCGGGCCTTGGCCCGCCTGTGCGCTCAAGCCTATGTTGAACAGCGCGAGAAACTCGGTTTTCCTTTGCTCAAAGGCACAAGTGTCAAGGAGGTGGGATGAGATGAGTAAAGACTTTCTCTTAGAAATTGGAACGGAAGAAATCCCGGCCAAGTTTATTCCGGGAGCCATGGCCCAGCTGGAAGAACTGGCGCACAAACGGCTGCAGGAGATGCGGTTAGACTTTGCGGAGGTAAACTCATATGCTACTCCCAGGCGGCTGGCGCTCCTGGTGAAGGAACTGGCTGAGAAACAAAAAGACCTGAACACGGAAGTAAAAGGGCCTGCTGTGAAAGCGGCTTATAGTCCGGACGGAAAACCGACCAAAGCCGCCGAAGGGTTTGCCCGTTCCCAGGGGGTGAGTGTAGATTCCCTATTTACCCAGGAAGTGAACGGAGTGCCCTATGTCTTTGCCCAAAAGTCGGAGACCGGAAAGGATTGCAAATCTCTGCTTCCGGGACTCTGCCGTGACTTGATCACCTCTCTCCATTTCCCCAAACCCATGCGCTGGGGGGATTTGGACTTCCGTTTTGCCCGCCCGATTCGCTGGCTGGTGGCCATGTATGGGGAGGAAATCCTGGAGTTTGAATTTGTCAGGCTTAAAGCCGGGCGGGTTTCTCAAGGGCACCGCACCCTGGCTCAAGAACCGATAGTTTTGCAGGAGCCGGCTGAGTACAAGGATAAATTGCGCCAGGGCTATGTTCTGGTCGATTCAAAGGAAAGAAAAATCAATGTCTGGCACCAGATTCAGGCTTTGGCTGGAAAAGCCGGAGGGGTAGTCGCGGAGGATGAGGAACTGCTGGACGAGGTTATACACATTGTAGAATATCCCACTGCCCTGT
This sequence comes from Paradesulfitobacterium ferrireducens, assembly GCF_017310645.1. Lineage (GTDB taxonomy): Bacteria > Bacillota > Desulfitobacteriia > Desulfitobacteriales > Desulfitobacteriaceae > Paradesulfitobacterium > Paradesulfitobacterium ferrireducens. The sequence goes on along the minus strand of NZ_JAFLRH010000025.1, from coordinate 15,663 downwards.
TGGGAGAAGTTCCGGCACGCTACATGGAACTACCGGAAGCAGTCATTACCACCCCGATGCGGGAACATCAACGCTATTTCCCGGTCCGTTCCGCTGCCGGAAAGCTCCTTCCTTACTTCATCACCGTGCGCAACGGAGATGAAACAGCCCTGGAGAAAGTGAAAGCAGGCAATGAAAAAGTCCTGAAGGCCCGCCTTGAAGACGCCGCTTTTTATTACCGGGAAGACTCTAAGGTTCCGCTTTCAGACTTTGTCCGGAAACTGGAAAAAATCGTCTACCACGAAAAACTGGGTACGGTGAGGGCCAGGGTCGAGCGCTTGCGCTCCCTTTCCGGGTTTATCGTCCGCAGCCTGGGTCTGGGCACGGAAAAACAAGAGCTGGTGGACCGCACTGCTTTTCTGGCCAAGGCCGACCTGGCCACCCTAATGGTGTACGATTTTCCGGAGCTGCAGGGCATTATGGGGGCGGAATATGCGAAGTTAAGCCAGGAAAGCCCGGAAGTGTGCCAAGGAATCGTGGAGCATTACCAGCCCCGTTTTGCCGGAGATGCCCTGCCTGAGTCCTTAGCAGGCCGGATAGTCAGTATCGCGGATAAACTGGATGCCATTGTCGGAGCTTTCGGTATCGGCATTCAGCCGACCGGCTCCCAAGATCCGTATGCTTTGAGACGTCAGGCTCAGGGAATTGTCGGCATTTTGCTGAAAGCAGAATGGGATCTCTCTCTCGCACAGTTGGTCAGTGAGTCTCACCGGTTGTTTGGGGAGCAGGGAGTCCAAATTCTACCGTTAAACGAGATTCTTCCGCTCTTGCAGGATTTCTTCCAGCAACGCCTCCGTTATATCCTCCAGGATCAAGGATTACGTTATGATACGGTGGATGCGGTCTTGGCCCAGGGAAGCGACAAGCTCTTCCGCACCGCTCAAAAAGCCCTGGTACTGCATGCCAAGCGGGATGATTCCGGATTTGCAGAGTATGTGCAGGCTTATGTCCGCTGTTATAACTTAAGCAAAAAGGCAGAGCTTAAAGGGTTTGATGAAAAGGTTCTGGAGGACCCGGCCGAAATTAAGCTGGCTGAAGAGCTGTTCTTGCGCCGGGAGCGCTTTGACAATCTGCTTGAGGCGGCTGAATACGAACAGGCGTATAAAGTCGCTGCTGAACTGGTGCCCTCTATTGAGAAGCTGTTCCTAGCGGTCATGATTATGGTGGAAGATGAGAACCTGAGGGCGGCGCGCTTGGCTCTGCTCGGACAGTGTGTGGAAATGCTCGGCTGCCTGGGGGATTTAAGCCTGCTAAGCGCATAGGGTGCGGTAAGTACTCAGTAGACAGGAGTCAGACTCCCATGCCGCTATGCGGCACCACTGATGGATGAAAATAGCCAAGGTGCATTACCCGCTCACCACGCGCCGGAGCTGTTCGCTTGTTGATTCAGCTACAGCGCCAAACCTTAGGGTAATACCTGAAGTGAACCGTGACGCTGCTTAACGCTGAATCAACTACGCTCTCGACGCTCCTCTGCTCTACGGTTCGCTAAGTAATTGCCCCTCGTCTATTTTCAGGGCAGGAGTCAGGAGACAGGAGAAGAGAGCCGGGATCTAGTGGTATTCTGACTTCTGACTTCTGACTACTGAATTCTGATACCTTACTGGTAATAAATAATTAGTAATTTTGAACGAAAAAATTGCAATTAGTATAACACATTTTCAATTTATATGTTAAAATAGGAGGTGTTTGAGGGAATTCACACCTCCTGATTTCTAATTTCTAAAGCTTCGGGAAAATGGCGGTGATAAGGGTGGAACTCACAGAACGTCAAGCGCGCATTGTGGAAATCGTTAAGAAGTCCAGTCCCATCACAGGAGAACAGATTGCGGCCAAGCTGGATTTGACACGGGCAACTTTGCGTCCGGATCTGACGATTTTGACGATGGCCGGTGTCTTAGACGCTCGTCCCCGAGTCGGGTATTTTTACCGGGGTAAAGCGGAACTCTCTCCGTTTGCAGAAAAGCTCAGGCAATTGCGTGTTGGGGATTTTAAGTCAATGGCTGCCGTTGTGAAAGAGAATGCCAGTGTGTATGAGGCCATTGTGGGCATGTTTACCCAGAATGTCGGGAGTCTCAGTGTGGTGGATGAAGACCGGGTACTTTTAGGAATGGTTTCACGCAAAGATTTGCTGAAAGCTGCCTTGGGTAAAACCGATATCCAACAAGTGCCGATCGGAGTCATTATGACCCGGATGCCGAACATTATTATGACGGCTGCGGACGAACCGGTTCTGGATGCGGCGAAAAAGCTGGTGCAGCACCAGGTTGACAGCCTGCCGGTGGTTGAGGAATTTATTGATGAAAACGGGGCGTCTCAGTTTGAAGTCGTCGGACGCTTTACCAAGACGAATGTAGCGAAGCTGTTTGTGGAAATTGCGAAGATGTAGGGTTAGTAGTCAGGAGTCAGGAGCATTAGCTGGAAACATATTCTGAGCTATTCTGACTACTGACTCCTGAATTCTGAATCCCTGAATAGCTGGGGGTGTTGATTTGCCAATTGAGAGACCTGTGATTTATGTGATTTCCGATGCTCTGGGCGAGACCGCGGAATTTGTAAGCAGGGCTGCCGCCGCTCAGTTTAACGGAGTGCGTACCCGTATCCGGCGTGTGCCATATGTGCGGGATGAATCCCATCTGGATGAGATCATCGAGGAAGCGGCGAAAGAGCAAGCCATTCTCGCTTATACGCTTGTTCTGACTAACCTGCGCACTTATCTTGAACATAAAGCAGCAGAGTATAATCTGCAGACGATAGATATTTTGGGACCGTTGATCGGCGCCCTGTCCACCCAGACCGGACTGACTCCCAGCCATATTCCGAATATCACGCACCGCCTTGACGAACAGTACTTCCGCAAAGTGGAGGCGGTGGAATTTGCGGTTAAGTATGACGACGGCAAAGATCCACGGGGGTCGCTCTTTGCGGATGTCGTGCTAATCGGGGTTTCGCGCACTTCCAAGACGCCGCTGAGCATGTATCTGGCTCATAAAGGGATCAAGGCGGTCAATATCCCGCTGGTGCCGGAGGTGAACCCTCCGGAGGAACTCTTCAAAGTCTCCCCGCATAAGGTCATCGGGCTCACGCTAAGGCCTGATGTCTTAAATCAAATCCGGACTGAACGCCTAAAAACCCTCGGCCTCGGCGCCAAAGCGGACTATGCAAGCCTCGAGAGGATCATGCAAGAACTGGAGTATGCCCGCGGGGTTATGAAAAGAATTGGCTGTCCCATTATTGATGCTACTGGCAAAGCAGTCGAAGAGACAGCGAGCCTGGTACTAGAAATAATTTTTAAGGGGGAGAGACATGTCTAGGAAGTACGTTTACCTGTTTCGGGAAGGAAAGGCTTCGATGCGTGACCTCTTAGGGGGGAAAGGGGCTAACCTGGCGGAAATGACTAATATCGGCCTGCCGGTGCCTCCGGGGTTTACCATCACGACTGAGGCCTGCAACGAGTACTATGAAAATGGTCAGAAGTTCCCGGAGGGCTTGTGGGCTCAAATCGAGCCGTCTTTAGCGGAGGTGGAACGGGCTACCGGCAAAATCTTTGGGGATCGCCTGAATCCCTTGCTCGTATCCGTGCGTTCCGGAGCCAAGTTTTCCATGCCCGGAATGATGGATACCATACTTAATCTGGGCTTAAACGATGAAACGGTTCAGGGGTTGGTCGAAGCGACCCAGAATGAACGCTTCGCCTTTGACTGCTACCGCCGCTTCATCCAAATGTTCGGGGATGTCGTGTTAGAGGTAGAGCATCATCATTTTGAGGTTATTCTTGAACAAGCTAAAGCCAAGCAAGGGGTTAAATATGATTCCGAGCTGTCCCCGGCGAGCCTTCAATGGATGGTTGCGGAATATAAGAAACTTATTCAGCGCACGACCGGCAGACCTTTTCCGCTTGACCCCAAGGTCCAGCTGGAAGAAGCGATCCGGGCAGTTTTCCGCTCCTGGAACAATGACCGGGCTATCGTTTACCGCAAGATCAATAATATTCCGGACAACATCGGCACCGCGGTCAATGTGCAATCCATGGTTTTCGGCAATATGGGCAATGACTCGGGCACAGGGGTGGCTTTTACCCGCAATCCTTCTACCGGGGAGAAGGCTCTTTACGGCGAATATTTGATGAATGCCCAAGGTGAGGACGTCGTGGCCGGGATTCGCACTCCTCAGCCGATCGCCAGTCTGGCGGCTGAGAACAAGGCGATTTACGACCAGTTTGTGCAGATTTCCACCAATTTGGAAGCGCATTACCGCGATATGCAGGACATCGAATTCACGATTGAGAGAGGAAAACTCTATATCCTGCAAACCCGCAACGGCAAGCGTACCGCGGCCGCTGCTATCCGGGTGGCGGTCGAACTCTGCCACGAAGGCTTGATCACGAAAGAAGAAGCCATCGGCCGCATTGAGCCGGGGCAGCTTGACCAGCTCTTGCACCGCCGCATGGACACTTCAGCCAAACTGGATGTGCTGGCTACCGGTCTTCCGGCCTCGCCGGGAGCCGCTTCGGGCAAGATCGTCCTGGATGCCGATGAGGCTGAGAAGCTCGGCAATGCCGGCGAGAAGGTCATTTTAGTGCGGACCGAGACTACGCCGGATGATATTCATGGAATCTTGGCCGCGCAAGGAATTTTGACCAGCCGCGGCGGCATGACCAGCCACGCAGCGGTGGTGGCCCGCCATATGGGCAAGCCTGCCGTCTGTGGCTGTGAAGCCCTGAAAATTGACTATGCGAACCACACTGTGACCATTGACGATGTGGTCTATCCTGAAGGTACGGTCTTCTCCATCGATGGGGCTACCGGGCGTGTGATTAAAGGCGCTGTACCCATGATTGACCCCGAACTGAGCAGTGAGTTCAAGGAACTTCTGGTGTGGGCCGATGAGATCCGTGTCCTTAAAGTCCAAGCCAATGCAGATACACCTCATGACGCCCAAAACGCCCGCGACTTCGGCGCTCAAGGAATCGGACTGTGCCGCACCGAGCACATGTTCATGGATCCTGCCCGCATCCCGATTGTCCAGGAAATGATCCTGGCACAAAGCCTGGCTGAGCGGGAGACAGCTTTAGCGAAACTGCTGCCCATGCAGGAAGGAGACTTTTACGGCATCCTTAAGGTGATGCACGGACTGCCGGTAGTGATCCGCCTGCTCGATCCGCCGCTTCACGAATTCCTGCCGCATGTGGAAGAACTCGTGGTCGAAATCACCAAGCTGAAGCTCACCGGGGAAAATCCTCACGAATTAGCGGAAAAAGAGGCACTCCTGCGTAAAGTGCGGGCACTTTCCGAGCTGAATCCCATGCTTGGACACCGCGGCTGCCGTCTGGCCGTTACCTTCCCTGAAATTTATGCCATGCAGGCCCGGGCCATTTTCCAAGCCTCTGCCCGTCTGGTTAAGGAAGGGTATGAGATCCATCCGGAAGTTATGATCCCGCTGATCATTGACACCAAGGAATTACAGATGCTGCGCAAACTGACGGAAGATACCGCAGAAGCTGTGATGGAGGAGCAAAATGTCCGCTTTGCCTATAAAGTGGGCACCATGATCGAAGTCCCGCGGGCGGCCTTGCTGGCCGACGAGATCGGGAAAGTCGCCGACTTCTTCTCCTTCGGCACCAATGATTTGACCCAGACCACTTTTGGCTTCTCGCGCGACGATGCGGAAGGGAAATTCCTCCCGGCCTATCTGGAAAAGGACATCCTGGAAAACAACCCGTTTGCTGTGCTTGACCGCGAAGGGGTTGGCAAATTGATGAAGATGGGGGTTCAACTCGGCCGCGAAGCCAATCCGGGTATCGAGCTGGGAATTTGCGGGGAACACGGCGGGGAACCGTCTTCGATCGAGTTCTGCCACCTGATCGGTTTGGATTACGTTTCCTGCTCCCCGTTTAGGGTGCCGATCGCCCGCCTGGCCGCGGCTCAGGCTGCGATAAGCAATAAGGGTCAATAAATTGAAGCAAGAAATAGTTTAGATAAAGCTCTCAAAGCCCTTGTATACCAAGAGTTGGAAGGTAACTGTACTATAAAGAAATGGGGTATTGTCTCTTAGTGATTTTAAGAGGCAGTACCCTATTTTTAGTGTTCCATTTTTGTGGTACATAAAACGACACGAGGTTTTCCATTACAAATACAATTCCATCCTACCACCTAAATGGAGGATGGAAATTTCCGTTACGGCAAATTTATTTTCAACAATTCCAGAATTTTGAACGATAAATGCAAATGAAGGAATGTATTACTGTTATTGATATCGATATCCATAATGACTTCGATTTTCTCAAGCCGGTAGAACATCGTATTTCGGTGGATATTCAAGGCTTTGGCAGAATCGGTAATGTTTTTGGAATGAATAATATAGGTATAGAGGCTGCGGGTATAGTCGGTATTATTCTCCTTATCGTACTCGATCAGTTTCAAAAGAGAAGGATGACAATTCTTCTTGAGATCTTCAACACCGGAACACGATTCTGCAAAGTGATAGATGGCATATTCATCATATGGGTAAAAATATTCTTCCTTATTAAGCATCATGCCCAATCGTAAGGCATCCAATGATTGGAAATAATGTTCATGTACGTCTTCCAAATGATGAAAACAACGGCTAATACCGGCATATAAATGGTAGGTTTTCAAAAACATCTTTAACTTCTTAATCTCGGATTTATAGAATTGGTCATCCTCATAACTCATGATTAAAACGATCTTATCATCATAAACGACGGCCTTGCTGTGGGGTATCTTTTGTTCAAGTTCATTGCGCAAATAAGTCAAGGACGTTTTTGTATTATCAAAACGGCTGATATCAAGCGTGAGAGTGTAAAGATTTTTCCTGAAGGTTAGATTTAAGACTTTAATCCGTTCATCAATGATTTTCCCATCCTTGAACTTTCCGTCTAAAAGCTCTTTAATAAAGTTTTCATGTACTAATCCTCGTGAATAGTGAATGAATTGATTTTTTTGCAGCTCAATGGAGATAGCTTTAGATAAGAGGGCAGCAAGCTCAAGATCTGAATCTTGAAGGGGCTTATCATGAGCAATAATACTTAAAACAGCAATTGGTTTGCCGCCGAATGCTACTTTACTCATAATCCGGGGATATTTTGAATAAGGATCAGTCCAGAAAAAAGGGGATTCGCTCCGGTTAACGAGCTGGCTGAGTTTATTCGATGCGTAATAATTTACTAAACTTAATGATGGATAACCGGAATTGACGTATTCATTCCATACGGGGTCGTCATTGATTTTTGAATTAGATGAGTAGGCGATGGTTTTTAAACTCATATCGATAACCAAGATTGGGTTCCCAAACATTTCATACCCAATTTCAACTAATTGTTGCAAGCTGCCTTCCCCTGCAAGAGCATCCAAGAGTTTAAGCGAGTTTTGTGCTAGAAAGTGATTATTATTTAGAGTGGGTTTCGATTGTTCCATCTAAATACCTCCCTCACTAGTATCGTGCAATGTGAACGAAATATCCTTAATTATTTCAGATGTATATACAAAGGCTTACAGGTTATAAAATCGAAATTTAAAATATATTCACTTATAATCACTCTAAACTTTATCAGTTAATTTAGAAAAGTAAAAGGAAGGTGTTTTTTATCTGATTAATTATAAACTTCAGCCAAGGTGAATGCAAAAAGCAGAAAAAGGAGAGAGATTTATTGATTATTATCGGTGAAAAAATCAACGGTGCAATTCCTTCTGTAGCTAAGGCAATTGCCGAAAAAGACGCGGACTTAATCCGCAATCTCGCTAAAATCCAGGCCGATGCTGGAGCAAACTTTATTGATGTGTGTGCCTCCACGGATGTCAGCATTGAGGTTGAAACTCTGAAGTGGCTGATCGGCCTGGTCCAGGAGGTTACAGACACGCCGATCGCTATCGACAGCCCGCATGCCCAGGCTATTGTCGAAGCGATTCCGTTCTGCAAACAGCCGGGGCTAATTAATTCTGTATCCGGTGAAGGAGACAAGATTGATGTTATCTTCCCTGTCATTGCAGATACAAAGTGGGAATGTGTGGCCCTTCTTTGCGACGACAGCGGGATTCCTAAGACAGCCCAAAAACGTCTGGATGTGTTTGCCCACATCATGAAAAGAGCTGAGGAATTTAAGATTGCCCCCTCGCGCCTTCACATCGATCCGCTGGTCGAAATGCTCTGTACCTCGGAAGATGGCATTAATATGATCGTTGACGTCATCAAAGAAATTAAAGCACGGTATCCGGAGATCCATGTGACAGGTGGTTTGAGTAATGTTTCTTTCAATCTTCCTGCGCGAAGACTCGTTAATCAGGCTTTTACTGTACTGATGATGAGTGCAGGTATGGACAGCGGTATTCTCAGTCCGACCAATCAGGATTTGATGGGTATGATCTACGCAACGGAAGCACTGTTAGGAAAAGATGAATACTGCATGGAATACATCGAAGCATTTAGAGAAGGTTTATTCGGCCAAAAAAAATAAGACATGTTATCTAGATTTATAAGGAGGGCTACAGAAATGTCTAAAATCCAAGAAGTAAAAGCTATGGTAGAAGTAGGAAAAGCCAAGCTCGTTCCAGGCTTGGTCCAGGAAGCATTGAATGAAGGAAACGCAGCAGGTGATATTCTTCAAGCTATGATTGACTCTATGGAGGTTGTTGGTGACAAATTCTCCAAAGGGGAGGCTTATGTTCCTGAAATGCTAATGGCTGCTAAAGCCATGTCCAAGGGTGTTGACGTACTCAAACCTCTTCTCGCCGTTGAGAGCACATCGTCATTGGGGACATGTGTTATCGGAACAGTTCAGGGCGATCTCCATGACATCGGCAAAAACCTCGTTGCGATGATGCTTGAAAGTGCCGGGTTTAGTGTGGTTGACCTCGGCGTTGACGTAGCCGCAGACAAATTCGTTGAGGCTATTAAAGAAAATCAAAACGTTACTTTAGTGGCCTGTTCAGGACTTCTGACAACAACGATGCCGGCCATGAAGGAAACTGTGCAAACCCTTAAAGGCAGCGGCTTGACTGGATTCAAGGTTATCGTCGGCGGTGCACCTGTAACCCAAGAGATGGCTGATAGTATCGGCGCTGACGGTTTTGCTCCCGATGCCGGCATGGCTGTTGTTAAAGCCAAAGAATTAGTAAAAGCTTGAAACAAGCTGGAAGTATAAGGAGGGCGAGGGTTTATGTTAACCAAAAGACAGAACTTATTAGAAACGATTAAAGGTGGAAATCCGGATCGATTTGTTAAGCAGTATGAGTTTATGCATTTCATCATGGAAGTTCCGACAGGATTAGAGATGAATTACGGTAAGACTTGGAAAGACCAATGGGGCATTACATGGCAGTGGCCGGAAGGCCAAATTGGCATGTTCCCTGTGCATGATGATGAACACAAGGTATTGAAAGATATCACTGAATGGAGAAAATACGTTAAGGCACCCGCTATTGAAACATCGGATGAAGCATGGGCCGCGGCTGTGGCTCACGCAAATTCGGTTGACCGTAACGAGGAATTTGTCACACCGTTTGTGGCACCCGGCGTCTTTGAGATGACCCATCATCTTATGAGCATGGAAGATGCCTTAATGGCTTTGTATGAAGAACCCGAGGCTATGCATGAGTTGATTGATTATCTTACTGAGCGTGAGTTAGCCTTTGCCAGAGTCTTGATCGACAAAATCCACCCGGATTGTCTTTTCCATCATGACGATTGGGGCAGCCAAAAAAACTCTTTCATATCCCCGGAGATGTTTGAAGAGTTCTACTTGCCGGCCTACAAGAAAATCTACGGTTTCTATAAGGCCAATGGGGTTGAACTCATCGTGCATCACAGTGATTCCTATGCCGCAAATCTGGTTCCCTATATGATCGAAATGGGAGTCGATATCTGGCAGGGTGTCATGACAACGAACAACACGCCTGAGCTTATTAAACAATATGGGGGCAAAATCAGCTTTATGGGTGATATTGACAGCGGTGTGGTTGATTTTCCGGCCTGGACACCTGAAATAGCTGCCAGAGAAGTCGAGAGAGCTTGCAAGAATTGCGGCAAGTTATACTTTATCCCTTGTTTAACCATGGGAGGAAATTGGAGTGCATTTCCGGGTGTATATGATTCAGTCAGTGAAGCGATCGACAGAATGAGTAAAGAAATGTTCTAACCCGACTGCCTTTTGAATGTATAATTGAGGCTTAAGCAGAAGTTATGCTAAGGAGTAGGTAAACTAACTTTTGCTCTACATTGAAGAGAGAGCCTGCGGTGGCTCTCTCTTTTGAAAAGGAGCAATCATATGAAAACGGTTCTAAACGATTTAGTAAAAGAGGCCCTTGAATTAAACGCCACACATGCTTCGATTGTTGAAGTGGCTAAAATTCCGTTTAGCGAAGACTTCAGAAAACAATGTGAACAGAATTCATGTGGATGCTACGATAAAAACTGGATGTGTCCTCCTGCGGTTGGGACGGTCAGTGATTTGATTAGGCGGGCTTTGAGCTTTAAACAGGGTCTTTTGTTTCAGACAGTCCATCAGTTGGAAGATTCTTATGATTGGGAAGGCATGCAAGAGGGACAAGCCAATCACGAAAAGGTATTCAGGAAACTACTCGAGCATGTAAAGCATGAGGATATCTTTGCACAAATCCTACCATTAAACGCAGGTCCCTGTATGTATTGTGCAAAATGCGCCTATCTCACGGGGGAGAAATGCTTTTTTCCCGACAAAGCAATATCATCTGTGGAAGCGTATGGAATTGACGTCATGAACCTGCTGAAACATTATGAAATACCCTATTCAAATGGCCCTAATACCGTTTCATATGTAGGATTGATATTGTTCAAATAGTAAAACGATAAAGTAGAGAGCAAGAGGATGGTTTAATTAATCAGATTAACAATCAGATTAACAGGAGGGCGTTATGGAGATAAAGGTACTCCCGGATTTAACGATTACTGCCGATTCAGATGAAACGTTAATGGACGCATTAGTTCGCCATCGCCTTTCTGTTCAGAATGTTTGCAATGGCAAAGGAACCTGTGGTAAATGCAAAGTTCGCATATCAGGAAGGGTTCCCCAGCCTACTGAACGTGATCGAAAGCATTTGAATGAAACAGAACTTGCGGCTGGAATTCGTCTAGCCTGTGCAGTAATTCCGGAAAACGGTATGATCATTGAACTTGATGTTGTGGATAAGCTGGATCGGAAGGAAGCTGCGCTCTTAGGGATGAAGGCTGCAACCTTGGACCCTGGAGTCAAGAAGGTTTTCCTTACCCTCAGCAAGCCGACATTAGCCGATGAACGGGGAGACTGGGACCGTACGGTGGACGAATTAATCAACGTCACCGGAAAAAATATCGTTGCTTCCAGTTTAAATGTTATCGGCAAGGCTCCTGAAGTTATCCGTGCTGACAACTATACACTGACCGCTACAGTCACAGACCGTGAAATTCTTGATATAGAAGCAGGCGATACAAGGTCAACGTTGTTTGGGGCAGCTGTCGATATTGGAACAACAAGTGTAGCTGTCGCCTTAGTTGATCTTTTGCAGGGAACGGTTCTGAAGGTTGTATCAACTGAAAACGAACAAACTGCTTATGGGGCTGATGTCATTTCCCGTATTTCGTTTGCCAGTGAAAGCAGGCAGAATGCTGTCTTATTGCAAAATGCAATTCGGAGAACCATTAATCGTTTGCTTAATGAACTTAACCTTAAAACAAACGTAAATCTTAAGGATATTATTAAAATGACCATTGTTGGCAATACAACAATGCATCACCTTTTCACCGGGCTTGACGTTTCACACCTTGCAGTTGCTCCCTTTGTTTCTGTCTGCAATCGTCCGTTACAATTTTCAGCACATGAGTTGAGCCTGGACGTAAATCCTCAAGCTAAAGTATTCCTGCTCCCGAATATCGGAAGCTTTGTGGGGGGAGATACTTTAGGAGCTGTTCTCGGCGCGCCGGAAGTATTGGAACCTGGGAACCATCTGTTAATCGATCTCGGCACCAATTGTGAGTTGTTCTTGAAAACGAACGATACCATGGTGGCTTGTTCCACTGCAGCCGGTCCGGCGTTTGAAGGAGCAGGCATCACGAATGGCATGAGGGCAAGGAAGGGCGCTATAGAAAGCATAACACTCTCTGAGCAAGGGGTGAGTTGTCGAGTCATCGGCGGCCAGACCCCAATCGGAATTTGCGGCTCCGGCCTGATTGAAGGAATTGACGAGATGAGACGGACCGGGGTAATCAATGCTCAAGGAAGGATTGGGGACCCTGAAGCAATTTCAAACCTTCCTATAGAGCTTCAACGTCGAATCCGGGGGACTGAAAAAGGCAATGAGTTTGTCCTTGCCTATGGCTTGGATCAAGGACGGGATATTACCATCACCCAAAAAGATATCGCAGCCTTTCAATATGCGAAAGGGGCAGTGTGCGCAGGGATTAAAACCTTGGTGGAGATGGCAGGATTAGCGGTATCCGACCTTGATTCAGTGATTTTAGCCGGTACGTTTGCCACGTATCTTAAGGCTGAAAATATCTTGAATATCGGCCTAGTTCCCAATATTCCGCCGGAAAGAATAAAGGCCGTTGGCAATGCTGCCCATATGGGTGCAATTCGGGCGCTTCTTGATGATCGTGAGTTAGCTTTTGCGGAAGAGTTATACCGCAAGATACGCCATATCGAGCTGGGCGGCAGTGTTACTTTTTCTGATTATTTCACGGATAGTATGTATCTCGAACGTCTTGATTGAGGGGAATATGATAATGGAAACAAGTAAACCTGACGGATCGAAACTGAGTGGACAGAAATATCTGGGCGAGAAAGGACTCCTCGCTTTAATAGGCTTCCTAAGCGCCTATATTCCTCTGTCCACTGATTTATACCTCCCAGCCCTACCACACATGGCAGATAACTTCCAGGTTCCTGCCAGCCTCATTAACCTTACTTTAACGCTATTTTTTATTTTTTATGCCGCAGCGACCTTGTTTTGGGGTCCTCTAAGTGATAAGTATGGCCGTAGGCCCATTTTACTGATCGGCTTGATTCTATATACAACTGCCAGTGTCTTATGTGCTTTGTCTACGAATGTTTACCAACTTATCGGCTTTCGGGTTTTTCAGGCAGTCGCCAGTGGGGCTGTCACCTCTGTGGGTTCAGCTGTTGTTAAGGATGTTTATGAGGGCCGGAAGCGGGAAACTGCTTTGGCGCTTGTCTTTTCAATGATGATGATTGCCCCAATTGTAGCGCCGGTAATCGGTGCATTTGTTTTAAGTGTATCATCCTGGCGAGGAATTTTTTGGGTTTTGTCCGGCGCAGGGATTCTGGCGCTTGCGGGTGCGATTGCCATGGAAGAAACCATTCAACATCGCAACACGGGAAACATTCTACAGTCGGTTTCCCGGCTCGGGGTAGTACTAAAGAATCCCGGATTTACCTTATTGTTAGTGACTTTTGCCCTTCGGTCAATACCTTTGATGGCTTTCATCTCATCGTCGTCGTATATCTATATCGATCAATTCGGCTTGAGTGAAAAAATGTTTAGCTATTTCTTTGCAGGTAACGCTGTGTTCATGGTCGTAGGCCCGATGCTTTATATGAGGCTTTCCGGCCGATTTAAAAGCGGAACAATTATAAGTGCGTGTTACTTGGTACTATCCCTAAGCGGGTTGCTAGTTGGCACCTTTGGAAATCTTAGTCCGTGGTGGTTTGCCGTTTCGCTCCTTCCGTCCACATTGGCAGGAAGTCTTATCGGTCCGCCCAGTGCCAATCTAATGCTTGAACAGCAACAGGAGGATACGGGATCAGCCTCTTCCTTGATGAACAGCTCTATTACAGTTATGGGAAGTGTGGGTATGATGCTTATTTCCTTTAACTGGACCAATCGGATCTTGGTTCTGGGAGTCCTAAATTTTATCTTCGGACTTTTAAGTTTCATCCTTTGGCAGTTGGTTTCTAAAGGGCCACATATTGTACAAGTGAAACACGACAAGGCGACATTATAGGGATACAATGTAAATAATAACTAGCTCAAAAGAAAGTAACGAAAATGGGGACCGCCTAAAGGATCCCCATTTTCGTTATGAAGCAGTATCATTTTAGTTGAGTCAGGAAACTCGTAATTCTGGAAATAATAACCACTAGAAGGGAAGGGATCCAGATTGCGAGATTATGACAAAGACTTCAAAGAAGAAGCCATCAAATTGTCCTACGAAATAGGACCCACAAAGGCCTCAGAGCAGTTAGGCATACCTCTAACGACGCTGTACACATGGCGGGGCAAAGTCAAAAAACATGGAGCCATCGCATTTGTTGGCAGCGGACATCCCCGTCTAGACCCTAAAACTGCGGAAATGAGAACGTTAGAGAAAAAGATCAAGGAACTGGAATCAGCGAATGATATTCTTAAAAAAGCTTTAGCTTTTTTCACCGAGAGCCAAAAGAAGTAGCTGCACGAGAACTTTTTAGGTTTATAAGGGCCCAAAAGACAAAAATTCCAGCTGAGCATAGCGTTAAAGAATTGTGTAAGGTACTAAAGGTTAGTGAAGCAGGATATTACAAATGGCTTAGACTCCAAGACCGCCCCTATAAATATGATGAGCTTTTGGCTAAGATCCGTGAGATTCGTGCAGAAAATGAGGACTATGGACCCTATCGAATCTATTTGGATTTGAAGCTTTTCCATGGCTATACCAGGAGCTATTATTTGGTTCTTAAGCTTTGCAAAGAGCATCATCTCATGTTCAGGAAAAAGTTCCATGCCAAAGGAATTACTAAGGCAGATCCCGCAGCACAAGCCAGTGAGAACCTAATTCAACAGGATTTTAGCGCCTCATCACCCAATCAAAAATGGCTTGGTGACATCACTGAAATCCCAACAGCTGATGGCAAGCTTTATTTAGCCGGCATTCTAGATTGCTTTGACGGAGCGATTGTTGGATTAAAAATGGCAAACCATATGAGGGCAGAACTTTGTGTCGATGCTTTCACTTCAGCAGCTAAGAAGTATCAAGCCTTTGGAATGCTGTTCCATAGTAATAGGGGAAGCCAATATACCAGTAGGGCTTACCGTGAAACATTGGCCAAGTATGGAGCGATACAGAGCATGAGCGGTACAGGAAAATGCTACGATAACGCCCGGATGGAGTCCTTTTTTGCAACCCTCAAGAAAGAACTCATCCATAAGGTCAAAACAGAAACTCTGAGGATGGAGACTGTAAAAAGCATGGTGTTTCGATTTATTGAAATCTACTATAACAGGAAACGAATTTACACCACCAACGGTGGTTACCCTCCCTTAATCAAGCGCTCAAACTATTACCGAGAACAGTTACTTGCCTCAGGTAATCTGAAAGCATCTTAGTAAATGGCAGGGGCTTTGCCCCTGGAGTTTATCGCTTTGGTTCTGCCCGTAAGGAAGGAGAGGAAGAAAAACATCCGTTCCCTTCCTCCGGCAGAAACCAGTTGGGCGCTCAGGTTGCTCTCCAGCAGAGCCCTAAAATTCCGATATCGGAATTTTAGGGCATATTCCGTTATTTGATGTATTCCGATTATTTTTCAAACCATGCTGAGTATTTTGTAGATGCAACACCGTCACTATCCTTTCGATTAAAAGAATCGGAATATTGTATTCTACT
>NZ_JAFLRH010000021.1 GCF_017310645.1 Paradesulfitobacterium ferrireducens | reverse complement strand
GCTGAGACCACGATTTGTTCAATTGCCCAAAGCTTGCATACCGTGTGGCCGCTGCTCAAAGGGAAAGCGGAAGAATGGGTAATCCCTTTAATCGATGCGGATGATCCGGACTTGCAGGCAATGGAGGTATTTGACCCGCAGCTGCACTTAGCGATGATGGTCTTACTAAGAGCCAGGCGCAAGGCCTTGCCCCTTGCCCAGCTTTATAAACGGACAGGAATTGCCCGCGTTCAGCTGGAAGAAATATTAGAGCGCGGCTGGGCTAAGACAGAGCACCGCTTTACTTCGAACTGGGGATCCGTGAATAAGAAAACATCCAAAATGTCAACACCCGTTGACGAAAACAATGCCTTCGAACAAATAGCGGCATCAGGAATAGCGTTAGATTCGGAAAATACAACGGAAAAAAAAGACATCTCTTTGACCCGCGAACAGCAGGAAGCCTATCAGCAAATCATTGCAGCCCTGGCGCAGGGATCTTTCCAAACCATCCTGTTGCACGGGGTGACAGGGAGCGGGAAGACGGAAGTATACCGGGCGGCGATTAGCCAGGTGCTGAAAGAGGGCGGTAGTGCCATTCTGTTAGTGCCTGAGATTTCTCTGACATCCCAAGTGGCGGATTATTTCGTGAAGGAGTTCTCAGCAGAAGTTATCATTCTGCATTCCGGGCTCAGCGTTGGGGAAAAGGCCAAAGCCTGGGCCGAGATCTTAGCCGGAAACAAGCGCCTTGTCATCGGCGCCCGCTCGGCCGTGTTTGCCCCGCTGCAAAACTTGCGTTTAATTATCCTGGATGAGGAGCATGACGGGGCGTATAAGCAAGGTGAAAATCCCAAGTATCATGCGCGTGAGGTCGCGCGCAAGCGGATGGAGCAAAAAAACGGGGTAGTCCTGCTCGGAAGTGCGACCCCTTCTTTGGAAGCGTATGCAGCCGCCCGCAGCGGCAAAATCCAGCTGGTATCCATGCCGGTACGGGTAGGGGATAGGCCCCTGCCTCCGGTTAAAGTAATTGACATGAGAGAGGAACTGGCCCAAGGAAACCGGAGCATTTTTTCCCGCTATCTGCAAAGCGCTTTGCGCCAGCGGCTGGAGCGCGGGGAACAGGCGATGCTTTTTCTGAACCGCCGTGGTTATTCTACTTTTGTAGTCTGCCGGGAATGTGGGCATGTGGCCAGCTGTCCCGGCTGTGATGTGGCCTTGACCTATCATAGCCAGGGACAAAAAATGCGCTGTCATTACTGCAACTATGAGCAAAGTGTTCCCCACCGCTGTCCCGAGTGCGGCAGCCGTTACATCCGTTTTTTCGGGCAGGGCACGCAGAGGGTAGAGGAGGAAATTGCCGGTCTGTTTCCGCAAATCCCGATCTTAAGAATGGATTACGACAGCACCCGCTCCCAGGAGTCACACCGCCTGCTCCTGGAGCAGTTTCGGCGGCAGGAGGCCTCGATAATGGTGGGAACTCAAATGATTGCCAAAGGGCTGGACTTTCCCAATGTCACTTTGGTCGGTGTGATCACGGCGGATCAGACTTTAAATATGCCGGATTTCCGGTCGCGGGAACGGACGTTCCAGCTTCTGACCCAGGTAGCGGGAAGAGCGGGCCGGGCGCATAAGGAAGGAGAAGTGGTGCTCCAGACGTATGCCCCGAGTGACCGGGCGATTGTGCGGGCTTCAAGCCATGATTATGTAACTTTTTTCTGGGAAGAGATTAACTACCGCCGGGAGCGCGGCTATCCGCCCTTTACCCATGTCATCCGGGTGATGCTCCAGCATGAACAGGAAGAAAGAGTGGTGCGGGCGGCGCACGAACTCGCTTTAAGCCTGCAGCGCGGAGTGAGTGGAATAGCCGCCGAAAATGAGTTCGTCGCAAAAGATAACAGTTTCGATATTTTGGGCCCTGCACCCGCAGTCTTGCCCAGACTAAAGAATGAATACCGCTGGCAGGTTTCGGTCAAAGGAAAGAACCTGGACCGTTTGCGCGCTTTTCTTCACCGCGGGGTGCGGGATTTTGCCCAGAGCCCGGCCAGCAGTGGGATTGCGCTTAATATTGCAGTGGACCCGCTTTAAAAATGGAGCCAATAGGTAGCAAAATCATAAGTGTAGAATAGGGTTAATATGTGTAAAAATATAGGAAAAGCTTATTCCGCAAGAATTAAGGGAGGGGAAAAGTTTTGGCAGTTTATCAAATCGTGGAAATGGGTGCTCCGGTACTGCGCGAGAAGGCGCTTGAAGTAAAAACGGTCAATACGAATATTCGAAAGCTGCTCGATAATATGCTGGATACGATGTATGCGGCTGATGGAGTGGGTTTGGCTGCACCGCAGATTGGAGTATCCAAACGTGTGATTGTGGTTGACGTGGGACACGGGCCAATCGAACTGGTTAACCCTGTGATCCTTGAACAGTATGGGGAAGCAACGGATTCGGAAGGGTGTTTAAGCATCCCAGGAGTAACCGGAGAAGTAACCCGGGCAGCCCGGGTGCGGGTGCAAGGGCTGAACCGCCAGGGAGTCCTGACGGAAATCCAGGGGGAAGGCCTTCTGGCCCGGGCTCTCCAGCACGAGATTGATCACCTGGAAGGGGTTTTATTCGTAGACCGGGCGTCGAAGACGCAAAAGAGCAAGTAATTAGTTGTAGGAGTCAGAATTCAGGAGTCAGGAGTAAGATCAGGAGGAATTGAATGAGAGTCGTGTTTATGGGAACGCCGGATTTCGCCGTTCCTTCTTTGCAAGCGCTTGTCGAAGGGGGGCATGAGGTGGCGGCGGTTTTTACGCAGCCGGATCGGCCTGCCGGCCGGGGCAAACAGCTTAAGCAAAGCCCGGTCAAGGTTTTTGCCACGGAGGCTGGGCTTAAGGTGTTCCAGCCGCCTAAAATTAAAGATCCGTTGACTGTGGCGGAGCTAAGTGAGCTTATACCGGACTGCATCGTAGTCGTGGCCTACGGCCAGATTCTGTCGCGGGCTATCTTAGAGATACCCCCCTTCGGCTGTGTCAATGTCCACGCCTCTTTGCTGCCGCACTATCGCGGAGCGGCCCCGATCCATTGGGCGGTGATGAACGGAGAGAGTGTGACCGGGGTGACGACTATGCTCATGGATGAGGGGCTGGACACCGGGGATATACTATTGCAAAGGGAATACGCGATCGAACCGGACGAGACCACCGGGGAAGTGCACGATGCCCTGGCTGAAATGGGGGGCACGCTTTTGCTGGCTACTTTGGACGGGTTGGCTAAGCATGCTATATCCCCCCGGCCTCAGGACGGGGAGTATAGCTATGCTGTCTTGCTGACACGGGATCATGAGCAAATTCAATGGGGGCGCTCCGCGCGGGAACTACATAACCAAATCCGCGGCCTCAATCCCTGGCCCGGAGCCTATACGCATTTTCAAGGAGAAGGGCTTAAAATCTGGCGCAGCCGGGTCATGCCCAACCTAAAAATGAAGAACGCCTCGATTGCGGTTCAACGTGAAGCACCGTCCCAACCCGGTCAAACGGTCGGAATCGAGCCGGACGGCATCCTGGTGCAGACCGGGGAAGGAATTCTCAAACTGCTCGAAGTTCAGCCCGCCGGCAAACGCCCCATGCCCGCGCGTGACTTCTTCAACGGCCGGCGCGCCACTATAGGAGAAGCTTTTAGCTAAAGGAGGATGCCCATGGCCCCCGAAGCCGGAACGAATAGCCCGACACCCAGGCAGGAGGCTGCCAGGATCCTGACTCAGGTAGAAACGGAAAAAGCATATGCCAACCTCCTCTTGCAGAAAAGACTGGCCCATTACCCGGAAGCCCGGGACCGCCAGTTTATCACCATGCTTGTCAACGGGGTGCTTAAGCACCGCCTGACCTTAGATTTTGCCCTGCGCCAACACCTCTCCAAACCCCTCTCAAGCCTTCCCCACCCGGTGCGCTCGATTCTGAGAATCGGCGCCTGGCAGCTTCTCTTTATGGAAAAGGTGCCGCCGGCGGTCGCAGTCAATGAAACGGTGGAGCTGACCAAGAGCGGTCAGCATAAGTATGCCGGCCTGGTGAACAGCGTGCTGCGCCAGGTCGATACCCGGGGTTGGGATTTACCCTGGCCGGATTCGAAACGGGAGGGAGTGCGCTATCTCTCCGTGCGCTATTCCCACCCGGAATGGCTGGTGCGCCGCTGGTTGAAACGCTGGGGCTTTGAGGAAACGGAGGCCTTGTGCCGGGCTAATAACGAACCGGCCCCCACCTGGATCCGCACCAATACCTTAAATACTTCACGAACGGAACTTGAAGAACGCCTGGCTCAAGAAGGGGTCAAGACCGAGATGGGCAAGCGGGTGCCGGAGAGCCTGATCATCCGGGAGTTTGGCGCGGTTGAGAAGCTCAAGAGCTTTCAGGAAGGACTGTTTACCGTTCAGGATGAGAGTTCGCAGCTGGTGGCCCATGTACTGGCCCCGGCTCCGAACATGCAGGTGCTTGATGCTTGCAGCGCCCCCGGCGGCAAGACGACCCACTTGGCCCAGCTGATGCAGAACCAGGGTTTAATCCTGGCTTTTGACGTTCATACCCATAAGCTTCACTTAATCGAGGAACTGGCTGAGCGGCTGGGGGTTCGGATTATCGAGCCGCATCTGGGAGATGCGCGCGAACTTCCGGGGGTCAAGCCCTTAAGCCAAGAGCGGGTGCTGGTGGACGCTCCCTGTTCCGGTCTGGGTGTGATCCGGCGCAAAGCCGACCTGCGCTGGCAGAAGGAGGAGCAGGATTTGCTGGGGCTGCCGGAGCTGCAGCTGGCGATTCTGGAAAAAGCGGCCGCGTGTGTGGCCCTCGGAGGGGAGCTTCTCTATTCGACCTGCACGGTCGAGCCGGAGGAAAACTTCGAAGTGGCCAAGGCTTTCCGCCAGGCCCATCCGGAATTTGAGCCGGTTGATCTTAGAGAGAGCCTGCCGTTTACCCTTGTGGATGAGCAGGATGCCCGCCAGGCGGCCAAAGGAATGCTGCAGCTGCTCCCGCACCGGCATGGGATGGATGGTTTTTTCCTAGCGAAATTCCGGCGCACCCAAGTTTAGCACGTACAAATTAGGTGAATACTATGAAAAGATTGGAATTACGGGCCTTAAGCGAGCAGGAGTTAACGGGGGTTTGCACCGGCCTGGAACTGAAAAAGTTCAGAGCGGGCCAGGTGTTTCAGTGGGTGCAGGGAAAAGCCGTGCAAACCTGGGAGGACATGAAAAACATCCCGGCCCAGGAACGCCTGCAATTGGCTGAAGGGTTGGATTTTCACCCTTTGGAGCTGGTGCGGGAACAGCGCTCCCATGACGGGACCCGTAAATATTTATTCCGGCTTCAGGATGGGGATACAATCGAATGTGTGCTGATGGAATATGAGCGTAAGTCTGCCCGCGACCGCCGTACCGTCTGTGTCTCAACCCAAGTGGGGTGTGCGGTGGGCTGCGCGTTTTGCGCCACCGGCCTTGGCGGCTTCCGGCGCAACTTGTCCCCAGGGGAAATCGTCGGCCAGGTTTTAGACATAACCCATCACCTGCGCCGGGAAGATCCGGAATTTAACGTCACCAATATTGTGTTCATGGGGATGGGGGAACCCCTGCTTAACTATGACAGCGTCATAAAGTCCATAACCCTCTTGAATGACGCCAAAGGGCAGAATATCGGAATGCGGCGCATGACCATCTCCACCAGCGGGGTCGCTCCCAAGATCCGGCAGCTGGCCCGGGATAACCCGCAGGTAGGGTTGGCGGTATCCCTGCATGCGGCTACAGATGAAGTGCGCGATGCCTTGGTGCCGATGAACCGCCGCTACCCGCTCAAGGAGCTGATGGCGGCCTGCCGGGAGTATTCAGACCTGACCAACCGCCGCCTTACGTTTGAAGTGGCCCTGACAGCAGACACTGCCCGGCGGTCTCAGGCGGAGGAATTGGCAGGCTTGCTTAAAGGACAGTTGGGGCATGTGAACTTAATACCGGTCAATCCGGTGGCAGAAACCGGGATGAAACGCCCCCTGGCTTCAGAATTAAAGACATTTGCCGAAGTGTTGGTAAGAAGCGGCTTAACCGTTACCGTACGCGAGGAACGGGGCACAGATATTGACGCAGCTTGTGGACAACTGCGTCGACAGTGGGAGAGTGAGTCATAGCTTATGAGCCTGTTGGAACGGTTTGAAGAGGCTGCCGAACGCTTATTTACCGGTCCGTTCAAAAAAAATCTCAGCCGGCTTCAGCCTGTGGAAATCGCCAAGGAATTAATTAAAGCGATGTACAAGCACAAACAGGTCAGTGTCTCCCGGGTGTATGTACCGAATGTGTACCGGGTTTTTCTTCATTCCGGGGACTGGGGGCCATTGGCCAGCTTCGGGGATGCTTTCCTGATTGAGCTTTCGAAATATGTTTATAAAGAAGGGAGTCAGGCGGGGTTTACGTTTCTAACCAAGCCGGCGATCGAACTGCATGCGGATGATACGGTCAAAGCCCGGGAAATGTTCATTGAAACCGATTTTGACGATTCGGTTGAGGTCAAGTGGGAGGATGACCGGGACGAGGAAGCGGATGATTCCAACTGGCCCGAAAGAACCAATGTCATTCATCATGCGGTGCAGGCAAACTTGCACTTGGCCGAGGATCAAAGCAGGAATTTAGATTACTTTCTCGAAATCATTGAAGGACCGGATACAGGAAAGATTTTCCCGCTCACTGAGGGCAGCTTTTATATCGGGAGGCATACCCAATGCGAACTGATCCTGTCCGACCCCGAGGTGTCGCGCCGTCATGCGGCCTTAACTCAGAGTGAACAAGGGTGGATGCTTGACGATCTTGGCAGTACCAATGGCACCTGGGTTAATAATCAACGGATTACCCTGAACGCAGTGGCGCCGGGGGACCGGATTCAGCTCGGACAGACGGTTATGGTGATAAAGCGCAGGACTGCATGAAGGTGGTTTTATGCAAAGTATTTTAGTCATTGGGCGGCTGGTTTTTGTTGCCCTTATTTATCTTTTTCTCTTCAGAGTTTTGACGGCGCTCTTGGCCGATCTCCAGGTCAAAGGGTTTTTTAGCCGGCCGGAGCGGGAATTCGGCCGCCTGGAAGTTTTGACCGGAAGCGAGAGCCTGCCGCGGGGCAAAACCTTTCGCGTGGACGGCAAAGGCCTCCGGATCGGGCGCGGCAAAAATAATGACATTATCCTGCCTGACCATTTTGCTTCGATGGAGCACGCCTATTTTCGCCAGTATAAAGGAAAGACGTTCATCGAAGATCTGGGGAGCACGAATGGAACCTGGGTCAACGGAGAACGCATCAACTCTCCGGTGCAGCTCGTTGTTGGAGACTATGTGAAAATAGGAAGTATTACTTTCCAGTATTCGAGGTGGCAAAATGAGAATTCTTAGTTTCAGCGAAACCGGGTGTGTGCGCAAAAATAACGAAGACGCTTACCTGGTGCTGTCAGAATACGGACTCTACGCGGTGGCAGACGGCATGGGGGGCCATTTGGCCGGAGAAGTGGCGGCGCGCACGGCGCTTCAGGAATTGGAACGGATCGCTCCCGAACTGGCTGAGCTCGCTGACGCTGAAGTGGAATCCTGGCTCATGACGGCCTTAACCCGGGCGAATACCTTGGTCTTTGAATCCTCCAGCCGCCTCCCTGAGACAGAGGGTATGGGCACGACCTTAACCGTGCTGATCGTACGCGGCTCTTTGGCCGTGATTGCCCATGTCGGGGACAGCAGGGCCTATATCTGGCGGGAGGAGAGGCTGGAGCGGCTTACAGATGACCACTCCCTGGTCGGAGAACTCCTGCGCCTGGGCCAAATTTCCGTTGAGGAAGCGGAAAACCATCCGCGCCGTCATGTTCTCATGCGGGCCATCGGGGCCGAGGAGAAAATTCAAGTGGACTGCCGCAGCCTGGAAGCGAAAGCCAAGGATGTCTTTCTCCTGTGCACAGACGGGTTTTCCAATATCTTAACGGAAGAGGAAATCGGACAGGAATTTTTAGAAGAGAGTTCGTGGGAAGAACACTTGGAGAACTTGAGGCAATTAGTGTTGGAGCGGGGAGCGCCGGATAATTTCACGGCTCTCTGCTGCATTGTGGAGTGATTGGTATGCAGCGATTGACACTCCGGATGATTATCCTGGCTATTCTCTGGGTGGGTTTGGGCCTGCTCAAACTCCAGGGCAAACTGACCCCCGACATCGTGTGGCAAGCGGGTATTTTTTCGTTCTTGCTGGTTGCAGGCAGTTTGCTGGAATACCTGCTGCATTACCGGGGGGATCCTTTTATTCTCCCTGCGGTCGAAGCGATTGTGGCGATTGGACTGGTGTTTCTGGTAAGGATCAGCCCGGAAACAGGGCTGCGCCAGTTTTTGTGGGCCAACCTGGGGCTGGTGGTGTTCTATGGCATGCTCTGGATTTTGCGTGATTACCGGCGCCTCAGCCGCTTAACCTATCTCTGGGGTTTAGCGGCGGTGGGACTGCTGTTTCTGACCCTGGTGCTTGGGGTGAGCAAAGGGGGGGCGACCAGCTGGCTGGAGGTGGGCGGCCTTACCTTTGAACCGGAGGAATTGGTCAAAGTGGCGGCTTTGCTTTTCCTGGCATCCTATCTCGGGGAACACAAGGAGCTTTTGAAAATCGGGACGGTGCAAATAGGGCGTTTCTCCATCCCGGATATCCGGACCTTGGGGCCGTTTGTGATTATGGCCGGGGTTTCTTTAGGACTGCTCGCCGCTCAGAAAAGCTTAGGCACAGCCCTGGTATTCTATACCTTGTTTGTGCTGCTGATTTATGTGGTGACTGAGAGACCCTTATATCTGGGCATCTCTCTGCCTATGCTCCTGCTCACGGGTTCTTTGGGGTATTTCTTGTTTGGGCACGTCCAGCGCCGGGTGGAAGTCTGGCTTAACCCCTGGCAGGATGTATCCGGCAACGGGTTTCAGATTGCCCAGTCTCTCTTTGCCATTGGCGGGGGCCAGGTGATTGGAACGGGCTTGGGGAACGGGATTGGCGCTTTTACCGTGCCGGCCGTCAGTACGGACTTTATTTTCGCGGTGATTGCGGAAGAACTGGGGTTTGCGGGAGCGATGGCCTTATTAAGCTTGTTCCTGGTGGTCGTGATGCGGGCCTTTGTGGTCAGCCTGAGTGCCAAAGACCAGTTCGGCCAGATTCTGGCTGCCGGGATCGCGATCTTAATCGCCACCGAGACCCTGATTATCCTGTTGGGGGTAACCAAGCTCCTACCCCTGACCGGGATTCCTCTTCCCTGGGTCAGCTATGGCGGCAGCTCCCTTTTAACTCATTTTCTTTTGTTGGGGCTTTTGGCCAACATTTCTGAAACAGCGGCCGTTCATGCAGCGCGCGCTCCGAGAAGGGAGTATGCCGCATGATCAGAGGGTTGCGCCAAGTGGCTTTGGGAATCGCCTCCAGCTTCATCCTGCTTAGTCTTGGTCTGGTTTACTGGCAGGTGGTGAAATCAGACGCCCTTTTGCAGAATCCGGCCAATCGCCGTTTGGTCATGCTGGAAGGCAGGGTGCTAAGGGGAGGAATTTTTGACAGAAATGGCGAAGTATTAGCGCAAACCAAGAAAAACAACGGAAAATCTGAACGGGTCTATCCCAAGGGTGAGGCCTTTGAACCGTTGCTTGGGTATGCGACTTTGGCTCACGGGTCTGCGGGCTTGGAAGCGGGTTTGGCCAACTGGCTCCTGGGCATGAAAAATGCAACCCCCGCGCAGGAACTGCAGCGGATGTTTAATCTGCCGCGGGCGGGGGATGATGTGGTCCTGACCCTGGATTCCCGCCTGCAAAAGACGGCCTATGAAGCTCTTAAAGGCAAGGTCGGGGCGGCAGTGGCCCTTGATCCACGCACAGGGGCGGTTCTGG
This sequence comes from Paradesulfitobacterium ferrireducens, assembly GCF_017310645.1. Taxonomy (GTDB): domain Bacteria; phylum Bacillota; class Desulfitobacteriia; order Desulfitobacteriales; family Desulfitobacteriaceae; genus Paradesulfitobacterium; species Paradesulfitobacterium ferrireducens. Next base: position 52,875 of record NZ_JAFLRH010000021.1, on the reverse strand, counting down.
CTTTGGTCAGCCAGCCGAGCTATAATCCGAACACCTTGGAAGAAAAGTGGGATGCCATCTCCAAGGGCAAGGACGGCCCGCTGCTGAACCATGCTTTTGCCTTATTCCCGCCGGGGTCGACCATGAAGGTTGTGACTTCGGCAGCCCTCCTGCGTTCAAACCTGAATGTGAGTGATCTTTACCAGTGCACCGGCTCAACGGTCATTAACGGCCAGGTGATCCGGGAACAGAATGACCGCGCCCACGGCTGGGTTAATTACAACATGGCCCTGGCGGCTTCCTGCAATACCTATTTTGCGACGCACGGGGTTGAGGCGGGGGAAGAGAGATTCCTGACCGCTGCCAAAAACTTCGGTTTTGGGCAGAAGATACCGTTTGAACTTTATGTTCCGCCGAGTCAGATCACAAACGGGGAACTGGTCCCGAAAACACTGGACCGCAATTTGCTCGCTGCCAGTACCTTCGGGCAGGGTGAGGTCTTGGTCAGCCCGTTTCATATGGCCCTGATTGCTTCGGGAATTGCCAACAGCGGGCAGATCATGACCCCCTACCTGGTAGAACGGGTTCTGGACAGCGACCAAAATATCTTATATAAGAACCAGGCAAAACCCTGGCTTACAGCCTTATCCCCTGAGGAAGCGGACAAGGTCAAGAGCGCGATGATTTCAGCGGTGAATGACGGGACGGCGGCGCCGGGGGCTTTGCCCAATGTGCAGGTGGCGGCCAAGACCGGATCGGCTGAGCCGGGCGGAAATGTTCCGACCCATGCCTGGTACATTGCTTTCGCACCGGCGGACAAGCCCACGATTGCAGTGGCAGTCTTAGTGGAACACGGGGGCACCGGAGGAGGAGCGGCTGCTCCGATTGCCCAGGCGATGATAGCCCAAGCATTATCAGAAGGCAGGTGATCAAGGTGAGCAAAATATTTGGAGGGCGTTACGAAGTTCTGGAACAGATTGGCACCGGGGGCATGGCGGTTGTCTATAAAGCGAAAGACGTACTGCTCAACCGGATTGTCACGATTAAAGTGCTGCGTGAGCAGTTCGGGAGTGATGAGGAATTTCTGCGCCGTTTCCGGCGGGAGGCTCAAGCCGCCGCCAGCCTGTCCCATCCCAATATTGTTTCAATCTATGACGTGGGCAAAGATGGGGAAATCGAATATATCGTGATGGAATATATCGAGGGGCGCAATTTGAAAGAAATCATCCGCAATTATGCTCCGCTTTCACCGGAACAGGCCATTCTCATTGCCAAGCAAATCGGGGAAGCGATCCATCATGCCCATGAGCATCATATCATTCACCGGGATATCAAGCCCCAGAACATTCTGGTGACAGCGGACGGCCGGGTGAAAGTCACGGATTTCGGAATTGCCCGGGCTGTGTCTTCGGCCACGGTGACCCATACCGGAAACATTGTCGGTTCGGTGCATTACCTGTCTCCGGAACAGGCCAAAGGGATTCAGAGCAATGAACAGTCTGATATCTATTCTCTGGGCATCATTCTGTATGAGATGGTGACGGGAAAAGTCCCGTATGACGGGGAGACCCCGATTGCCATTGCCTTAAAACACCTGCAGGAGCAGGTCGTTCCCCCGATCAAGCTGAATCCGCGGATTGGGCAGGAACTGGAGCATGTGATCATGCGGGCGGTGGCTAAATCGCCGGAGACCCGTTACCCGAGCGCCCGCGAACTGCTGAAAGATCTGGAGCGGGTTCAAGCCGGGCGCCCGGTGGAGCGGCCGCTGCCGGATCCTCCTGACATCGAAGCGACCATTGTGCACAAATCTCTGAGTAAGGAGATTGCGGAGGCTGCCCAGGGAGAAGCACCCAAGCCAAAGAAAAAGTTGAATAAGCGCCGGGTTTGGGCCGTCGTGCTGGGGGTGTTTATTGTTCTGGCAGGGGCCACAACCCTATGGGCCCGCAGTTATTTTGGAGGGGCGAGCGTGATCGTGCCCCCGTTGGAAAATTTAACGGTGCGGGATGCGGGTATCGCCTTGGAAAAACTCAAGCTCACTCTGGCGCCGAACCCGGAGCAAGAATTTAGCGATAAGGTGGAAGAAGGGAAAATAATCCGACAGACACCAACCGCAGGCTCAACTTTGAAGGAAGGAAAGGAAGTTGCGGTTGTTGTCAGCAAAGGAGCGGATAAAGCTGAATTTCCTGATCTTCTGAGCCGCGCCTTTACGAAAGACCAAGCCATCTATATGCTGCAAACGGCCGGGTTTACGGCTACCCCCACCATTGAAGAGCGTCCGGGCCAGGACGTTCCGGAGGGAGTCGTGGTGGCTCAGGACCCCGCGCCCAAAACTCCGTGGCCGAAAAGCGGGCCGATTCATTTGACTGTCAGCGGCGGACCGCTGGTGCAGACAATCCCTATGCCTAACATTGTGGGTTGGGGAGTGGAGGATGCGCAGAAAGAAATAAAAGATAAAAAGCTCGTTTGGGGCTCGGTCTCCAGTGAACCGTCTAACATTTATCCTCCCAATGTCGTAATCAGCACGACGCCTAAGGCCAATGAACCCATCGCCCAGGGAAGCGAAGTTACCGTGGTCATCTCCAGAGGACCCGGACCGGTGGCGCGTGAACTCGACCAGCGAATGATTCTAGCCAATTTGCTGCATGCGGTGCCCAATGATGGGAAAACTCATAATGTGGCCATAAAACTAAATGATTCCCAGGGTCAGCATGAGGTCTGGCAGGGAAATTACCAGGTCGGGATGACGGAAGGCGTTCCCGGTGAGGTGCGCTACTATCCGCCTGCCGTTTTGCAAATCCTGGTGGACGGAACGGTTGAATATGAGAACGAAGTCAGTTGATTTTAATTCAGGTAACTATTTGGGCAAGGTAGTCAGGAACGTTAGTCTCCAGTGGAGACTAACGCCGTTCGGCCAAGCAGCAGAGAAATTCTTCCGGCCGAACGGATCAGAAGACAGGAGTCAGAATAAGGATCCGATGTATTCTGAATTCTGACTCCTGAATCCTGAATACCTGAATAGTTTATAATTCAGGATGGTAAATATGTCTGGATCGGGAACTATGATTGAGGGAAAACATGATTGAAGGAATCTTACTTAAAGGGTATGGCGGGTTTTATTATGTGTACGCGGAAGGCCGGGTATGGGAGTGTTCCCTGCGCGGTCGCTTTCGTATCCGGGATCAGGAGTTCTTTCCCGGAGACCGGGTAGAGATTCTGCCGGCAAAGTCTGACAAAGCAGTGATTGAGAAGGTCAAGGAACGGCGCAACTCGCTTGTGCGCCCCACCATTGCCAATGTGGATCAGGCTTTCCTGGTCTTTGCCCTCACCTCACCCAAACCGGACCTGAATCTGCTTGACCGCCTCTTAATCCAGGTGACGGACGCCGGGGTCAGCCCGGTGATTGTCTTTACCAAGCTGGATTTATGGAAAGAAGCAGAGAGCCTTGAGGGGGAAGAAGTACGTTCCGGAAAGGAAAAGAGCCCGGGAACAGAGGATAAAGGGATTCAGGAAAATGTAATGGGAATATACGAAAATATCGGGTATAAGGTTCTGGCCGTATCGAATACAACCAAGCGGGGAATACCCGGGGTGGTTGCGGAATTAGCGGATAAGATCAGCGTGCTCGCCGGTCCGTCCGGTGTCGGCAAGTCGAGTCTGCTGAACGCTCTCTCTCCGGAGCTTGCACTGAAGACAGGGGATGTAAGCCGCAAGCTGGCCCGGGGACGCCATACCACCCGGCATGTGGAATTGATGGTGGCTGGCGGGGGGTTGGTGGCAGACACGCCCGGATTTTCCGTGCTTAATCTTCCGGCCATGAAGAGAGAGGAATTGCCGCACTTTTTCCCGGAGTTTGAAGCGTTCCTCGGACATTGCCGTTTTAAGAGCTGCCTGCATGATCAGGAACCGGACTGCGCTGTCAAAGAAGCCTTGGCTCAAGGAAAAATTGCGCCGTCCCGCTATGAGCATTATCAAACATTTTTGCATGAAGTGATTGCTGCTGAGAGGAGATACTAACCGTGATTGCACCTTCGATTTTATCGGCTGATTTTGCCCGCTTAGGAGAACAAGTGCGCCTGGTGGAAAAGGCCGGGGCGAAAATCTTGCATATCGATGTCATGGACGGGCATTTTGTACCCAACATCACCTTCGGACCGGCTTTGCTTAAAGCCTTGCGCCCACACTCCAGGATGCGTTTTGACGTCCACCTCATGATCGAGGAACCGGAACGTTATGTGGCGGATTTCGCAGCGGCAGGGGCTGACCACATCACCGTGCATTGGGAAGCCTCCCGGCATGCCCACCGCCTGATCCAGCAGATCAAAGGCCTTGGAGTTACAGCCGGGCTGGCGCTCAACCCTGCCACTCCGGTGGAAATGCTTCACGATATCCTGGAAGACCTGGACATGGTTTTGCTCATGAGTGTAAACCCGGGTTTCGGGGGCCAGCAGTTTATCCCCGGGGTTTTGCGCAAGCTTGAAGCCGTACGCCGTCAATTGGAGTCGAGCAAGAACCAAGCCTGTGAGATTGAAGTAGATGGGGGAATCCATACCGGGACCGCTCCTTCAGTCATTCAAGCCGGTGCCCAGATCCTGGTCGCCGGGGCAGCCGTCTTCGGTGCTCCAGACCCTGCCCGAGCTTACCGCGAGTTAGAATCCCTCAGCGAAGGCTTTGGGGGCGATTGAGTTGAGAATTGCGGTGATTGCCGGCGGGGAATGGGATGCGCGCTGGGGCAAAGAAGAATTGCAGAATATACACTTTTTAGTGGCGGCTGACCGGGGCGGAGATGCTGCCCTGGCTGCCGGGCGAGTCCCGGATCTTCTGATCGGAGATCTCGATTCTATTTCTGAGGCCGGTTTGAATCAGATCAAGAGCTCTGGGGTTAAGATAGAACAGTACCCGCAGGCAAAAGATGAGACGGATTTGGAACTGGCACTGAATCGAGCCATTGCCAAAGCCCGGGCAGCCTCTGAGACGGATATTATTCTTTACGGAGCCAGCGGCGGCCGCATTGACCACTTTATGGGAAATGTCGCTCTAATGCTTATGACTGCCCGCCAAGGTCTGCGCCTCATCTTAAAGGACAAGCAGCATGAGGCCTGGGTCATGAACGGACTTAATCATATTCAAGGAGAGCCAGGACAAAAGATTTCTCTGATCCCGCTCACGGAAAAAGCCGTGGTAACTACGGATGGATTGGCATATCCGCTCAAGGCGGAATCTCTGTGGCAGTATTCCCCCAGAGGAGTCAGCAATGTGTTTCTGGAGAAGGAGGCCACGGTCGAGGTGAGCGAAGGGTATGTCCTTGTTGTGCTGGTGAGATAACTCCCGGCAAAGCTGCTAGCCGGGGGATTCAGAGTAAAAAGCGAAGGACTGATCAGATGAACGCAGACGAACTGTGTGCCATGAACATTATCAGTTTACAGAGATGGAATTGCAGGAGATCTTGGAACGAACGCGTAAATAGACGTTTTATAAGTCTAATGTTCGTTAGTTTCAAGCAAGCTGGAGACCTGCTCGACTAAGGTTTCAATCTTTATGGGTTTGCTTAAGATCCTGGTTACTCCTAGAGCCTGATAGTGGGGAAGATACTCGGATTCCAGATAGCCGGAAATCACAAGCACAGGAATCTTTTGCATCTCAGGAACTTGTTCGAGAATAGAGAAACCGTGCATATCCGGAAGACGGTGGTCGAGGATGAGAAGATCAGGGTGAAAACTGGCGATCTCTTGGACAGCGGAAGAACCACTGGCATATTCATAGATTTCAGCTTCCATTGGTTCCAGGGCATTCTTATAAAGCTTTCGAATCGCCGGGAAATCTTCAACAATGGCAATTCTTCTCATTATTACACCTCCGACTTGTATTAAGTTAGGGAATTCGAGTTTCTTTAACAATATTCCTGCAGCGTATTATCACTAAGAATGTCGCAAAATAGAAAAACACGTCGTTTAGACGGGAAAATGATATAATTTACCTCAAAAATGCTTAGATGCATCCATTTAGCCTTCGACAGAGGAGATTAATGAAGAAAAAAAGCCCGGTAAAAACCGAGCTTTTCATTCGCTAATTATACTGCACGTTGAACTTTGCCTGACCGCAAGCACCTGGTGCAAACTTTGATCCGGGTGGGAGTACCGTTTACAAGGGCGCGCACCCTTTGCAAGTTAGGTTGCCAAGTCCGCTTGGTCCGTATATGAGAGTGGCTGACTTGAATCCCAGTGGTAACTCCTTTACCGCATACAGCACAAACATTTGCCATACTTTACGCCTCCTTTGCACCACAAAATGACACTTATATATTTTATCAAAAGATATTAATCTTGGCAAGGTTTTACCATTTATTTTGATATAGTTTGAAGTTTGATTTTTTGCGGTTTTATTTTTGCTGGAATTCAAGTTGTCTGAATTCAGCACTCAGAATGATTTTTCAAAGGATATTAGTTCAATTAATTCAATTGCTCTTGAATTTACCGCAAAATCTTTTGGTTTTTAAGCTTTTTTCTTTGAAGAAATTTCATTTCCTTGATAGAATGTTGGTGGACATAGCAAGCGGGGAGGTTCCGTTCAATGGGTAAAGAAATCAATAACAGTCTGGGGAAAATTGACATATCCGAAGAGGTCATCGCAACGATTGCCGGAGCTGCTGCGATTGAATGTTATGGATTAGTAGGGATGGCTTCCCAAAAGAAAATCACGGACGGGGTTGCGGATTTATTAGGACGGGAAAACCTGGCCAAAGGGGTTCAAGTCTCGATCCAAGACGACGTTGTCGTGATTGACCTTTTTATTATCGTAGGCTATGGCGTGAGAATCTCTGAAGTCGCAAGCAATGTGATGGAACGGGTGCGTTACACGACTGAGAACTTTACAGGTTTAAAGGTTAGCCAGGTAAACGTTAATGTGCAGGGAGTACGCATTCTGGACTAGGAATATTCGAAACAAGAGTAGGAGGATATATTTTGATACCAGATACGGACTCGGGTAAGAACATAACCGGCCGGCAATGGAAGCAAATGATTGCCGGCGGGGCCAGGGCTTTGGAACAAAAAAAGCAGGAAGTGGATGCCCTGAATGTATTTCCTGTGCCTGACGGAGACACCGGCACCAATATGTTTTTAACCATCCAGTCGGCGGCCCGGGATGCCGAGCGGACATCGGGGGAATCGGTGTCTGAAGTCGCGGCGGCGGTCTCGATGGGCTCTTTAATGGGAGCCCGGGGGAATTCAGGAGTAATTCTGTCCCAGCTTTTACGGGGGATTGCCAAAGGAGTCGAAGGGCTGAAAACAGTGAATGCCGCTCAGTTGGCTCATGCCCTGCAAACCGGAGTGGATACGGCATATAAGGCGGTTATGAGGCCGGTGGAAGGTACGATTTTGACAGTATCCCGGGAGACAGCACGGGCAGCCCTGTCCAAGGCCAAACAAGGTGGTTCCCCCCTGGAGACGTTAATGGAAGGTTATCGCAAGGGCCAGGAGGCTTTGGCGAGAACTCCGGAACTTCTCCCGGCTTTAAAACAGGCTGGGGTGGTTGATGCCGGCGGGCAAGGGTTCTTGATCATATTAGGTGGTTGGATTGCCGTGCTCGAAGGCAAGGCGCTTCAGCCCGAGAGTTTTACAGCAGCGCAGCCGGTGCAGGAACCAGTTGCTCAGGGGATTGCCCGGGTTGAAAATTTAGAGTTTCCCTATTGTACGGAGTTTCTGGTAAAAGGCAGTGCCCTTAATCCTGAGCAAATACGCCAAGACCTAAAGGACTGGGGGGATAGCCTGCTCGTGGTCGGTACGCCGGAAGTGGTGAAAATCCATAATATGCTGGCCCAGAATGAAGCTGCGGCTCATGCCCAGAAAGAACCGCCGGCACCCGTCGAAAGTGCTCCTGGAGTGCCGGACAAAGAAAACGGCCTGGTCGCTGTGACCATGGGGGAAGGGATCAGCGAGATTTTTAAGAGTCTCGGCGTGGATGAACTGGTTGTGGGCGGCCAAACCATGAATCCAAGTACGGAGGATCTGGCTGAGGCTGTGAGAAAGGTCAGAGCGAAAAACATCTACATTCTGCCGAATAACAGCAATATTATGCTGGCTGCCCGCCAAGTGCAGGAAGTTGTCCCAGAGCGTTCCGTGAGCGTGATTCCCAGCAAGTCCATTCCCCAGGGGATTGCGGCCTTAATGAATTTTAATCCGGAAGGAGAAGCTGAGAATAATCTCATGGCAATGGAAACCGGGCTGGCATCTGTAAAATCCGGAGAAGTGACTTATGCGGTCAGGGATTCTCAGTGGGATGATCTTGAGATTAAAGCAGGGGATGTCCTAGGTCTAGTGGAGGATAAAATTGTGGCGACCGGAACCAGCTTAATGGCGGTAGCTCAGGCAACTTTGGAAAAAATGGAGTGGCGGACACGGGATTTGGTTACTATATTTTATGGACAAGAAGTGGAGCCACAGGAAGTGCAGCGTTTGCAGGACTGGCTGGGGCGCGAGAATTCCGGTGTGGAAGTCGAAACCCATCCGGGCGGACAACCCCTCTATTACTACATTTTTGGCGTAGAATAGTCTTCAGCACCCTCCGGTTGAACGAGACTTCATTCAGAGGGGGATTCAACCCCCTCTGAATGTTAGTCGAGTCCATACTGGACTTAACCGCCCTTTGCTATCTTTATAGGCAGGGGACTTAGGGCGGATTAGTTCAGTGCTTACCGGAGGGTTTTATCTAATGCTGGCGGGGTACAAGCGAAGTCTATTAGGGAGGAATCCAGAGCATGGGAAAAGCGAATGTGTTTGATTTATTAGGGCCCGTTATGGTCGGGCCTTCCAGTTCCCATACCGCTGGGGCAGTACGCTTAGGTGCAATGGCTCGTAAAATTTTTAACGGTGAGTTTACTCAAGTACATATTGTGCTGCACGGCTCTTTTGCGGAAACGGGTAAAGGGCATGGGACTAATCTCGCGCTAGTTGCCGGTCTTTTGAATATGAAGCCGGATGATGAACGGATTAGCCGTTCTTTGGAACTTGCAGATGAGCGTGGATTGAAGCTGGATTTTGCTCAAGCGGATTTAGGGGATGTCCATCCCAATACTGTGAAGTTTATTCTTAAAAGTACAGATGGGCGCCAAATGGAGATTACGGGATCTTCCATCGGAGGGGGAAGAATCGTCATCAAGGAAATTGATCAATTCTCGGTCGAGATTCCGGGAGATTATCATACTCTGGTGCTCTTGCACCGGGATTTGCCGGGGGTTGTGGCACAGGTGACTAATCTGCTGGCAGCGGCCCAAGTGAATATTGCCCAGATGCGGGTTTCGCGTGAAAAAAAAGGAGCTCAGGCTTTAACCGTTGTTGAAGCCGACCAGAAGATCGATCAGGATGCCTTGGCTTTGATCAGAAAGTTGCCGAGCGTTGTCCAGGCTATGGCTATTGAACCTTTGGAATAGGGGGAATCCTCATGCTTTCGTATGAAGACTTGGTAGTACAGGCTGAAAAGAAAAACCTCAAAGTAGGCGAGATCATCATTCTGGATCAAATGGAACAGTTAGAACAAACGGAAGCACAATTGCGCAGGCGTATGAGTGAGAATCTTCAGGTCATGCGTGACTCTGTTGCATCCGGTCTTACCGGAGAGCGCAAGTCCCTGTCCGGCTTGATTGGAGGAGATGCAGCCAAGGTTGAGGCCCGGCGCCTTAGGGGAGAAAGCTTGGTGGGAGAAACCGTCAGCAAAGCGATTGCACGCGCCCTGTCAGTCTCCGAGGTCAATGCGAGCATGGGTAAAATTGTGGCTGCGCCTACGGCAGGCTCGAGCGGGGTCTTGCCAGCGGTGCTTTTAACGGTTGAGGAATTATACCAGGCTGCGGAAAAGGATGTGATCACCGCCCTTTTTACTTCAGCGGGCCTGGGCATGGTGATTGCCGACCGGGCCAATGTCTCCGGAGCGGAAGGCGGGTGCCAGGCTGAAATCGGTTCGGCTACGGCCATGGCGGCTGCCATGGCCGTGGAGCTGGCCGGAGGGACTCCGCGTGCGGGTGCGCATGCAGCGGCTATTGCTCTCAAATCCATGCTCGGGCTGGTATGTGACCCGGTGGCCGGGCTGGTGGAAGTGCCGTGCGTGAAGCGCAATGCAACCGGGGCCACTCTGGCCCTGGCAGCGGCAGAAATGGCCCTGGCCGGAGTCAGGAGCGCCATCCCGATTGATGAAGTAATCGACACCATGGAAGCGATCGGGCGGCAAATGCCCTGTTCTTTAAGAGAAACGGCCCAGGGAGGGTTGGCCGTTACTCCGACTGCCCGAAGGATTCACGCGGATTTTCTGTAGCATCATCTGGTAATGCAAAGTTTTCTTTTTGGTTGATTTGAGGGATTCTGATGAAGGCGGAAACATTAATTATCAATAACTTAAAGAAAGCCCTGCGGGCTGAGGAAAGACATGGGTTTACCAATTCCGGAGCCCTCGGAGGTTTTTCATCATTCCTTCAGGGATTGGCGGCCAGGCTGGAACGGCTCTCCCCGGAAGGAGACTGGTCGGCGCTGCGCCGGATTGCCGAAGTGTATCAGACTTCAGGGCCCAGCAGCCGGCGGGCGCTGGTCGGGGAGCTGGTTTCTTACATTGCAATATGGGAACAGTCATCGCCTGTATCAGCGTCTTCTTCCGATAATCCTGCTCCTGAGCCGGTTCTATCAGAATCTGCTTCAGTTAAAAGTATAAGAGGCTCCGCAGCAGGAGGCCAACGTCCGGCTGCCTCTGCCAACAGCAGTTTGCGCTATGTCAAAGGGATAGGACCGGAAAGAGTGAAACTACTGGCCAAGCTCGGGATCAACACCCTGCCGGAGCTCTTTCTTCATTTCCCACGGCGCTATGAAGACAGAAGACCCAGAAGCATTGGAGACCTAAAAGACGGAGATTATGCCACGGTTATCGGTACGGTCACGGCGTCCCAGGTCAGCCAGGGCAGAATCAAGGTGATTAAGCTCAGCCTCGAACAAGAGGGGAGATTGATTTATGCTGTCTGGTTTAATCAGGCGTATATCTTAAAGCAGTACCCGGTCGGCACATCTTTGGCAGTGAGCGGGAAAGTGCGCTGGAACTATAAAGTTCCGGAGATTCTGGTGAGCGACAGTGAGATGGTGGAGGGGGGCTTAAGCCCGGCTGCGATCCTTCCGGTCTATTCGGAAACAGCCAAGCTTTCGTCTAAAGTCTTGCGCAAGTTCATCCAGAGCCAGCTGGAAAAGGTAACAGACTGTTTCCCGGAATACCTGCCGCCTGAGCTCAAGGGGAGCTGGATGGCCCGGGATGCAGCTTACCGCGAAATGCATTTTCCCTCAAGCTTTCCCTCTTTGGGCAAGGCGCGTGACCGCCTAGTTTGGGAAGAAGTTCTCTTTCTTCAGCTGGCGGTAGCCCGCCTGCGCCAAACACCGCGTGAATTCAAGAGCCCGGTGCTGGCGGGCGGGAATGAGTTGGTGCAGCGGTTCCGAGCCGGACTTCCCTATAAACTGACCCAAGCCCAGGAGCGGGTGCTTGAAGAAATCTTCCGGGACATGGCTCAGCCCCGGGGCATGACCCGCCTGGTGCAGGGAGATGTTGGCTCCGGCAAGACCGTAGTCGCGATGGCAGCCCTGCTCCAAGCCGCAGGCAGCGGCTACCAGGGGGCCATGATGGCGCCTACGGAAGTACTGGCTTGGCAGCATTATCAGTCGTTAAGGGAAGCGTTTACCCCCTTGGGAATCACGGTGGTTTCCCTGCTCGGGAGCCACAGCCGGGCGGAACGGGAAGAAAATTTGGAGTTAATCGCTTCGGGCCGGGCACAAATTGTAGTGGGAACACATGCCCTAATCCAAGAAAATGTGAAATTTTACGCTCTGGGCTTAGCTGTCACGGATGAGCAGCACCGCTTTGGAGTGCGCCAGCGTTCCCAGCTCCAGGAGAAAGGGGCGTATCCTCATGTCTTGGTTATGACGGCTACCCCCATTCCCCGGACCTTGGCCTTAACATTATACGGCGATCTCCAGATTTCAGTGGTGGATGAAATGCCCGCCGGACGCAAGCCTATCATCACCCGCAAGCTCTCGGAACGGTCACGGCCCAGCATGGAGCGGTTTTTAGCCCAGGAGTTGGAGCGGGGGCGTCAGGTTTATGTCGTTTGTCCTTTGGTGGAGGAATCCGAAGCACTCGATTTAGTCTCAGCCACGGAGCAATCCGAGGATCTGAAAGCCAAGTTTCCGGACAGACGGGTCGAACTTCTGCACGGGCGCATGAAAGGTTCTGAGAAGGAGGAGATAATGCGCGCTTTTCAGGCCGGAGAGATCAACATTTTGGTCTCAACCACGGTTATTGAGGTAGGGGTTAATGTCCCCAATGCCACCGTGATGGTGATTGAGCAGGCGGAACGCTTTGGGCTCGCTCAGCTGCACCAGCTCAGAGGCCGGGTGGGGCGCGGTTCGGAACAGTCCTATTGTATTCTCATGACGGAATCCCCCCGCAGCAAGCGTTTAGACATCCTGTGCCAGAGCCAGGACGGTTTCAAAATCGCTGAAGAAGACCTGAAACTGCGCGGACCTGGAGAACTTTTAGGTACAAGACAGCACGGGCTTACAGAACTGAGGCTGGCGGATTTGGCGCATGATGGCAGGCTAGTGGAACAAGCTTATGTGGCCGCCCAAAAAATACTGGCCCAGCCTGAGAATTATCCTGAGGTATGGCGGGAAATGGAGCGTTTTCACGACCCGCGCAAAGCGGGGATCAATTAAATTTATAAAATTCTTTTCCTAGTGTGGAATTTATTTGCGGGGATAAAAAGAGCTGTTTGTTTGATACTATCTTTAGAAATACAAGCTAAAACGTAAACGGGCGGCGATGAAGGCCCGCCCGCTCAACACAAAGCGATTAAGGAAAACTAAAAACAGAGGAGGTGTAAGCACGTGGCTGACAATAACAAAACGCAAGTTAAGCTCACACCTGAACTGGAGAAGTTTAAGTATGAAGTGGCGCAGGAAATAGGGATTGCAAACCGCAAGCATAAGAAATTCCCGAACACTTAAGGAAAGATTTTCAGTCAACTATGTGGAAACTAACCCTTAAGAAATGGAACATCCAAGCCTTGTATAAGCTAATTGCGGTAAAAACGGAGTCAATGTGAAAGAAGCAGGATAAAATCCTGCTTCTTTCGCTTATATTGTATACATTCGCTAAAACAGTTGAATTTTTTAATGGTCTTTGTTAACTTTAGAATGAACTAAATATTGAAGAGCAAAGGCGCTCAAAAAGTTTTTGTACTTTAAAGGCAGTACATTCTTTTTGGAGCACTTTTTTCTTTTGCTAAATACCAAATTCTGACTAATATTGAAGAGGGTGAGTGAAATGCAAGGTTACGGTTTGCCGGAAAAACAAGGCCTTTACGATCCGGCCTTTGAACATGATGCCTGCGGTATGGGATTTGTAGTGAATATCAAAGGTGAAAAGTCGCATGAAATTATAGATGAAGCCTTAACCGTCCTGGAGAATTTAAGCCACAGGGGGGCAAGCGGAGCGGATGAGCAGACAGGGGACGGGGCCGGAATCCTGGTTCAGATCCCGCATGATTTTTTCAAAAGGGAATGTGATGTCCTGGGATTCGAGCTGCCTGAACAAGGCAGCTATGGCGTCGGGATGATCTTTGCTCACAGGTATGATGACTTCCGGAAAACCCAGATAGAAACCTTTGAAACAATCGTTCGGGAAGAAGGCCAAAAGATTCTGGGCTGGCGGGAAGTTCCCATTGATAAGACCACTATCGGAGAAGGGGCAAAAGCCGTCATGCCCCGATTCATCCAGGTTTTTATTGGCAAGGGCAGCGGCATTTCCGATGCCATGGATTTTGAGAGAAAGCTTTATACCATCAGAAAAAGAGCGGAAAAAATAATTGTCCCGATGTGCGAAGACAAGGGCGGCACCTTTTATGTACCGAGCCTTTCTTCCAAAACTATTGTCTATAAAGGGATGCTGACAGCAGAGCAGCTGCGGAATTTTTATCTTGACCTATCAGACCTTGATTTTGTCTCCGCTCTGGCGATGGTGCATTCAAGGTTCAGTACGAATACTTTCCCCAGCTGGGAGAGAGCGCATCCCAACCGCTATATCGTGCACAACGGTGAAATTAATACCATTCGCGGGAATGTCAACTGGATGAAGGCGAGACAAAAATGCATTGATTCCCCGTTGTTTGACGATCTTTCTAAAGTCTACCCCATAATAGACGAGTCAGGCAGCGACTCGGCCATGTTCGATAACAGCCTGGAATTTCTTCACCTGACCGGAAGATCACTGCCCCACGCTGTCATGATGATGATTCCTGAACCCTGGGAAAAAAATGAGCTTATGTCTAAGGAAAAGAAGGAGTTTTATCAATTCAACAACTTCTTAATGGAGCCTTGGGACGGCCCTGCGGCCATGGGCTTTACGGATGGTGTAATCATCGGAGCCGTGCTGGATAGAAACGGGCTGCGACCCTCTCGTTATTATGTAACGAAAGACAATAAGGTCGTCTTAGCTTCAGAGGTTGGGGTTATTGACATTAAGCCGGAAAAGGTGAAGTATAAAGGCCGCTTGGAACCGGGGAAAATGCTTCTGATCGATACCCAAGCCAAGAGAATTATTGCTGACGAAGAAATTAAGAAAAGTGTAGCGATGCTGCATCCCTACGAAGATTGGAATAAAAAGCATATTGTCAAGCTCAGTGACTTGCCTGTCAAGGGCGTTCATCCAGTCAACGAATCCAAGGAAACTAAAGAAGCTAATGAAAGCAAGGAACTTGAGAAAACTAAAAAAGTGAAGCAGTTAAAGATCCCTCGGGTAGAACAGGTTAGAGAAGATCTTTTGCAGCAGCAGAAAGCTTTCGGCTACACGTTTGAGGATATTACCAAAACGATTCAACCCATGGCCCTTGAAGGAGCTGATCCAGTGGGTGCGATGGGTATGGATTCTCCTTTGGCTGTCTTATCGGAGAAGCCCCAGATGTTGTATCTTTATTTCAAGCAGCTCTTTGCCCAAGTGACCAATCCCCCGATTGACGGAATTCGGGAAGAAATTATTACCTCAAGCAGTATGCTCTTAGGGGATACGGGCAATTTGCTCGATCCCAACCAGAAGGATTCAGCCAGTTTGTTTCTTGAACATCCGATTCTAACGGATGAACAGTTGAATATTATCAAGAATCTTAATCATGGCAAGCTAAAGTCAGCTACCATTTCCATGCTTTATAAAGTTTCCGAAGGAGTAAAAGCGTTGGAGCGGGCTTTGGAGCGGGTTTTCAGAGATGCGGACAAAGCCATCCGGGACGGAGCCAACATCATCATCCTCTCAGACCGGGGTGTCAATGAGGAAATGGCTGCAATACCCGCCCTTTTGGCCTCCTCCGGGCTTCATCACCACCTGATTCGCCGGGAAATCAGGACTAATTTGGGAATTGTCCTGGAATCCGGGGAGCCGAGAGAAGTTCATCATTTCTGTACGCTCATTGGTTATGGAGTCACGGCTATAAACCCGTATTTGGCCTATGAAACCATCCGGGATCTCGCTGCCAAAGGCTTACTGGACGGCCTCAGTTATGAAGAAGGGCAAAAGAACTTTATAAAGGCTTCGGTGAAAGGGATTCTTAAAGTCATAACCAAAATGGGAATTTCGACCATCAGGAGCTATCATGGAGCCCAAATCTTTGAAGCTATCGGTCTGAGAAAAGATCTTGTCGACAGGTATTTCACCCACACACCTTCTCGGCTGGACGGCATAGGGCTCGAAGAAATTGCGCTGGAAAACCAGATGCGCCATGAAAGCGCCTATGCTGAAAGCTCGCCCTATGCAGATACCTTGGAGGTTGGCGGTCACTTCCAGTACAAAGATGACGGAGAAATTCACCTCTACAATCCCGAAACCATTTATCTTCTTCAGAGAGCCTGCAGGGAAGGGGACTACTCCCTCTATAAGAACTATTCTCAAAAGATTAATGATGAAAAGATAGTTACTATAAGACACCTATTGGATTTCAAGGTGAATCCCGGTGACACTATTCCGATTGAAGAAGTGGAACCGGTGGAATCGATCGTCAGAAGATTTAAGACCGGAGCCATGTCTTACGGTTCAATCAGCAAGGAAGCTCATGAATGCCTTGCCATTGCTATGAATCGCCTGGGAGGAAAAAGCAACACGGGTGAAGGGGGAGAAAACAGCGAACGCTTCACGGTAATGACCAATGGGGATTCGAAAAACAGTGCCATTAAACAGGTGGCTTCAGGACGGTTTGGAGTAACCAGCAACTATCTGGTGAATGCCCAGGAACTTCAGATTAAAATGGCTCAGGGAGCAAAACCCGGGGAAGGGGGCCAGCTTCCGGGACGCAAGGTTTACCCGGAAATCGCTAAAGTCAGGCATTCAACTCCCGGTGTCGGGCTTATCTCCCCCCCGCCTCACCATGATATCTATTCAATCGAAGATCTGGCCGAACTGATTCTTGACTTAAAAAATGCCAATAAGGACGCGCGCATCAGCGTCAAGCTTGTATCAGAAATTGGAGTAGGAACCGTTGCGGCAGGGGTAGCCAAAGGAAAGGCGGATGTCATTCTCATCAGCGGCTATGATGGGGGAACCGGGGCTTCGCCCAGAACGAGCATCCGCAATACAGGTCTCCCATGGGAGCTGGGTCTGGCTGAGACGCATCAGACCCTGGTTCTGAACAAGCTGAGAGACCGGGTGGTTCTGGAAACGGACGGCAAGCTGCTTTCCGGCCGGGATGTTGTCATTGCCGCCATGCTGGGGGCTGAGGAGTTCGGATTTGCCACCACTCCGCTGATTGCCATGGGATGTGTCATGATGAGGGTTTGCAATCTTAACACCTGTCCTGTGGGAATTGCGACTCAAGATGCAACCTTAAGGAAAAACTTCACAGGCAAGCCCGAGCATGTGGAAAACTTCATGCGCTTTGTTGCTCAGGAAATGCGCGAGATTATGGCTAAACTCGGCTTTAGGACGATCAATGAGATGGTGGGACGGACTGACCGGCTCAAAACAAAGGAAAATGTGAGGCACTGGAAAGCCTCCCAGCTTGATCTCGCTCAGATTCTATATCAGCCATACGCAGGAGCTGATGTTGGCCGTTTCAACACCCAAGCCCAGAATCACCGGCTGGAAGAATCCATGGATATGAAAAAACTGCTCAGAATCTGCCAGCCTGCCCTGGAACATCAGAAACCGATCCGGGCCAAACTCAAGATAAATAATGTGAACCGCGTCGTTGGAACCATTGTCGGCAGCGAAATTACCAAGCGCTATGAAGAAAATGGACTTCCTGAGGATACAATCAGGCTTTCCTTTGTCGGTTCGGCGGGACAGAGCTTTGGAGCCTTCATTCCCAAAGGATTGTCACTGGAACTGGAAGGTGATGCCAACGACTATTTAGGGAAAGGCCTCTCGGGCGGCAAAATGATTGTGTATCCTCCAAAATCAGCCGACTTTGAGCCGGAAAAAAATATCCTAATCGGAAATGTTGCCTTCTACGGGGCGACTTCCGGAGAAGCCTATATCAACGGGATTGCCGGGGAGAGATTCTGCGTTAGGAACAGCGGCTTAAAAGCGGTGGTAGAAGGTGTGGGTGACCATGGATGTGAATATATGACCGGAGGGAAAGTGGTGATCCTAGGCAGAACCGGCAGAAACTTTGCGGCCGGGATGTCCGGCGGGATAGCCTATGTTCTCGATTTTAACGACATTTATTGTAATCAGTCCATGGTGTCCCTGGAGAAAATCGAAATAGAAGAAGAAATGAATGAAATCCGGGCCATGATTGAAAAACACGTGCACTATACCGGCAGCCCCCTGGGTAAAAAAATTCTCGATGACTGGAAAGCGTATGCTTTGAGATTCACCAAAGTGATACCCACAGACTACAAGCGAATGCTTGAAAATATCGATAAGGCTTACCAGACGGGCTTAAGCGGGGAAGAAGCGATAATGGCGGCTTTTGAAGAGAACTTTAAAGTGGCAGCCAAGGCTTAAGGCAAGGGGGGACTGAAATGGGAAAAACGACCGGATTTTTAGAGTATCAACGAATCGATCCGAAGAAGCGGCCTCCGCAAGAACGAATAAAAGATTGGCTGGAACTAAGAGTTCCTCAGGAACCTGAGGTTGTACAAACCCAGGGTGCCAGATGCATGAGCTGCGGCATTCCTTTCTGCCACGGCGGAGTCCTATTGAATGGTATGGCCTCGGGATGCCCGGTGCATAACCTGATACCGGAGTGGAATGAGCTCGTTTACCGGGGGCAATGGGAAGAAGCTTATAGAAGGCTGGTACGAAACAATCCTTTTCCGGAATTCACTGGAAGAGTATGCCCTGCGCCCTGTGAGGGCGCCTGCACGGAAGGGTATATCATGAAGCCGGTTGCGATCAACGGGATTGAATACGCAATTATCGAGAAAGCTTTTGCGGAAGGTTGGGTAAAACCCAGACTAGCCCAAGATACCGGAAAGAAAGTTGCGGTCGTTGGTTCCGGACCATCCGGATTGTCGGCAGCTTATTATCTGAATGCGGTCGGGCATCGTGTCACAGTCTATGAGCGGGAGGACAGAGCCGGCGGGCTGATGATGTACGGGATTCCGAACATGAAGCTTGATAAACGCATTGTTGAAAGACGGCTTGAGCTCTTGAGGGAATCCGGAATTCAATTCGTGCTCAACACTGAAGTAGGTAAAGACATTCCGGCTCAAGAACTAATAGAAACCTATGATGCGGTGGTACTCTGCACAGGAGCGACCAAAGCCCGGGGGCTTGAAGTTGAAGGAAAGGATCTCAAGGGGGTTCACTTGGCTGTTAATTTCCTCAAGGCCAATACCAAAAGCCTCCTGGATTCTAATCTGGAAGATGGCAGCTTCATTAGCGCCAAGGGCCAAAATGTCATTATCATTGGGGGGGGAGATACCGGAACGGACTGCGTCGCGACTGCACTCAGGCATGGCTGCGAGAGTGTTTATCAGTTTGAGATCCTGCCTGAACCCCCTGTTAAGAGAGACGAAAGCACGAATCCATGGCCGGAGTGGCCCAAGAAGCTGAAAGTGGACTACGGCCAGGAAGAGGCTATCCAGCGTTTCGGAGATGACCCGCGCCATTATCTGATCTCCACCAAACGGATTGTGGGCAACGAAAAGGGTGAAGTGAAGGAAGTTCACACCGTCGAAATTACCTGGGGTAAGGACCCCTCAGGCCGAATGGTCCCTCAGGAGGTCCCAGGCACTGAAAAAGTATGGCAGGCTGATTTGGTGCTTCTGGCCATGGGATTTGTGGGCCCGGAAGATACGATACCGAACGAGCTGAAGCTGGAACGGGATTTCCGCAGCAATGTCAAAGCGGAATACGGAGTCTTCGAGACCAATGTAGAGAAAGTCTTTGCCGCCGGGGACATGAGGAGGGGCCAGAGTCTCATTGTCTGGGCTCTCCAAGAAGGAAAGCTTGCTGCCCGGGCAGTGGATCAATATCTGATGGGGAGAAGCGTGATCAAGTAAAGTAGTCAGAATTCAGGAGTCAGACTCCCATGCCGCTATGCGGCACCACTGATGGATGAAAATAGCCAAGGTGCATTACCCGCTCACCACGCGCCGGAGCTGTTCGCTTGTTGATTCAGCTACAGCGCCAAACCTTAGGGTAATACCTGAAGTGAACCGTGACGCTGCTTAACGCTGAATCAACTGCGCTCTCGACGCTCCTCTGCTCTACGGTTCGCTAAGTAATTGCCCCTCGTCTATTTTCAGGGCAGAATTCAGTAGGGATTTTCTTGAAATCTCTTCGGGGTCTTATACCCTTGATCTGTACTCCGAAAATATTCTGACTACTGACTCCTGACTCCTGAGCATAAATTTACAGCTCCAGATTTACTTTGTACTCATCAAACCAATAATCAAGCTGAACGAGCCAGGCAATTAACTGCGGGGTTCCCATTAGCTGGCCGAACCAGGTCTTGTTCCCGTGACTCATGAGGCGATCCAGGACATTATTCTGCAAAAGTTCAGAGAGCGGGCTGTTTCCCGAGGCAAGGCGCTGCTGCAAGAGCTTGAGCACCAGCTCTTCATACCGGGGATTATGAGTTTTCGGATAAGGACTTTTCTTGCGCTGCAGGATCGTTTCGGGAAGATAATCTTTCATGGCTGCGCGCAGCAGGGATTTTTCCACTCCGTTTTTGAACTTGATTTCCCAGGGGACGTTAAAGACATATTCAACCAGGCGGTGATCGGCAAAGGGAACTCTGACTTCGAGTCCGGAGGCCATGCTCATTCTGTCTTTGCGTTCAAGCAAAGAAGTCATAAAGTAGTTGATGGAAAGCCAACTGGCAATCCTGGAGTTTTTCATGGTCTCTGACTCCCCGGGAAGAAGAGGGCAGGCCTTGACACTCCGGTTATAAATGTCCGACGTATATTCCAAGCCCTCGGAAGGCCGGACGATTTCAGGCCTGAATAATTGAATCCGGGTATTAGGCTCGTGAATCCAGGGGAAAAAGCCGCGGGTTAGCATTTCGGGTCGATAAAACCAAGGGTAGCCGCCGAAGACTTCATCCGAACATTCTCCGGATAAAGCAACGGTATGTTGCTTCTTCACTTCCCGGCAGTAATAGAGAAGGGAAGAATCGACATCGGCCATCCCCGGATAATCTCGATACTTCACCGAATCCGACAGCAGCATGACCAGTTCTTCGCTGGTGGCCGTAAGGATGGTGTGGCCGGTACCGAGGTGTTGGGCCAGATAAACGGCGTAATCATCATCGCTTTGCGGTTGGAAAAGGGTCTGGCTGAAATGCTCCCGGTTTCCTTCATGCTCGAAGGAATAAGTAGAAAGGGTTTTGCCTTCACGGCGGTATTTCTGTGCAGCGACGGCAGTGATGACAGAAGAATCCAAACCTCCGGAAAGGAACGTACAGAGGGGAACATCTGAGACCAGCTGCCTTTCGATGGCATCTGCGAGCAAGCCACGGGTTGTTTCAATGATGGTTTGTTCGTTGTTGGGATTCGAGTATGCCTGTAAAGCCCAATACTTGGATATTTTCAAACCTTCCTCACTGAAAAAAGCATGGGCGGCAGGGGGGAGCTCATAGATATCTTTGAAAATCGCCGAACCCTCCTCTTTTACTGGCATCAGATAAAGAAGCTGCCATAACCCATAGTAATCAAGCTGATGCTTTACTCTAGGGTGCTTAAAGAGTGCCTTGATTTCAGATGCGAACACAAGGGTATCCTGAACAAAAGTATAGAAGAGGGGTTTGATGCCAAAACGGTCTCGGGAGAGATACGCTTGCTTTTTTTTGCCGTCATAGACGGCAAAGGCGTAAATCCCATTGAGTTTCTCAGAACAAGCCTCTCCCCAGATAATGTAAGCATAGAGAACAACCTCTGTATCACAATAGGTTTTAAATGTTACTCCATAAGTACGAAGTTCGGTGCGCAGCTCTTCGGTATTGTAAAGCTCGCCATTATAAACAATGGTATACTCAAAACCACCGAAAATAGCGGACATGGGCTGCCTTCCGTTTTCAATATCAATGATTGCGAGCCGGTTATGGTGGAAGGCAAACCAATCCCCGAAAGCGGTTCCGCTTTGATCGGGTCCCCGGTGTACCAGCTCTTTGCCCATGGCAACAACGATCTTAACATCATCTGGAGTGAGCTTTTTCTTAAAATCCAGCAAGCCTGAAATCGAACACATATTCTTTACACCCCGCATCTCAAAAATGACAAAGAGGTACTCGTGCAGAGTACCTCTTTGTCTCTCTTACACGATATGCAAAGCAAAGGAGAAAGGTTCCGCCGGCATGTATACATTGACAGAAACTTCCTCCGGAGTTATGATTACAATAAGTAAGAGGCATTATCCTAAGGCATCAAAATGTTTGGTATGATAGGTATAGAACAAAGGCGTTCTAATGACCCTAAGTAGTGGTCTTAGTACGTCTTTTATTATATTGAAGAAAGGAGTACTCATATGCAATTTACCAAGGAAGATTGTCTTAAGTATGTGGAAGATAACGATGTCCGGTTCATTCGCCTGCAGTTTACGGATATTTTCGGGCGCATGAAAAACATTGCCATCACGAATAACCAGCTTCGTCATGCCTTCGAAAACGGAGTGATGTTTGACGGTTTTGCGGTGGCAGGGTTTACGGGGGTAGAGGCTTCCGATATGTTTCTCTTCCCTGACCCTGCTACCTTCTCGGTGATTCCTTGGAGACCCCAACAAGGGAAGGTGGCGCGAATTATTTGTGATATTAAAAACCATGACGGGTCCCAGTTTGAGGGAGATCCTCGCTATGTTTTGAAGCGGATATTGCGCAAGACTTACGAACTGGGCTATACCTTTCAGGTGGGGCCGGAATGTGAATTCTTTCTGTTCCATACCGATAACCAGGGGCAGCCCACGACCAGTTCTCATGATACCGCCAGTTACTGTGATTTAGCCCCTTTTGATCAGGGGGAAAATGCCCGCCGGGAGATTTGTATGGTCTTAGAAGAGATGGGATTTGAAATAGAGACCTCGCATCACGAATCAGCTGCCGGACAACACGAAATTGATTTTAGATACACGGATGCACTGACGGCAGCCGATAATATCATGACCTTCAAAATGGTCGTAAAAATCATAGCCCAGCGCAACGGCCTTCATGCCACCTTCATGCCCAAACCCCTGCCGCATGTCAATGGCTCCGGGATGCATATCAATATGTCGTTAGCTCGAGGGGGGCATAACGTTTTTATGAGTCAAGAGGACCCCGGAGATATCTCAAAGACGGCCAAGCATTTTGCAGCCGGACTCTTAAATCATGTCAAAGGAATTACCGCAGTCGCCAATCCGCTTGTGAATTCCTATAAACGCTTGAGACCCGGCTTTGAAGCGCCCGTCCATATTGCCTGGTCACATATGAACCGGAGTCCCTTGCTGCGTGTTCCGGCTCCCCGGGGCGAGGGAACGAGACTGGAACTCAGAAGCCCGGACCCGGCCTGTAATCCATATTTGACCTTAGCCTTAGTCTTGGAAGCGGGGCTTGACGGAATCCGGAATGAACTGAAATTAGCTCCCCCTGTTAATGAAAATATCTATAGTTTAACTCCTGAGCAACAAGCACAGCTAAAACTAGAGCGGCTGCCCTCTAATCTTTTAGCTGCCCTGGAAGAAATGAAGAAAGATTCACTAATTCGAACGACCTTGGGAGAACATATTTTCAGCAAATACACCGCAGCCAAGGCCTTGGAATGGGAGGAGTACGACAACTCGATTCACTCCTGGGAAATTGACCGCTATCTCAAATCTTTTTAGAGCCGTATTCCCTGCACGAAGGGGTGATTAAATGAGCGCAGGGAGTGTTCTCATTGTCAGTGGTAAACCAGAGAGTGCCGGCAGTATGGAATCGATGCTGGTCAAAGAAGGATTTTATCCGGTGTACTGCGCTCATTCAGCCAATGAAGCGCGCAGGCAGTTTATAAATATGCAGCCGGATTTGCTGATTATCAGCACCCCGCTTCCGGATGAGCAAGGAATAGACCTGGTTTTTGATGCCCATGAAAGAACTTCGGCCGGAATCGTTGTCATCGCCCGGCCTGAGCATCTGTTTGATATGCAGGCGAGCTTGGAAAAAACGGGTGCCTTGATTTTGCCCAAACCCATCAACCGCCTCACTTTGCTGCAAACGGTGCGGTTTGCCCTGTCCGTACGCAATTCTTTAACCCAGCTGAGAAGTGAGCGGGATAGTTTGAAAAAGCGAATGGATGAACGCAAGGTGATTGAGCAGGCCAAGTGGACGCTGGTGGAAAAGTTAAGTATGAGCGAACCTCAAGCCGCTCGGCTCATACAAAAGAGGGCAATGGACTTGCGGCTTCCGCAAATTCAAGTGGCGGAAGAGATTATTAAGAAGTATGAGTAAGTACGAGGAGTCAGGAGGGAGTTAAAAAGCACCAGATATCCCTAGTAGTGATGTCTGTGATGAATTTTAAGCGGCTGGGTTTTATCATGGTCCTGAAAAAAATGGGTTCCGAAGGATACTTTCGGGATGTACCCGCTTTGGGTGTAGCCTAGCTCTCCCAAGATGGATACCTGATTGATCTCCGAAAAAGAGACAAAACGGCGATAGCTCTCAATCTCTCTGACTTGAAATACGACATTGTCGCCCATGCGCAAATATTGGATTACTTCATCGAGCGCTTCCAAGCCGGTGCTTACCCGTTCGGGGTGTTCCATCAGCTGCACTCCTTTCCGACAATGCGTTTTGGTCTCTGAAGTATTTGCAGTGCTTAAATGCAACGAGAAATGGCGGTTCCTGTAAGCAATAAAAAATGGCGCTTCCGAGACGCTCTGAAAGAGCGGTCTCAAGCGCCATTGCTTTTAACCTAATGCTATTATTTATATCCCAAGCTAATACTACCTGATGGATAGGCCTGTATTCAAGAGAACAGGCCAAAGAATAGTGTATGCTTATTCTGAGTTCTGACTTCTGACTTCTGACTTCTGCCCTGTAACATGCCGGCAAGCTACCTTGCCCGCTCACCACGCGCCGGAGCTGCTCGCTTGTCGACTCGCTACCGCGCCAAACCTTTGGTAATACCTGGAGTGAACCGTGGCGCGGCTTCACGCTTCGTCGACTGCGCTCACGACGCTCCTCTGCTCTACGGTTCGCTCCGCAAGGTAGCTTGCCTGTTACATTCATCAGTGGTGCTGCGTATCAGCATGGAATTCTGACTTCTGACTCCTGTCTCCTGTCTCCTGCTCTTGCTATTGCAGATACCGCTCATACTCTTCCCGGCTGATTCCCGGATGCAGGCAGATGCCCAAGGCTCCTGCAATAATGCGGGCGGTTGTTTGAATTAAGGTATCAATTTCTTTCGGGGTCACCATTAAGTTTTCATTGTAGGGCGAGAGAACCTCATTCATGATATGATGCACGGCCTGAGGGTTAAGTCCTTTATACAGCTTATACAGAGTCGGACTGGTTTTAAGCTGTTCCATCAAAGCTTCGAGGGTGTTGCTGGCGATGACTGCAGCATTAACCACCGTTGGGATTCCGATGGCTACAACCTTGCAGCCAATGGATTCTTCGTTGATTCCAAGGCGGCGGTTGCCGACACCTGACCCGGGGTGAATCCCTGTATCGGCCAATTGGATGCTGGTGCCGATGCGCTCCAGTGAACCTGCGGCCAGAGAATCAATGGCAATCACCAGATCCGGTTTGACGTGCTCTACCAGCCCTTTGATGATTTCTGCGGTTTCAATTCCGGTTAAGCCCAGAACTCCGGGGGCAATGGCACTGACTTTGCGCAGTTTACCCTTTAATTCTTCCGGGGAATACTTAAAGAGGTGCCTTGTGACCAGACTTTTATCCACGACCTCGGGTCCGAGGGCATCCGGGGTGGCGTTCCAGTTTCCAAGGCCTACGAGCAAAATATTGGCGTCTTCGCTTAGCTTCATTAAATCTATGAGCTTCTTGGCCAGAATTTCTGTGATCTCTTCATGAACTGAAAAATTGTTCTGGCGGATTTCAGGGGCGTCAATTGTTATGTACTGACCGCGGGGGCGCCCCATTTCTTTGACCCCTTCTTCGGTTTCAATGGTGATAGAGGTGACGACGGCATGCTCAAAATGTTCCTCGTCCATCCGGACGCCGGGAATTTCTTCCCCGAGTTCCCCGCGTAAAATCTCATGGGCTTCAACCACTAAGTCTAAATTGACATGAAAGTCTCGGTAAAAATCCGATTTTTTCATATTTTATCATTCCCTCCTTTGCTGGAAAAAAGGCCACCGGCCCGCGGACCAGTGACCAAAGAGGAGAAACATAAGGAAGAACTGGATGGGGGAAAGGCACATTAAAAATTGCCTGCTCGTTTAGTATGAAACGACTTTTACAAAGATATGCAATGAAATACAGGATTTCGACCGAAATGGTTTTTTTGTGATATACTGGGTAAAAGTGCTTTGAGGAGGAGAAATACGTGAGTCAAGATTCTTTATTTGATAAAGCGGCTTTAAGTTATGATGAATGGTATGAAAGCGAGTTAGGGCAAGCCGTTGATCAGGTTGAACGGGCAGGAATTGATCAAGCTTTTACTCCTTCCGGATCAAATATTCTTGAAGTAGGGTGCGGCACCGGGAATTATACCCTGACCTTAGCCGAGCGGGGTTATACGGTGACGGGACTCGACGTTTCAGCGCCAATGCTGGCTATTGCCAAAGATAAAGCCGACAAAGCAGGATACAATGTGCACTGGATTGAGGGAGATGTCAGCCAGGTTTTGCCTGAGCTGGGGAAGTATCACGGGATTCTGTCCGTGACGGCCTTTGAGTTCATTCCGAAGCCGGCAGAAGTCTTAGCCGATTTATTTACGCATCTGCTTCCGGGAGGGTGTCTGGTAATTGGCATCATTGCGGCTGACAGCCCCTGGAGCGAGCTTTACCGGCAGGCAGCGGCAGCCAATCCGGAATCTGTGTTTGCCCAGGCCAACTTTTACAGTGAAGCGGATATTCGAGGCTGGAAGGTTGGTGCCAATCCGGAGATAAGCAAAGCTCTCTTTTTCCCGCCGGCTGTTGCAGGTATGAAAGAAGCCTTCGAATATGAACAGATGCAAAAATTTGCCCCCGGATTTTTAATCGCGAAATGGGTCAAATAATCTGATATAATAGACCCTAGGGTTATTATTTCGGGATAATGAATTCAGTAGTCAGAATTCAGGAGTCAGGAGCGTAAGTTCGGTGACGAGAATCTCCTGAATACTATTTACTGATTAGTTACGACCCCGGAGGGGATTAACATGCGCATTATTGCGGGAGAGATGCGTGGCCGCCGCTTGAAAAGCCCGGAGGGAGATCTTACCCGGCCTACCGCTGATAAAGTCAAAGGAGCTATCTTTAACGTGCTGAGGGACAAAGTCGCGGGCGCCAGAGTCTTAGACTTATTCGCGGGGACGGGCAGCCTGGCGTTGGAAGCGCTTTCCCGGCATGCGGCTTCGGCGGTTTTGGTGGAACAGAATGAGAAAGCGCTGAGGGTCCTTAAAGAAAACCTAAAAATCGCAGGAGCTGAAGAAAAGGTTGAACTGATAGCGCTGGATGCTTTTCGTTTCCTCAATACCCGGCGTGATCAAGTCTTTGACCTCATTTTTCTGGATCCGCCCTACCACCGGGGTTTGATGGAACGCGCTCTCCAGGAGCTGGCCGAGCCCTGCCGCTTAAGTGCGGACGGGGTAATCGTGGCGGAAACGGCCAAAGATGAAGAGTTGAACACGATCCCGCCGGAGTTTGAACTGAGGCAAACGGGAGAGTACGGGGATACCAAAGTATGGTACTTACAACGCATTCCCAGTGATTCGGGATTAGAATAATACTTATACAAACTGAAGGTAAAGGAGAGGATGGCATTGGAAAGCGATGTGATGAAACTGTTAGACGAGTTAGAGGAAATTGTGGACCGCGGGACCAAGATTCCGATGACAGGCAAGGTATTGGTGGATGACACAGTGATCTTTGAAATTCTGGATAAAGTGCGGGCAGCCTTGCCGGAAGAAGTTCAAAATGCCAAATGGGTGCTGTCCGAAAGACAGCGCATCTTAAACGAGGCCGAAAGCGATGCCCAAAAGATGGTCGAACAGGGTAAAAGCTATGTAGAGAAAATGGCGGAAGAAAGTGAAATTGTGAAACAAGCCCAAGCATATGCCGAAGATATTGCCCGCCAGGCTCAAGCTTTTGCCCGGGAAGTCAAAGTGGGCGCCATCCAGTATGCAGACGAGCTCTTGCAGAAAGCGGAAGCCAGTCTCTATGACACCATCCAAGCCGTACGGCGCAACCGGGAAGAACTTCAGTCCGTCCGAGATGAGCGGCGCAAGCCGGCGGTAAACGAGTAAGCATCCTCGGTACCGACCTTAGAATGGCCACAAAAACTAAACCCGTCTCCGTCCTCTGAACAGAAAGGATAATATAATCATACCGGCGAGTATAAATATGAACCACTCCAGGGAATACCAACTCATAATCCAATAATCTTTAACTGTAAAAGATACAGGGATTGCGGTCTGAGCGGGGATATCGACCAATCTTAGAAACAGCTGGCTGAAGATGACGGCAAATGTCCCCTGTAAGGTGCGTCCGAGTACAAAGGCGGAGAAGCGCAAGTCGGTCAGGCTGGTAAAGCTCATGACCTGAAAAAAAGCCGAAAGTCCGCCCCAGCCCATCACAAAGGCCAAGGCAGCTACTTGCTGATTCAAGCTGGAAAAAGCGCTGATGGTACTCCGGCAACCTATGGTGATTTCCAACAGTCCTTCCAAGAGCGCTTTTACACCTGCAATGGGTAAGAACCTGCCCAAGACAGGCTCAAGAATGATTGACAGGATATCCGTGACATGCCAAACGCTTAAAAGGTGGATAATGACCGAGAAGAAAACGATAAATCCGCCGACCGCCAAGATGGTTTTTCCGCTTTGGCTAATGGCATCCCCGAGTATCTGGCCGAAAGGGCGCGCGTCATCTTCCTGAGCCTTTTTCATTTCCTGCCAGGCGCGGCGAAGGCTTACCTTTTGCCATTGGGAGGCAGGATTGGGCTTAGGACGGTAGAAACGAAAGATTAAACCAACCAGCAGATTGGCTATATAAACCGACCCGGCTAAAACCCCTCCCAGAACCGGCTGCCCCAGCATGCCCGCTGCCACCGCTCCCAGCATAAAGCCGGGGCTGGGATTGCTGGTGAAAGCGAGAAGGCGTTCTCCTTCTTCTCGGGTGATTTCTCCGCGCTGGCGCAAACGGGCCGTCAGAATCGCGCCGATGGGTATGCCTGAGGTGTGGGCCATCGCTAAGACAAAGGAGGCCTTTCCGGGCAGGCGGAAAAGAGGCCGCATCAGGGGCTCAAGCAAAACACCTAAGAAATGAACAAAACCTTGTCCCATTAACAATTCAGACAGGATAAAAAACGGGAAAAGCGCAGGAAGGACAAAGCGCCACCAGAGGGAAAGCCCTGCGATGGCCGCTGTGACAACTTCCTGGGGATAATAAAACATGGCCAAAGCCAAGAAGAAAAGAACCAGGACACGGACTGCAGACATGCTCACCCTCCGAATTAAGGTTAGTTCATTACATAAGATGTATATGGGACGAAAGTGAAAGCTAGACCTGAACGGTTCAAGGCATCACGTCTCAGGGGAAGGAGGTTGTTAGAATGGGAGGGAAGACTGCTTTAGTGCTCGGAGCCGGGGGTGCCCGCGGTTTCGCTCACCTGGGGATTCTTCAAGTTCTGCGGGATGAGAAGATAGATTTTGATTATGTGGTGGGGTGCAGTGCCGGCGCGATCTTTGGAGCCGTATGGGCGGCAGGTTTAGACTTGTACCGGGTCGAGCGGCTGCTTACGTATCCGGGGTTTACCAAGAAATTGTTTGATTTGTCGGTATCACGCGATGGCTTAGTGAAAGGAGATAAAATCCTGGAGGTCATGCGCTTGCTTCTAAAAGATGCGGTATTTTCTGAGCTGCCTATTCCTTTGGCCGTGATTGCTACCGATATCGAAAACGGAGAGATAGTTGTATTTCGTGAAGGCAGTGTAGCCCATGCCGTGAGGGCCAGCATCTCTATCCCCGGGTTTTTCAAACCCTACCGTTACCAGGGACGGTTGCTGGTGGACGGCGCGGTCATTAACAGGCTCCCCTTGGATATTGCCCAAGCGATGGGTGCGGAGAAGATTCTGGCGGTTGATGTAAAAAAAGGTTTATCCGGCAAGTTGACCAGTGTGGTAGATATCTTGCAGCAATCGATTGAAATCTTGGAGGAGGAAGTCTTTCGCTCCCGTTCTTTAGATGCGGATTTCCTCCTGCAGCCGGAAGTGGCCCATATTGGCTCTCTTCAGTTTGACCGGGCTCCGGAAGCGATCGAAATCGGCAGGCAGACAGCCATGGCGAAATCTTCTGAAATCCGGCGATTTTTTGCGTAAAGCATTGAAAAATGAAGAAACTGTGCTAAAATCAATGAGGTATTTAGGGAAGAATCATACGAGAATGGAAGATTTTAATTTTTGGCCTTAGGGAAAGAATAAGTACATAACACTAAGGAGATGGAGACGAAGTTGAAGATCTTAGTTATTAATTGCGGCAGTTCATCGTTAAAGTATCAATTACTGGATATGGATACCCATCATCCGTTGGCCAAAGGCTTAGTGGAGCGAATCGGGATGGCGGGGTCGGTGCTCACGCATCGCACTGCAGCAGGTGCAGCAGCTGTTGCCAAAAAAGTCATCGAAGCCGATATCCCGGATCATAAGGTAGGGATAAGTTTAGTGCTGGAAGCTTTGGTTCACCCGGAATACGGGGTGATCAAAGGACTGGAAGATATTTCCGCCGTAGGGCACCGGGTGGTTCACGGCGGGGAGAAATTCTCCCATTCAGTCATCGTAGATGAAGAGGTCTTACAGGGGTTGCGTGAATGTATCGAACTTGCTCCCCTGCACAATCCGCCGAATATTGCAGGAATAGAAGCCTGCCGTAAACTCATGCCGGGAGTTCCGCAGATTGCAGTCTTTGATACGGCTTTTCACCAGACGATGCCCCCGTATGCTTATTTATATGGCCTGCCCTATGAACTCTATGAAAAATATAAAATCCGCAAGTACGGCTTTCACGGAACCTCTCATAAGTACGTCAGCCAACGGGCTGCCATTCTTTTATGCAAACCTCTGGCTGAGCTCAAACTAATCAGCTGTCATTTGGGAAACGGAGCCTCGATCGCAGCCATTAAAGGAGGAAAATCCATCGAGACTTCCATGGGTTTTACCCCGCTTGAAGGGTTGATGATGGGAACGCGTTCCGGAGATCTCGACCCCGCAATTGTTGCCTTTATCATGGAAAAGGAAAACTTAAGCTCGGATGAAGTCAATGATTTTCTTAATAAAAAATGCGGGGTGCTTGGAGTTTCTGGAGTGAGCAGCGATTTTAGAGATATCGAAGAAGCTGCCCTTAAGGGAAACTATCGCGCTCAACTGGCCCTCCAAATCTTTGCCCATGATGTCAAAAAATACATCGGGGCTTATGCCGCTGTCTTAAACGGAGTGGACGCGATCATCTTTACTGCGGGCCTAGGGGAGAATTCCGGCAGCATGCGCGCAGATATCTGCGCGAACCTGGATGCCTTCGGGATTGAGCTTGACCTTGAAAAAAATAAAATCAGAGGGGAAGAAGTAGACATTTCGGTCCCTGATGCCGCTTGTCGCGTCCTCGTCATTCCCACCAACGAAGAACTCATGATCGCTTCAGATACCGAAGCGCTTGTGTCAAAGACTTTTCCTTGACAAAGAAAAATGTGCCAACTATAATATTCTATGTGTATCGAGGTGGTATCAATGAAAGTTAATGTAGCCCAGCTTTTGCGCGCTGAAGGGGCAAGCGCTCATTATGATTTGCAGGAAGAATTTCCTCCCTTTCAGTTTGACGGCGACGATCTTGTCTTTGAATCCCCGGTACATGTTACTTTGAAAGTAAGTAATTCGGGCAAGGAACTCCTGGCAAGCGGCCGGATTCAAACCCAATTGCGCGCACATTGCAGCCGTTGCCTGGAAGAGATGAGCTATCCGCTGGATCTTGAATATGAGGATGAGTGGGTCTCGACCGAGAAGGCAACAGAGGATCAGCTTGAGAATGCTTTGCTGTTCGATAAAGAACAGGTGGAGCTGGACGAGCGGATTCTGGAGCAGATCGTGTTATCTCTGCCGATGAAGTTTACCTGCAAGCCGGACTGTAAAGGATTGTGTTCCCACTGCGGCACCAATCTCAACCTGGGGGAATGCAGCTGCAGCGAAGATGACATTGATCCGCGCCTGGCAGCACTGGCCAAGTGGCACCCGGCGGAGTAACCGGATCAGATAGGAAATTAAAGGGGGTGTAACCATGGGTGTTGCTCAACATCGTCAATCTAAATCCAGAGTGCGCAAGCGGAGGGCTATGTGGAAACTGACCGCGCCGAACCACGTCGAATGCCCTCAATGCCACAAACCGAAACTTCCCCACCATGTATGCCCCTCCTGCGGATATTACAATGGCAAAGAAGTTGTCAATGTCGCGGAATAATCTTTCACACTGAACTAACATTCAGTGGGGGTTGAATCCCCCTCTGAATGAAGTCTCGTTCAATCCGGACTTGTGCCGGAAGCATTCAAAAGGAGCCTTAGCAGAGGCTCTTTTTAGTTTATTGAGCGGGCAAGGAATCTTGCCTTATCTATTGCTAACTTTGGCTTAATCCTTTATAATTGTGACCAGGTCACAAGAAAGATTAGGAAATTGGTGATTGATTTGACCCGTTTTCGCAAACTGGAACGGCGTGAGGCCTTAAAAACAGCGCTTTCTCAAAATCCGTTTCTGACCGATGAAGAATTGGCCCAGACATTTGGGGTGAGCATTTCTACGATCCGGCTGGACCGGGGCAAGCTCGATATTCCGGAAGTGCGCCTGCGCACCTTGGCGGTGGCGCATGAATCTTACAGCGCCCTCAAAGCATTGGGAGAGCAAGAGATTATCGGCAGCCTGGTCGATTTGAAAATCGGAGAGTATGCCCGTTCAGAACTGCTCATTGATGAAAGCATGGTCTTAAAAAAAGCCAGAGTTGCCAGAGGCCATCACCTGTTTGCCCAGGTTAACTCGCTGGCCATTGCGGTGGTTGATGCCGAAGTGGCTGTGACCGGGAGCACCCGTCTTAAATTCGTCCGCCCGGTGCATCTGGGGGAAAGAGTGGTGGCTGAGGGAAAAGTCAGCAAGCGCAAGGATAATAAATACTGGGTTGAAGTGCTGGCGAAAGTCGGGGAAGAACAAGTGCTTAAAGGCCGGTTGTTCGTATTTGCTTTTCCGGAAGCAGCGGAAAGTAGCAGCGGGAGGGAGTGAGAGCATGAGGATTGCCTTGGATGCGATGGGCGGGGACTATGCACCGGAGGAAATTGTCAAAGGAGCTGTGCGCGCGGCGCAGGCTTACCCCGAGACGGAGATAATCTTGGTCGGGCCTAGCGCCCGGATTAATCCCTTGCTGACCAATGCACCGAAGAACATTTCCATCGAAGAAGCCTCGGAAGTGATTCGGATGGATGAACATCCGGCTCAAGCCGTACGCAAGAAAAAGGATTCCACGATTGTAGTGGCGACCCGTTTAGTCAAGGAAAACAAAGCGGATGCCGTCGTGAGCGCGGGGAGCACCGGTGCCCAGATGGCCGGCGCCCTGCTGGGGTTAGGCAGAATCAAGGGTGTGGAAAGACCTGCTATTGCGACCGTGCTTCCGACCCTTGACGGGGGAAAGCTAGTCCTGGATGTCGGCGCCAATCCGGATGCCAAACCGGAACACTTAGTGCAATATGCTCAGATGGGCAGTATTTATGCCAAGCAGATCATGGGAATTGCGAACCCCCGGGTGGCTTTGCTCAATATCGGCACAGAAGAAAGTAAGGGCAATGAGTTGACCCAGCAGGCTTATCCGCTGCTGCAGGCATCTAGCTTGAATTTCAGCGGCAATATTGAGGGCAGGGATGTCCCGTATGGGCGGGCTGATGTCGTGGTCTGTGACGGCTTTGTGGGCAATGTGGTGCTCAAGACTGCTGAAGGCTTGGCGGGTGCATTGTTTGAGCTGATTAAAGAGAAAATTACCTCGAATCCGGTGAGAAAACTGGGGGCACTGGCCGTAAAGCCCGGTCTGAAAGAAATTGCCCGCATGATGGATTACGCCGAGTATGGGGGCTCTCCCCTCTTGGGTGTGAAAGGAATCAGCATTGTCTGCCATGGCAGCTCCAAAGAAAAAGCCATTTTTAACGGCATCCGGGTGGCCGGGGAATGTGTGCAGGCCGGCCTGACCGAGCTCATCGCCCGCGAGATGGCGGTTGAGTCCCAAGACATAGATGGATAACACTAAGAGAAAAGAGGGTGTTGATTAATGCGTCAGGTTGGAATTGCAGGAACTGGGTCATATGTCCCGGAAAAGGTTTTAACGAATTTTGACATGGAGAAAATAGTAGATACCAGTGATGAGTGGATTGTAACCCGGACGGGAATCAGAGAAAGGCATATGGTGGATGAGGATACGCCGGTGTCGGAACTGTGCTATCAGGCGGCACTCCGGGCCTTGGAAGATGCTAAGGTATCTCCGGAAGACCTGGATCTCGTGATTGTGATGACGGTGACTCCGGACCACTATTTTCCGGCGACGGCTTGCCTGGTTGCCGACCGTCTGGGAGCGAAGAAGGCGGCTGCCTTTGATCTCGAAGCGGGCTGCAGTGGTTTTCTGTATGGAGTAACCGTAGGCAGCCAGTTTGTGGCGACCGGAATGTATCAGAATGTCTTGGTGATTGGGGCAGAGACCTTGAGCAAGTTGTTAAACTGGGAAGACCGGACAACTTGCATTCTCTTCGGTGACGGAGCGGGGGCAGCGGTTTTGCAGCCGGTTGAAGACGGGTATGGTTTCTTAAGCTATGAGCTGGGTGCGGACGGCTCGGGCGGGCCGCTTTTGATTGTTCCGGCCGGCGGATCCAAGCAGCCGTCGACCTCTGATACCATCTCCAATAAACTGCACACCATTCACATGGCCGGCAGTGAGACCTTCAAATTTGCCGTGCGCACCATGGGTGAAGCCTCGATCCGGGTCCTGACCAAAGCGGGTCTGGCCAAAGAAGATGTAGACTTTCTGGTGCCGCACCAGGCGAATATCCGGATCATTGACGCAGCTATGAAGCGATTGGGGATTGGCCAGGACAAGGTGGTCGTAAACCTGGATCGCTATGGCAATATGTCGGCTGCCTCGATTCCGGTAGCCTTGGATGAGGCGGTGCATACCGGACGCATTAAGTACGGAGATATTGTGGTTATGGTTGGGTTTGGGGCAGGCTTGACCTGGGGGGCCATCGTCATGAAATGGGCCAAGAAAGGGGAATAAGGGATGATCAGAACCAAGCTTTGCGACTTAGTGGGCATTGAATACCCCATTTTTCAGGGGGGTATGGCCTGGACTGCGACCGGAGATTTGGCGGCAGCTGTTTCCGAAGCCGGGGGGCTGGGAATCATAGGCTCGGGTCAGGCTCCGGCGGACTGGGTGCGCCGGGAGATTCGCAAAGTCAAGGACACAACCGCTAAACCCTTTGGCGTCAATATCATGCTGATGTCACCCTATGTGGACGAAATTATGCATGTGATTGTGGAGGAAAGAGTGCCGGTGATCACCACCGGTGCCGGGAATCCGGGCAAATATGTCGGGATGCTGAAAGAAATCGGTACCAAAGTTATTCCTGTGGTCGCATCTGTTGCCCTGGCCAGGCGCCTGGAGAAAGTGGGCGTGGATGCCCTGATTGCGGAAGGG
The DNA here is from genome assembly GCF_017310645.1 of Paradesulfitobacterium ferrireducens. Lineage (GTDB taxonomy): Bacteria > Bacillota > Desulfitobacteriia > Desulfitobacteriales > Desulfitobacteriaceae > Paradesulfitobacterium > Paradesulfitobacterium ferrireducens. Next base: position 17,583 of record NZ_JAFLRH010000021.1, on the reverse strand, counting down.
ATGGAATCAGGCGGGCATGTCGGAGAAATCAGCACCCTGCCCTTGGTGCCGCAAATTATAGATGCGGTGAAGATTCCGGTGATTGCGGCCGGTGGCATCGTAGACGGGCGCGGGTTGGCGGCAGCGCTGGCCTTGGGCGCGGAGGGCGTGCAGATGGGTACCCGCTTCATGTGTGCGGATGAGTGTACGATTTCCCCCAAGGTTAAAGAGATGATTCTGAAGGCCAAAGACAGGGACACAGCCGTTACCGGGCACAGCACCGGACACCCGGTGCGCTGCCTGGAAAATAAATTTACCCGGGAGTTTTCACGCATGGAACGGGAGCAAGTCCCCGCAGCGGAACTTGAAAAACTCGGTGCCGGGCGCTTGCGCCTGGCTATGGTTGAAGGGGATACGGAAAACGGCTCGGTCATGTCCGGGCAGGTCGCAGGGGCCGTGAAGAAAATCGAACCGGCAGCCGAGATCATCCGTGATGTCATGGAAGGTGCGGAGCGTGAACTGAAGCGGCTCGCACAGCTAATCAGCTCTTAACTTCTAAGATATAAAACCGGCAAGTTCCCTTGCCCAATATATGGAGGTTCGGATGAGTAAGTTCGCTTTTGTTTTCCCGGGTCAAGGTTCCCAGTATGTCGGGATGGGCCGGGAACTATGGCAAACTCCGGCCGGGCAAGAAGCGGTTGCGACTGCCCGCGCAGTTTTAGGACAGGAGTTTCTGGATATCATCGCCGAAGGCCCGGCAGAAATATTACAGCAGACGGCCAATACCCAGCCTGCCATCTTGCTTGTGAGTGTCGCGGCGTGGCAGCTGCTGGCCGAGGAGGGGATCAAGGCGGACTATCTGGCCGGTCACAGCTTGGGAGAGTATTCCGCCCATGTGGCAGCGGGAAGTTTATCCCTGGCTGATGCCTTGCAGGTGGTGCGCAAGCGCGGGGAACTGATGCAGGACGCGGTTCCGGTTGGGGAGGGGAGCATGGCCGCCATCCTCGGGCTGAACACCGAAGGGGTGGAAGAGGCCTGCCGCCGGGCGTCTGAGCTCGGTGCGGTTTCCCCGGCCAATTATAACTGCCCTGGGCAAATCGTGATTTCCGGATCGGCCCCGGCTGTATCCCGGGCGATGGAGCTGGCCAAGGAGTTGGGAGCGAAACGGGCCATGCCCTTAGCCGTAAGCGGTCCCTTTCACTCGGAGTTAATGACGCCGGCGGGCAACCGCTTCAGGGAGGTGCTTTCTGCGGTTCGGTGGCAGGATCCGGAACGGCCGGTAATTGCCAATGTGAACGCCTCTCCGGTCACCGCCTCCGTCCAAATTATCGAATCCTTGGTCAAGCAAGTGAGTTCCCCGGTGCGTTGGGAGCAATCCATCCGCTATCTGGCCGCCGAAGGGGTGGATACCTTTGTTGAATGCGGTCCGGGCAAAGTATTAACCGGGTTGATTAAAAAGATTGCTCCACAATCCGTGCTTTTGAATGTAGAAGACCTCTCTTCCTTAGAAAAGTCACTTGCATATTTAAAGGAGAGTCGATAAAATGATTCTGAATGACAGCGTGGCCATCGTGACCGGCGGAGCGCGCGGAATCGGGAGGGCAATCGCTCTCGAACTGGCGCGGGCCGGGGCTAAAGTGGTGGTCAATTATGCAGGCCGGGCCGACAAAGCGGAAGAAACCGTTCAGCTCATCCGGGAGGCGGGGAGCGATGCCCTGGCCGTACAGGCAGATGTCAGCCAGGCGGCTGAGGTTGAACGTTTGCTGAAGACAGCGACCGAAGCTTTCGGCAAAGTGGACATCTTGGTCAACAATGCCGGCATTACCCGGGACAACCTGATCCTGCGCATGAAAGAAGCGGATTGGGATGCGGTTTTGGATACCAACCTTAAAGGGATGTTTTTGTGCACCAAAGCCGTGAGCAAAGGCATGCTCAAACAGCGCTCCGGGGTTATTATCAACATTTCTTCCGTAGTCGGGTTAAGCGGCAATGCCGGACAAGCCAATTACGCGGCTGCCAAAGCGGGAGTGCTTGGGTTTACCAAGTCTATGGCCAAGGAACTGGCTCCGCGCGGGATCCGGGTTAACGCCGTGGCTCCCGGGTATATTATGACTGACATGACGGAAACATTAGCGGAAGAGGTTAAAAACCAGATACTGGGGGGAATTCCCCTGAGCCGGATCGGAAATCCCGCAGAAGTGGCCCAGGCGGTCTTATTCCTGGCTTCTCCGGCAGCATCCTATATCACAGGACAGACTTTGTGTGTTGACGGTGGTATGGTGATGTAGGCATGTCCTCATTCTAAGTACAACACTCCAGTGGAAGGAGGTGAATAATTAGAATGCCCATTTTCGATAAGGTAAAGTCAATCGTTGTCGATCAACTCGGGGTGGATGAGAGCGAGATCACCTTGGAAACCTCCTTCGAAGAGTTAAATGCGGATTCCTTAGATATCGTTGAACTGATTATGGCTCTGGAAGAGGAGTTTGACTTGGACATACCGGATGAAGACGCTGAAAAAATCCGGACAATCGGTGACGCAGTAAACTATATTAAGGAAAACAAGTAGCAGCCCCAAGGTCCCGTAGAATACTGCGGGGCTTTCTTTTAAGAAGAGCAGAAAGCATTCTGTTAATATATAAACGGATTCCGAGAAATAGGATGCTGTTAAATATTAAGGAGGAACTTGGCGTGAAAATACCTGAACTGCGCCTGGCTGATTTGGTTGCAAAAGTCCCGGTGATTCAAGGCGGGATGGCGGTGCGCATCTCCATGGCGCCGTTGGCGGCTGCGGTGGCCGAAGAAGGCGGGATCGGGCTGATTGCAGGAAGCGGGCTGTCTGTGGCCGAACTGAGAGCGGAAATCCGGGAGGCGCGCCGCCGCACCAAAGGAATTATCGGAGTGAATATAATGTTTGCCGTAAGAGAATTTGCCCAGTTGGTTAAAGGGGCGCTGGAAGAGAAAGTCGATCTCTTGGTTTCAGGGGCCGGTTTTTCACGCGATATGTTCACCTGGGGCAGGGAGACCAACACCCCGGTTGTGCCTATTGTTTCCTCAGCCAAGCTGGCTAAACTGGCGGAACGGCTGGGTGCTGCCGCCGTGATCGTTGAGGGAGAGGAAGCGGGAGGCCACTTAGGCACAGACCGCTCCATGCGCGAGATCCTGCCGGAAGTCAAAGAAGCGGTGAAAATACCGGTAATTGGCGCAGGCGGAGTTGTGAACGGCGAAGACGTGGCCGAGGTTTTAAAGCTGGGTGCTGACGGGGTCCAGATGGGAACCCGCTTTGCCTTGAGTGAAGAAAGCAGTGCCGCCCGGGAATTTAAGAACTATTTATTAAACGCCAAGGAAGAGGATATGGTGATTGTGCACAGCCCGGTGGGTTTGCCTGGGCGCGGAATCCGCAATCCTTTCACCGAGAAATTGAAAGCCAATGCCGATGTCAAGCCCCAGGGTTGTGACGGCTGTCTTAAGGAATGCGAGCACACTTTCTGCGTGCTAAAACGATTGATTCAGGCGCAATCGGGAGACGTGGAAGAAGGATTGATTTTTTCCGGGTCCAAATTTCATAAGATCAAAGAAATATTGTCTGTACACCAGATATTTGAAAACCTTAAGCGAGAGCTGCTCCAAGCATAGGGATAAAGGAGGACGACGATAGTGAAGCACCGCGCGGTGATTACGGGAATGGGAGTAATCTCCCCGGTTGGCAACAACCTGGAGGAGTTTTGGGATAATTTGGTCAACGGGAGATCGGGCATTGATTTTGCCACCCGTTTTGATACCAGCACCCTGCCGACGAAGGTTGCCGGGGAAGTGAAGAATTTCGAACCGACGGAATGGCTGGACAAGAAAGAAAGCCGGCGCATGGACCGCTTCGCCCAGTTTGCCGTGGCGGCATCCAAGATGGCCCTGCAGGATTCAGGGCTCGATTTGGAACAAATCGACCGGGACCGGGCCGGGGCTGTTATCGGATGCGGCATCGGCGGCGTGATTACCTTCGAAGAGCAGAAAGAAGTTTTAATGGCCAAAGGACCGGGCCGGGTCAGCCCGTTTTTTGTGCCGATGCTGATCAGCAATATGGCGGCCGGGCACATTTCCATCACTTTTGGCTTGCAGGGGCCGAGTTTAACGGTCACCACGGCCTGTGCTTCGGCCACGGATGCGATTGGCCGGGCCTTGCGCCTGATTCAGAGCGGGGAAGTGGATGTGGTCTTAAGCGGGGGGACGGAAGCGCCCCTGACTGAACTGGCCTTTGCCGGCTTCTGCTCGATGAAAGCAATGTCCACGGAAAAAGAAAACCCGGCCGAGGCTTGCCGGCCGTTTGACCGGCGGCGCAGCGGGTTTGTGATGGGGGAAGGTGCCGGAATTCTAGTTATTGAATCCCTCGAACACGCCCAGAAGCGGGGGGCCCATATCTATGCGGAATTGGCCGGATATGGCGCTACTTCCGATGCCCACCACATTACGACTCCGGCTCCGGGCGGGGAAGGAGCGGCCAAAGCCATGCGCAAAGCTCTGACTGATGCGGGCTTAAGTCCGGAAGAAGTGACCTATATCAATGCCCACGGCACCGGCACGGATGCTAATGACGCCACGGAAACGGCTGCCATCAAGGGAGTTTTCGGGCCGGCGGCGGCCAAAGTAGCCGTCAGCTCGACCAAATCCATGACCGGGCATTTGATGGGCGCAGCCGGCGGGGTGGAAGCCATTATTTCAGCCTTAGCCATTGAGCGGGGAGTAATTCCTCCCACCATGAACTACGGGGAACCTGACCCGGAGTGCGACTTGGATTACGTTCCGAATGAAGCGCGCAGCGTTGAAGTCAAAGCTGCGATGTCCAATAACCTGGGCTTTGGCGGCCATAATGCGACCATAATTCTCAAGAAATTTGTATAGAGTAAGGGGTGCCCAGTGTGAAAAAGCACCGCCGAAATTCCGGAGTGCGCTTGGATAAAGCGGGCCACGGGGAAACAGAGACAGGATCCCGTAAGCGGGTCGGCTACCGCCTGACCCATAAGCTGGGACTGGAAGGCCAGCCGGATCACCTCCTAGTGACGGCTTTGACCCATCCTTCTTTTCTCTTTGAAAACCCGGATTCCGGGAAAGAAAATAACCAGAGGCTTGAGTTTCTGGGGGATGCGATCCTGGATTTCATCGTCGGGGAATACCTTTATCTCAATTACCCCGATAAACCCGAAGGGGAGCTGACCAAGATGCGGGCCGCCGTGGTCAATGAGACCACCTTGGCCCGCAAAGCGAAAGAAATCGAGCTTGGCACCGAGCTTCTGCTGGGGCGGGGGGAGCAAGCCTCCGGAGGGAGAGAGCGCCCCTCGATATTGGCCGACGCCTGGGAAGCGGTGATCGGGGCCATTTACCTCAAATACGGTTTGGCTGAAGCGCGCCGGATTGTCATCGGCCTTTTAAAGCCTGCGATTGAGGAAGTGGCCAAAGGAAATTACGGGGATTATAAGACCATGCTGCAGGAGAAAGCGCAGCGGGAAGAGCAGGAAGTATCGTACCGGATTCTGGCCGAAGAGGGGCCGGATCATTGCAAAGAGTTTACGGCGGGGGTTTATCTCAACCGCAAACTGATGGCCACCGGGAGCGGGCGTACCAAAAAGGAAGCGGAACAACAGGCCGCACAACAAGTTTTGGAACAATGGGGGAGGGAGAGCAATGGGCGCTGAACTCCCTGTTTTTTTGAAAGAAATACAAATTCAGGGGTTTAAGTCTTTTGCCGACCGCATCCGGCTCGAACTGAGCCCCGGATTAAGCGTGATCGTGGGACCGAACGGGAGCGGCAAAAGCAATGTAGTGGATGCTTTGCGCTGGGTTTTGGGGGAGCAGAGCGCCAAAAGCCTGCGTGGCAGCAAAATGGAAGATGTGATTTTTGCCGGGAGCTCCCGCCGCCGTTCGGTGGGCATGGCAGAGGTCACGCTGGTGTTTGACAATACGAGCGGGCTCTTTCCCTTGGACTTCCGGGAAGTTACGATCACCCGGCGGGTTTACCGGGACGGGGAAGGGCAGTATTTTATCAATAAGGCACCCTGCCGCCTGAAAGATATCCATGAGCTCTTTATGGATACCGGAGCGGGCAAAGAGGGCTTTTCCATTATCGGGCAAGGCCGGGTGGAAGAAATATTGAATTCCAAAGCGGAGGACAGGCGCTTTCTGATCGAAGAAGCAGCCGGAATCAGCAAGTACCGGTTACGCAAACGGGAAGCGCTGAAGCGGCTTGAGGATACGGAGCGCAACCTGGAGCGACTTGAGGATATCAAACAGGAGCTTGAAACTCAATTGGAGCCCTTGGGGGCTCAGGCTGAGGCGGCCAGGCGCTGCCTTGAACTGGCGGAGGAAAAGCGCCGCCTGGAAATCGAGCTGGCGGTGTCGGAACTGAGCGGGGTGGAGGAGAAAGCGGCCAAGGCCCGGCAGGAGCAAGCCGGATTCATCGACGCCCAAGCCCAGGCCCAGGCAGAACTGGCCCGCGCGGAAGCCCTGGCCTTGGAGGACAGACTGGCTTTAAACCGGGCGGAAGAGCGCCTTCAGGAGCAGCAGCAGGCGGTATTTGCCGCGGAGCAGCAGAGCCAGCGGGCCGAGGCTGATCTGAAGCTCATTCAGGAGCGGGCTCAGCATACCTTCCAGCAGCTGCAGCGGGCAGCGGCCGAGTGCGGGGAAGAAGAAAAGAAGCGCACGCGGATTCAGGAGAAGATTGAGTCCCTGGCCGGACGCCGCAGCGTGCTCAAGGCTACGGTTAAAGATGCTTTGGCTCGGCTTAAAGACAAAGAAGAGCGGCTGCAGGAGCTGAAAGACAGCCACGGAGTAAATGAACTGGAGCGCTTGAAGGCGGAGCTATTTGAGGTTCTAGCTGCCCAAAGCCGCTGTTCCAATGAACTCACGGAATGTAAGCATAACCTGGCAGCCGTCAACCAAGAATTGGAACAAATCTCAGCGGAGGGCGGCGCCAAAAAAGCTCAGGTTCAGGAACTGACCGCGAGCGAGGCGGATTTAGGCTCATCTCTGAAGCAGATTGAACATAAGGAAGAGGAATACGCCCGGCAGCAGGAAACCTGCCGGCAAAAGCTGGCTGAGCTGGAACAGGCCTTAACGGCCGAAAACCGGGCCGAGCGGGATTTGGGCCGGCGGCTGGAGCAGACCAAGGCCAAATACCAGGCGCTGAAAGCACTGGAAGATTCCCTGGAGGGGTACCAGCGCGGGGTGCGCGAGGTGCTCCTGGCGAAAAAACAGGGAGTAAAGGCCTGCAGCGGCCTTTGCGGCACGGTAGCCGACTTGGTAAGCGTTGAAGGGCGGTACGAACTGGCCGTCGAAACAGCCGCAGGCGGCAGCCTGCAAAGTGTGGTTGCGGAGAGTTTGGATGCAGCTAAAGCCAGTATTGCCTACTTAAAGGAGCAGAACCTGGGGCGGGCGACGTTTCTGCCCCTGGATGTGATACAGGGGAGCAGATTGGAACCGGAGCGCGCGGTCAAGAGCGACCCCGGCTTTATCGGCGTGGCCGCTGCCTTAGTCGAGGCGGCGGAAAAGTACCGTCCTGCCGTGGACTTTGTCTTAGGGCGCACCTTGGTCGCAAGCGACATGGAGACGGCAACCCGGATTGCCCGTGCCAGCGGGTATAAGGTCCGGATCGTCACTTTGGACGGGGATCAGATTTATCCAGGCGGCTCCCTTACCGGGGGCAGTGTCCAGCGCCGGGGCCCCAATTTCCTGACCCGGGCGCGCGAGCTTAAAGAATTGGTGCAAGCGCTGGCAAGCCTTGAACAGCAGAAAGAGATACAGGAACAAAAGCTGGTCCGGGTGCGTGCGCATCTGGAACAGGCAGAGTCGGAACAGGGGGCTTTGGACAGCACAGGCAGAGAACTGAGGGAGGAAAAGGCCGTCCTCGGCACGCAGATGGAACAAGTGCGCCAGCAGCTTAAAAGGCTGGGCGATGAACTGAAGCTTCTCGGGCTCCGCCGGCAAGAGAGTGAAATGCGGCAGCAGGAAACAACGGCTGCCTTCAACCGGGCTGAGGCTGCCTTAGCCGAGATTGAAGAGCGGGCAGGTACCCTGCGCCAGGATTTAGCCCGCCGGGAACAACTGGCCAAAGAGACGGCCGCCGGGATTGAAGTGTTGACCGGCGAACTGACGGAGAGCAAGGTTCAAGCTGCCAAGTGGGAGCAGGAATTGGCCCAGGCTGAAGCGCTCCTGTCCGCAGAACGCCTGGCCCTCGAAGAGACTGAGAACGCCCTCGCGGCCAGGCAGGCTGACGAAGAGAAGCTCCGCCAGGCACTCGCAGTGATTGAGAGAGAGCAGGAACAACTCGAACAGGGTCTGGCGGATGCCCGGGAAAGGTTAAGATCTGAACAGGAAGCCCTGGTTCGGGTAAGGCTGGAGAAAGAAGCGCGCTCGGCGGCGGGGGTTCAGCGGGAGGAAGAACTCCTGAGCAGGCGCCGGGAGGTGCAGGAACTCGAGCAGAAGCTGCACGCGCTGGAAGTGCGCTTAGCCCGCCTGGAAGCGGAATGGGAGAGCGGTCTTAAACACCTGGCCGAGGACTTTGAGCTTAGCTGGGAAGAGGCCAAAGAGCTGAAGAACAGTCAGAGCCAGGAACGTACGGCTTACAGCCGGGAACACCTGGCCCAAAGAATTCAGGAAATAAGAACTGCAATCGAAGAAATCGGGCCGGTCAACCAGGCGGCTATCGAAGAATATCCCAAGCTGGTGCAAAGGCATGAGTTTTTAACGGCCCAGCACCGGGATCTGGTCGATGCCCACCGGACTTTGCGCGCCTTAATTGCGGAACTGGATAAAACGATGAGTGAGCGCTTCCAGGTTGGGTTTGAGGCGGTACGCGAGGCTTTCAGCGAGGTGTTTAAGGAACTCTTTCACGGGGGACAGGCTGAACTGCGGCTGGTGGACCCGGATAATCTGCTGGAAACGGGGATCGAGATCGTGGCCCAGCCTCCGGGCAAGAAGCTTCAGCTTTTGTCCCTGCTCTCCGGCGGGGAAAGAGCCTTGACAGCCATCGCCCTGCTCTTTGCCTTATTGCGGGTGAAGCCAAGCCCGTTCTGTGTGCTGGACGAGATTGAGGCCTCGCTCGATGATGCCAATGTTGCACGTTTTGCGGAATATCTCAGGCGTTTGTCTCATTCCACGCAATTCATCGTAATCTCCCACCGCAAAGGCACCATGGAAGCGGCGGATGTCCTGTGCGGCATCACGATGGAAGAATCCGGGGTGTCCAAGCTCTTGACGGTGAAGATGGAGGAGCCGTGGGATGAGAATGCTTCGGCTTAATTGAGCGAAGGGAGGAATTGTGATAAAATAGCGGCAAACATCCCTCTAGGGAGGAAGGCATAATATGGCAGGATTTTTTGCCCAGCTGAAAGCCGGGTTAACGAAGACACGGGAAAACTTCGTGCAAAAGGTGGAAGAACTGTTTACCGGCCGTACGAAGATAGATGAAGATTTATATGAAGAATTGGAAGAACTTCTAATTCGCTCCGATGTGGGGGTGAATACCTCCTTAGAGCTGGTCCGGCGTTTGCGGGAAGAGGTGAAAAAACGGAAAATATCCGAGGCCGGCGAACTGCAAACGGTGCTGAGAGAACTGATAGCCCAGTTGCTGGGCGAGCAGCAGTCCCTTAATTTAGCCGCAGGGGGACCAAGCATTATCTTAGTGGTGGGAGTAAACGGGGTCGGAAAAACCACCACCATCGGCAAACTGGCCAACCACCTGCGCCAGGAAGGAAAAAGAGTGCTCCTGGCGGCGGGCGACACCTTCCGGGCGGCAGCCATCGACCAGCTGGAGGTATGGGGCGCGCGCAGCGGCACGGAAGTGATCAAGCAGAAAGAAGGGGCAGATCCTGCGGCTGTGGCTTATGACGCCATCCAGGCTGCCAAATCGCGCGGGGTGGACGTGGTGATTATGGACACGGCCGGACGCCTGCACAATAAAGTAAATCTGATGGAAGAACTGCGCAAGGTGAAGCGGGTAATTTCCCGGGAAATCCCGGAGGCTCCCCATGAAGTCTTGTTGGTGCTGGATGCTACCACCGGCCAGAACGCTTTGCAGCAGGCCAAACTGTTTCAGGAGGTGGCCGGAGTTACCGGCATCGTACTCACCAAGCTGGACGGGACGGCCAAAGGCGGGGTGGTGCTGGGAATTCAGGGAGAGATCGGAATTCCGGTGAAATGGATCGGAATCGGAGAGGGCATGGAAGACCTGCGCCCGTTTATTCCGGAGGATTTTGCGGCAGCGTTGTTTGCTGGGGCGGAGGGGTAGGATTGCTATTTTGCCTGATTAATAGGTCAGTACTCAGAAGTCAGGAGTCAGTACTCAGGAATGAGAGAACCGGTGAAAACATTTTGAGGACTTCCTGGTATGGCTAAAGGTGCGATAGTTAGTTAACAAGGTAGAGCAGTACGGTTGTTGTCCTACTGCAGTCTTACAGGCGGCAGCAGGGTCTGTATTTGAGAAAGGAGGTCGGGAAGTGAAAGCGATCGAATGGATGGGCAATGGGCTTAGGATTCTCGATCAGACGAAACTCCCGCTTCAAACTCTTTTTAGGGAAGCAAAATCGTATGAAGAGGTAGCGGAAGCAATTGAACGCATGGAAGTGCGCGGGGCCCCGGCGATCGGTGCGGCCGCTGCCTACGGCTATGCTCTAGGGGCGATAAATTTTAACGGTCCGCGTGCGGAATTTGATGACTATATGGAAGCAGTCAAAAACCGGTTGGCGGCGACCCGCCCGACAGCGGTTAATCTGTTCTGGGCCTTACGGCGGATGGAGGACCGTTTGCGGGAAGAGCGCGATAAGGAAGACCTGGATGAAATCAGGCAGGCTTTGATCGCCGAAGCTGACAGCATCGCTGAAGACGACCGGCGCATGAATCGCTTGTTAGGAGAGCACGGCAACTCTTTGGTTCCGGAAGATGCCGATATTCTGACTCACTGCAATGCGGGAGCTTTGGCAACCGTCGAGTACGGTACGGCTCTCGGAATTATCCGGGCAGCGCATGCTTCCGGGAAGAAGATTCATGTGTATGCGGATGAGACGCGCCCGTTTTTGCAAGGAGCACGCCTAACCACCTGGGAATTGATGCAGGATAAAATTCCGGTCACCCTGATCGCGGACAATATGGCCGGAAGCTTAATGCAGCAAGGAAAAATTGACCTGGTGATCGTCGGGGCAGACCGGATTGCAGCCAATGGGGATACAGCCAATAAAATCGGCACTTATTCCCTGGCCGTCTTAGCCCAGGCGCACAGCATTCCCTTCTATGTGGCGGCTCCTACCTCGACGATTGACTTAAAAGTTCCGAGCGGGCAGGAGATTCCGATCGAAGAGCGTTCCCCCCAGGAAATCCGGGAAGTGTTCGGGGTGCCGGTGGCTCCGCCGGATGTGGAAGTATACAATCCCGCTTTTGATGTTACGCCGGCCAAGTATATTACCGGGATCATTACGGAGAAGGGAATTGTGTCTCCGCCTTACTCCGTCAACCTGCTTAAGGTGATGGTGCGCTCATGAGCCTAAAGCAAGAACTGCTGCAAACGGGACGGGAAGTACTCGCCAGCGGACTGGTGGCGGGCACCTGGGGCAACCTTTCCGTTTGGGATGAGGAAAGACTGGGTTTCTGGATTACTCCGAGCGGCATGGATTATCTGACACTGACCGAGGATGACCTGGTTCTGCTGGATGCCAAGGGCCAGGTCTTAAAGGGTGTGCGCAAGCCCTCTACGGAATCCATGCTTCATGCTTACATATACGAACAACGGCCAGACGTTATAGGGATTATCCATACACATTCCGTTTATGCCACAGCCCACGCCGTCACCCGAGCGGAGATTCCGGCGGTCGTGGAAGACTTAGCCCAGATTGTGGGCGGGGCGGTAGCCACCGCTGACTATGTATTCCCCGGCACGCGGGAATTAGGGGTGGCGGCTGTGCGCGCTCTTGGGCAGAAAAATGCGGTCCTTCTCGCCAACCACGGGCTGGTGGGTGTGGGACCGAGCCTTAAAGAAGCCTTAAAAGTCTGCCAGATCGTCGAGAAGGCCGCACACATCAACCTTATAGCGCGCCTGCTCGGCACTCCTGTTTTGTTAGACCAGGAAGATATTGATAAGATGCGGTATGGGTATTTGCATCGTTATGGGCAAAGGTAAGGTGGCGGCTGCAAAGCACGCTTACCACGCGCCGGAGCTACTCGTTTGTCGGCTTCGCTAACGCATCCGAAACCCTTTGGTATTACTGCATGTAAACCGTCGGTGCGTTTTATCGCTACGCCGACTGCTCTCGCTTAACGCTCCTCTGCTCAAACGGTAACCTAAGCTTTTGCAGCAGCCACCTGGGGGTTAAAAAGTTAGTGGTTAATATGCTTGTCGGGAAACTAATTTGCGGGGAGGGTTTCGGTATGAAAATTTTGCTGCGTGGGATGGTTCTGCCGATGACGGGGGCAGATGTTTTTTATCGGGACGGAGAGATTGCTATCGAGGGAGACCGGATTCTCTCGGTAGGGGAGCGGGGCTCAGCTCCGGCCGGTTTTGAACCTGACAGGATACTGGACTATCCGGATGATGTGTTTATGCCGGGGCTCATCAATACCCATACCCATGCGGCGATGACCCTTTTGCGCAGTTATGCCGATGACCTGCCATTGATGCCCTGGCTGGAAACCAAGGTCTGGCCGTTTGAGGAGAAGCTCACAGATGAAGACATCTATTGGGGCACGGCTTTGGCTTTGTGCGAAATGATCCGCTCCGGCACCACCACCATGCTCGACATGTACGCGTCGATGGACCAGGTCGCGGAAGCGGCACTCAAGGCCGGAACACGGGCTGTCATATCCCGTGGCCTGATCGGGAACGGGCCCAACGGACGCAAAGCCTTAGCGGAGAATATAGAGCTGATTCAGCGTTATCATAAGGCAGGGGAAGGGCGCATCCGGGTGATGTTCGGCCCGCACGCTCCCTACACATGCTCCGGGGATTTTCTGCAGGAAGTTAAGGCAGAAGCTGACCGCCACGGGGTCGGAATCCACATTCATGTGGCGGAAACCCAGGACGAAATCAAGATTATCCACGACCAGTACGGCAAAACCCCGGTCGAGTGGCTGGACGGGCTCGGGCTTTTCGGGGGGCAGGTGGTGGCCGCCCACTGTGTCCACTTAACGGAAAAGGATATGGAGATTCTCGCTTCCAAGGGAGTGGCAGTGGCCCATAATCCGGAAAGCAACATGAAACTGAACAGCGGCACGGCCCCGATCCCTGAACTGCGGGCCCGCGGCATTACTGTAGGTTTAGGCACGGACGGGGCTTCCAGCAATAACAACCTTGATCTTTTCGGTGAAATGCGTTCCGCGGCGTTCCAGCAAAAGCTAAAGGCCGGCCCAACCGCACTGCCGGCCTATGAAGTCCTGGAAATGGCCACTATCGGCGGGGCCAAGGCTCTGGGTCTGGAAGAAGTGGGGATGCTGGCTCCGGGCTTTAAGGCTGACCTTATCAGCATTAACCTGGATCAGCCGCATTTTTACCCACGCTTTTCTATCCCAGCCCACCTGGTGTACTCGGCTCACGCCGGGGATGTCCGCACCGTTATCGTAGACGGCAAGATTCTCATGGAAGAAAGAAAACTCCTCACCCTGGACGAGAAGCGGATTTGCCAGGAGGTTGAGGAGCGGGCCAAACGGATTGAGGGAGAATTGGCTTAATAACTATTGATTTAACGCATTTCTGATAATTTCTTTGAAAGATTTGCCTTGGTCGACTAAACTTTGAACTTGTTGTTCGGTAAATCCTTTTTGTATCAAGTTAGCCATCAATTCTGTATTTGGGAAAATAAAATCTAATTCTTCAGGCGTAATATTCAACATCTCATTAAAATCGTATCCTAGGTTTCCCAGGATTAAGCTCATGTGAGTATCAATACCACGTTTATTTAGTTCTTTTGTTTGAGTGTCCGTTGGTTGGAATTGTCCAGCACCATCCAAGGGGGTTCCTGGTGCAAAAATCTGAGCAATTACATCTGTGGGGAGATTAAGTATTTCTTCCCTTGTGTAACCTAAATTACCTAATGTTCTAAGCATACTCTCAGTTAGTCCTTTTTCTCCTGCCTTTTTAATAAATTGTTCCGTTTCTGCATACTCAGTCACTAAGTTTTTAATATTAGAATAAATTGAGTTTACCGCTTCTAGTGAGGTTTTATCAGTTTCATTGATATATAAAACCGTCCTATTATTGCTCTGCAAAGTCTTCGCATCGGCTAATAGTAATTCTTTATCCGAAGTTAGAATGATATATAATTGGACCTTATCATTCTTTTCCTTCATAAACTCTAATACATAAGTAGAAATTAGGGAGAATTTCTTACCATTATCCAAGGAGGTCTTTTCTTCTTTTACACTCATTTTTGAATAGGTAATTTTATTTAGATTATAAAGGATTGAAGTAATAAGTGATGGATTCATAATTTCCCTTGTGGGTGATGAATTACCTATGGTTAGCTTGATTAAATGGATTTCATCTCTGTTTAACGGATTAATTTGATTAAAAGTGCTTTTCTCTTGAGAACATCCTACCAAAAGTAAAATTAACCCCAATATTATTAATAAAAGTCTTTTATTATTGTACAATACTTTATCTCCTTTCAAAGGCTGGGTATAAATCGTTCAAAAATAGAACTCCGTCTATTTCAACAACTTCTAAATCTATTGTGTAGACCCAAGTGATGTCGCCTTTTTATCACATACTGCCATGAGGTAACTATTATCCTTTTCCTTCGGGAACAAGTTCCCGCAAAGAAGCTAGGTCTCATTGCTTTGTATGCTCCATACCCCTTTCCAATTAAAACATACACTCTTTTTGCATTTTTGTCTCTTGCAATTATAGAGATTTTCTACACTTCTTTTACTAACTTGTCGCTATCGACTTTTTCTATTGATAAAAGAACCGATTTTCTTCCATTGATTGACAGCCAACGCCAAATCACAATATATTTCTATTGGTCGATATAGCAAAATCAAGTCGGGCCTAGGGAGAGTGTGAATAGGCTCTTTGTCTGCAGGCTTATGTTTCTACTACCGGGGAACGCATTCGCTATCTCTTTGCGATATTGATTGAACAACCGTTACAGAGTCTGCTCCTTTATTCCCAATATCTGTAGAAATACCGGGAATACTTCGCCTATTATCTACAATAACTTTTACGGGTTCAAACTTTTTACTTGATTTGTTATATCACCTTATTTATTACATATTTGAAGATGGATAACAAATACATGTACCCATCTTCATCTTAAAAAACTGTGTGATTAGTCCCACATTAACCAGAGCAAAATTCCATATGGTCTGGTTGACGATAGAGTTTCACCTGATCCAGGATTACCAGAAGTTTGTCTGCCGTTTCTTACTTCGACATGTACATGTGAGTTACTAATTGAACCAGATTGATATAAACCCTGTTGAGCAAAAGAGGTATCTTTGCTAACATATTCTCCATTGCTAAGACTAACATTTTTTAAATGCATATAAATTACGGTAACATCATAGAAAGGATTGTAAACTGCAACCGTGGTGCCACCTAATTCAGATGCTTTGTTATTTATAACCCCTTCTGCGAGACTCCAAACAGGCGCTCCTTCATATCTTCTGTAATCAACGCCTTCATGAACGATATTACCGCTACTGCTTTCGGTAAGTTCTCCAAATAAATTATATGCATACTGGTCATTTGACAATGTAATCCCTTGGCTTGGACCTGCGAAAAGGTGTTTCCCTATTGTATAAGCATTTTGGACATAACCCGATACCTCGGTTATATGGTTAGATGTAGCAATCGACGAATATTCTGTATCCATTGAATCTTTGTGAAGGTAAACATAAGAACCAGACTCTGAGGCGTTAATATCTTCTTTGTTAAATCTTGTATAAAGATTAGGTGTTATAGTTTGAATCCTAAAACGACTTTGAATCCTAAAACGACTGCTTACTGGATCTAAATATATAGAAGATTTAGATTTTTTGATAGTCTCTTTTATAGTGGAGATTGGCATTTTTGCAATTTCTTCTAGGGTGTAATTATTTGATATCAATGCTAAATCACTTAAAGTTAAACCATTTTGTTCAAAACGCAAAGCTTGTTCATTTCGAATAAATTCCGTTTTCTTAAAGCCATCCATTACTTCTTTTTTGCTAACAAGATAAGGTTGGATATATTCGGGATTAACTATATGACCAAAAAGCAATATATCACTGATTTCGCGTCTTGTAATAGATTTGATTTTATCTTCCGTAACTCCATAAGCTTTCAAAAGAGCTTTTTGTTTCTCATTAATACTAGGGTGACTGTTTCTTTCTCTTTCTATTTCCGCCATTGTTAATTTACTGGGATCCAGATTAGCTGCATTTGCTATTGGGGAAAAAATCAATGACATTAGAATTAACAAAACACCCATTAAACCAATATACTTTTTCACTTAAATTACCCCTCTCATCGTTAAGTGCGCTCTCGGAAAATCTTCCGAAGACAGAGCTCGTAAGTTGTATCCGGAGTTTTCCTTCGCTGAGTTAAGCCTGGACTCTGCCCATGATGCCTCTCCCATTTCCTGTTTACTTGATTCGTGGGACATCACCCCCATTATTGCTGCTAATCCCCGAGAAAATCTGACCCTGAGCATGAGAAGTTTAATCTTACACCACCGGGAGTACCTATCTGCAAATGTGGATTTCCGATGGCTTACAATGGGCGAAACCTTAAACGCAGGAGAACCAAATGGCGTTGTCCGGTAGCGGTCGGGAAAGCAGCTAGGTGTCAAAACCCTAAGCCATGTTCTTCTTTACCGTATGGCCGTGTTGTTTATACGACGTTTGAGGAAAATCTAATACTCTTTAGGGCCCCGCCACGTGACTCAGCCATCTGGAGGAAGAAGTACAAGAAACGTTCATCCTCGGAGCGTTCCTATAAACGTAAGAAGTGTGACTACCACCTTGAAGATGCCAGAGTACGCAGTACGAAGCATTGGTATAATTCCTGTGTAAAACATATAGTCATTTAACGTCTTGTAAGGCTACTATTTAGAAATAAATAAATTGAGAGTAGTGAAGTATCGTGTAAAGCTAGAGTTTTTCATGGCTTTATGGGTCAATATGGTGTTTTAATCGATCCGATATCGTGCCGAGCTAATGCCATTTCATTATGATCACTTCCTTGCAATATACGATTTTTTGGTCTTCTACCATATAGAGTATCTGAGGACATATTTTGGTTACATCTTTTCGGAGAAAATGTTAAAATATTTTTAGAATTCCTTACCTTGAGAGAGGGGGAGAGGCTGTGTCCAATATCGAAGACCAAAACCCGATTTCCATAGAGATGTTCGAAAGATTATGCGAAGCACACTATGCGGATATCTATTATACTGTTTGTTACATTACCAAAGACCCGCTTCTTGCCCAGGATGGGGTACAGCAAGCCGCCGAGTACCGGGGTGCTTACCTCATCATTAGCAACCGTTTTGATCTCCCTAATGAGGCGTTAAAAGTATATTTGAAGAGGTGGCGCATCGGCGTGTCCAGCTAAGGACACAGAATCTAGTCGGTGAAAGTCCGATCGGGAGA
>NZ_JAFLRH010000006.1 GCF_017310645.1 Paradesulfitobacterium ferrireducens | reverse complement strand
CCCGTGAAGATGAGGAATTTACAAGGTTAATTGATGATCGTTTGGTTGAAGACGGTGTTTATCAAGGCGAACGCCTCAGCGATGAAGCATTCCGGGAACTCATACGGAAACAGTTTTTGCATGTCGTTGACATCAGGGACGAGGGGTTTCTGTAATCTCTTAATACGAGTCACTATTTGTCTAGGCGTCAAGTGGTTTGACGCTTACGCTTTATTCCCTTCGATTAAATAATCACTAGAAATTGAAAATGAGATCGGAAAAATTCCGGAGGCCTTAATATCATCTAAATATATTTTTTTTGTTACCAATCCTTCTTGCTCGTTAACAATATAAGAAATTATATCAAAGCGATGGTTTTTATAAGCCTCCAAATATATTGAAAGAACTTCATTTGGATTTAATCCTATCAAGTCTTTTTCTGAAAACTGTTGCAAATCAATTGTCGGAGAGGCAATTGTAAATGAAGGATTTCCTCTTAAATCAAGTAAAAAATACAAGTTACTCAATCCTATTATGCAAATCCCAGTTCCAGCTTCTTTTGATCTCCATAGGAGCCATGAACCTAGAACTTTTACTTGTTGACCACTCATTTCAATAATTCGTTTTTCCTGTGTGCTTGCCGAATAAATTATTGGCTTGAAGTTTAAAGAATTATAGTTCCATGAAATAATTCCATGTGAAATGCTTGGCCCCCAAAACTCTTCTTTATCACTGGCCTTAGCTATATATCTCTCAGAACCGGAAGATATTTCATATAACTTGATATTTTTTGATTCAATAGACGAACTATTATAATCGGTAAATACAATATAATTCCCCCAAATTTTCGGCATCATAGCTTGATCTAAGGTATCGATTTTTAATAGATTTTTACTCACTAGGTCATAAAGAAAAATATCCGATCGCATATTTTTTGTCCATTCTCCAACATGCCACGTGATATAATTTCCGTAAATGCTAGGAGGGCCTATATACTTTCCTTTTTCTTCTGAACTATATTTAACATCTGTGCTTCCAGACCGAAGGTTTTTAATTATCAAGTGTGAGTTAATTTTATCGATTGATGAATTAAAAACTAAAATTTCATTAAACAGATCAAGTGAGGGGTAATCATTTCCTTGAATTTCGGAATACTCCCCCTGGTCAATGGTTTTAATCACGTTTGAACTGCGATCTAAAGCTTTGATCTTCCATTCAGTAATAGATTTCTCGACCCATACAATCCATTCCTTTCCGATTTCGGCATCAGCTATTTGATATGTTGAAGGAGTTTCAGCAACTTTATTAGCAGTTTTGAATGCAGGATTAATAATATATAACTTATTTAAGAATGGTTTATCTTTCCTTTGTAATAACCCGAGTAATTCACCATCTTCATTACCATCAAAGACTTGATTGATCTCGGGTATATACCAATAATCGGACGGAAATGTATCCGTTTTTTTACTTATTAAGTTTAGGCTGATACTATCATCTAAATTGATATCTTCTAAAGATTGGATTTCTTTAGAATTTGATGTATATATAAAGATTAGAATTACTAAAGCTACCAAAATTACTATAGATGTCTTTCTAAACATGCTTTTAGCCTCCATAATTCCTTACCCACGATTAAGTATAAGTTGGATAAGATTCCACTCTCTTCTTATGCAATAAGTAGAACTTCCCTCCAATTGTCCGTGCCAGGTAATGACGATAAAATTTTCAAATTACCTTCAGACATAGCATTTAACCAACGGGGTTTGTTAACCCCGTTGGTTTACCAGAGGGTTAATTTACAACAAACTCTAACTATAGTCCGGATATAAAATCACCTCCTTGATCCCCTCATAAGTTAGACAATTCTGAAAGCCAAAAGGTTACATTCTATTATGACTTTTGCAAATTACTTCTTTGTGCTAAAGTTTTAATAGTTCGAAACCGACAAAATTACCATTGAAAAGAGCTCTAATTTCTTCTTGCTAAAGCCAAGTATCAGCCGGCAACTGAATCATAGAAGAATAGCTAAGGCCGGGATAACCCGTCTCATATTGGCTATCCTTTGGTTCCTTCATTAGTAAGACGTTTAAGAAGCCCGGAAAGTTACACATAATTGAAGATATTTTTGCATGATGAGGGAGGGAACTCTTAGTCAATTTGGGATAGTAAGATAATAGCAATCAACTCCAGTCTACATTCAGTCGGAGTCAGTAAAAACAAACTTGCTGCCGTTCCATACATATTTTCCTTGGGTAAAGCCACTCTCGGCCATATTGCTTAGAGTGACCACGAAACCGGTTTCTCCCTCTTTCAGTAAAGGAAATCTTGCTTGTCCTCCGCGCTGTAAACAAAGCCATCTTCCTTATAGCCAACAACCGGCACATTATAAACAGTTCCCGCTGGATTGATACTGAATAATACATATTGAAATTCCGGGCTGTTTTTGACCGGCTGGCCAATCGCAAAATCATAATTGCCGTCTTTATTATAATCCTCGAACACAAGATGCTCACTATATGGAAGTTTTTCGCTGGATGTTTTACGACCGGTCATATCCGTGTAATGAAGGGTAATTCCCTGGCTTTGGGCCTCTTTTGTAAGTTCCAGGCTGTAATAACCTCCATCGGTATAGATATCTTTAATCCCCTGCTCGGAAAGATTAGGGATGGCTCTTTGAAGTAATTCGATATCATTGGTCGTATTGGGGGCAAGGTCATAGTGAGTTACCATTTGAATCGGATTTTCATCGGTACAGGTTTCGGATAGATTCAAAGCATAGGCCACATGCTTCTTGCCGTTTTTGTTACGGTAGGTTGCATCCGCATCATAGGCCGATTGAAGAGATTTTGGAGAGATTTCCTGAGCACCTTTTGCAAGCCAACGGTTTTCTTTCGGATTATAGACGGCCTGCTCACTTAGAAAACGCTCTAACAATTGAATCTCCGTGGTGCTTTTGAGCTTAGGATGTTTTTCAAGCTGCTCTAGGATTTCGGCCCCATGGTCGATCAAGTTCTGAATTCGGGAGAGGGTATCTTGCTTTTTGAGCTGGTACAGAAAATGGGTCTTGTAATCCGGTTTTAGAAAAACTTTTAAGGAATCGGTCATGAGGGATTCCGGAAGAGCCTTTATGGCCTGAACTAAGACATCATAGGCGAGCGAGAGCCGTCCAGCTGACTTAATATTAGACATGATCTGAGTCGAATCCACGCGCGCTTCATCTGTATTAAGTCCTGCAACGGCAATAAAGTGATCCGTGAGTTTTTCAAACTGAGCGTAAATGAGATCAGCTTCTTTGGGATGTTCAATCGAATAATGATAAAGCCGAGCGCGAAACTCATACAAAGTTCTGGGTGCGAAATAGCGTTCGCCTAGGGTGCGCAGGCCTAATGCGAAGGAAATTTGGTAGTTGAAGGCATATTCATCGAGTAAGACTTCATCGGTGTACTCCCGGATTTCCTTAATTAAATCGAGGCCCATTAAAATATTCACCGGAAAGTTAGGACGCCCATTGTCACTGGAATAGAGTGGCGCAAAAAGGCTTTCATTAATCTTGCAGAAAACATGTTCATAGAAGAGAGCAGCCCAGGAATTCTGAAGCTTTTGAGCGAGTCGCTGGTCCATACCATAAAGGCTATGAATAAGTTATTTTGTAAGTGGTCATTATTTTCACGGAACATCTGCAAAATCCTCCAAGAAACCTATTTATCTCAATCGTTCATTTGATTGCTTCTTTATACTTAATAATTCAACGATAGGAGATAAATATCCTTCTTAGATGGTCAGATTAAAAGGGGTTTTTGCAGTAGAATCATTGTATTTAATTATTTCTAAGATGGCTTCAGAGTCGTTATTTTGAGCTCTTTTTATGAGCAAACTTAATTTCTCCTCATTTCTCATATTCTCCACCCCTACAAATAATAATGGAGGTGTTGTTATGGTAAATTTTAAGTTTGTTGCTAATTTAGTTTTTATCGTTTTCGCTAGTTATCTTATTAGTGCTTTACGCGGAGATTTAGGGCAGGAAGGCTTCTTACCTTTTACAGGAGTGTACTTAACTTTTTTAACCTTTTTCGGGTTATTAACTTATCTATTATCAAAGAGTTTAGGGTTAACTAGTTTAGGTATATTGAATCTCATTTTCTTGGCTATTCTTTTTCAATCGGTCTTGGAAAAATATCTAGCAAATGATTTATTTTCATCTTATCAAAGTATTCAGTATTCTCCGGTATTTGGAACTATTTCAGGAACAGCTATTGGTTGGATGGTACACAAACTAAATAACCCAGAGAAATGATACTTATTCCAACTCTAAAACTAAGAATTCATATAGTCAAAAACCCTAATAGATAAACCATACTTTTTCGAATGTACCTTTTATAAACCCTCTATTAGTTAGACAAATTTAACTCCCAAAAAGTTACATGAAACTTTCTAAAAAATAATAAATATTGAAGCTTCTTCATTCTAACTAAGTGTACAATTCTATTCAAATATCTAAATATCACTAACTTCGTATGAAGAACAAAAGAATAACGCCGTCGACCTTTTACTGTCAACGGCGTCCTTTCGTTTATTGTAACTTCTGCCTAATTCCCTTGCTTAACTTCTTCTGACCATTCCCTTAAATAAACTGATCTGATTGCTCTCCGGTAGTCCCTGGAGGCATGCCGTACTTCTCCAAAATTTCCACCACGGTCTTGGTCAGTTTGGGATGCGTGCGCAAGTCTTCGACCGAGAGAATCCCGTGCTCATCCCTTAGTGCCGCCAGGCTGCGGGCGGCAGTGTCTCTCCTAAGCCCTGCAGGGAAGCAAAGGGCGGCAACAGCCCGCTCGGGGTGATAAGAAAGCGGATGGCATCCGATTCCCACAAGTCTACTTTGCGTAGATGGATTCTCCCGGCAGAACATCTCAATCGTAGACCTTGAGTCCTCTTGCACCTTGAACTCCATATTTTACAGTTAAGTACCCGCCGTTCGTTACTTCTTCAACGATGAATTCTCCATCTGGATAAAACACTTCGATCTTTGCCCCACTCGCGTCGAAAACTTCTCCATACGTAACCCAATAACAACCTAAGGTAGAGGATTCTCCTCCGCACCGGCGAAAGAAACCGGAAGTTCCCTGTCATTAGCAGCTCCGCCGCCTCCGCCGAACAACTTGATCTCACCATCTTTGTCGGTAAACAGCACGTAATTGACGTAATGGTCATCTAATACGCCATCATATGCAAGAACAAAAGCCTTATAATCCTAAACTTCTTTAATCGGCCCCTGAATCTTGAGATTTTTGTATATTCTGAATGGGTCATTCTTTTTCAAGCGAGCCATTATTCTGTCTTCCAGAGTTCCTGACTCAGCCTAAGGATGAATGGCCACAGGATTTACGCCAGGCGCAAGATTGGTTGGATCTACAGCAATTTGTTTTCAAATCCACAGCACCACAAGTCTAAACTCAAATTTCTTCGAGGCATGTCTTATTTGTTAGAAAATTGTGATATAATCAGACTGTACAACTAAAAAGGTCTGGGTGGGCAGCCGAATCCCCATGAAAGGGGGTGAGGCTTATGACTGTCTATGAGTCACTAATGTTTTCGGTAGCATTCGCGACGTTAGTTGTGTTGATAGTCACGAGAATGCATAAGAGCAAGTAGCCCACCCCGTACCCATCGGGAGCTTCTTGCTCTTCTTAAGGTGCCGCCCATAGCGGCTAGTTGTACAGCCGGGATGTTCACGCATCCTGGCTTTTTAATATGCTTCTCACATTCATTATAGAACATGCGGCTGAAATATTCAACATCATGTGCAAATTATGGAATACCTGAAGAAGTGACTTCCTACGTCAAAATCAAATCAATCAATGCTTGAAGCTGCTCTTTATAGTTCATTTAACTTACCCGCCTAATTTACAAATATACTATTATGATAGCCAATAGAAGTACTCTTGTAACCCTAACAGCTCCATAACTTAGATGATTAAAACGCCGTTGACCACTGCTGTCTGTCAACGGCGTCCTTTCGTCTATTCACTTTCCCGAAAAAATTGAATCTACACATTCTCTAACGTCTTCTTCTGCTCGCTACCCTAAAACAAACTGATCTGATTGCTCTCCGGCAAACCCTGGAGGCAGCCGTGCTTCTCCAAGATTTCCACAACGGTCTTGGTTAATTTGGGATGCGTGCGCAAATCCTCAACCGAGAGAATCCCGTGTTCATCCCTGAGCACCGCCAGGCTGCGGGCGGCTGTATCCCCTAAGCCCTGGAGGGAGGCAAAGGGCGGCAACAGTCCGCTCGGAGTGATGAGGAAGCGGGTGGCATCAGATTCCCACAGGTCTACTTTGCGCAGATTGATGCCCCGGCAGAACATCTCAATCGCCAGTTCCAGGATTGTGACCAGGTTCTTTTCCTTGGCCGTTGCCTCATTGCCTTTGTTCTCGATTTCCTCGATCTTCTGGCGGCAAGCCTCCAGCCCCTGGGTAACCAGGTCGGAGTCAAATTCATCCGCGCGCACAGTAAAGAATGTGGCATAAAAAGCCTCCGGATAATGGAGCTTAAACCAGGCGATGCGGAAGGCCATGGTGACATAGGCCACGGCATGGGCCTTGGGAAACATGTATTTGATCTTCTGGCAGGACTCAATATACCAGTCCGGGACGTCATGGGCTTTCATCTCTTCGATGTCTTCCGGCTTCAGCCCCTTGCCCTTGCGCACCCCTTCCATGATCTTGAAAGCCCGGCCCGGCTCCAGCCCTTTATAAATCAGGTAGACCATGATGTCATCGCGGCAGGCGATAATCTCGGAGATGGTGGCGGTGCCGGCGCGCACCAGATCCTGGGCATTGCTCAGCCAGACATCTGTCCCGTGCGAAAGCCCGGAAATCCTGACTAAGTCGGAGAAACTTTTGGGTTTCGTATCTTCCAGCATCTGGCGCACGAACTTGGTGCCGAATTCAGGAATCCCGTAGGTTCCGGTTTTGGAGCGGATCTCTTCCTCCGTCACCCCAAGAGCCTCCGGGCTGGCGAACAAGGACATAGTCTCGCGGTCATCCAGAGGGATCTTCTTGGCGTCGACCCCGGTCAAATCCTCCAGCATCTTAATGACGGTCGGATCGTCATGCCCGAGAATATCTAGCTTGACCAAGCGGCCGGAGATGGAATGGTAGTCAAAGTGCGTTGTGATCGTTTCTGACTTCGGATCATCCGCCGGCCGCTGCAAGGGAGTGAAGTCGTGGACGTCGAATTCCTTAGGCACGACCATGAGCCCGCCCGGATGCTGGCCGGTAGTGCGTTTGACTCCGGTGCACCCCCGCACCAAACGCATCATTTCCGCAGACCGGACTTTAAGCTTGCGTTCCTCGAGATAGTTTTTAACATAGCCAAAGGCGGTTTTGTCGGCAATCGTGGCAATGGTTCCGGCGCGGAAAACATACTCTTTGCCGAACAGTTCTTCCGTATATTTATGGGCGCGGGGCTGGTAATCCCCGGAGAAGTTTAAGTCAATATCCGGAACCTTGTCCCCTTTGAAACCGAGGAAGGTCTCAAACGGAATATCGTGTCCGTCTTTGGCCATTTTCTGCCCGCACTGAGGGCAGTCTTTATCAGGGAGGTCTGCTCCGGAGCCCACGCTCCCGTCCTCCACAAAGACGGAATGCAGGCAATCCGGGTTAGGGCAGCGGTAATGCGGGGGCAGAGGATTAACTTCGGTAATCCCGGTCATGGTCGCAACCAGGGAAGAGCCCACAGACCCCCGTGAACCGACCAGATAGCCGTCGTCATTAGACTTCTTCACTAAGAGATGGGCGATCAAATAAAGGACAGAAAAACCGTGCCCGATAATGGATTTGAGCTCTTTTTCCAGGCGCTGCGTCACGACCGCAGGCAAGGGCTTGCCGTAAAGCTCATACGCCCGCTCCCAGGACATGTTCTCAATCTTTTCTTCCGCTCCCGGGATACTGGGAGAAAAAAGGTCATCCGGGAAAGGCTTTAAGACTTCGATCTGGGCTGCGATGCTTTGCGGAGCACGCACCACAACCTCCGCCGCCGTTTCCTCTCCCAAATACGCAAACTCTTCCAGCATCTCATCGGTAGTATGAAAATAGAGGGGCGCTTGCTCGTCCGCATCTTCGAACCCTTTGCCCGCCATGAGAATGCGGCGGTAGTATTCATCTTCCGGGTCCAGAAAATGGACGTCTCCGGTCGCGACAACCGGCTTGCCCAGCTCCTGTCCCAGGCGGAGCACCGTGCGGTTAAGCTCGCGCAAGCCCTCTTGATTAGCCACTTGCCCGTTTTTTAGCATAAAGGCGTTATTGCCAAGGGGCTGGATTTCCAAGTAATCGTAAAAATCCGCAATCTCTTTCAGTTTCTGCCAGGGTTCTTGCTGCAGTATCGCCTGGATGAGTTCTCCTGCTTCGCAAGCTGAACCGAGAAGCAGCCCTTCCCTGAACTCAGCCACTTTGGATTTGGGCAGGCGGGGGCGGCGGTAAAAATGGTCGAGATGGGAAAGGGTAATCAACCGGTACAGGTTTTTCAGTCCCTGGCTGTCTTTGACTAACAAGACAATGTGCCTGCTCTTGCGTTCTTTCTCCGGAAGCGGCCCCGGGTCGTCATCAAACAGATACCCTTCGACACCCAAAATAACTTTGACCCCGTATTTCTGCCCGGCCTCCACCGCCTCCGGAAAAGCCTGAACCACACCGTGGTCAGTGATGGCAATGGCTTCATGTCCCCATGCTTGCGCTCTTTTTACCAAATCAGTGGCTGAAGAAACCCCATCCATAGTCGACATCCGGGTATGCAAATGCAGCTCCACCCGTTTCTGCTCCGCATTGTCCCGGCGGATTGAGAGCTGGGCCGGAACGATGTCTTTAGGCATAAACGTGAGCTCTGAGCTGTAGCGGTCGTATTGAACCGCTCCCCGCGCCATCACCCATTCTCCCTCACTCAGCTCCAGGCTTTCCTGCCCTTCCGGCAAGAAAACTTTGGCTGAGATGGAATCCGTCCGGTCACTCAGCTCAAAGGTCACCAAGAGGCGGCCGCTTTTCAGGGTGCGTAACTCAATGTTAAAAACTTCCCCTTTAAGGATGACTTGCTTCTCTTCATCCTGAATCTCCTTTAAGGGCACCGGCTCACCCTTGAATTCCCGGCCGAGAATGCAGGTCTTCTTTGGCGGCGCCTCTTTCGCAGGCGGTGCCTGAACGGTCAAAAGCTGTTTCAGGTGCTCCTGCTCCTCTTGCTCTGCCTGCTGGAAGTGTTCTTCAAAGGAGGGCTCCCCGTCCAGCTCACAGGCAACCCTAACCCCTAAATGGAATTTCGTCTGAAAGTAATTCTCCACCACCTGGTGCTTGGCCCGAAA
Source organism: Paradesulfitobacterium ferrireducens (assembly GCF_017310645.1). GTDB lineage: Bacteria > Bacillota > Desulfitobacteriia > Desulfitobacteriales > Desulfitobacteriaceae > Paradesulfitobacterium > Paradesulfitobacterium ferrireducens. Next base: position 55,350 of record NZ_JAFLRH010000006.1, on the reverse strand, counting down.
ATACTCGATCCCTAAAGCATTCGGCACATATAAAAGGAGGCGGTCATCCTCCGCCTCATAGCGGGTATCCGGACCTAGCCAGCCTTGAACCGCCGGCAAGAGCCCGGCCAGATCTTCCATGATTTCAGCCCAGCGTCCTGCACATAACTCAGACAGGGAAGCGGGATTTTCCGTACACTCCAGCTTAAATTCAATCACCTTAATTTCGGGCACCTTTGCCTTTAAGAGTGCTATTAGGGGCTCAAATAAAGACTCATCAAGCTGGCTTGATGCCAACAAATGCAGAATCCATTTTCCTTCCTTCGGAAAAACCTCAACTTTGTTTAATTCAATGGCAGCCAGATAGGGGCTAAGCGGCTCGTGCCAGTCAGGCGCAAGCTCGTGCAAAAACGGAACTTCTCCCAAGGGTAGAGGCCTGGCCATCCCGTGTCCCCTCTTTTCCTTTAGCTTTTTCCCGGTCTCTAAAATCTCTTGTTCTAAATATCTTCTGTGAATATGTTTACGTTCAACTCATTTTTGTTCAACCATAAGCATCTCTAATTCTCATCAATGTTCCAGGGCTTCCTTCACGGTCTTTTGCACCAGGGCAACCACTTCGGCGAGGGCCACCAGCTCCGTTTCTCCGGTTTTGCGCGTCCTCAGCTCTACCTGCCCGTTAGCCAGGGCTTTGCTCCCAACCGTAATGCGCAAGGGGTAGCCGACCAAGTCCGCATCTTTGAATTTTACTCCCGGGCGCTCATCCCGGTCATCGATCACAGCTTCCACTCCCGCCTGTCCCAGCTCAGCATAAAGCTTCTCCGCAGTCCCGGCCACCTGGGCATCTTTCAGATTGACCGGGACAATGATGCAATGATACGGGGCAATCTGAAGCGGCCAGATGATTCCGTCCGCATCATTATTCTGCTCGATGGCCGCTGCCATGGTACGGCTGACGCCGACGCCATAGCAGCCCATCACGCACAGTTTTTCTTCTCCGTTTTCATCGAGGTAAGTTGCGTTCAAGGCTTTGCTGTATTTCGTGCCCAGCTTAAAGACCTGGCCTACTTCAATCCCGCGCGCTTCTTGCAGGGGAGTTCCGCACTTGGGACATTCCTCTCCGACTTCGATCATGCGCAGGTCAAACTCCTGGTCAATCCGGAAATCCCGCCCTGGAACAACATCCACATAGTGATGGTCGCTTTGATTGGCTCCGCAGACAATCCCCGCCATCAGGGACACCTCCGGATCAGCGATAACCTTCAGTCCCTCCGGCACGCCAACCGGCCCGACTGATCCGACTTCACAGCCCATGGTTTCCAAGACCTTATGCGGCTCAGCCAGCTTAAGCGAGATAAAGCCGCCCAGCGCATTATTTAATTTAATCTCATTCAGCTCACGATCCCCGCGCACCAGCACTAAGAAGAGCTTGCCGTCTCCATCATAGAGCAGAGATTTAACCAGGCGGGTTTTGGGGACATTCAAAAATTCGGCCACCTGTTCAATGGTTCTGGCACCCGGGGTATGCACCAGGCGGTATTCACCTTCCGGGGCGTTGTCTTTGACCGGCCGCGGGCGGCATTCGGCTTTCTCTACATTGGCTGCATAATCACAGGCCGGGCAGTAGACCACGGCTGCCTCTCCCGATTCCGCCAATACCATGAATTCATGTGTGCCCCCGCTCCCGCCGATGGCCCCGGCATCGGCCTCAACCGGACGGTAGGTGAGTCCGCAGCGGCTGAATATACGGCAGTAGGCATCATACATCTTATCGTAGCTTTCCGCTAGGCCCGCTTCATCGCGGTCAAAGGAGTACAAATCTTTCATAATAAATTCCCGGCCCCGCATTAAGCCGAAACGGGGACGGCGCTCATCGCGGTATTTATTTTGAATCTGGTACAAGAGCAGAGGGAGTTGTTTATACGAACGGACCTCGCCCCGGACCAGGTCCGTAATCAGCTCTTCATGGGTCGGGCCCAGGCAGAACTCGCGCTCGTGCCTGTCCTGCAGGCGGAACATTTCATCTCCGTACACATCCCAGCGCCCGGTTTCTTTCCAGAGCTCAGCCGGCTGCATGATCGGCATCAGGACTTCCTGCCCGCCTTTGGCATCCATTTCCTCGCGCACAATTTGCTCAATCTTTTTTAAGACCCGTAGTCCCAAGGGCAAGTAAGTATAGACTCCGGCCGCCGCTTTGCGGATGAACCCCGCCCGCAGCATGAGCTGGTGGCTGACCACCTCTGCCTCTGCCGGCACTTCTCTCAATGTCGGATTTAACAGTTTGCTAACACGCATCGTCATTCCATTCCTTTCGGTCAGTATTCAGGAACGTAAGTCTACAGTGTAGACTTACGCCGTTCGGCCAAGCTTCAGAGAAATTCTTTCGGCCGAACGGATCAGGAGTCAGGAGCATTCTCAAACATTCTGAATTCTGACTACTGGCTCCTGAATTCCCCTATGCTTTAGTACATACGCTTCGATCTCCTGCAAAAGCGCCGGCAAAAGCTCTTCTTCCGGCAACCGGGCAACAATTTCTCCTTTGCGGAACAAGAGCCCCATCCCTTTGCCGCCCGCGATTCCGAAGTCGGCTTCCCGGGCCTCGCCCGGTCCATTGACCGCGCAGCCCATGACCGCAACCTTCAACGGCTTGTCCAAGGGAGGAAGTTGGGACAGCTTGTCCTCTACTTGTTCTGCCAAAAGCGCCAGGTCCACTTGTGTCCGGCCGCAGGTCGGGCAGCTGATAAGATCCACACCCCGCTCCCTCAGTCCGAGAACACGCAAGATCTCTAAGGCCACCGGGATTTCTTTCACCGGATCTCCGGTAAGCGACACTCTGATCGTATCTCCGATTCCCTCAGCCAGCAAGGCGCCGATTCCGACCGCCGACTTAACCACCCCGGAGCGCACGGTTCCTGCTTCCGTGACTCCAACATGCAGGGGATAGTCCACACGTTCGGAAATACGGCGGTAAGCTTCCAGCATCAACGGAACCTGGGAAGACTTAAGGGATACCTTAATTTTGTCATATCCTTCAGCTTCAAGCAAGGAAATATGTCCCAGGGCGCTCTCCACCATGCCTTCGGCTGTGGGCCCGCCGTATTTTTCTAAGAGATCCTTTTCCAGCGACCCGGCGTTGACCCCGATCCGAATCGGGAGCTGACGTTCTTTTACCGCCCGCACAATCTCCTGCACCTTCCAGCGCGCTCCGATATTGCCCGGGTTCAGGCGCAGGCCGTGGATTCCCTGCTCAATCGCAATCAAGGCCAGGCGGTAGTCAAAATGAATATCGGCGATCACCGGGAGCGGGCTCCGGCCCACAATCTCCCCGATCGACTTGGCCGCATCCTCATTAAGCACGGCCAGCCGCACCACCTCACACCCGGCAGCCGCCAAAGCGTCAATCTGCGCCAGAGTAGCCTGGGAGTCCCGCGTATCCGTATTAGTCATGGACTGCACCACCACAGGAGCCCCGCCCCCGATCGTGACCGAGCCCACCTGCACCGGCCTCGTATTTCTTTTCAAATCTACCTTTACCCCGCTTTCACGAATAGGTTAAGAATATCGCGGTAAGTAATCGCAATCATCAAAGCCAGAAGCAATACAAACCCCACCAGGTGAATCAGGTTCTCCTTTTCCGGGTTCAAAGGCTTGCGCCTTAAGCCTTCAATGGCTAGAAACACCAAGCGGCTGCCATCCAGGGCCGGAATGGGGAAAAGGTTTAAGAGGCCGAGCTGAATGCTGAGGACCCCAGTGAGGCCGAGCAAGTTGGAAAATCCCGCCTGCGCCCCTTCTCCGATGGCCTTGGCGATGGCCACCGGACCGCCGACATCCGCCGGAATCTGGCGGGTGATCATCTGCGCCAAAGTCACTACAATAAACTTGGTAAATTCAATCGTCCGGTTAAATCCAAAGCGCAGCGTCTGGAGAATAGGCACCCGCTCATACACAATCTCCGGCCCGATGCCAATCATCCCGTAGCCTGTCTGGGCGTCCTTTTCCGTGGTCAGTGTAACCGTCCGGGTTTGTCCCTGACGCTCTACCGTCAGTACAAGCTCTTGGTTCGGCTTCGAATGAATCGCTTGCGTGAGAGTGTCCCAATCCGGAGTCGGAGTATTATCAACCGCGATAATCCGGTCTCCTGCCTGCAGCCCGGCCGTGACCGCCGGTTTGCCTTCAGCCAGAGATCCGATGGCCTTCCCTTCGGCCGGGATTCCTAAATAGGCAAATACCGCGACAAAGAGGACAACGGCTAATATAAAATTCATGATCGGCCCGGCGGCGATCACCGCCATGCGTTTCCATACAGGCTTGTTCATGTAGCTGTAAGGATCATTGGGAGAACCTATGATTGCCTGCCCGCGCTCGTCCGGTTCCGGGTCCATGCCGTATAACCGGACAAACCCTCCTAAGGGAATAAGGCGGATGGCATAAAATGTTTCCCTGCCTTTGTAGCCGACCAGCTTCGGGCCAAACCCGAAACTGAATTCCAAAACCCTGATTCCGGCCCATTTGGCAACCAGGAAATGTCCCAGTTCGTGCACCATGACCAAGAGTCCGAACACAAACACAATTGCTAAGGCAGTCACATCATCAATCCTCCCTCAAAATTAGAAGTCAGAATTCAGAAGTCAGCAGTCAGAATGCTTTAAGAATATGTTTCCAGTAAATATTTTATTCTCTCGAAAACACACCGAATGGATCACATAAAAGTGTGGTTTTTAATGATGCTCGAGTATATCTCCCGTACGCTTACGCGCCCAAGCATCCGCTTCCAATATCGTTTCCAGATCCGGCGCGTCCAAGACTTGATGCTCGGCACAGACAGCGCTGACGGCCTCATAGATGCCGGGAAAGCTGCACTTTCCCTCTAAGAATGCATGCACTGCCACTTCATTGGCCGCATTCATCACCGCCGGCAAAGTGCCGCGCCGCTTCCCGGCTTGATATGCCAAAGCCAGGGCCGGAAACGCTTCCAAGTCAGGTTCAAGGAAAGTCAAGCTCTGTCCGAGCAAATTCAGGCGCTCCAGGGAATTCTCCCAGCGCTCCGGATAGCTTAAAGCGTACTGGATCGGCAGGCGCATGTCAGGCCGGCCCAACTGGGCCAATACCGAGCCGTCCTTATATTGCACCATCGAGTGAATAATACTCTGGGGATGAACCACAACCTCTATAGAATCATATTCTACTCCGAACAAATAATGAGCTTCAATTACTTCGAGTCCCTTATTCATGAGGGTTGCCGAGTCAATCGTAATTTTTGCGCCCATAGCCCAATTGGGGTGACGCAGCGCATCCTCCGGCCGGACTTGGGCCAGCTGCTCCCGGCTCCAGACCCGAAACGGGCCGCCCGAAGCGGTAAGGATGATCTTTTCCACACTTCCGGGGTTATCCTCTAAGCACTGGAAAACCGCCGAATGTTCACTGTCCACCGGCAGCAAGCGGGCACCGCTTCTTGCTGCCGCCGCCATCACCAACTCCCCGCCTGCAACCAGGGTCTCCTTGTTGGCCAGGGCCACGTTTTTCTTGCCTTCCAAGGCTCTGAGCGTCGGTTCGAGTCCGATTCTTCCGCTTAAAGCATTAAGCACCGTATCCACTTCCGGGGCGGAAACGGCAGCCAGCAGCCCATCCATGCCCTGTTCGACCTTAACCGGCATATCGGAGAGCCGCCCTTTTAATTCACGGGCCGCCCCTTCGTCCATCATCACCGCCAACATAGGCTTATATAGGCGCACCTGGTCCTCCAAAGCCCGGACATTTTTGCCCGTACACAGCGCATACACCTTTAATTGATCCGGATGTGCCTTCACCACATCCAGCGTCTGCCTCCCAATCGAACCCGTCGAACCCAGTAGCGATATAGTCTTCATTTTCTAAAATACCTCTTTTTTTACTCCCGCGGCCCCTTAAAAGCCCCGGATTTGCGCACGGCCTCATACACAATGATCAGGCCCGGCCCCAGCAAAAGCCCGACTCCGCCCAGAAGCTTGAGCCCAACATACATGGAAATCAATGTCGGCAGGGGGTGAAGTCCGATGTTATGGGAAAGGATTTTAGGTTCTAAGGACTGGCGCACAACCACCATCACAATCCAGATGATAAGCACTTTGATTCCTTGCCCGGTTGCCCCCATGACAAATAAGCTCAGACTCCAGGGCACAAATAAGACGCCCGTGCCTACAATAGGTAGAATATCCAGAATTCCGGCTAAAACTCCTAAAGTAAAGGCATAGCGGTTTCCTATTAATAACAGCCCGATGATCGTAATCATGGCTGTGACCGACACCAGAATAGCCTCTGCCCGCACAAAGCCGAAGATGGCCGCTCCTAGATCCTGGCTGATCGCCTGGGCGCTCTTGTGCCAGCGCCGGGGGAAGAGGGACAAAATAAACTGTTTCACTCCGGGATAATTGGAGCTAACCAGGAGGGTGGCAATTATCGAGATCACGATGACTATGAAGACTCCAGGCAGGGCCGCCAGAAAGCTGAGAATCCAGACACTGGCTGTACGGGCCCAGTTTTGGATAGAATGCAGGATACTTTGAGCCGAATCATACAGGGTTGCCTGTACCTGGGGATTGACCCTGACAAACTTCTCGATTTGATCCACTTGCGTCTGGATGAAGGAAGATAAATATTCGTAATTCGGGAGAATCGAAGCCAACTCGGATAACTCGGTATATAACCTCGCTGCAATTAAGAATAAGATCAGGCCGACAATTACCAGGCTTAAAATAAGCGTAACCAACGAGGCATAAGAACGCCGCACCCGCAGCACCCGCATCATCCTGACAACCACCGGTTCCAGCAGAAAAGCCAGCACCATGGCCAGAACAAAGGGCATAAAGGCCGCAATCGCAGTGCCCAAAACCTGCCCAAACACCGGCAGAAACTCCTGAAAAATGTAAGTAAAAAGCTTTAAGAGCAGGAGGATGCCGGCAATCACCGCCAGCCGGTTTAGGTTTTGCTCCAGACTGGGTTCCCGCAGCAAGCGCAAATCTCTCACCTCAGAATTTGAAGATCACCAGGAAATAATACACCAAAGGCAGCGCAAACATAAAACTGTCAAAACGGTCCAGAATGCCGCCATGACCGGGGATCAGGCTGCCCGAGTCTTTGACTTGGGCTGAGCGCTTAAGGGCCGACTCGAAAAGGTCTCCCACCTGAGCCGTAATCCCCACGATCACTGCCAGTCCAAGAAAAACCTCCAGGGGAGCTCCTCCCATAGAGCGCCAGAGGATCAGACCGACTCCTACACTGGTCAGGAATCCCCCCACCGATCCTTCCACCGTCTTTTTCGGGCTGACTTTGGGAGCTAACAGGTGTCGTCCCAAGCTCCTGCCAATAATGTATGCCCCGGTATCCGTACTCCATACCAAAAAGAATGTCAAAAAAGCCCACTTTATTCCTGAGGGCAGTTCCCGCACTAAATATAAATGGGACATTAAAGCCACCGGGTAAAACATACTCAAGAAATTATAAAGGGCGGAGTGTAAATCAAATTCAGGATAGGTGAGCGCAAACATCCCCAGGCTGACTAAAAGCCAAAGAACGAGCAGGGGCAGCCGCCACACGCCCTCCCCCCAAAATACGGTCAACAGCCACATGAAACTCGCGCCAAATACCGGTATATACCAAGCCTTGACCCCAATCCTCTCACCCAGGCGCAAAAATTCCCACAGCGCCAGGAACGAGAGCACGCTAATTAAAAATGCCGTATAATAACCACCCAGGTAAGTAAGCCCCAAGAGCAAAGGGGCTCCGATCAATGCACTGATCGTCCGAACCAGCATATTCTACTCCTAACTGCCGGAAAGACCGCCAAATCTCCGGTCCCGCTTCTGGTAGGCCTTAATCGCCTCATTTAAACAATGTTCATTAAAATCCGGCCACAATTCCGGAACCACCACAATTTCACTGTAAGCCAGCTGCCACAATAAAAAGTTGCTTAGCCGCATTTCTCCCGAAGTCCGGATCAGCAAATCCGGATCCGGCAGGCCGGCGGTGGCTAAATGCGCGGCAAACGTCTCGGAATCGATTTCCTCAGGCTTAAGTTTCCCCTGCCGAACCAAAGTCCCGATTTTTTGGACTGCTTCAACAATCTCAGCGCGTCCGCCATAATTCAAAGCTAAATTAAGGATAAGTCCGTTATTCTTGCGCGTGCGTTCCAATGCTTTCTTTAGTTCAATTTGTGCTTCAAGAGGAAGTTCGCTCAATCCTCCCAACGAGCGTACCACGACTTGGTTCGCATGAAGTTCATCCAGCTCTCGCCGCAGGTACTCTGTAAGCAGGGACATCAGAACCCCTACTTCCTCCTTAGGCCGCCGCCAGTTTTCCGTTGAAAAGGCGTATACTGTTAGAACTTCAATCCCTAAGCGGGAACATTCTTTGACAATGGCCCGCAGAGCTTCAACCCCGGCCCGGTGGCCCATCGTCCGGGGCAAGCCGCGTTTCCGGGCCCAGCGGCCATTCCCATCCATAATAATGGCTATGTGGCGTGGCAGCCGCGCCAGGTCCAGGTCGGAAGCATCGATTTCTTTTGGTTTGCGTTTCCAAGGCCACATTAATTCCACCCCCTGGGGAGTCAGGATGAGTTTAATGACCCCCTGAAGCTTAGGGGGTCATTGTGTGGAGAATTTTTCATGTGCAACCACAATCTCTAATTGTGCTTCTTTCAATTGAGCGCGCACCACCCGCAATTTCCCCTCAGGTTTTACCTTGGGAGAACGGGTTAAGGTTACGGAATAATTGATTCCTCTCTCATCAAGCTCCGCGCGCACCTCATCCCAATCCCGGCCTAACAAAAATGAATAGGTCATACTTCCGTAATCTCTTTTTCCTTGACGTCCAGGATATGGTCAATGTCTTTAATAATCTTATCCGTCAGCTTCTGCACATCTTCCTGGGCCCGCTTCACTTCATCTTCTGAAGCAGAATGATCCTTCTCCGCTTTTTTCAAGTGGTCATTGACATCGCGGCGCACGTTGCGTACAGCAACCCTGGCATCTTCCGCCTTTTTCTTAACGGTCTTGACCAGTTCCGTACGCCTTTCAGCTGTTAGTTGAGGAATCAGAATCCGGATCACGGTTCCGTCACTGGACGGATTCAGCCCCAAATCCGACTTGAGAATCGCTTTCTCGATCGTGGGCAGGCTTGATTTATCCCACGGCTGGATCACCAGCATCCGCGGTTCCGGTACTGAAATGTTTGCCAGCTGGTTAACCGGAGTAGGCGTACCATAATAGTCGACTAATACCTTGTCCAGCAAGCTGGGATTGGCGCGCCCGGCACGAATGGTGCCATACTCCTTGCGCAAAGCGTCCACCGCTTTGTGCATGCGCTCATCCGCTTCCTTAAGCACATCCGAAATCATTGACTTTCCCTCCCGACATATGTTCCAATCATCTCACCCATGACTGCGCGTAAGATATTTCCTTCCTGATTGAGGTCAAACACAATAAGGGGCAGACTATTATCCATGCACAGGGATGTCGCTGTGGAATCCATCACTCCCAGCCCCTTGCTGAGGACATCCAGATAGCTTAGGCTCTCAAACTTTTGGGCTTTTGGATTCTTCAGAGGATCGGAATCATAGACACCGTCTACCCTTTTAGCCATTAAGATTACTTCCGCTTCAATTTCAGCGGCCCGTAAGGCAGCCGTGGTGTCTGTTGAAAAATAGGGATTCCCGGTTCCTGCCGCAAAAATCACGATCCGGCCTTTTTCCATATGCCGAATGGCCCGCCGTCTGATATAAGGCTCAGCGACTTGCCGCATCTCGATGGCTGAGAGTACCCGGGTATCAGACCCGTGCTTTTCCAGTGCATCCTGCAAGGCCAAGGCATTCATGACCGTGGCCAGCATCCCCATATAGTCCGCTGTGGCCCGGTCCATGCCCTGAGCACTGCCGGCAATCCCCCTCCAGATGTTGCCTCCGCCTACGACCAAGGCCACTTCCACTCCCAAGCGGCGCACTTCTGTCACCTGTTTGGCAATCGTATCCAGCATCGCATGAGCAATTCCATATCCCTGTTCTCCGGCTAAAGCTTCTCCGCTTAGTTTCAGCACAATCCTGCGGTAGCGCGGTGTTTCCATCGATGACCTCCAATTGTTAATTTCTACGTCTAAAGGAAAAATCCTTTCCGATTCGAAAAAGAGAACACGTTTGGTGTTCTCTCGCAGCAGGCCTAACGGTTGATTTCTTTCATTACCTCAGCGGCGAAATCGTCCTGGCGTTTTTCAATTCCTTCGCCCATTTCATAGCGGGTAAAGCGGCGAATGACAATTCTTTCCCCGATTTTAGAGGTTTTCTCAAGCACCAGGTCCTTAATTGTGACGTCAGGATCTTTAATAAAACTCTGTTCCATCAGGCATACTTCTTTATAATACTTTTCGATCCGGCCTTCAACCATTTTTTCCACGATTTTTTCCGGTTTGCCTTCATTCAAGGCCTGGGCCCGCAGAATATCCCGTTCGTGCTGCAGCACCTCCGCCGGCACGTCTTCCTTATTCAGGTATTGTGGGTTAGCCGCCGCAATCTGCAGGGCAATATCTCTCACAAAAAGTTTAAACTCTTCCCCGCGGGCCACGAAGTCGGTTTCACAGTTTACTTCGACCAAAACCCCAATACGGCCCCCGCCGTGAATATAGGCTTCAACCACACCTTCAGCAGCCACCCGGCCTTCTTTCTTAGCCGCTGCTGCCAGTCCTTTTTCCCTCAGAAAATCGATGGCCTTATCCATGTCTCCGTCTGTTTGGGCCAGGGCTTTCTTACAATCCATCATCCCGGCTCCGGTTCTTTCTCTCAGCTCTTTGACCAGAGCCGCAGTTATTTCAGCCATTCTTTTACCTCCAATTTGTAAGGAGTCAGGAGTCAGAAGTCAGAAGTCAGAATAAAGGAAGCGGAAAATTCCTGGTTATGTTTCTGAACACTCAGCAACTAATACTACAACTAATTCTGAGTACTGACTACTGAATTCTGAGTTCCTCTTAGTAGATTCTCTTCTCCGCCAAAAAGGGCAGAGTGAGTCACGGGGGAGCCTAAACTTAACCCCTTTTCACCCTGCCCCTCAGATTTACTCCGCTACAGCTTCAGCGACTTCGCCTTCTTCATTTTCATCCAGACTGCCTTGCTGTCCTTCAATAATGGCATCCGCCATTTTCGCCGTGAGCAATTTAACTGCCCGAATCGCATCGTCATTGGCCGGAATGACAACATCAATCTCATCCGGGTCGCAGTTGGTATCAACGATGCCGACAATCGGAATGTTGAGACGCCGTGCTTCAGCCACTGCAATCCGCTCTTTGCGCGGATCTACCACGAACAATGCGCTCGGCAGCTTTTTCATGCTTTTAATCCCGCCCAGGAAGCGCTCCAGCTTCGACATCTCATGCCGTAAAGCCGCAACCTCTTTCTTCGGCAGAACCTCGAAAACGCCCTCCGCTTCCATCCGCTCCAGCTGATGGAGACGGTCCACCCGTTTCTGGATGGTCTGGAAGTTCGTCAGCATCCCGCCGAGCCAACGTTCATTCACGTAATACATGCCACAGCGTTCGGCTTCTTCCTTCACAGACTCCTGCGCCTGTTTCTTGGTGCCTACGAATAACATCGTACCACCTTCCGCCGCCAGGTTGCGCACGAAATTGTACGCCTCGTCCACTTTCTTCACGGTTTTTTGCAGGTCAATGATATAAATACCATTGCGCTCCGTAAAGATGTAGCGAGCCATTTTCGGATTCCAACGACGGGTTTGATGACCGAAGTGAACACCGGCTTCCAAAAGTTGTTTCATGGAAATAACAGCCATGTGTTACACCCCCTCTCCTTTGTTTTTTTTCCGCCGCAGGTTCATCTTAAAGCACCCCTCATCTTCCGATGAGGAACCGGAGCTTTAATCCCGCTGCGTGTGTTTTTAAGCCACACTAATAGTAGAATATCATATGCTGCCATTCAATGCAAGTTAAGCAATATTTGTTTTGATTCCGTGTGCTTGCACGAAGTATTCGAGATCGCTCATTAGTTCAGGGAAAGGAAAGTAGAATTCCGTAAGGTAATAGGAATCTCTTTGCGTCCTGATTTGAGCCACTTCTTGTCCTTGTTTGGTGTGAAAAAAGGCGACGCGGCGGATATCTTCCGGCTGAAGCCGCTTCTTGCCTAAGATTGAAGAAAAGATAATCCCATCCTCTTCAATGCGCACCCGTTTGCTCTTGGCAAAGATCCAGAGTGAACCCAAACCGACGGCGGTCAGCGCGTAGATGACAAGCAATATCCGAAGTTCAAGGACAGGCAGCCTCTTCAAAAAGTTAAGTGCAAACACAACGGCCGGGTATATGACTAAGAAAACAATCCCAGGGATAATCAGGGACGTCAATTGGTACTCATAATCCTGTTCTCCCATGTTCTCTCCCCTAACTTTCTACTGACACGATTAACCTTTGGACGCTACGCATTGTGATGCTTTGTATATTTATCCAATTCATCCAAAAGGTAATCATTGAGAATACGGATGTAAGTTCCTTTCATCCCGAGGGACTTGGACTCGATCACGCCCGCTGATTCAAATTTGCGCAACGCATTGACAATAACCGACCGGGTAATGCCGACCCTGTCTGCAATCTTGCTTGCAACCAGCAATCCGTCTCCGCCGCCCAGTTCAGCAAAAATATGCTCCACCGCCTCGAGTTCTGAATAAGAAAGCGTACCCACCGCAATTTGCACAGCAGCTTTTTTGCGCGCTTCTTCCTCAGCCCTTTCCGCTTTCACCCGCAGGATTTCCATCCCGACCACGGTAGCCCCATATTCAGCCAACACCAGGTCCCCTTCGGTAAACTCTTCGTCATAACGGGCCAAGACCAAGGTTCCGACTCGCTCGCCGCCGCCAAGAACGGGAACGATTGTCGTCAGCTTGTTATTGAAATGACAAGGCACTTTCTCATTAAACACACACCCGTTTCCGACTTGCGAGACATTGGCCTTTGTTTCCGTAACTTTCATTAAACCTTCATTATAACTTTCCGGGAAACGTTCGGAATGCACCACGATATCTTCCATGGTTCCGCAGGCGAAATCCGTCATAAAGTTATACCCGAGAATTTTACCGCGGCGGCCGACAATATACACATTAGCCTTCACCGCATTACTTAATACTTTGGCCATTTCTTCAAAGTCAACTGGATGTCCCGCTGCTCTTTGGATCAGCTTGTTAATCGCCCTGGTTTTTTCTAATAAAGTCTTCATCGATGTAAATCCTCCTTAAATTACTTAAACATATTCTTGACATAATGAGAATTCTTAAAACTTTGAAATGTTACTTTTACTATAGAATATACCTTGAAAGATCTTCGTTTTGCACGATACCTCCAATCCGCTGTCTGATATATTCCCTGCTGATTGTCACCTCATAATCCTCAGGCAATTCAGAGGCCTCAAAGGACAATTCTTCAAGGACTTTTTCCATGATAGTGTGCAAACGCCTGGCTCCGATGTTTTCCGTGGTCGCATTCACCTGAAAAGCAAATTCCGCCAGTTCATCAACGGCGCTCTCGGTAAATTCCACCTTAATCCCCTCCGTGCCCAAGAGAGCGCTGTATTGTTTAATGAGAGAGGACTGAGGCTCCGTGAGAATCCGTTTGAAATCGGCCACACTTAAAGATTCAAGATTTACTCTGATGGGGAAGCGTCCCTGCAGCTCCGGAATTAAGTCAGAGGGCTTGCTGACATGAAAGGCTCCGGCGGCTATAAACAGAATATGGTCTGATTTCACCGGCCCGTGTTTGGTAACAACGGTTGAACCCTCCACAATCGGCAGGATGTCGCGCTGCACCCCGCCCCGGGAAACATCTGCTCCGCCCGTCCCTTCCCTGCTGGCGATTTTATCAATTTCGTCCAGGAATACGATCCCTTCGTACTCGGTGCGCCGGATTGCTTCGTGAACCGCCTCATCCATATCAATCAAGTTCTGGGCTTCTTCCTGGATCAGAATTCTCCGTGCTTCCTTGACCGGCATTTTGCGTTTCTTGCGTTTCTTCGGCAGCATCCCGGACATCATATCCTGCAGGTTCAAGCCCATTTCAAGTCCGTTGCCCCCGAACATATCTCCCAAGGAGGCCGCCTCTTCCACTTCGAGCTCGATAATTTTATCTTCAAGTTCTCCCCGGCGCAAGCGCTCAGACACTAAGGCCCGATCCCGCTCAATCTCGGGAGTTACTTTTTCTTCCCCTTTGGCTTGGTTTTGCCCAAATAACATGTGCAAGGGATTATTCTGGGTTGTTTCCTGCTCTTTCCCCGGAACCAGGAGCGCAATCAGCCTTTTTTCCGCATTCACGGCCGCTTCGGCCTCAACCTTTTCTGCCTTCTCAGCCTTTACCATGCGCAGGGAAATTTCCACCAAGTCGCGGATAATCGACTCTACATCTCTACCCACGTAGCCTACTTCCGTAAACTTGGTCGCTTCCACTTTAATGAAGGGAGCTCGCACCAGCTTGGCCAGGCGCCGGGCAATTTCAGTTTTTCCAACCCCCGTCGGACCGATCATTAAGATATTTTTGGGAAGAAAATCTTCTCTTAAGTCTTCCGGCAGAAGGGAACGCCGGTAACGGTTGCGCAACGCGATGGCAACTGCCCTTTTCGCTTGATTCTGGCCGACAATGTAGCGATCAAGTTCCCGCACAATTTGACGCGGAGTCAGTTGCTCCATTTTTTCACCTCATTATGATTAAGTCCCAGTAGTTGGGTCCAGTTCCTCGACCACAATCTGGTCATTGGTGTACACACAAATGGCAGAAGCGATAGCCATTGCTTCCTGCACTAACTGCCCGGCATTCATGTCCGTATGCTTGGCCAAGGCACGGGCAGCCGCCAAAGCGTAATTTCCCCCTGAGCCAATGGCCGCGATTCCGTCATCCGGTTCAATCACTTCCCCCGACCCCGACAGAAGCAGCAGGTTATCTTTATCTGCGACCAGCAGCATCGCTTCCAACTGCCTTAACATCTTATCCGTACGCCAATCTTTCGTAAGCTCAACCGCTGCCCGTAAAAGATTGCCGTGGTATTCTTCCAGTTTCTTCTCGAATTTTTCGAATAGAGTAAAGGCATCCGCCACCGATCCGGCGAAGCCGGCTAAAACCCTGCCGTGATAAAGACGGCGCACTTTGCGGGCTTTGTGTTTCATTACAGTCCCTTGACCGAATGTCACTTGCCCATCTCCGGCCATTGCCACCTGTGCACCTTTTTTGATTGCGACAATGGTCGTAGCGTGGAACATTGGTAAATCCTCCTTTCAACGGAAGTTTACTCAAAATTAGTCCAAGAGTCAAGTAAAATTGTACACAATTAACCTTTTTTTTCGAATATTTTTTTGTGAAAATGATTATTTTAACATGTCTATACAAAACTTAATATTTTAAGTGGTTTACGAAGTTGCGAAACGATACAAGCTGCTTTCAACTTCGAACATGTTTTTCAGGAGCCGGCGTTTCTCTTTCCGCGCGGGTGGGCGTTGGCGTGAACCTCTTTCAGCTTTTCCCTGGTTAAATGGGTATAAATCTGAGTTGAGGACAGTTTGCTATGACCCAGAAGCTCCTGCACACTCCGCAGGTCCGCCCCGCCGTCCAGCAAATGGGTCGCAAACGAATGCCTCAGCATATGCGGATGAACATGGAGATCCAGGCTTACCTTGTCCACCATTTTATCCAGAATTCTCCGGACAGAACGGGCCGAAAGGCGTGTCCCCTGATAATTGATGAGCAATGCCTTGGCCTGATCGTTACGCAGCTTAAGGTAATTCCTAATCGCTTGAAGCGCGGGCTGGGTCAGCGGGACCACCCGCTCTTTTCCGCCTTTGCCATAAACCCGTACCAGCCCGACATCATACTCTATGTCCCCGCGCTCCAGTCCGACGAGTTCACTGACCCGCAGCCCTGATCCGTAAAGAAGCTCAAGGATAACCTGGTCCCGCGCTCCCAGCAAAGTCGTACAATCTGCGCTCTTAAGAAGGGCATCCATTTGCTCCAGATAGAGAAATTGCGGCAGCCTGCGCCCAAGCTTAGGGCTGGCAATTTTCTGAACCGGATTTTTAGAGATGATTCCTTCCCGGCACATAAACTTAAAAAAAGTCCTTAAAACGGCCAGTTTGCGCGCCACACTCTTGCGCGCCAGCCCGTGATCCGCCAGCAATCCCAGATAGCTTCGAACTTCATAGACATCAATGCTTTCAAGGGCGAACCCTTCCCATTCTACCCCCGTCTCGGCGGCGGCAAAGTTAAAAAACTGAAGCAAATCTGTTTGGTAGGCCAAGATCGTATGCTCAGAACGGTTTTGGGCCTTTTGAAAGCCTAAAAATAAGTTTAAGGCTTGGTCAATCAGCATGGCTGCAGTCCCTCTTGTTCCATGAAATCCTTCAACGCGCGCAAGGCCCGTTCGGATATTTTCAGGTTCTTCTCCCGCTTGTTCCGTATCCGCTCAGGCAGCGGCGGCAGCAAGCCGAAATTTACATTCATCGGCTGAAAATCCACGCTGGGGGAACCTTCAAGGTGGCGGGCCAAGCCGCCCAGGGCGGTTTCCGGCGGAAAAGCCAACGTCTCTTTCCCGCTTAAACGGCGCCAGGCATTAAGCCCGGCTGCCAGGCCACTGGCCGCCGACTCGACATACCCTTCAACCCCGGTCATCTGCCCGGCAAAGAAAAGGTCCGGCTTGCCTTTTAGGCTGAAGTCCGCATTTAAGACCTTAGGTGCATTCAAGAATGTGTTGCGGTGCATCACGCCATACCGTACAAATTCAGCCCGTTCCAATCCGGGAATCAAGCGGAACACGCGTGCCTGTTCCGCCCATTTCAGATGGGTCTGAAATCCCACTAAATTAAAGAGAGTTCCTTCCAGGTTTTCCTTGCGCAGCTGGACGACGGCATGGGAACGCTTGCCGGTTCGGGGATCGATCAGTCCCACCGGCTTCAGGGGGCCAAATGTCAAAGTCTCCGGCCCTCTTTTGGCCATCACTTCGACCGGCATGCAGCCTTCAAACACTTTCCCCTGTTCAAATCCCTTAACCTCAGCCGTCTCGGCTGCAATCAGCTCCCGGTAGAAATGCTCATACTCTTCCTTGGTCAGCGGGCAGTTGAGATAATCGGCCTCTCCTTTGTCATAACGCGAAGCCCAGAACGCTTTATTTAAATCAATGGATTCTAAGGTAACAATGGGAGCGGCCGCATCATAAAAGGAGAGTGCTTCCTCCCCTGTTACCCGTAAGATATCCTGAGCCAGAGCATCAGAAGTCAAGGGGCCGCTGGCCGCAATGACAAGCCCCTGCTCCGGTATGCCTTGCACTTCCTCACGCCGCAGATGAACGTGCGCATGCCCGCTTAAACTTTCAGTCACTGCCTGGGCGAATTTCTCCCGGTCTACGGCCAAGGCTCCCCCTGCCGGAACCGCATGCTTATCCGCACAGGACATAATGAGCGAGTTCAAGCGCCGCATTTCTTCTTTGAGCAGCCCCACTGCATTTTCCAATCCGGCAGCCCTTAATGAGTTGCTGCACACCAATTCCGCTAACAGACCGGTATGATGGGCAGGAGTTAATTGCCGCGGCCGCATTTCATACAGGTCTACGTCCACGCCGTGCTCCGCCAGTTGCCAGGCCGCTTCCGAACCGGCAAGCCCGCCCCCGATTACAGTTACTCTAGACATGGTTCTCCTCTTAGGTTAATTATTTTAGGTATTCAGAATTCAGAAGTCAGTACTCAGAATAATAAGAAATGCAATCTCCTGTCTCCTGACTCCTGCCCTGAAAATAGACGAGGGGCAATTTCTTAGCGAACCGTAGAGCAGAGGAGCGTCGAGAGCGCAGTTGATTCAGCGTTAAGCAGCGTCACGGTTCACTTCAGGTATTACCCTAAGGTTTGGCGCTGTAGCTGAATCAACAAGCGAACAGCTCCGGCGCGTGGTGAGCGGGTAATGCACCTTGGCTATTTTCATCCATCAGTGGTGCCGCATAGCGGCATGGGAGTCTGACTCCTGAGTACCTTACGTTAGTTCGCGACAGCCGTCTTCGTATGCCGGCACTTGGTATTCGTGCATACATACTGCTTATCCCGTTTTGAGGATTTAATGACCATCATGCTCCCGCATTCCGGGCATTTCTCGGGTGCGGGCAAGTCCCAGGAGACGAAATCACATTCCGGGTACGCGCTGCAGCCGTAGAATTTCCGCCCTTTCTTAGAACGGCGCACTACTAAAGGTTTGCCGCATTTAGGGCAGTCTGACCCCACTTCTTCCAAGAGAGGCTTGGTGTTGCGGCATTCCGGGAACCCCGGACAGGCCAAAAATTTGCCGAAGCGCCCCATCTTTACCACCATATGGCGCCCGCAATGCTCACACACTTCGTCCGACACTTGTTCTTCGAGCTTCACTTTGCCGATTTGTTCTTCCGCATGGGCTAAGGTTTCCGCAAACGGACCATAGAAGTCCTGGATCACTACCTTCCAAACGACCTCGCCCTCTTCGATGCGATCGAGCTTCTCTTCCAAATTGGCCGTAAACTCCAGATCCACGATCTCCGGGAAATATTCCTTCAAGAGTGCAATCACAATCTCTCCCAGTTCCGTAGGCATCAGTTTCTTCTCTTCTTTGGCCACATAGCCGCGCGACTGAATGGTTTCAATCGTCGGCGCATAGGTGCTCGGGCGCCCAATGCCTTCCTCTTCCATTTTCCGGACCAAAGAGGCCTCGGTATAGCGGGCCGGGGGCTCGGTAAAATGCTGTTTGTCTTGGAGCTTCAACGCTTTTACCGCCTCACCTGCTGCGAGCGGAAAAGCGAGGGCACCGCTGTCTTCTCCGTCTTCTTCCTCATCCCGGCCTTCCTCATAGATCGCCAGATAACCGGGGAAACGCACACTGGATGCATTAGCCCGGAAAAGATAATCCCCTCCGGACACGTCCACAGTCAGAGTATCTATCAAAGCCGCGCTCATTTGGCTGGCCATGAAGCGCTCCCAGATTAAGCGGTAAAGTTTGAGCTGATCCCGGGAAAGAAATTCTTTTAAATACTCAGGCGGGCGGGCCATGGAAGTCGGCCGAATCGCCTCGTGGGCTTCCTGGGTTCGTCCTTTGCTGGCGAATTGGCGTGTCTCGGGCGGATAATACTCCGGGCCGTAGGTTTGGATAATCCAAGTCTTGGCTTCTGCCTGGGCCGGTTCAGCCACCCGTACAGAGTCCGTACGCATATAGGTAATCAAGCCCACGGTGCCTTCTTTGCCCACATCCAGTCCTTCATAAAGCTGCTGGGCCAGCATCATGGTTTTTTTCGGTGTAAAGTAAAGTTTACGGTACGCTTCCTGCTGCAGTGTACTGGTCGTAAACGGCGGTGCAGGCTGCTTGCGTTTTTCCTTGCTGCGCACATCCGTGACCGCGAAGGAAGCTCCTTTCAGTTCGTTTAAGACGGTATCCATCTCCGCCCGTGAGGGAATGACCAGCTTCTGATTATTTTTCTTGATAAGTTTGGCGCTGAACTTCCCTCCGGAAGATTGAAAAAGGGCGGTTAAGCTCCAGTATTCTTCCGGTACAAAGGCCCGGATCTCGTCTTCCCGGTCCACAACCAAACGCACAGCCACAGACTGCACCCGGCCGGCACTTAATCCTTTTTTTACCTTACGCCAGAGCAAGGGGCTCAGCTGGTATCCGACCAAACGGTCCAAAACCCGTCGGGCCTGCTGGGCATAGACCCGGTTCATATCGATCCGGCGGGCATGTTTGACTGCATCTTCAATAGCCTGTTTGGTGATCTCATGGAATTCGATCCGGCATTTATTATCCAGGTCCAGGCCCAACAAATGCCCCAGGTGCCAGGAAATCGCTTCCCCTTCCCGGTCCGGGTCGGAAGCCAACAACACTTTATCCGCAGACTTCGCGGCGGCACGCAGGTCTTTAATCAGATCTCCTTTACCGCGAATGGCGATATATTTTGGTTCAAAATCCCGTTCCAGATCCACCCCGAGCTGGCTTTTCGGAAGATCCCGCAGGTGGCCCATCGAAGCCTTGACAGTATAGCGCCTTCCCAAAAATTTGCTGATAGATTTGGCTTTAGCGGGAGATTCTACGATAACGAGGGTTTTAGACATAAATCACCTCTAAAGAATAGCTCGTTCCATTTAGAACATATGTATTTAGAAAAACTAACCATTATTCTAACGCCTTTATCATAGTATGTCTAGCATTTGGGGAAGAATATACCCGGATTGTTTCTAAATAGTATTCAGGATTCAGGAGACAGGAGTCAGAATAGCCAAAAATAAACTTCAATCAAGTTGCTGGTTTGTATTGTACAGGACGCTCTCATCCCTAACATGCACTTACTGAGTACTGAATTCTGAGTACTGAATTCTGACTACTGGCTACTTTCTAAGACATTTACCCACTCCGCTTAAGAGTATAGTATTGACCGGGAAGCTGGATAATCATACCTCTAAGCTCCAGCTCCAACAGGTTTAAGGCTGCCGCCGACGGATCCAATCCGGAATTTAGCCTTAACTCATCAATATGGATGGGAACATCGCTCAGCAGGCCCATGATGATCTCCTGTTCGGCAGGAAGCTTTTTCGCTGGGTCATTGGTAACGCTTCGGCCGCCGGATGCGGATCCGTCCGTTCGTGGATAACCGAATCCCCAGGCCGGAATCTCCTGTATAATATCATCCAGCCCTTCCACGATCTTCGCCCCCTGGCGCAATAAGTGATTCGTGCCGCGGCTCATTTCGCTGAAAATCGGACCCGGCACGGCAAAGACTTCTCTTCCCTGCTCCAGGGCGAAATCCACTGTAATTAAAGCTCCGCTCTTGGCCGCAGCTTCAACCACGACCACGCCACGGGCACAGCCGCTGATCAGGCGGTTGCGCGCGGGAAAGTTCGGCTTATCCGGCGGAGTACCGGGCGGGAACTCGCTTATAATAGCGCCCTTCTCCAGGATTTCCCCTGCCAAGCGTTTGTTTTCCGTTGGATAAATGCGGTCGAGCCCGCATCCCAGGAAGGCCCAGGTCACCCCTTTCCCTTCTAAGGCTCCCCGGTGGGCCGCCGTATCGATACCGCGCGCCAGGCCGCTAAACACCGCAATTCCCTGTAAGGCCAATTCACGAGCCAAATAAACGGCCGCCGCTTTGCCATATGGGGTTGCTTGGCGTGAACCGACCAAGGCCAATGCCTCCACTTCGGGCTGGAGCTGCCCCCTGTAATAAAGCAGGCCCGGTGCGTCCGCCAGTTCGGCCAAAAGCACAGGATAATTTGCCTCTTCCGGAATAACCGTCAGAATATTTTGTTTTGTTAAGTCCCTAGCGATGTCATCCGGATCGATGCGAGCGCGCGCCCGCAGAAATTCGGCAACCCAAGCCAAGCCTGAAAACTTCTCAAACCGGTCCGCCGGCGCCTCCCAAGCAGCCCGGGCACTTCCGCAGTAAGAGATTAAATGCTTCATCCGGGCGTTCCCCAAGCCAGGGATTGTGCGCATGGCCGCCCGGACAGCCTTTTCATCCTCCCAGTGATTTTCCATTGTTCTTCCCTCCACCCTCTCTTTTCGGTAGAGAGTTAGGGATTTCCTGCGTAGAACTTTGTCGAATACCATAATCCTAAGTAAAATAGTGCAAAATCGGTCTAAAATCATTTTGTTCATGCATCACTTGAGCCAAATCCCCCACAGTTTCCAGCCGCTGGCGGAAATTCCGCAGGTGAAAACGCGCAGGGTGAACCCGGTCAACGACCTCTTGCCATAATAAAGGAGTTGAAATATGGCCCTGAGGAGTGGGGCGCACACTGTAAATTCCGGCCATCGTCCGCCCGCGCCCGTTTTGCAGATAGTCCAGATAGACTTTCCCCTCCCGCTTCTTGGTGCTGCGTTCCAGAGTGCATTCTGCCGGACGCTGGGCGGCTAAGAATCTGCAGATGCCCCCGATTCCCTGCTGCACTTCAGCATAAGTGTGGTTCTGGGCGAGCGGCAGCAAGACATGAATCCCGGTAGCACCCGAAGTTTTTACCAAAAACTTCATCTTTAATTCCATCAGAATTTCCCCAAGCCAGCGGGCAACTTGCATGGCTTCGGGAAGGCCTGAAGGCGGGTCAGGGTCAAGATCAAACACGGCCCACGCCGGATATTCCGGCTTGGCCATCGTGGAAGCCCAGGCATGAATCTCGATACAGCCAAGGTTGATCAGATAAATCAGGGTGGCGGTATGATCACACACGACATAATTGATCCCATGCTCCGAATGGGGATCGCGATATCGCTTAACCCAGGCAGGTGCTGAAGGAGGGCATTCTTTCTGGTAGAAATACTCCCCGTGAATCCCATCCGGGTACCGGACCATGGTGAAAGGACTCTCTTTTATATAAGGAAGAATAAAGGGAGCCATCTCAGTGTAATACTGAATCAACTCCCCTTTGGTAATATCACTTTCTGGAAAATAGACCTTTTCTAAATTCTTTAGGGTGAGGGTTTTACCCTCGACTTGAACCAAGGTCGGCTGCTCTGCTCCCAAGACCGTCTTTGGCATTCTGCATTCTCCTCCGCGTGACCGTTATCGACATCAGCCTTAAGCTCCTTTGGCGCGGCGAGAGGTGCGTTTGCGCGGAGTCAAGGTTGATTTTGGTTGTTCGGATTCCACGGCTTCAGTCTGCACACCTTCTGCCTGCTCAGTTTTTTCCTCACGTGCTTCTCCCAGCTTGGTTTCTGCCTGCTCATTTTCTGCCTGCACAGCTTCCGGCTTTCCTTTCTTTTCTTCCGTCTGGGCAATGCTGGCGCGCAAGGCATCCATGAGATCCAAGACTTTTCCTTTGACCGGAGCGGCGCTTACTTTCACAGTTTCGCCTGCAACCTTGTTTTCAATCATCTCCGCCAGTTGTTCCCTGACTTCGTCCCGGTATTTCTCCGGTTCGAAGGGGCGGGCTAAGTTTTCAATCAGCTGAATCGCCATCTGCAGCTCGGCCTCAGTCGGGTTAACCCGGTCCCAGACTGCATCCAGGTGGCGGATTTCACTGGGATAATGCATCGTTTCCAGCACCAGTCCTTGTTCAAATACTCTCAGGCAGGCAAGGTGCTGTTTGGAGCGCAGGGTCAGGCGGGCCAAAGCCACTTTCCCGCTGGTCTGCATCGCTTCATACAGCAAGCGGTAAGCCTTAAACGCAGTCTCTTCCGGCGACAGGTAGTACGACTTTTGGTAATAAACCGGGTCGATTTCTTCCAAATTAATAAAGTCAAGAATATCAATCGCCCTGGATTGCGGCTGTTCAAAAGCCGCCAATTCTTCCTCACTCAAAATCACGTAATGGTCTTTTTCGTATTCATACCCTTTGACCAAATCCGCACTCCCGACTTCTTCCTCACAATGCGGGCATTTTTTCAGATAGCGGATGCGCTGATGGCATTTGTCATGGAGATAGTGAAATTGAAACTCTTGGGACTCGGTAGCCGCGTGCATTTTAACCGGTATGTTCACCAGGCCGAAACTAATCGAACCTTTCCATAATGTGTGCATGGCTATTCCTCCCCTGATTAGTGTGGACGATATGCCAATGCATTATCCACAAGTTATCCGGATTCATTCAGATTCATTAATAAGAATTAAGCGCAAGCCGTTTCATGGTGGCGACCACAAAACTGGTCAATACTGCAAAATCTTCCGTATGCAGCACTTCCCCTGCCGAGGCGTCAAATAAAATATTGCCGGACGCCGGGAACTCATCATCCCCGCCCCAGATTACCATTGTGACCGGCACCCGCGGAAAAGCGCGCACTAACACGGCGGCATCCCCCTGGCGCACCGGTTCCCCGCCGATTTTAGCAGCAGCCTCGATCAGCCCGGCCGGATTCTCCCCGAATTGCTGTACCAGCGGGCGAATGGCCCGGTTGGTAAAAGGCTGAATATAGATGTTCCCTCCGGGCAATTCCTTGTAAGTAATGAGTCTTCCTTCCTCAGAAACCGGTTTGGTGTTGGCTAAGTAATGAAGGACCAGGATCTGGGCAAAGATCGGCAATTCCCCTTCCGGAGACGGCTCGGGAGAAAACTTTCCCGAAGGGTATTCAACCTCGAACTCCTGGCCCAAAAACCGGACTTGGAAACGGTTATCCTTAAGCTCGTACCCGGAATAACGCGCCATCTCTTCCGGCGCCTGGGCCCTGAACATCTCTAAGGCCTTGGTTTGGGCGGCTGTGTAATTCATCATGTTTTCTCACTCCTATTTACAAAGTTAACCGTCGGCAAGTTTCCTTGTTACCCTAACGCTTGATAGGCAGCCTGCAGGATCAAGGCATCCTCCTCGAGGTTCGGGCTTTCGCAGATCGCCAGCCCTTCGACTCCAAAGCTGTGTGCTGCCTGCAGCAGCTCCTGCCAGCGCAAGTCTGAATCAGCCAGAATCAAATGGCGTTTTTCTCCCTTAAGGCCGTATTCAATTCCGGAGATATGAAAATGGACATTCTTAACCCAGCGATCCCCTAACCCTTCCGCAGTTTGCTCAAGCACCCGGCAAAATTCATCAAAACTATTGAGCCGTCCATTCGTGCGCGCGTGAAGGTGGCTGAAGTCAATACAGGGCAAGACTCCGGGCACCCGCAAAGCCAGCTCAATCGTCTCTTCCAAAGTGCCGAACTGGCTTGGTTTTCCGGTCGTTTCCGGACGGAGGATGACTTCATTGTCTTCCGCCGCCAGAACCTCCCGTACCTGCATTAACTCAGCAGTTACCCTCTCCAGCACTTCTTGCGGACGGCTATCATGGTTGAAAGCCGGATGAAAGACCACGCTCCGCACCCCCAGGATTTTGGCAATGCGGGCTGTATGGATTAAACGCTCCCGGCTGGCTTTGATTTTCTCCGCTTCCCGTGAATTCAAATTAATCCAATACGGGCCGTGACAGCTTAAGGCAACCCCTTGTTCCAGGGCAACTGCGCCCACAACCCGCGCTTTCTCCGCACCCATCCGTACTCCCTGCACGAATTCAAGCTCAAGGGCGCCCAGATTCAGCTCGCGAATCCGGTGCACACCGCTCTCACTTGAAGAATTAGGCGCTGAAAGCGGAACTCCCGCTGTTCCAAATAATAACGGCAACTTAATTTCCCCTCCGATCACGCATGCTTGTTTCATTATACCACGTTTCAAAGATTCTTCATTCAACACCTGTTGGGCAAACCAAAAGAAAAAGCTGGCCTCGGCTGCGATTAGCCAGGACAGCTTACCATATTAGCCATTATTAAACTGTTTCCCTTTGAAAAAAAGCGTTAATTTACAGCACCCGTTTCGCCCCGATAAAATGGGACTGCCAATAAGAACCCATGGTATAGATGGTTACCCCTTTAGAGGTAGAAGCGTTGATGAATTGTCCGTTCCCGATATAGATGCCGTCATGGTCAATGACTTTGTCTCCATCCAGGGAAAAGAAGACCAAGTCTCCCGGTTTGAGCGAGCTAAAAGATACCGCTGGTCCAACTTGAAATTGGTCTCTCGAAGTCCGAGGGAGGGATACCCCGTTTTGGGCAAAGACATACTGGACAAAACCGGAACAGTCAAATCCGGCCGGAGTGGTGCCTCCCCACTGGTACTTGACGCCGATATATTTTTTAGCTGTAGCGATGACCGCGTTAGCCTTAGAACTCGTTGCCGGGGTACTTCTACTCAGACTTAAAGTAGGCGCAGGCGCTGGTTTGGTTCTCACCGGGGTCGGTGCTGCATGGCTCTTTGCCGGTGCCGGTGAGGCAGCGGCCGGTTTAGCAGCAACCGGAACAGACGGGGAAACCGGTACCGTTCCTGCCGCCACGCTGTCAGCAGCCGGATTCGCTGTGATAGGGGCTTGGCCCTGCATAACATCCGTACTGTTCACAGAAGCCCAGTCGGTCTGAGTCAAGCCGGCCATGGAGCCCCCTGTGACAGTTGCAGGAGCTGCCGTGACGATGCCCAAAGAGATACTAAGAAACAAAGCGGCTGCCGTTACCGATGCAGTAATTTTTTGTACTTTAGTCATAATAACCTCCCTTTTACCAATCCAAAACAAAAACTTGGCGCGGTAACCAAGGTTGTCTGTATTTTATACTAAAACTCACAAGTTGTCTTTGCAAAAGTTGTGCCAATGGTGCCGTAATTTACCAGCTTTTTTCCTGCTTACTAAAGACAATAAACCTGCAAACTCTGTTTGCACAGGCTTTGCAGGTTTATTCTGCATTCCAATTCTTTATCATTCTGAATTCTGACTGCTGACTCCTGAATTCTATGTGTAAGACTCCTTTTATTTCCTCTTCAGAGAAATTTGAACTCACATAATCTATTATCCCTGAGTTAAACTAAAAATGGTTTCAAGAATTAAACCCGCTTAGGAAGGAGGATTGCTCAATGGCCAGACGACGTAAAAGCGCGATGTCTCCTGCACTCAAAGAGCAGATTGCATCCGAATTAGGTTTTGCCGGTACTTTACGGCAGGAAGGATTCGGAGGAGTTTCCTCACGGGATTGCGGTAATATGGTCAAGAAAGCCATTGAAATCGCAGAACGGAATCTCCAAGGCCGTACCATGTAAGTTTACCCGGCAAAGATTATTTTATGGCAATATCCTGCGGCTGCCACGATAGGCTTTGCGCCAGTAAGCCTGACTAAGATTTTGTATTTCCACCTGCCTCCTGGTGGCAGAAACAAATTCTCCATCCCCGAGATAAATCCCAACATGGCTTGCCCCCGGTCCATTGGTGCTGAAAAACACTAAATCTCCGGGCAACAGGTTCGTCAGAGCCACTCCCTCACCTTCCCGAAACTGTTCCTTAGCGGTACGCGGCAGAGTAATACCGTAGTTCACGTAAACCGTTTGTACAAGAGCCGAGCAGTCAATTCCTGTCCGGCTCTCCCCTCCCCACAAATAAGGAACACCAATCCAAGTGCGTGCGTATTCAATCAACTCCTGCCGGGAGACCCCTGGTTCTTCGGCAGGAGTAATTTCTTTAGGCGGCAGTTCTAACATTGGCTTAGTTTGCAGTTCAGCTATACTCACAGATTCAACGGTATTATCCGGTGTGTTAGGAATAGGAATAGGATATGTTTCAAAAGGCTTCTGAACCGGCATAATCGCGATTCCAATAAGCAGAGCGGCTGTAACCCCGTAAACATTGAGTGCAACCGGAGATCCTATAGGCAGCGCAGCTTGCAAATTGTTCCCACCTCCCTTATTACAGTGTTTTATGCTTATCAAGACAAAATATACTTCGTCCATCCTGAAATGCAAACAAAAACCGGCCACTCTTAAAGCAGCCGGTTTTCGGGAAGTATCAGAAATTCTTTGCTACTTGTTTTGCCCTTTCTATGGTATTGCTTTTAATAGTTTCCGCTTGGTCAGGCATTTGAGCCATACCCTCGGCAATCACCGACTCGATCGGGCCAACTCCAAGAAAAGTTAACTGGCTGCGGACATAACGGTCGCCAAGCTCAAAATCCTTTCCTGGGCCTTCTGTATATACGCCGCCCCGGGCCTGTATATGAACTGCCTTTTTGCCCGCCAAAAGACCCACCGGCCCGTTTTCCGTATACTTAAAAGTCTTGCCGGCGATGCAGACTGTATCAAAATAGGCCTTAAGCATTGGAGGAACACTCAGGTTCCACATCGGACTCACAAAAATATACTTATCTGCTGACACAAACTGATCACACAACTCGTTGATCCGGCCGACTTTCGCCTTTTCATCCGCAGTCAACTGTTCAAAGGCTGTACCCTGCTGCAGCTTGCCCCAGCCGCTGAACACGTCGGCATCGACCAGAGGGATTTGTATTTTATAAAGATCCAGTTCAATAATTTCATCCTGCGGCTTAACTTCCCTGTACGCGTTCACAAATGCCTCGCCTGCAGATAAGCTAAAAGAATCCTGTACCTTTTTGGGGTTAGCCGTAATATACAATACTCTTGCCACAATTTTCTTCCTTTCTGAATTATAGTCTTTAAAGCTGAATTTGCTTTAATGCTTTTATCTTCCGGTAGTATTCCTCAGATTCTTAAAACATTACAACCTATTTAGAAAGAATAAATTCCTGAGCCGGTTAAGGCTATTCTTAATCCGGCCATAACCGCCAGAAACACTCCCGGCTTCATACCGATCGGCTCAAACCAACCACCTGTTCCCTTGGGGCCATAACCTCCGAACCAGCCAAACAGCTTTTGGGCTCCATGCCCCACGAGCGTAAGACCAATCACTAATTTGATAACCAGGAAACCTACATCTAACATTTCTCCTCCTCACTTTTTGCAATTTCTTTACATAAAGTATTATACTTACTTTATGTAAGTATAATACTACTAGTAATTTACGTTTGTCAAGTAGTTATGTTACAATATATTAGAGGAGGTTATCTTATGGAAGATCTCCATTTGTGTCCAAAGTTTGAATCCGCTTTTGAACTGCTCGGAAAACGTTGGACAGGTCTCATACTTAGAGTGCTGTCAGATGGACCAAAACGTTTCAAAGACCTCTCTGAAGTAATCCAAAACATGAGCGGCCGCATGCTTACCGAACGGTTAAAAGAATTGGAGTCTGCCGGTATAATTAATCGCAAAGTTTACCCAGAAATGCCTGTCCGTATTGAATACGAGTTAACAGAGAAAGGAAAAGCCCTTAAGCCAATCCTTGATGAGGTGCAAAAGTGGGGCGAAACCTGGCTCTAATAATTAAAACTCACCTAAAGTAAGAAGGATGACCGCTCGCAGTCATCCTTCATTATCTTTAACCTAATGGAAATCCACCTCAATCCGGCGGGCTGCCGGATGCTGGTCTTTTAAGAAACTTAACTCAAGAATTCCGTTCTTATAACTGGCATGAGCCCCGTCGGCCTTAACCGGAGCCGGTAAGTTAATCGTCCGTGAGAATTGCCCGTAATAACGCTCGGTTAAACGGGTGACTCTCCCTTCCTCCTGGGTCCCTCGTTTAATTTCTCCGCGAATCGTAAGCAGGTCTTCGTCAATCGAAATGTCCAAGTCCTCTTTCTTCTCAATACCCGGTATTTCAGCGGTTACGATAACCTTATCCGAGGTCTCGTCTACATCGACCCGGTACAGCCACTCTGAAAGAGCGGAGCGGTCGCGGCGCTGCATAAAGCGATCCATCTCATTCCAGATCGGCTCGAGCATCCGAAAAGGATCATACGGAATCAAAGCCATACATCTCACCTCTATATGCCAAATTTCATACTTAGTATGGCTTGTTTTCTACAAAAACATACTTTGCCCGCTTTTTTCCGGGTTCAAAACTATTCCCTTTTTTGCTTTTTTGTAATATTATCTTCAGAGTAGTGAATATTTTCGCTTACAATAGTAAAATGATTCAGGAAGAAATTGATTAAGGGGCTTTTTCAATGTCTATAAACAGTTTAGCGCTTGGCACCCGGATTTGGGAATTGAGTAACAAGTATTATCACTATTTCATCGGGTCGTTGTTTTTGGTATTAGGGTTTCTTACTGCTATTCAGGAGCAAGTGGGGATCGCTTATAAAGTATACTTATTCGTACTGGCTTTCGCCGCTTTCACAGCCACAACCGATTTGCGCCGCGATGTCAAATGGCTGCCTTTTTTGGCGGCTGCTGTCCCGATTTTTCTGGCAATCCAGTACTTAAATGTACATGGCTATGAGATGTGGGGCAAGATGTTAAGCTGGCAAATGGAACAGCAAATTGTCATTGACCTTAACCCCATATTTCAGCGTATTCCTTTGAATGATGCGGCATTTACCCGGGTATTTCAGAGCCAATGGTTTACTCTGTTTATGCGCGAAGTCTATGCCAACGGTTTTGTACTCCCGGCGCTTGTACCGATCTACCGCGCCATTATAGCCAAAGACTTGCGCAAGATCCTTAAATATCTTCTCGCCGCTCATATCTTTCAGGTCTTTTTGATTACCCCTTTCTATCTAACCTTCCATCTTCAGGAAACCTGGTACGTGCTCGGGCATCCGGACGGCATGGCCCGGGGTCTGTCCCCGGAAGCTGCCGCCGGAGTAACTTTGAATGCTTTTCCTTCTATGCACACCTCAATCGCCTTTGCTATGTTTCTGGTGCTCCTAGAGGAGAGGAACCGCCTGTTCAAATGGGTCTGGGGCTTCTTCTGCCTCAGTGTCATTTATTCAACCATGTATTTAGAAATTCACTGGGTGATTGACGTGATTGCCGGGATGTTATTCGCTTACGCTACGGTGAAGCTGGTGAATTTTGTCTTGGCCAAAGCCGAAAACTGGGTGCCTGCTTTTCTTAAAAAGTTGTACTTTCATCAGAATACAACGGTCTTATCGTCTTATCAAAACACTGAAAAATATACTGCCTAACTTAACTATTACTCGGCAAGGCAGCTTGTCGGGCTATTGCGCAAGCTCTCTACTGCGGCATTCGTATCCCCTTAAACAGTTTCGGCACCTGCCACAAGAAGTAGATGATAATCCAGAGTGTGGGGAAAGCATAGCGGCTCTGCCCCTCGGTCAGGAAATAAGTTCCCGCAAACATGTAGAAAAGAATGAGCAAGTAGCTTTCAAAGCTGCTTGTTTTTTGTTGTTTAAGCAGCCGGTAGACTACCAGTAACGAATGTACCAGAATCGAAAAGATACCTAGCAAAAAAATCGGTATCCGCACCATTTCGTTTAACCGGTAAATGAATGTGCGCCGTTCCGGACTCAAGGAACTGCCGTTAAAAGTAAAGTAAATATCATCCCCCTCGCCTTTAAAGGTCAGAGCAAGTCTTTTCAGGCCTAGGTTTATAAATTCCCTCGGATGAGCCACGATCCACTCCTTAGCCAGTTGGGACAGCATCTTGTTTTTTTGGGTCCAAGTCGCATTCATGTATTCAGGGGTGGTAACCGGTGAGTTTTCTACCTGCTCTGCCGGCATCCAGCCGCCGTGGGTGTTCTGAGAGTTATTGTTAATATAGAGCACAATCCCGCCGTTATTGGACACCCAGCTAAATTCCCCATTCAAGCGGTAATTCCGGTAAAGCCAAGGGGAAAGAACCAGCATGGCTACCGCCAGGACGACTGCCGCCCGGAGGCCGGCACGGGTCAACCCCCTCAGAAAATCCCCTCTGCCGCTGGCCTTCTCATTACGGTAAGCCAAGAACTCGGTGAGGAAAATTACCAGAAAGTAAAGAATAAAAAACGGTTTAATCATTGTATTAACTGCAGTTAAAATTCCCAACAACAAATACTTGTACCTGATTGTGCTGAAATAAACCACCGTGCTCAAGAGCATGACCGTGGTAAACATAATCTCCGTCGCCAGCAAGCTGTTATAGTAAATGACAGCCGGGAACAAAGCATACACAATAAATACCGCTTTGCGCACTCCTTCCCTCAGGCGGGAATGCTCCAAAATCCGGAGCAAAAGCAAAATATTGATCACGGTTAAGATGATATTTAGAATTTTTCCCACATACCAATGAGCGCCAAAGAGCTTATACAAAAAGCCCAAAACTATGGAATAGCCGACCGTTGTGTAGGTATCCCCCCACTGCCCTCCGGAAGCAACCTGCTCCGCTACTTCATGGTAATACTTAAAATCGGACATGGGGACGGTGTCCACCGCCAAAACCCAAATTACACTAAAAAGCAGTGAAAGGGCAAGCACCACGGCATAAAAGCGCTTGCCCATGCGCATGACTGACATATCGATCACATCCAAGTACGAATTTATCTGAGTGTTATTTGCTTATAATCCAAACCACACTGATCAACCATAAAAGCACAGCGATAATGATATGGGTATCCTTAAGCACAAGGCGTGCCGGGTCTCCCCCAATCCCGCGTTCGTGCAAGAGGTAGAGGTAACGGAACACACCGTAAATGACCAAAGGGACGGTATAAATCAGGGCATCGGTTCCATGCAGAAGCACCGTGCTTTCATCCATTGTATACAAACTATAGGTAATAATAACCCCGCTGGCAGCAATTCCGATCATTTTGTCCAATAAAACATGACTATAGCTTTCCAGGACCATGCGATGCTTCTCGGCATCCGCCTCCAGATCCTGCAGCTCCGCCCAGCGCTTGCCGAAGCCCATGAATAAAGCCAGCATCAACCCACAGAGCAAGAGCCAGCTCGAAGGCTCAATCCCGACACCCCAGGTCCCGGCCAATATTCTCAGCATAAAGCCCAGCGCAATTAAGAATACGTCCAGAATTACCACGTGTTTCAGCCAGCGCGAATAGGCTATGTTTTGCAAAAGGTACACGATTAAGATTCCGGTCAAGATCGGAGATACCGTGTAGCCTAAGGCCAGACCGATGCTCAGTACCAGAGCATAGATGAAATACCCCTGCCCTACACTGATATCTCCGGCTGCCAGAGGACGGGTGCGTTTCTGAGGGTGCTGGCGGTCCTGTTCCCGGTCGAAAATGTCGTTTAAGACATAGACCGCACTGGAGACGAAGGAAAAAGCAAAAGCTGCCTTTAAGACCGCCAAGAGCATATCCATATCGGAGTATTTCCTGGAAAAGATTAAACCGACTAGTACAAAAGAACTTTTTAACCACTGATAAGGACGCAGTAAACGCCAAATTGAACGAATCACCAAGGGCCGCCTTTCTGATTCTGCAACATAATCCGGCTGGCCTGGTCTAAGCTTTCCGAGCCGGAATTGGTCACATTTAACATAATTTTATTTTTGTCAGGGTGGGCCAAAATCATTCCGGTTTTATCAATCATATAGGCATACCCAGCCTGTCCAAACCGGCGATTGTCAACCTGCCGAAATACTGACCCGGCATTAAAGACTCCGCCGATAATCCCGATAATCCCCTCTTCCCCTTTTAAAGGAACCGCCATCACGATTGCATTATTGCCGGTGGCTTTGCTTTCAGCACATTCGAAACCACGGCCTGTCCGCTCACAGCCTGGGTAAAATACTCCCTGTCTACTTAATTCAAGCCTGCAGGGGGGTTTACCTGCCTAAAACCCGAAGATTATTTCGACTAAATTCGACGTCTTTTCGAATCTAGCCGAGCAGTTTTCTTTCCTCTTTCTCTCTTACTGTTCTCCTTCTCTTACTGTTCTCCCCAGCGTTCGAATCCGGGCAGCTCTAAATTAAAGACATCCAGGACTTTGCCCAGAACCATCCGGACCATGTCATCAATCGTCGCGGGCTGATGATAAAACGTAAGGACCGGGGGCAAAATCACCACACCTAAGTGAGCCAAGGCCAGCATGTTTTGCAAGTGAATGGGGCTTAAAGGAGCTTCCCTGGTGACTAAGACCAAGGGCCGCCTCTGCTTAATCGTGACATCGGCCGCCCGCAAAATCAGGTTATCCGCAAATCCATGAGCGATTCCGGCCGTTGTCTTCATGCTGCAGGGGACAACCACCATCCCTTCCGCGCGGAACGTCCCGCTGGCCGGCCCGGCACCGATGTCGTGAACATCATAGGTATGGGTTGCCAAAAGAGAGAGCTCCTGGAGGGTTAGATCACACTCATGACGCAAAGTTTGCTCTGCCCCTGCGGACACGACGAGATGGGTTTCCCAGCGGGGAAACCCCTTCATTACTTTTAAAAGCTCAACTCCCAGGGCCGCACCACTGGCTCCGGTCATGGCTACGATTAAACGCTTGGCTATTTTCGGCATCCCGGATTCTCCTTCCAATGGCATCTTCCTTGTCCATCATACTCTAGCGAAGACCTCTGTGCAATAACACTGACGCAGACTTTGAGCACTGAACTAACCCGCTAGATTCACCTTTAGGCGGGATATATCCCCTCTGCAAATACGCAGGATAAGGGCTCGGCCTCGACCACGGCCTGAATACTCGGCTGCCTCAGCCCATGGCGGGGTGTCCATTCGGCATACTGGATTTTAACCGTCAGTTCCGGCTGAACCCAGTGGGCATCAGCATGCCGTTCCGGAATGTTCACAAACGGCCGCCGGGCCATGTCCAGAGAACGCAGTACCTTGGTCAAGTGTTTCCATTCGGCTTGGTTCAGCCGCCCCGTTCCTGCATGCCCTATGTACCAAAAGCGTTGGTATTCGTCATATAATCCCAGAAGCAAAGCATTGGCCGTATCTCCGCGCAGCGTGTACCCTCCGACGACCGCGATCAAGTCACGGTAATTTTTGATTTTGCGCCAACGTTCATCCTTGCCGTTCAATTCGTAACCACTGTTGCGATCCTTGCAGACCACTCCTTCCATTCCTTGCTCTTTAATGGCTTCAAGTAACCTTTGTCCTGCGTCAAAGTTCTCTACTACTTGAACATCCTCTTGAGGACTGATGATTTCGTACAAGATGTTTTGCCTCTGATTAAACGGCAGAGCCGTAACCCATTTTCCATTAAAGTAAAGAATATCAAATACCATATAAATGACCGGTGTCTGACGGCGGGCCGCTTCCACATTTTTTTCCTTTCTAATCCCGTCCCGCTTCATGACTTGGTAAAAGGAAGGCTTGCCCTGGTCCAAAGCAATCACTTCCCCGTCAAGAATCACAGAGGAAGCCTTGGAGTAACGCATAATCCCGGTCAGTTCCGGGTACTGCAGGGTGCGCTCATTGAGCTTGCGGTTAAAAAGTCGTACTGAATTCCCATCATGATAGGTTAATACCCGAACCCCGTCCCACTTAACCTGCGTTACCCACTGCTGACCATCCGGTATTGCAGCTGCCAGGACCGGTTCAAACGGAACCACCGGCTGCACACGCATTTCCCCCTTCGGAAACGAATAATCTCTTCGCCGTACTTTTCCTTATTATCTTTACCCGTTTCCGGAGATTCTCACCGCAGAAATACTAAAGCTGTTCTAACACCATTAGAACAGCCCTTCACCGGCAGTACTATTTGTCCTATAATGAATTAAAAGCCTATATGCAGAAAGGAAATCTTATGCTTAAAAAACTCAAACGCATCCTAATCGCTGCCGCCATAATACTTGCTGCTTCGATTTCGGCCATCCTGCTCATTAATTACCATATCCAAGCTTATTCATCTAAATATATCTTAGATACCGCCAGTTTACCCCCGACTGATGCCATCCTGGTCCTCGGCGCTTATGCGGCACCCGACGGGCAGCCCTCAGACATGCTCAAGGACCGCCTGGACACCGCTTTAGAAGTGCATGCCCAAAGCCAAACCAATTTCCTCGTCAGCGGAGACCATGGACGCACAACCTATGACGAGGTTAACGCCATGAAAACGTATCTTATGAACGCTAAAGACATCCCTGACCAGGATATTTTTATGGATCACGCGGGCTTTTCCACTTATGAAAGCCTCTACCGGGCAAAAGAGATTTTCGGAGTCAATAAAGTGGTCATTGTCACTCAGCGTTACCACCTGATGCGGGCCATATACGTCGCGCGCAAGCTGGGTCTGGAGGCGTATGGGGTTGCGGCGGACAAGCATATTTACCGCGGCATCGAGTGGTATGAGACCCGGGAAATAGCCGCCCGCAACAAAGACTTTCTCTGCGTCAATATCTTGCAGCCGAAACCAACCTTCCTGGGAGAAAGCATCCCCATCAGCGGGGATGGGCGACTGACGAACGATCACATTAAACAGTAAATTAGAATTTTTAAGAGTTATGAGACTTGAACAGAGTTTGACCGAATATACCATGAACCGTTTACAAAGGATTCCGGGCTTGCAGCTTTACACTTCCCCGTTCCACGATGATGACCGGATTGGCGTCATTCCTTTTAATCTTCACGGCATCAGCCATGAGACCGCAGCCAAAATCCTGGCTGCAGAAGCAGGTGTTGCCGTACGCAGCGGCTGTTTCTGCGCCCAGCCTTATGTGCAAAAGTTGTTAGGGATCTCAGCGGCTGAACTGGCCCGTCATGTTAAAAACCCATCCCTGCCAAAGCCTGGGATGGTGCGCATCAGCTTTGGACTATACAACAGCCTGCAAGAGATTGATATATTTCTTAAGACCATAGCAGCTATCGCGGAAAAGCGAGCAAGAAAGTATCATTCATTTAAGATGAGTTCAAATTTTAATCATTAAACTTTTACGAAAATTTTTCAGGTAAAGACAAATTTCTATTTGTATAATAACTAAATTTTATAGTGTCCATAGCCTGGCAGAATAATTATAAGCACTTTCTAGGAAGACTAACTGAAGCGATGAATGGTCAAATCAATACGATCCTAGGAGGTGCCTGCATTGTCGAAAAAGTTAAATATCCTCATGTTCAGCGGTGAATACGATAAAGCCCTGGCCGCCCTCATCTTGGCCAACTCAGCCAAAGAAATGGGTCTCGATGTGACTTTGTTCTTCTCTTTTTGGGGATTACTCTTAGTGCGTGATCCGGAAAAAATGACCCTTGAAGATAAAACGGCTTATGTCAAAATGTTTGAGCTGGTTACCCCCAACGGAATAGAAGAATTGCCTTTGTCCAAGTTGAATATGGCCGGCATAGGCAAGAGGATGCTGCAGGAGATGATGGAGGATGTGGAAGACCGAGCTTAACCGATTTTCTCAACGGAGCACGGAAAAAGGGTATAAGCTTTTATGCGTGTAAACTTTCAGTAGACGTCATGGGATTCAAAAAAGAAGAACTCCTGCCGGAGGTCGAGATTCTCACAGCCAAGGAATATCTACAAGATGCGCTGGAGTCGCATATCCAGTTATTCATCTAATACTTATACAAATGACAGGCGACCTCATGCTCTTCTTCCACCTGAATCAAAGCCGGGGTTTCCGTTTGGCATTCCGGCATGGCCTTGGGACAGCGGGCATAAAAGCGGCAGCCGCTCGGAGGATTGATGGGAGAAGGGACATCCCCTTCCAAAATAATACGCTCCCGTTGCCGTTCTACTTCCGGGTCGGGAATCGGAATCGCGGATAAGAGGGCTTCGGTATAGGGATGAAGCGGTTGGCGGTATAATTCATTAGACCGGGCGACTTCCACCAACGCTCCCAAATACATCACTCCAATCCGGTCAGAGATGTATTTCACCATCGCCAAGTCATGGGCAATAAACAAATAAGTGAGCCATTTTTCTTGCTGCAGGCGCTTGAATAAATTAATGACCTGGGCCTGAACGGACACGTCCAAAGCCGAGACCGGCTCATCCGCGATGATAAATTCGGGTTCAATCGCCAGGGCGCGCGCGATTCCGATCCGCTGCCTTTGGCCTCCGGAAAATTCATGTGGAAAACGGGAAGCATGTTCTTCCAGCAGGCCAACAGTATGCAGCAGCTCGGAAACCCGCTCCCGCCGCTCGGCTCCGCTGTACAACCCGTGAATATCGATCCCTTCCGCAATGATATCACCGACGGTCATGCGCGGATTGAGGGAAGCATAAGGATCCTGAAAAACCATTTGCATGGCGCGGTTGAACTTTTTTAGTTTATCTCCTTTTAACTGGTGGACGTTTTCGCCCTTAAAGAGAACCTGGCCCTTGGTCGCACCATATAAGCGCAAAATCGTGCGCCCCAGGGTTGATTTCCCGCACCCTGACTCCCCAACCAAACCAAAGGTTTCTCCCCGCCGGATCGATAAGCTGACATCGTCCACCGCTTTCAAAACGCCGTTCGTTACCTGAAAATACTTTTGTAAATTCCGGACTTCCAAGATAGGATCAGACGCTGCCATTGAATCCGACACTCCCATAGTACCCGTCACGGTGTTTCCTCCTCGTCTTAACCAATAATTCGCATTAACGGACAGCCGTTTTTTGCGCGCGCTCGTCCAACAACCAGCAAGCCGCCTGGTGCTCGCCTTGGACGATTTGAGGCTGCGGGTCTTCCTTCAAACAAATGTTTAAAGCGTGCGGACAGCGGGCCGCAAAGGCGCAGCCTTCCGGAGGGGCTAGCAAATCCGGCGGCATGCCTTCAATCGGGACCAATTCCCCCTTCTCCTCATCATCCAGCCGCAGGACGGAATGCAATAGTCCCTTGGTATAGGGATGCTGCGAGCGGTAGAAAATGTCATCCACCGTTCCCTGCTCCACGATTTTCCCGGCATACATGACCGCCACCCGCTGGGCAATCTCGGCCACCACTCCCAAATTATGCGTA
This sequence comes from Paradesulfitobacterium ferrireducens, assembly GCF_017310645.1. Lineage (GTDB taxonomy): Bacteria > Bacillota > Desulfitobacteriia > Desulfitobacteriales > Desulfitobacteriaceae > Paradesulfitobacterium > Paradesulfitobacterium ferrireducens. The sequence continues at coordinate 17,407 of NZ_JAFLRH010000006.1, read as the reverse complement.
ATCATGATGATGGAAGATCCGGTTTGCTCTTGCAAGTCTTTTAATAAATCCAGAATTTGAGCCTGAATAGTGACGTCAAGGGCCGTGGTCGGTTCATCCGCAATCAGTAGTTTCGGACGGCAGGCCAGAGCGATGGCAATCATAACCCGCTGCCGCATCCCCCCCGAAAACTCATGCGGATATTGTTTGATCCGGGTTTGCGGACGCGGAATCCCGACCATGGTCAGAAGTTCTAAGGCTTGTTTCTGCGCTTTTTCTTTGCTCAGTCCTTGGTGTTTCACTAACCCTTCCGTAATCTGCTTGCCGATGGTCATGGTTGGATTCAATGAGGTCATGGGATCTTGAAATACCATCCCGATTTCCGAACCGCGGATGGATTCCATCTCTTTCGAGCTGAGCTTGAGCAGGTCCACCTTGTTCTCGCCAAAGAGGATTGAACCCCCTTTAATCACCGAAGGAGGACTCGGTATTAAACGCATAATGGTTTGGGAAGTGACTGATTTGCCGCACCCGGATTCCCCGACGATGGCCAGGACTTCTCCTTCTTTCAGGTCAAAGGAAACACCCCGAACTGCCTGAACTTCACCCGCATACGTATGAAAAGAGACTTTAAGGTCTTTGACTTCCAAAATATTTTGCACACGGACACCTCCTCCGCTGATTAGCTATTTTCTCAATTTCGGGTCGAGCGCATCGCGCAAACCGTCTCCCAGCAGGTTAAACGACAACATCATCAGGGAGAAGATGAGCGCCGGAAAAAACAATCTCCAGGGGAAGAGGCGCATGGAACCAACCCCGTCTGAAAGCAGCATGCCTAAGGAAGCGAGCGGAACCTTGACTCCAAGACCAAGGAAAGAAAGAAATGCTTCCGTAAAAATAGCTTGGGGTATGGTAAAGGTAATCTGAATGATGATAAAACCAAGGGCATTGGGAATGAGATGCCGTAAAATGATACGCCAAGTACCGGCCCCTAAAGAAGTTGCCGCCAAAACATATTCCTGTTCTTTCAGGGAAAGGACTTGACCCCGCACCAGCCGCGCCATCGAGATCCAACCGGTGATGCCGTATGCGAGTACGATCGTCCAAATCCCCGATCCCATAATCACGATCAGCAATACCGTGATCAGCAAATAAGGAATCGAGTAAACAATTTCGATAAACCGCTGCATGATATCATCGACTTTTCCGCCGTAATAAGCAGAAATTCCCCCGTATAGGACCCCGATCAATAAGTCCATGAGCGCGGCCATGATCCCGATGAACAACGAAATGCGCGTTCCCCACCAGACCCGGACCCATAGATCGCGGCCGAATTCGTCCGTACCAAACCAGTGCTGCCCGTTTGGCATCATATTTCGCGCCTGCAGGTTCTGCACTTCATAGCCATACTTCTGCAAGAAAGGGCCGATAAGGGCCAGGATGGTTATTCCTATCAAAAACACAAACCCAGCCATGGCTAACTTGTTCTTTTTGAGCCGGCGCCAGGCATCCTGCCAATAGGTGATGGAGGGTTGTGTCATTTTTCCTTGCTCACTAACCTCTTTAACCACAGGATCAAACAGGTTATTGGTTATTTCCTGCATGTTTTATTTCCTCCCTTTGGCCAGGCGGATTCGAGGATCAATGAATCCGTAAGCAATATCTGTGAGAAAGATTACGATCATCAGGAGGAGGCTGTAAAAGATAGTTAACCCCATAATTAAGGTGTAATCGTTGGAATAGACCGCTTGCACAAAATATTTGCCCAGACCGGGTACGGCAAAAATCTGCTCCACCACCAGCGTACCTGTAATCACATTGACCGCAATCGGTCCCAGAACTGTAATGACCGGGAGAATGGCGTTGCGCAGGGTGTGTTTAATAATGACGGAGGTTTGAGACAATCCTTTGGAACGCGCCGTTTTAATATAATCGGAATGAATGACATCAAGCATCGAAGTCCGCATCATCCTTGCGGTGAGGGCAATGGTCATAAAGGACAGGGTCAGCGCGGGTAAAACCCGGTTGGCCGGGCCATCCCAGAGCGCAGCAGGCAAAATCCCCCATTTGACCCCGATAAAATATTGCAGTATCGGCCCGAGTACGAAAGAAGGAATCGAAATCCCGACAATCGCAATAAACATCGCCGTATAATCCCAGGATTTATTGTGTTTAAGCGCGGCCGTAATCCCAAGAAGCAACCCAATCACAACGGAAAAAACAATGGACTCAATCCCCAGCTCAGCGGACGCCGGAAACGACCGCTTAATCACGTCCGTAACCTTGGTTGTCGGATAAGCAAAAGATACGCCTAAGTCACCTTGTAAGACATTGATGAGATAGTTTTTGTATTGTACGGACAACGGCTGATCTAAGCCATATTGTTTTTCCAATAACGCCCTTTGCTGGGTAGTGAGTTTTTCGGAATTAGCGAACGGATCACCCGGTAGATTATGCATGAGGACAAAAGTCACGGTAACAATCATCCAGAACGTAATCACCATATAGATGAAACGCCGCAGGATAAAACGACCCATGATCGCACCTCCCTATTCTTAAAAAATTATACTTTATTGAAAGTCTAACGCATTTGCTTGTTTATGCGCCTCCGACTGTGCTTTCTCAAAGAAAACTTGGCTTGCGCTGAGCCTTTGGCGAAGGCGGAAGCCGTAGTTGCACTTGTACCACCAGAAACTTATACTTTCTGATTGGTGGAATAAAGGAGGGGTTCCGACGGAACCCCCCTATCTGCATAACCCTAAAATCCTTAACCAAAATCCTCGTATCGTAGAACCCTTGGTCCAAATTACTGGATAAATGCTTCCTTAAGATCCCATTCCGAACCATACGGGAAGAATAGAATATTTTTAGCACTTGGTCTGACTAGATAGGAATAGGCACGGAAGTTGACCGGCGCAACCGGCATTTTAGCGGCCAAAATCTTTTCGGCTTCGATTAAATATTGAGTCCGTTTGGCAGGGTCTGATTCCGCCCTTGCTTTTTTAATAAGCTGGTCATATTCCGGATCATTAAACAGACTTTCATTGAAAGAAGAGGTAGATTCATGCAGGTCCAGGAAGGTCATCGGCTCGTTATAATCCGCTCCCCAGTTGAATAGCAACAGTTCAAACTGGTGGCTTTGCCCGCGGTCGATCCGCAGTTTGTGCGGAATGGCCTCGACCGTGACATCAATTCCAAGATTTTGCTTCCATTGTCCTTGGATAAATTCCATGGCCTTTTTCCCGTCTTCCGTATCATCCCCGGTGAATTTTAAGTTGGGGAAGGATGACAGACCCACTTCCTTTAAGCCATCGGCTAACAAGGTTTTGGCTTGGGCCGGATCATATTTGGCCAGCACATCACCGGCCGCAGCGCGGAACTCTTTGTTGTCGGCGCCCATGGTCCCAAACGGCACAAAACCGGTGGGGGATTTGCTGCCGTCATGGAAGACGATATCGACCAAGCTTTCGCGGTCAATGGCTAAGGCCAGCGCTTTGCGGATTTTCTCGTTTTTGAGCACCGGAACATTCTCGTTCATCTCAACATAGGTGATATAAAGCTGGGGCTGAACCACATAATCCGGTTTTCCTTTCCATTGATCCACTTGGTCGCGGGTAATACGGGCCACGTCAATGGCATTGGATTGATACAAGTTGGCTAAGGTATTATTATTGGATGCGATTTGCACCACAACCTCGTCCAGCTTCACTTTGTCTTTATCCCAATACTTGTCATTTTTCACCAGGGTCAAGCTTTGCTCATGATCCCATTTGGACAAAATGAACGGGCCATTGTACAACAGCTTGTCGGCATCGGTCGCATACTTGTCGCCCTGTTTCTCAACAAATTCCTGCTTTTGCGGGAAGAAAACCGGGAACGCCAGTTGGGCGGTCATAAAAGGAACCGGGTTTTCCAAGGTAAAGGTCAAGGTTTTGTCATCGGTGGCTTTGACCTCGACTTGGTCAGCGCTTCCTTTCCCGGTCATAAAGGCCTCTCCGCCTTTAATCCAGGCAACCATGAAGGCGTAATCCGCTTTGGTTTTCGGATCCAGGGTGCGCTTCCAGGCATACTCAAAGTCTTTTGCCGTCACTGGGGAACCATCGGACCAGGTGATGTTGTCACGCAGTTTGATGGTATAGGTTTTCCCATCGTTGGTGATTTCCGGGAGCGCGGCCGCCAATGCAGGCACCGGTTGCCCGTTTTTGTCCAAACGATAGAGTCCTTCTTCCACCTGGGTTAGGATATCAAACGATACCGCCGCTGAGGCTTTAGAGGTATCCAGAGCCTGTGGTTCCGCCAGCAAAGTCATCTTTAAGACTTGTTTGGCATTTCCCGATGTGCCGGTTGTCGTGGTGCCGCTGCCGCACCCTGCAAGCAGAGTGGCAATGAGCAATGTGCTTAAGATTCCGGCAATCAGTCTTTTGGATTTAGCCATGAAATATGTCCTCCTCATTAACCTAATTTTCAGCTAAATTATACCAAGAGGCTTGGGCCAAACTAAAGAAATAAAAATGAGAAAAAGTAACTTTTTCTCATTCAATCCAGTGGTACCGGTTTTTCGGTCTCCCCATTTTTTGATAACTCGGCAGCGGCTGAACCTTGCCGTTGTGAACCAGGTAGGTCAGGTAGCGGTAAACGGTAGGCGTGGCCAGCCCTAATTCATGCGAAATTTCTTCCACGGTGGAAGGCTCCTCGGAAGCGGCCAGATACCGTTCGATATAGGATAGGGTCGATTGGCTGATTCCTTTGGTTACGAAGACTTCGTACTGAAATTTAGGGGTGGCTTGAACTGTTTTGGTCATATCCAAAAGCCGCTTATGCAATTGAACCCGGGCAATGAGATCCGGCGCTTTGACCGGTTTCAGCGCAAAATCCGTAGCCCCTTCGTCCAGGAAACGGTCTGCGATTTCCTGCCTTTCGTCCACGGTCAGCACCAGAATCGGCACCAGCTGGTCATGTTCCCGAATCAGCCGCACCGTTTCCAGCCCATCGATCTCGGGCATATGGTAATCCACTAAAATGATATCCGCGCCATGGCTTAAGAATTCCTTGATTCCTTCGCGCCCGTTGGGAAAAGCTTTGGGTTCCCAGCCGACAAAGGTAAAGATTTCAGTTAACATATAGCGCAGTGCTTCGTCATCATCCATAATCAATATTTTCATTGGTTCTCTCCCAGCGGCAGGGTCAGCCAAACCTTGGTTCCCCGCCCCGCTTCACTTTCTATGTTGACCGTTCCCCCGTGTCCTTCCGCAACCTGACGGACGAAGGAAAGGCCGACCCCGGGATGGTTTTTGGTACTGTAGCCGGCTTGCCAGATGTTTTTAACCTTATCTTCCAAAATTCCGCAACCGTTGTCCTCTATCTCTAATTTTACCTCATGAGGCATACTTTTTACACGCAAAATTACCCTGCCGTCGGCTTGATCCTTGATGGCGTCCAAGGCATTGTCGATCAGATTTATGATTGCCCGGGTAACCCGAATCTTATTAATGTAAACACGCGCTCCGGGGTCTCCCTCCATTTTAATCTCAACCGTAAAATTCGTGCCACTGAGACGGCTGGCCCGGACATAATCAATGAGTTCTTTCAGTTTACACCAGTCCTTGCGTTCCTCATACAAAATCTCCGAGATCATTTTGCTCATGGAATGAATGGAGCCATAGATGGTGTGGCAATATTCCTGGAGCTTCGGATCAGGCCAGCGCAGTTCAATGAGAGAAACCAGTCCTTCGATGGAAGCCAGCGGCGTTTTGAGATCATGGACCAGGTGCAGCACTTCCCGTCCGGAACGGGATTCCTGGGCTTCGAGCTGAGCCCGGTGCAAGTCCTGGGTAATGGTCCACTTTTCCATGGATAAGACCAAGTAAATCCATAAGGTGATGGAACTAGCCACAAAAATACAAAACAATACGATCGCATACAGAGTAAGCACATGTTCAAATCCGATTAGAGTAGCAGCCTGTTTAATTTTGCTTGATAAAGAACCGAGTCCAAAACCATAAGGAGTTAAAAAAGGGACTTGATTTAACCAGGTTACCCCAAAAATAAGCTGCGAGAAAACCAGAAGTTTCATGCCCATATTCAGTTTTTGTTTGCTAAACTTCTGCATGACTACGATCGTCAGCCACAGAAAGATATCAGTCGCCCCAAAACTATAGTTTAAAGGGGTCAGATTATTGACGATCACATAAGCGAGCGGCACGCTGACCAGGGGGATGATGCTTTTCAGCTCAGATCGTTTGAAAGCATTGGCCAGCCCGTCTCCCAGCATCACCACACTGAGAAACTGGGGGGTGGCAACCATGGTATTAATCGTAACAATGCGAAAGGAACTAATCATAAGTGTGCTTCCGTCTGTTTTACTGGTCATGGCTCGGAGCAACTGATCTAATGCCATCAGTTGAGGCTTTATGATATACGGGGTAAAAATTCCGAATAGAAATAACCCCGTTCCAAATACAATCCATATTTTCCACGACTCAACAACTTTCCCCACTGCCTGACCACCTCTTTCTACTGTTATTTTATCATGAATTACCAAGAATCTATCCCTATAACATCGTATTATTTCGGTTTATCCAGTTTTTCCGGTTTTTATCTTCTCTAATATTTTTCCCTAATAAGCACGAAACCCCACGGCTTGGACCGAATTCCAAACCTTGGGGGTGCGTAAAATGGTTGCATCAGTCTATAGGTTATGATTATTTCGCCGGCGGATGATATGGTAAACTCGTTACGAGGATATTTTTGCGTAAAAGGAGCAACAGTTTCATCAACTGACCGGTCTGGTTGTGCAAGAAATTCTGCCACAACTTTGGCGGAACAAATTCTGGAATTACCAGGGTGACAGTGGAATACCTAGCATCTTTTTCAACAGTATCTAAATAGTTCAGCAAGTCATGGACAGTAGCTCTATACGGTGAATCCACAATCTCCAACTCGATTTGAATATTGCTTTCTTGCCAGTGTCTCTTTAGCTTTTCTGCCCTCTCCCTGTCTGAGGCAATGTGAACTGCAGTTGTTAACGGCGTCATTTCATACCCATATTGGAGAGCCTTAAGGACTATATTATTTAAATCAAATACCGGTACGACGATTTTACTCTGATATTCGGAAAGATTGACATTACAGCGTCGCTCTGTAATTCTAGCGATTTGTCGATTGAATTCTTCAATGTCCTCTTTTGTGGGTTTAATGAGCTGAATTTCACGTTTGTACACTTTTGATACAACATTAAAGAAAAACATAAGCAAGGGGATGATAATAGCAATTAACCAGGCCCCTTCAGTAAACTTCGTAATCAAGAAGATCATAAACACTAAGAAAGATATCGTTCCACCAAAGGCAAATATTATCAGGTCCCGGTAGTAACTCTTCGGTTTTGATTCAATGCAGTGTTTTGCCAGACCGAACCCCGTGAGGGAAAAGCTGATAAACACTCCAATGGCATACAAAGGCAGCATACTATGGGTGTCTCCGCGAAAAACAAGAATCAATACCAGACTGATAATGCTCAATGTCCAAATTCCGGCACTATAAACTAACCGGTCACCCAGATTTTTGAAATAGCGGGGAGCATACCCGTCCCGTGCCATTAAGCTCAACAGGATGGGTAAGCCAACAAAAGGTGTATTTGCAGCAATAACTAAGATAATCGCGATGCCTGCCATCAATATATAATACATAATATTTTTCCCGAAAATCAGCAATCCCAACTGGTTGATGATTGTATTATCATCACTGGGGATAAGCTGATATTTACTGGCCAAAAACACCATGCCGGCAAGGCCAACCGCTACAATAAATCCAAGCACAAACAATGTGTTAATCGCTCTTGTTTGAGCAGGAGCTTTAAAGGCTGACACACCGTTACTGACTGCCTCTGTCCCGGTTAAAGCTGTAGTACCTGCTGCCATAGCCCGCAGAAAGACAAATAAAGTTAAGCTCTGGGTATTAGCTGTAATTATTACCTGCGACTCAGCTATGGGAGTTATTCCAAAAACAAAATACTTAAAGATACCAAAACCAACTAGAGCGAGAATACTAAAGATATACGTGTAAACAGGTAAAGCAAAAAGCCGGGCTGACTCTTTCACACCACGCAAGTTAACAATGGTCATAAAAATAATGATAAGACAGTCTGCCAGAACCTTATGAGGAGTCGGAGCAAGCCAGGGAAAAATTCCGGTAAGATTCTCTACAGCTGAACTGACGCTAACAGCTACCGTTAAAATATAATCAGTGCTTAAACTGGCTCCGGCCAGAAGCCCCATTTTTTCTCCCAAGAAAGCATGCGCAACAGTGTAGGAGCCTCCACCTTGGGCATATTTTTGGATCGTACGCCGGTAGAGCATAATAATGCTTAGGAACAATAGAATGATAGCAGTCGTAACTTTTGACGAGGCCGCATAACCGGTAGTTCCAGCTAAAATTAAAACATATAAGATTGCATCCGGAGCATAACCCTGAGAAGATATAACATCAGAACCAAAGACGGGGATACCACCAAATACCCCTACTTTTTGGGCTTCCGCGCTTTGCGTCGTCAGAGGATGACCAAATATTAACGTTCTTAATCTTAACCTCATTAATCTGGTGTTGTCCGCAGCCATAAAAATACTCCGTCCTTTTCCTTTAGACTTTTTATTTATCTTTTCATCAATGCTCCAATATTATAGCTCCAAATGCCATAAAGATAGTCTAAAGAAAAAGGCTAAAAGCATAAAGAAAACATAAAGGAAGCATAAAGAAACCATAGTAATCAATGATCTTGGACGGATATCTGGATATGGAGATTTTCATAATAACCGGTAGCCAACCCCCGGTTCTGTGATAATATGGCGTGGCCGAGATGGGTCAGTCTCAATTTTGCGTCTAATTTGTCCCATAAAGACCCGCAAATATTGAATGTCATTTTCATACGCCGGTCCCCAAACTGTACGCAGGAGAAACTTATGGGTTAAGACTTTACCCGCATGAAGAGCCAAATTTTTTACCAGCTCATATTCAATCGGAGTTAGTTTAATTTCTTCACCGGCGACTTTAATCTGACGGTGCGGCAGGTCAATCACTAAGTTATCGAACCTTAATACCGGTTCTTCTCCAGCTACCGCCGTATGACGCAAGGCCGCCCGCATCCGGGCGAGTAATTCCCCCATCCCGAAAGGCTTTGTCACATAGTCATCGGCTCCATTGTCCAGAGCCATAATCTTGTCTGTCTCCTGTTCCTTAACTGAAAGAATGATGATAGGAACCTTGGACCAAGCCCGTATCTGGGTTAACACTTCTATGCCACTCATATCAGGCAGGCCTAGATCTAAAATGACTAGTTCAGGGCCAAATGAGACAACCTCATCTAAGCCGGCTTGACCGGTTCCAACATCTCTTACATCATACCCATGGCTGGTCAGGCTAACCCGCAAAAACCTGCGAATTTGGGTTTCATCATCAATGATTAAAATGCGCTGTCCCTTCTTATCCATCCTAATCTTCCTCTTCTATCTTAGAAACTTTATCAGAGAGTTCGTCACTTAAGGGCAAAGTAAATGTAATCGTTACACCACCAAGCTCGTTGTTCTCGGCCCAAATATCACCGTTATGAGCTTCGACAATTCCTTTACAGATCGCTAAGCCTAGACCGGATCCACTCACTTGGAGCGGGGAGCTCAACCGGTAGAACTTGTCAAAAACCTTGCTTAAATCGGCCTCAGGAATACGGTTACCCTGGTTGGCTACCGCGATTTCGATGTCCATTGGTTCTTTACGGACAGCTATCGTTATTTTGCTGTCTGGCTCAGAGTACTTAACTGCATTTTCCAGTAAATTGACCAGTACTTGTTCGATCAAAACATAGTCGGCTTGGACCAAAGACAAGCCTGCAGGGATATTAATATCAAGCGGGCGTTTGGCAAGGACAACCCCTAACCGGTTTACCGCTACTCCGATAATATCCTGAATATCACACCAGTTTTTATTTAACTTGAGCATTCCGCTTTCCAGGCGAGCCATGTCTAAGAGGTTATTCACAAAGCGGTTCATTCTTTCCGCTCCTTGAAGAATGGTTTGCAATAGATCATGACGAGCATCGGGAGAGTACACGGCGTCATGGTCTTCTAAGAGTCCGGTAACCGCACCAATGATTGATGCTAGAGGAGTACGCAAGTCATGGGATAATGAGTTGAATAATGCCGTTCGCAGCCGTTCTGACTCTGCCAAGGCGTGGACCTGCCTGGCTTCGTCTGCCAGTTTTATTCTGTTAATTGCCATTGCTGCCAGCCCGGCGAAAGCATCTAAAAAACGAATTTGTTCGGAGTTAACCTGATCTCCTGTTTCTGTAGCATTGAAGCAAATCCCCAAGACCCCTTGCGTTCCCTGTTCCGTGGATAATGGCAAGTATAACGCTTTAGCTAAGCCTAAGGTTTCGGTTCCTTGTCCGGCTTTTTGCCCTCTTTCATAAACCCAGGTCGCCACCGCCAGTTCACTATCACTCAGGAAATGTTCGGAACATGAACTCTGCCGCAAGACAAGTTTTCCTTTATCATCAGGCAAAAGCAGAACAACCTGACCGTCGAGAGTTTCAGCGATCTTGCGAGCTATGCTTTCCAGGACCCTATCCAATTTATCGACAGCCGTAAGATCACGGCTAAGGGAGTATAAGGTGGAAACCTGCTGTTCACGGTCTCGGGAAAAACTGATCCGGTTTCTCAATCGGTCAGAAAGGGTCCCGGTAACAAAACCTACTGTCATTAATATGGCAAAGCTAATAACATAACGGAAATCATCGACTGTAAAGGTATAGAAAGGCGGAACGAAGAAAAAGTCAAAGATGACAACACCCAGTCCTGCGGTAACAATGGCAGGCAAACGGCCCCAGCGGGCTGCGCTGAGAAGAACAGGAAGCAGATAGAGCATAGAAATATTGACTGGTCCTAGAAATGACTTAAGCGGAGTAGTAACAACTGTCAAAGCCACCATCATAAGAAAGGACATTAGATAAGGTACGTATGAATGCTTCTTTTGCACGGGACGGTTAACCGTTTTTCTTCCTTCTTGGGTTACAATCTTATCAGGCTTTCGTTCAGCTCTTTCGCGCTGTCCTGATATAACATGTATGCTAATGCCGTGACTGTGCCGAATTACTTTATCGACGATGGAGCCGTGGAGCAACTCCCTAAAACGGGTACGATCCGGTTTGCCAATTATAATTTGAGAAACATTACGTTTTCGGGCCAGCGCCAGAATCTCTTCTGCTACGTCATCCCCATAAAGACCAACAATTTCCGCACCAAGTTTTTCGGCCATCCGCAAGTTTTTGGCCATAGAGTCCTTGTCAGCCTCACTCTTGGACATGCGATCAGAAGTTTCTACGTAGACAGCCAGCCATTCAGCATTCTGTCGGGTTGCCATTCGCTTGGCCGTTCGGATAAGACGAGCGGAAAAAGGACTGCCGCTTACACAAACCATTAATTTCTCTCCCGAAGGCCAGGGACCGGCAATGCCATGAACCCGCATATATGATTCTAACTGGCTATCCACCCGCTTGGCTGTATAACGGAGGGACATTTCCCGCAGGGCATTTATGTTCCCCGGACGAAAGAATTTCTTCATAGCCTCAGCCGCTTGTCCGGGTACGTAAACTTTGCCTTCTTTGAGCCTCTGAATTAGCTCTTCAGGCGTAATATCAACCATTTGGATTTGGGATGCCGTTTCCAGCACCTTATCCGGGACTGTTTCACGCACCCTGACTCCGGTAATTTGAGCAACGACATCATTCAGGCTCTCCAGATGTTGAATATTCAGGGTGGTATACACATTGATGCCGGCAGCCAATAACTCTTCCACATCCTGGTAACGATTTGTATGACGGGAACCTGGTATATTGGTATGGGCTAACTCATCCACTAAGGCCAATTGAGGGTGACGCGATATGACGGCATCCAAGTCTATTTCTTTAAATGTTCTGCCCCTGTAGTCCAGCATTTTTAGCGGTATCACCGGAAGTCCATCAAGTAAGGCCTCTGTTTCAGCTCTGCCGTGAGTTTCGACCAACCCAATCACCACATCCACGCCTTCGGCCAATCTTTCCTGCGCCGCCTCCAACATGGCATAGGTCTTACCCACTCCAGCTGCCGCGCCCAGAAATACCGTTATCTTTCCATGGCCCTCTTTTTCTATACTGGCTAGAAGCTCATCCGGATCAGCCCGTGTCTCTTTCATCATCTCTATATCACCCAGCTTTACTGGTAATGCGAACATTACGAATTCCGACTTATTATAGCCCTAAAACCCATAAAAATAGTCTACCCCAAGGCTGGTCGAATTCCAAGCCTTGGGGTAAAAACACTTCCGAGTAGCGAGTTTAGTTACAGCATAAAGAGCATTTGAGCGTAGGTTGGTACTGGCCACAGGTCTGCATCGACTAGATTCTCCAACTGGTCAATATCTTGGCGAAGAGATTGCATTGCAGTGAAAACAAAATCACGATAGAATTTACCTTTTTCGAAGATGTCATCACCTTCTAAATTGTTGGCCTCATCAGTTACCAATTCCAAGTTGGCAAGCCTTTGCTTCATAGAAGCCATCAACCCTGAAATTTCTTTCAAAAGGCCTTCTTGCACAGAGATATCAGCACCTGCTCCGGCATTCTTAACCGCAATTAACGAGTCAGCCAAGCTCCCAACATATTTTAAGACAGCAGGTAGGATTTGGCGCTTGCCCATGTTGATCATAGTGAGAGCCTCAATGTTAATCTGCTTGCAATATTGTTCCAGACGAATTTCGTAGCGCGAATGCAATTCCGTTTTGCTGAAAACTCCATGTTTGCTAAAGAGATTAATAGCCTTTTCCGTAATAAAAGCTGGAATCGCATCGACCATGGAGCGAATGTGCGGCAACCCTCTCTTTTCCGCTTCCGCGACCCATTCCTCTGTGTAATTGTTGCCATCGAACACAATCCGCTTATGATTGACAGCAATTTCTTTCAGAATAGCTTTTAATTCCATATCAAAATCCTTGGTATTCTCCAGGCGATCGGCGATCTGGCTTAATACTTCAGCAACAATTGTATTGAGAACAATGTTCGGTCCGGAAATGGATAGGGATGATGGTACCATGCGGAATTCAAATTTATTTCCGGTAAAGGCAAAGGGCGAAGTACGGTTCCGGTCAGTCGAATCCTTTTTCAGTATCGGTAAGGTACTTACACCGACGTTAATCGTGCCGCCCTGTTTAGAATCTTTCGCACCACCATTGGCCAGCTGGTCAATAATATCGGATAATTGATCACCCAGGAAAATGGAGATGATAGCCGGAGGTGCTTCATTGGCTCCTAACCGGTGATCATTGCCTGCATTGGCTGCTGAAGCCCTTAACAAATCGGCGTAATCGTCAACAGCCTTAATTACGGCAGATAGGAAAGTCAAGAATTGGGCATTCTCATGAGGATTGTTGCCTGGCTCCAACAGGTTTTGGCCGTCATTAGTAGACATGGACCAGTTGTTATGTTTACCGGAACCATTCACACCGGCAAACGGCTTCTCGTGCAAAAGACACACAAGATCATGGCGCAGGGCGACTTTTTTCATGACATCCATCACGAGTTGATTATGGTCGGTGGCAATATTTGTGCTGGCAAAAATAGGAGCAATCTCGAACTGTCCCGGTGCTACTTCGTTATGCTGAGTCTTGGCCAGAATCCCCAGTTTCCACAACTCCGTATTTAATTCTTTCATGTAGGCAGCAACCCGCTCTTTAATGCTGCCAAAGTATTGATCCTCTAACTCCTGGCCTTTAGGCGGTTTAGCCCCGAAGAGAGTACGTCCGGTGAGCATAAGGTCCAGTCTCTTCTCAAAAAACTTCTTATCAATCAAGAAGTACTCCTGCTCCGGACCTACAGTGCTCACTACCCGATTGGCTGTAGTATTGCCGAACGAACGTAGAACGCGCAGCGCTTGGTTGGAAAGAGCCTCCATTGACCTAAGCAGAGGAGTCTTTTGGTCTAATGCTTCCCCATTATACGAACAAAAAGCGGTTGGAATGCACAACGTAACCACACCACCGTCGTCTTTAAGAAAAGCGGGCGATGTGCAATCCCATGCTGTGTAGCCTCTAGCCTCGAAGGTAGCCCTTAAACCACCACTAGGGAACGAAGATGCATCCGGTTCTCCCTTAATTAACTCTTTGCCGGAAAACTCCATAATCACCCGGCCATCAGAAGTCGGGGAAATAAATGAATCGTGTTTCTCTGCTGTAATACCTGTCATCGGTTGAAACCAATGAGTGAAATGAGTAGCCCCTTTCTCAATGGCCCAATCCTTGAGGGCATTGGCCACTACATCAGCCACAGCCGGATCCAAAGGCAAACCATTATCAATTGTGTTGCGCAAAGATTTGTAGACGTTTTTTGGTAGCCGTTCCTTCATTACTTGGTCGTTGAAAACATTAGACCCAAAAATATCCATTTCTCTTTTCCTCCCTTATTGGTATAACGCTCTCGAATTATCTTCCGAGGGCTATTATGTAGACTCGCGGAATCACCCCCAAAAAACAAGAAAAAACGGCTACTCTAGTAAAATCTAAAGCGCCGTTGCTTTGAGTGATTTTTCTTAATTATAGTTATTCCAGAGTTAAAAATCAATTATCTCCAGAATGAATACAGTATATACTATCGGATGATACAACCCTGTCGAAACTTTGTGGGTACAACCCCCAATAGTTTGTTATTCTGTAGACGGGTTTAACTCGTGCCCAAAACATTTTGGCAGCAAAACGATGTCCGTATCCGGTTTGAAACGGGTAGCCATTGCCCACTGAACTTCTGTCACTTCACCAAATTTGCCCTCCGGTTCCCGGACATATGGCAGGATTACTCTGTCCATCGCTGCATGGTCGTAGGACCACAGCGTTTGACGATGCTGATGGATGTGGGCCGCCATTTAAGGGACTACTACGAGCGAGCGGAAGCAAAAGGACCAACCCAAATCGCAAATTCGTTTCTATACATAAAGAGGGTAACTGATTTATTAAGGTTGTCATGTTTTGCTGAGCCAAAGTTCGGTACTTAGAGAATCCTGGCTGCGGACAAAAGTTTTTGCGCCAAAGCAGCTAGCTCCTCCATGGAAGCGGAGATCTCTTGGCTGCTTGCAGCCTGGTTAAACGCGATTTCTTGGGTTTTATCAATGGAAGCTGTTATTGCGCTCATGCCCTCGTAAGTCTTTTTAAGGATTTCGGTTATTTGCCCCACTGAGCTTTAATGTCAATCTTTTTTCCAGGATAATAAGCTACAAATTTCTTGCAGTCTGTCACTGCCACCATACAATCGACGGGAAAAAGGTTTTTGAGGAACTGTGCTGAATAACCTAAAGCGGCCAGCTTGTCTTCATCAGTGGCAAATATCATCCCCACTGTCTCCTCCCATCACGCTTCTACTTCGCGGCATTCCCTAAGTTTTTTGCAGCAAGGATTATACGAGCGTCCAAAGCTAAGGCTCCTTGACCTTGCTCATAGACCGCAACTGGGTTCAGGTCGATCTCGGACACTTCAGGACATTCCAACATTAGTTTGCCAACATTGACAATCATCTGGGCCAAGCTTTCCGTGTCACAAACCTCGCGGCCACGGGCTCCATTTAGCAGAGGATATCCTTTAATGCTGCTTACCATTTCTCGGGCCCCGGCGAGGGAAACAGGGGCTACCCGGAAAGTAACATCTTTGAATACCTCGACAAAGATACCACCCAGGCCAAACATCACAACCGGACCAAACTGGGAATCACGTTTGGCGCCAATAATAGCCTCGACGCCTGGTTTGGCCATAGCACAAACGAGAATCCCTTCGATACGGGCGTCTTTGTTATACCGGAGTGAGTTCGAGATAATTTCCCGGTAGGCGGACCGCAACTCTTCCTCATTCTTAATATTAACCTTCACTGCTTGGGCATCGCTTTTATGCAGGATGTCGGGGGAAACGATCTTTAGGACAATCGGGTAGCCGATTTTGCTTGCGGCAACGACCCCTTCGTCCTCGCTTTGCACTAATGCGCTCCGGGCGCTGCTGATGCCGTAAGTTGACAACAGTTCGTTAGCTTCATGTTCAAGCAGATTGCGTCCTGCTGCCAAAGCTTGGGCAATTACTTTGTGGCTGTAATCCCTGTTGCTCTGTACTTGAGTGCTTTGTGTGGAAGATTTTTCAGTTTGTAGATATAGCGTACGTTCTACCATCCTTGACATTGCCCTAGCTGCCCGGTCAGGAACTTCATAAGTCGGGACTCCTTCCTTTTCGAGAAGCTGGCATGCCTCCCGGACAAATTCTCCGCCGATCAGGCAGACGGATACTGGCTTATTGGGCCTGGTGCGGCACACTTTGAGAACTTCCTCGGCCAACGCGGTCGGCTTGAGGAATGTTGGCGGAACACTCAAAAGTACAACACCGTCCACATTAGGATCATCCAGCACTGCGGCGAGGGCTTGCCCATGATGCTCTTCCATGGCTGCCGCGCTCATATCCACGTACCCCTTGACATGATCGACCAGGGCCATAGGGGGTCAGCGAGATGCCTGGAGTCACGCAAATAGGCATGAACATGGAGAGAAGTTGGCCCGGTCATGTGATAGACAATGATTACATGGTCTTGCTTGGTTAGTTCTTGTGCTACAGCATCTAGTTTTTCCGGCTGAACCTCAATATCAAAAAATGCGGCCAGTGGACGCCCAAGTGCCGCAGCATCCAAAATGACCGTAAACTGCTCTATGATTCCTCTTTCAGTTAGACTTTGAATGCGATCCCTAACTGCTACTCGAGAGAGGTTTACCTTGCGGGCGATTTCAGCGTTTGAAACCCGGGAATTCTCTAAGAGCAGCTTAATAATCCCCCGGTCAATGTCATCTAGTTCCTTGATGTCATCCAACATTAGTCTTCGCCCCCATTTCCCTTTCTCATCGTAACCTCAATCGCATTATTGCACAAATAATCGGTTCTGTCTATTAAGTTCAACCCTTACATACGTCACTAAAAACCGCCTATTCATCGCCAAAGCGTTAGTGAAAGGTGAATCTGAAATCTTGATCCTTAACTTCCGTTGATATTTTGTACTTATTTTCACCATTTCGGAATAATAATCATAAAATTAAAAAATATTCTTTTTACCCTAAGGTTTTTGAATGCCCATAAAAATTCCATTAGATTTAGGGCTAATTAAATCCTTTCCCCAAATATTTCCCGGGTCTTTGACACTTGCGTTTATATAGAAATCCCTACAAGCCTTGAAAACAGGGCTTTTTTTATTGGAAAAATGTCAAATTCTCTTCAATTATTAGTGCGTAATTTTGCGTAATGTGTTATAATGTAAGGGATTGGAGGGGATTGTTGCTATGCGGCTTAGTATATCCAAGTCTAAAAATGCTACTTCGCTTTATGCCATACAATCTGTTTA
>NZ_JAFLRH010000030.1 GCF_017310645.1 Paradesulfitobacterium ferrireducens | reverse complement strand
TTTCCAAGTAACATCAATCGCCAAGCTTTAGACATGGTACGGTGGGCAGGCTTTGATCCATCCATTTACCTAAAATCCGCTGGCAGCATCCAGTAGCTGCTGTAAGAGATTACCATGCCTTAAAATAAAATCAGTGAATCTGAACTCGCGGAACAAGGGATATAGACAGTTTACGAATGGATTTTGTGACAGGATAAGGCAAAAATAGGAAGAAGGTCCTAGATAGAATAACAATAAAAAATTCAGAGGACATTCCGCAGGTTGGGAATGCCATTATCGATGGCGTAATGTTCACTTAATACGCGAAGGAAAAACCTGTCGATACGGTCACGGTGAATTACTAGGGAATATCTCGGGTTTCAACAATCTGGCTTAAGCAGGGAACAGTTCAAAGTAAGTTAAGAAATCGGCGCAAGAAAACAAGCCCTAGGGTTTTTGGGGCTTATTTTATAGTCTATATGGAAAATCATACCGTTTGTTGGTATACTTTTTACAGGAAGGAGGAAAATCCAATGACCAATCCTACCTGGCAAAAGGCTATTGAGGACATATGATTAAACGACACATATTCTTGAAAACAGATGAAGGAGCCAATATGGAAAAACGAATACAGGATGAGTTGAATATTATTAAAGACATCATAGTAAACGAACTTCTAGATATTGGTTGATGGCATCTTGAACCATAAGGATTTTTCCTTCAGCTTTCCATTTTGCTTCGGCTGCGGCCAGATTGGTTACCTCAGAAAAAACGGCTTTTTCCTGCATATCATATAAATCGCCGTTCAGAGAATATCTTAAGCAAAAACTCAAGAGTGCTCCAACGCACTTCCAGCCAATCCCCGCCCACCTGGTGTAATCAGCTCACGCCGGGGATGTCCGCACCGTCATCGTGGACGGCAAGATTCTCATGGAAGAAAGAAAACTCCTCACCCTGGACGAGAAGAGGATTTGCCAGGAGGTCGAGGAGCGGGCCAAGCGGATTGAGGGAGATTTAATCGGATCGAAATAAGAACCACGAGGCCGAGTCGATGCAAGAGGTTTAAGGGGGAACAATATCCCCCTTAAACCTCTCTTTTCATTCCTCTTATGCCTGCAAAGAAAGGGCTTAATTCTTGTACGGGATCGAATATAGGCCGGGCTTCAAAATTCGGAATCCATATCCCTAATTGTCACAATCAGAAATCAAAATTTTACAACTTCCCTAAACCGTCTTAAACTAAATAGTGACAATAAGAACAAGCGAGTAAAATTTAGTACAGGAGGTTTTAGGTGTGGCATTAGCGGTTTTTGCCTATATTTCCATGGTCTTATTTATCGGAATTACCGCTTACAAGGCCCGGAAACTGGCGCAGCTGCCCCTTCACGGCAGGATGGAACTCTATCCTGTGCCGGGGGAGAAAGGGCGGCACGAATACGGCGGTTCCTATTATGAAGAAGCGGAATGGTGGAAAAAGCCCCGGGAGCTTTCCAAAGGAACTGAACTAAAGGAAATGCTCAAAGAAATGCTCTTTATCAAGAAACTTTTTGAGAATCAAAGGCCCCTCTGGTGGCTTTCCTATGCGCTTCATCTGGGGATCTATTTCCTGGCAGCCTGGAGCGTGCTGATTATCGCCGGCGCTTTCACGGAACTGGCGGGCTTGCCGGTCAAGGCCGGAGCGGCAGCCGGCACTTCACTGTGGGCTGTTCTCCTGTATTACCTTGGCATATTTACCGGGGTGGTTGGTTTCGCGTTAGCTGCTTTTGGTTCGGGAGCTCTGTTTTTGCGCCGGGTGTTCGACGGAACTCTCAAGAAATACACCACACCTCAAGAGTACTTTAACCTGCTCCTGGTTTTTGCCGCCGTTGTCAGCGGGCTTACTGTCTGGGGCAGCGACCCCACCTTCGGTAACGCCCGCAGTGTAATGGCGCATGTTTTGTCTTTGACGTCCTTCGCGGCCGGCCCGCTGCTGGTGCTTCATGTGATTCTGGTCGGAGTGATGTTCATTTACATTCCTTTAAGCAAGATGAGCCACTATGTGGGCAAATATTTCACTTTCCACAAAGTCCTGTGGGAAAATGAGCCCAACGTGGCGGGCAGCGAGATGGAACACAAAGTTAAACAAGCGCTGGGTTACCGGCCACAAAACGCTTGGTCAGCCCCTCATGTTAAGGCGGCTGGGGCGCCTGCGCCGGAAAAGTAAGCTTGGAAAAGAGGTGAGATGAGTGATAGATCACAAGGATTTAAGACCAAAGGATTTAGGCAACCCTGATCAGCAGTTGATAAAGCTCCAGGAGTTGATGCCCTTGGCAGCTCCTTATGACAAGCCCGGCATGGAGCCGGATTTCAAAGAGATTAAAGATTCCTGGAAGGAAAAATACTGTGCTTCGCTGGACGGTTTTGTGGGTATTGACACATTAATCCGTCCCAAGTCCAAAGAAGAGGAAGAGGAGTTTGTGGGCAAGTTCCTAAACGGTCTGGAGAAGATTTTCTCCGACGCCAACAACGGTGTGCTCCAACCCCTGCTTCTCTCTTTTGAGTATTGTGCCAAGTGCAACACTTGTTCCGAGGCTTGCCACACTTTTGCGGCCTCCGGGAAAAACGAGCTTTACCGGCCTATTTTCCGCTCGGAAGTCTTACGCAAAATAGCCAAAAAGTATTTTACCACAAGCGGGAAATTTTTCGGTTCATTGGTCGGAGCGGACATCGATGTGAACTGGGAAACAGTTGCCAGGCTCGGGGAGCTGGCTTACCGCTGTAACCTGTGCCGCCGCTGCGCTCAGACTTGTCCCCTCGGTCTGGACAATTCCATTTTGGCCAAGGAGATCCGGAAAATATTCAGCCAGGAAATGGGGATCGCCCCCAACCCTTTGCATGAGAAAGGCTCCATGCTCCAGCTCAAGACCGGTTCTTCCACCGGCATAACCAAGCCTGCTTTTCTCGATACGCTGGAGTTTTTGGAAGAGGATATAGAGGAAAAATACGGTCGCAAAATTAAGTTTCCGCTCGACAAAAAAGGGGCCGATATCCTGTTGCTCCACAATGCTGGGGAATTTATGGCTTGGCCGGAAAACCCCATCGCTTTTGCCATTCTGTTCGAAGAAGCGGGTCTGGACTGGACCTTGAGCAGCGAAATGATGGGGTATGACAACGTCAACTACGGTCTCTGGTATGACGATACCCAAGCCAAGAAAATTGCCTTGCAGCAAATGAGGGTTGCCCAAGAGTTGGGTGTTAACCGGATTGTGATCGGAGAATGCGGGCATGCCCATAAAGCTTCGGCTATAGTGGCGGACCGGATGGCGGCGGCAGAGGGCAAAATTCCCGTGGAAAGCTGCCTGCCTATTCTCTGGGATATGGTGAGAACAAACCGGCTCAAACTTGACCCCGGCAAGAACAATTTCCCGGTTACCCTGCACGATCCATGTAATGTGGTGCGGCAAATGGGAATCGTCCAGCCGCAGCGCAATATCCTGAAAGCCATCTGTACCCGGTTCAGGGAGATGACTCCGCACGGCGTCGATAACTACTGCTGCGGCGGAGGCAGCGGCTTTGCCATTATGAATCACTGCAACTTCAGCGACTTCAGAAACAAAGTCAGTGCCCGCATGAAGTTCAAGCAAATCCTGGGTGCTTTCCAAGATACGATGGAAAACAGCGAGGTGCCCAAATACGTTTGTGCTCCCTGCTCCAACTGCAAGGGAACTATCCGGGACATCCTGGAATATTACCAGGCCAGCGCCAAGTTTAATGTGCACTTCGGCGGTTTGGTGGAACTTATGGTAAATGCTTTGGTCAGCATGGAGAAGCCTTTCTTGGAGTTTTTAGAGTAAGCGTTTGAAGCCTTTTAAATATGTGGTACTCTGCTAAACAAGATTTTTTTACTCTCTCCGGGCAGATTGAAGACCGTGACCCGGAGAGGGATAATTTCCTATTGCCATTGCAAGTTTCCCGTTTAGACCTTGGCCTAAAGGAGCGTAGAAAGATGAAAGCAGTGATTGTCGGGGGCGTGGCAACAGGGCCTAAAGTTGCAGCCCGCTTGCGCCGCCTCAAGCCGGATGCGGATATCACGATCGTTGAACAAGGAAATGTCATATCCTACGGAGCATGCGGAATACCCTTATATTTGGGCAGCCTGGTCCCTGAACTTGAGGAACTGACCCTGACCGCCTCCGGTCAAAAAAGGGATGTGGCATTTTTCCAGGGGCAAAAGGATGTTAGAGTCTTGACTAATACCCGGGCCATATCCATTGACCGGGCTGCCAAAACCGTTTCTGTCCGGCACCTTCTAAGTGGTGAAGAGGATACTCTGCCCTACGACTATTTAGTGCTGGCAACGGGAAGTAGGCCTTACGTTCCGCCCCTTCCGGGGGCTGGACTCAGCAAAGTGTTTACCCTGCACGATCCGGATGACGCGGAGCAACTAAAACGGACAGTTAAAGAAGAGAAAATCAGGCATGTAACCGTGATTGGAGCAGGCCTGATCGGAATTGAGATTGCCGATGTTCTGGCGGGCCCGCGCCTTAAAGTCACGGTATGTGAAAGCCAAAACCATGTTCTCCCTCGTTTGCTCGACCCTGATATGGCCAAGCTGCTGGAACGCCAAATGAAGCACCGGGGCGTGGACGTGCGTTTAGGCTGTAAAGTGAAGGCCCTGGAAGGGGATGACACCGGGGCGGTTGGTCAGGTTTTAACTGACCAAGGTCAGATTGAAACAGAACTGGTGGTTTTTGCTGTTGGCGTGCGCCCGGCGATTGAGCTGGCCCAGGCTGCAGGGTTGACCATTGGCGAGACCGGGGCCATCCGGGTGAATGAATCCTTGCAGACAGAAGATCCCTGTATTTATGCAGGCGGGGATTGCGCTGAGCAGACTCATGTTATGACAGGCAAGCCTGTCTATATTCCTTTGGCTTCTACGGCCAACAAGCAGGGACGGATTATAGCCAACAACATTGCCGGAAAAAACGAGGTTTTCCCGGGTGTGGCCGGAACTTCCGTACTGCAAGCGTTTGACTTTAATATTGGCCGGACAGGACTCAGTGAAGCCGAGGCTTGTGATCTCGGGTACAAGGTCATAACCGGAGTTGCCAGCGGGCTTGACGCTGCTCATTTTTATCCCATGCACTCCAGTATTGTGCTGAAGCTAATAGCCGACGAGACATCCGGCCGCCTCTTGGGGGCGCAGGTGTGTGGGCTGGGCGACGGAATCAAACGTCTGGACATATTGGTAACCGCTCTGAAGTTTGGGACCACGCTCGTAGACATCGGTAATTTGGATCTGGGATATGCACCGCCCTTCGCCACACCCCTTGATGTAGTCGTTCATGGGGCCAATGCCCTCGAAAACAAACGGCTTGGCCTTGTCCGGGGTTTGTCTGCTTTTGAACTCCAGGAATCTCTGCGCACCGGCGAGGAAGTGCTGCTTCTCGATGTGCGCAAAGAGGACGAGGTTGAAAGCAATCCTTTAGCGGGGCCGCAAGTGCTGCACATACCCCTTGGGCAGCTGCGCAAACGCTGGCAGGAAGTTCCCGCTTTCCGGCGGATTGTTACGGTGTGTGAGATGGGAATCAGGGCTTATGAGGCAGCTTGCATCTTAAGAGGGAAAGGCTTGGCCCAGGTTGCTTATCTGGAAGGCGGGATAGCCGTTTGGTCGGCCTATCAGGAGGAAGAGCAAAGGTCTTAATTCCCAATGTTTTCTAAGGAATTTCTCCAAGTTATAACAAAGTTATAACAAAAAGATAGTTTCTCCTGATAATGCATAATCTTTCACAATTAGTTTTCAATATGGTGCAATTGAGATTCTGTATTTTACAGCCCCAAATTTAGCGTGTTAAATAGAATATAGTGAATGTATAAATTTACACAAAGCCCTAAGCTGGATACCAAAAGTGTTGAAGACAGCGATGGGACGACAGGGGCACATGAATACAATTGCGTAAACTGACTGAGAGTCAGATGGAGCCAAGCAGTGAAAGTAAGTCTAAGGAGGTGTGTTAGGTATGTACATCGTGGCAATTGACGAAGAACAATGCTCAGGTTGCAATTCTTGCACAGCAGGGTGCCCCGCCCGTCTTCTCAAGTTCAATGGGGAAAAGGCTGAAGTGGCCGGTGACGAAAGCGAATGCTTAGGCTGTGAAAGTTGTGTCACGGTCTGCCCCACCGGTGCCGTTTCAATTACGGAGATGTAGATGTTCTCCCCCCCCCACTGTTTAGAAATATCAAGAAAATGGAGGTCGTGCCATGTCAGAAAAGAAGACGCCACAACTGGACGAACTGGAAAAAGGCCAATGGCCCAGTTTCGTGACGGAAATCAGAAAAGCTGCGGCTAAGAACCCGGCGGCTGAGGATTTACTCGGACTTTTGGAAAGATCCTACGAAGAGAAAAAAGGGCACTGGAAACACGGCGGTATTGTGGGGGTTAAAGGATACGGTGGCGGCGTAATCGGACGTTATACCGACCTGCCGGAAGAGTATCCGAATTTGGCTGAGTTCCACACCATCCGCCTTAATCAGCCCAGCGGCTGGTTCTATACGACCAAATCCTTGCGCACAATCTGCGATATTTGGGAGAAATACGGCAGCGGTTTGACTAACTTGCATGGTTCCACCGGGGACATTATTCTGCTCGGCACCACCACAGAGAACATCCAACCGGCCTTCGACGAGTTCAGCGATGCCGGGTTTGACCTTGGCGGTTCCGGTTCGGACCTGAGGACTCCCAGCTGCTGCGTTGGCCCTGCTCGTTGTGAGCATGCCTGCTACGACACCCTCGATGCTTGCCACAACATCACCAATGAGTTCCAAGATGAACTGCACCGTCCAATGTGGCCGTATAAGTTCAAGATTAAGTTCTCCGGCTGTGCCAACGACTGTACGGCATCCATCGCCCGTTCCGACTGCTCTATCATCGGAACTTGGCGCGACACCCTCAGAATTGATCAAGACGCTGTTAAGGCTTATGTGCAAGAGGGACTGGACATTCAAGGTGCAGTCTGCGACAAATGCCCGACACGCGCTTTGAAGTTCGACTATAAGAAAAATGAACTCAATGTCATTGCGGAAGAGTGTACGCGCTGCATGCACTGCATCAACGTAATGCCCAAGGCTATCCGGCCTGGCCAAGAAAAAGGTGCCACGATTCTTCTCGGCGGCAAATCGACGATTGTTCAATCAGCCTTCATGGCATGGGTTATCGTCCCGTTCATGAAAATGGAAGACGACTACGAAGAGCTTAAGGATCTGCTGCGCAGAATTTGGGAATGGTGGGATGAGAACGGCAAGACCCGCGAGCGCATCGGCGAAACCATCTACCGTTTGGGAATGGGCAAATTCCTGCGTGAAGTTGGACTTCCGCCTGTTCCGCAAATGGTCTTCAGACCCCGTGCCAACCCGTACGTCTTCTGGCAGCAAGACGAAATTAACAAGTAAGTGATTGAACAAAATCAGATGAAGAGGTGGATAGAAAATGCCAAGAATTGATGCAGGACCTCCGCATTATAAAGAGATGCTCCCCCCAATAATCCTTGAGAACTATGGCAAATGGAGATATCATGTGATTCCAAGACCTGGCGTTCTGAAACACGTTGCCGAAAACGGTGCTGAGCTCTACAGCGTGCGTGCAGGTTCTCCCCGTCTGGTGAGCATTGACTTTATCCGCGACATGTGCGCCTTGGCTGATGAATACTGTGACGGATTCCTGCGCTTTACCAGCCGCAACAACATTGAGTTTCTCGTAAGCGACGCCGGCAAAGTGGAACCTTTAATCAGTGCCCTGGAAGCTAAAGGAATACCTGTCGGCGGGACCGGCAACTCCCTGAGCAATATTGTGCACACTCAAGGCTGGGTGCACTGCCACACCCCGGCTACCGATGCTTCCGGTATCGTTAAAGCCGTTATGGATGACCTTCACGAATATTTCACTGACATGAAGCTTCCCGCCAAGTTAAAAGTGGCTATGGCCTGCTGCCTCAACATGTGCGGAGCGGCCCACTGCAGTGACATCGCCATGGTAGGGGTGCACCGTACACCTCCGAGGGTTAACGATGAAAAAGTGCAAAAAGGAACGGAAATCCCGAGCCTTGTTGCCAGCTGTCCGACCGGAGCTATCCGTCCCAATCCGAAGACCAAGAGCGTTGTTGTAAACGAAGAAAAATGTATGTACTGCGGCAACTGTTATACCATGTCTCCAGGGATGGAAATTGCTGATCCGAAAAATGACGGAGTGGCTATTCTTATCGGTGGTAAAACCTCCAATGCCCGTACGGCTCCGAGTTTTTCCCGCATGGTGATACCGTTTTTGCCCAACAATCCGCCCCGTTGGCCCGAAGTTACCGAGGCTGTGCGCCACATTGTTGAGGTATATGCCAGCAATGCCCGCCAAGGCGAGCGCTTGGGCGAATGGGTCGAGCGGATCGGGTGGGAGAAATTCTTCATCCTCACCGGGATTGAATTCACTGATAAGCATATCGACGATTATATTTTCTCCAGAGAGACATTCAGGACCTCAGCTGCGTTCAAGTTTTAATCAATAAGAAAGGGGGCCATTGCCATGGAAAAAGGACCTGCCAGCCCCGAAATTAAAGAAAAGGTTTTGGCTTATTTGGCTACTGTGGAAAAAGCCAAGAGCAAAGAAATTGCGGCTGCTATCGGCGAGAAGAAGGCTGACGTTGACTTAGCGGTTAAAGAACTGGCCTTTGAAGACAAGGTTGAGTATCTCTATATCACTACCACTTTTGTCGCTCTTAAAGGCAAAGTCGGCGCACCCCAGTAAGAGGGGACGAGTCCAGTTAAATCTCTGGAGTGGAGAAGTTCAATCTGAAGGACCGGGTTGGGAGGGTAGCTCCCGGCCCGGTTCGATGGAGAACCCGAAGCGAGTGATTAGGAGTTATCTGGCTCATGTCTCGTGTTAAAATGCGTGTGAATTGGAGGTAGGGAATCTCATGAGCGTCCTCTTCGGATGGGTTTTACCCTACATTGTATTGATTGTATTCCTGGGCGGTATGATCCATCGCATGCTGGTCTGGGCTCATGTTCCGGTTCCTTTCAAACTCACGGTGTTCCCGAGCCCGGATACGACAGGTGGAGCAGTCCTGGATTTGGCCAAGGAGGCCGTTGGTTTTCGCAGTTTGTGGCGGGGGAAAAAAAGTCTGTGGTTTGGCGCCTGGCTTTTCCACATTGCTTTGGCCTTGGTATTAATCGGGCATTTTGTAGGGATCACTTTCCTTGGGCACCAGTTCACCTTGTTTGGGGCTACTCCTGAGCAAAGCGAACGCCTTTCGATCCTGTTCGGCACTTATGCCGGAGCGGCCCTTCTGATAGGGCTTGTCTTTTTAACTATTCGCAGGCTTGCCTCGCCGACCATGAGGTTCATTTCCAACTTTGCCGATTATCTTGTCCTGGTTCTGCTTTTAGGGATTATCGGCAGCGGAATGTATATGCGTTTCTTTAACGAAGTCCCTTACGGGGCAGTCCGCGATTATCTGGCCGGGCTGTTTACCTTCCGGCCGGTACTGCCGCCGGACAACCAGGCCTTCCTGTTCCACTTTACACTGGTGGAATTGCTGCTCTTGTATTTCCCATCCTCCAAGCTGATGCATGCCTGTGGTTTGTTCTTTAGCCGCTGGTTGATCACACGGCCGTATGAAAGGCAGGTGATCTTGAAGTGAGCAAAGAGCAAGCGAGGATTCCTTATGAAGCCAAGGACTTGAGCGTTTTGCGCCTCGCGCCGGTAGCGGTGGAGGACAGGCCGAAGGCGGCATTGGAGCTTTTAGGAGAGATGCTAAAATATAAGCGCTCGCTGCGCCTGTACCTCGATGTCTGCACCCACTGTGGAGCGTGTGCCGAACAATGCCACTCCTATCTGGGAACAAAAGACCCTTATAACATGCCGGTGGCCCGGGTGGAACTGGTGCGGCGCGTCTACAAGAAATTCTTTGCGCCGGGGCGTTCCGTCTTCCGGGCTTGGGAAGGCGCCAAGGATCTTGACCAAGAGACAATTGACCAGTGGTACAAGTATTTTCATCAGTGCAACCAATGCCGGCGCTGTGCGGTGTTCTGCCCCAAAGGGATTGACACCGCCGAAGTGACGATCGCTATGCGCGAGCTTTTAGCTCACCTTGGCCTGGTCACCAAGTTCCATGCCGGTATTGTCAAGAATATGGAGAAAACCGGCAACAACATGGGTACTCCCCTGCCGGCTATCAAAGACGGCCTGGAATTTTTGGAAGAGGAACTGAAAGAAGAAACAGGGCTCGATATTCCGATTCCCATGGATGTGGAGAGAGCGGAAGTTCTCTTTAACCCGTCTTCTTCTGACCTTTTTACCAACACTGACGGCTTGATGGCTGTGGCTAAGATTTTCTATAAAGCCGGGGTGTCCTGGACTTTGAGCTCCCGTATCGCGGAGACGGCCAATTTTGGTCTGTTCTTTCACGAGCCGACCATGCGGGAACACAGCCGCCGCTTAGTGCAGGCCGGTAAAGAACTGGGCGTAAAACGCATAGTTGCCGGTGAGTGCGGCCATGGGTGGAGAACCTGGCGCATGTTTACCGATACGATCAACGGGCCGTTGCCGTTTCCTGTTGTGCACCTGTTTGAAGAAGTGCTGGAGTACCTGCGGACCGGACGAATTCAATTTGACAAGAGCAAGAATCCGGAAGTAGTTACTTACCACGACCCCTGCAATTATGCCAGGGGAGGAGACCTTATCGAGCAGCCCCGCGAACTTCTTAGGGCCTGTGTAGAAAACTTCGTGGAAATGACGCCGACCAAGCAGTACAGCTTCTGCTGCGGCGGAGGTTCAGGCATTTTGATGGATGAAGCCATGGACCTCAGGGTGGCGCTCGGCCAGCCGAAGGCAGAGTGTGTACGGGCAACGGGGGCCGAAATTCTTTGTGCCCCGTGTGCTATCTGTAAAGCCCAGCTGCCGGTTGTCATGGATCATCACAAAGTTGATGTTCGGGTTAAGGGCTTAAGCGACCTGATGGGCCTGGCCCTGATACTCTGATTACTTTAAGTAAACCCAAAGGAGGAGACACAAATGGCAGATCTTAATGTAAACGGCCAAGTAATCGCCTTGGACGAAGACGGCTTCCTTGAAGATGCCGGTGTTTGGAATGAGGAAGTTGCCCTGGCTTTAGCAGCTACCGAGGATGTTTCGGAGCTTACGGAAGATCACTGGAAGGTAATCAATTACCTGCGCAACTACTATGAGCAGTTTGGGGTAGCCCCCATGATCCGCAAGCTCTGCAAAGAAACCGGGTATGACTTGAAGAAAATTTACGAATTGTTCCCAAGCGGCCCTGCCAAAGGTGCATGTAAAATCGCCGGCCTCTTGAAACCGACTGGTTGCGTGTAATTGTGTACCGGTTTTGAGCGTTTGAATCTCGGGCGGACGCATCCGTCATCCTTGGTGCGTCCCGGCCTCCTCTCCTGCGCTTCGTTTGTATTCTAGCACTGCAAGGGGGTTGCTTAGCGGGAACTTCGAACGCTAGATCGTTGGATGGCGGATGGGGGCTTGCGATAATCGGAAAGGAGTGGACGACATGTTAGATGTGACAGCAAAGAGAGAGCAGAATAGTTGGAATGTCCCCCGTTTGGTTATCGGAGCCCCGCAGGGGCGTTCAGGCAAGACTACGATCACTTTGGGACTATTGCGGGCGTTAAAACAGAAAGGCTTTACTGTACAGCCTTTTAAAAAGGGTCCGGACTATATCGATCCCAGCTGGCACACAGCAGCGGCCGCTCGCACCTGCCGCAACCTGGACGCCTATTTCATGGATGAGGAACAAATCCGTTGGTCTCTGGTGCAGGGTTCTCAAGGAAGCCGCCTGAGTGTGATTGAAGGAGCGATGGGTTTGTTCGATGGCCTGGACTTAGCCGGTAGCAGTTCCACAGCGGAAATCGCCAAAATTACCCGTACGCCTGTGCTCTTGGTGATTGATGCGACCAGGATGACCAGGAGCGTGGCAGCGATGGTCATGGGCTATCAGAACTTCGATCCCGAAGTACGGATTACGGGAGTTGTTCTCAACAAAGTTGCCGGGGCGCGCCAGGAAAAGCTGATGCGGGAGGCAATCGAACATTTTTGCGGCCTGCCGGTGGTCGGGGTACTTCCAAAGGACGGGATGCTTGTCATACCGGACCGCCATTTAGGCTTGGTAACGAACGCAGAAATGGCTGAGACTGAAAGAATCTTGGAGAGACTAGCCCAGAGTATTTGTGAAAATATTGATTTGAACAAAGTACTCAAACTGGCTAACGAGGCACCTTGTCTGGAGACCTTGCCCAAGCAGGAGACTGCAGTTGCAAACAAGCCGGTTGAGATTGCTAACCGTCCGAGGATAGGGATTTTTAGGGATCGGGTTTTCAGCTTTTATTATCCGGAAAATATAGAAGCCCTGGAGAAGAAGGGCGCCCAAATTGTCTTTATTGACAGCTTAAGCGATTCTCGTCTGCCAGAAAACATAGATGCCCTCTATATAGGGGGAGGATTTCCGGAAGTGTTCGCCAAGGAACTGGAAAAAAATGAGAGCTTGCGTCGCGGCGTTTTGGAGGCTGCTGAAAGCTATATGCCCATCTATGCAGAATGTGGAGGGCTAATGTATCTTGGGCGGTCGATCAAAGTGGGTTACGAGTCGTACCAAATGGTTGGAGCCTTGCCGTTTGATACAGTTTTGGAGAATAAGCCGCAGGGCCATGGATATACGCTTATGCTGCCCAACGTGAACAATTTATGGTTCGCTTCGGAACGTGCCGTACGAGGGCATGAATTTCATAATTCGCGGATCGTGAACCTTAACCACGAAGCGATTACATTTGGTTTTCGGGTAGAGCGCGGCTGCGGAATTGACGGACAAAACGATGGTATAGTTTATAAACGTGTTTTCGCGGCTTACAATCATGTTCATGTGTGTGCTTGTCTCTCGTGGGCAGATAGCTTTGTGAATTTGGCCAGGGAGAATGCATCAATAGTAGCAGGGACAATGGTGCAGGCCGCTGGAGCATAAAAACAAATACAAATACAGGCTTTGCGGCAGATTCTCTTCCCTTAGAAATATTCATAACCTTACCTTGTGGACTGGGAAAGGAGTTATATGCTAAGTCTGTAAAATCTAGGAGGGGGGATGACACAAAAATTTGTGAAAAAAATTTTTTTCTTTTAGTAATACTAACTATTTCCGGGTTGAACAATTTACTCTGAAGCTAGGAATAATGAGAGGAGATGTGTTCATGAGTCAAGCGGTACTAGGACAAAATCCGCCAGTAAAAAAACCGGGCAAATATTTTCCGGCCGCCTGGGAAATTTCCGAGGCCTTGCCCGGACTCTTGGCGATTGTATTTCCGATTACAGTGGCTGCGGAATTACTTTGGTATTTGGAGATTCGTTCCAAAACGACTTTTTTTGTTGATATTTTTATTGCTGCCGTACTGGCTTTGATAGTGGCAAATCTGGTAAAGATACCGCAGCGTTTGGCGGCAGGACCAGCCTTTGCACAGAAATGGTTTTTGCGTCTGGGCATTATTATCTACGGCCTTAAGTTCAGCTACGGTTACCTGGCAAAAACAGGATGGCAGGATCTAATCATAGTAATTATTACGGTAGCTTCTGCGATTTTCGCTTCGTTAATTGTCGGTAAGATGACCGGACTGGATGAAAAAACCTCCGCCCTGATTGGCAACGGTACGGCAGTTTGCGGAATAGCTGCCTTGATGGCAACCGCGCCTTCCATTAAGGCTAAGGAGGAGAATACATCCATCGCTATCGGTGTGGTATTGCTCTGGGGAACTCTGGCCTTGTTTGTGTACCCGGTAATCGCAGCCGCGGTGCATATGCCTGCTGCAGTCTACGGAACATGGGCAGGAGCCGCGATTCATGACCTTCCCCAGATCATTGCTGCGGCTAAGCAAGGTGGGGGAAATGCGGCCTTGGAAGCTGCTCTCATGGTAAAAATGATTCGTATTGCTTTTATTGTGGTCGTGGTACTGGGAATGAATATCCTGTTCACGGTGAAAGAACAGAAGGCCTCAGGCAATTCCTCGGAGGGGACACTAAGGACTGCTGTGAAGGCAATGCCAGGATTTGTAATCGCGTTCTTTGCTGTCGTGTTAATTAACACTTTGATAAAAATCCCCTCAAGCATTTCCGGTCCTTTGGCGACATACCCGGCGACAACCAGTCCATTTACCTTAGCCAGTTTGCTATTGACCATGGCAATTATAGGAATCTGCTGCCGGTGCACGGCACAGACCATAAAAAAAGCAGGGGCTAAAGCCTTGATAACCGGCTTAGTTGCTTTCTTGATTCAGTCAAGTTTGGTGCTGTGGTTCTCCTATATGTTTTTCGGGAAATAGATTGGAAACTAAATCTGGTTGTAACAAGAATGCAAACTTTTAACTGGCATTAATTAGGGTGTAGATGCGCACCGGCGTGTCTACCCCTGTTTTGCTCAGAACGGATCCGTGCTCACCGGCTACTGGGCACGGGAAGCTGGAAATTATGAGCCTTGATACACTCGCAGGCTACATGTTATTATAATATGATTTAATCTAAATAACCGGCATACTAAAATTGTGCAGTTTATTTTTCGGCATATAAGCAATTAAAATACTGAGCATGGCAGCAAACTTTAGAAATAAAATTCTTTTGTATTAGTATCAGGTGCCTTTGGCAGCG
The DNA here is from genome assembly GCF_017310645.1 of Paradesulfitobacterium ferrireducens. Lineage (GTDB taxonomy): Bacteria > Bacillota > Desulfitobacteriia > Desulfitobacteriales > Desulfitobacteriaceae > Paradesulfitobacterium > Paradesulfitobacterium ferrireducens. The sequence continues at coordinate 52,616 of NZ_JAFLRH010000030.1, read as the reverse complement.
TTTATCTGAACTGCTGAAATCGGGACGAGGAGGCGACAAGAGTGTGTGAGCAGCAATTCCTTGTTTTTAAGACGGTAGCGGACAGCAAAAATATAACTTTGGCGGCCAAAAAGCTTCACATGAGTCAACCCAGCATAAGCCTGCAAATACAGAACCTGGAGAACCAACTTGGTACGCGATTTTTCGATCGAACCAACAAAGGAGTAAGTTTGACCAGGGCTGGACAGATTTTTTATGAACACGTCTGCCAGGTGCTGGAGCTTTTGCAAAGCGTACAGGAGCAGATAAGCTCTCTGACTGAAGACAAGCGGGGGCTGGTTTACCTTGGAGCCACTTTGACCATCGGAGAATATGTCCTGCCCCATATTTTGGCCTACCTTCATCAAGAGCGCCCAGACGTTGATTTCAAGGTTAAAATCGCCAATACGGAAGTCATCTCCCAGGATGTGCTGGAAAAGAGGATTCATATCGGCCTAATTGAAGGGCCGGTTCCCAAGCATAAAGAACTGGTTGTGGAGAACTTTTGGCAAGATGAATTAGTGGTTGTCGTTCCGTATTTCCATCCTTGGTCCAGCCGCAACAGCGTGACGTTAGCCGAACTTCTGCAGGAGCGGATGATCGTGCGCGAGGTAGGTTCCGGAACGCGCAAATTTATGGAGCTGTCCCTACAGGAACGGGGGCTTGACCCTGGCCAGCTCAATATAACAATGGAGCTGGGCAGCACCCAGGCCATTAAACAGGTTGTGTCGGCAGGATTGGGCATGACCATTATCTCTAAACTTACCGTGCGTCGGGAGTGCGATCAGAGGATGTTCAAGGCCCTTAAAATCCAGGATTCTCCGGTGTACCGTCCTTTGAATATTCTTACCCATGCCCAGACTACCCAGACCAAAGATGAACGCTACTTTATCAATTTGCTTCATGACCGGGAGCTGCTGACAAAAGTTCTGAGCATGGATTATTGTTTGACGGAAACGGTACAAATGGATTTACCGGAGAAATAGATCCAATTCTAATGCCGGCATGGTCTGGGCCAATAGTTGCGAACGAAGGTTAAAGAAGCGGATTAAAGGGAGTAGCATGATGCAAGGGGATCTAAAAATTGGCGTCGCCCAGCTGGAAGCACTAGCAGGGGAGAGTGAGCGCAATCTGGCTAAGATTTTGCAACTGGCGGAGCAGGCCGCCGGGGAGCAGGTATCTTTTCTTTGTTACCCGGAAATGGCCTTGCATGGCTATGCGCCCAAGTATGCCAGTGAACTGGCGGAGCCGCTGTCAAGCTCCCGGGTAAGGAGACTTACTGAGGCGGCCAGTGATCTTAACATAACCATGCTGGTCGGAATGGCTGAACTGAGCGGGGGATCAGACAAGCCCTATTTGGCCCAGGTGCTGGCCTTTCCCGATGGCACAGTCGAAAGTTATCACAAGGCGCACCTGGGCAGGAGTGAAAAGGAATATTTTACGGCCGGAGACAAATTTCCTGTATTTTCCAGTCATGGAGTGAAGTTTGCCGTTGGCATTTGCTGGGATTGGCATTTTCCTGAGATGGCTGCCATCTACTCCCTTAAAGGGGCTGAGCTCCTGTTTGCCCCTCATGCCTCTCCTGTTATAGCCGGAGATCGCAGGGAGATTTGGTTGCGCTATCTGGGGGCTCGCGCTTACGACAACTCAGTGTATCTGGCGGCCTGCAACCTCACCGGGACTAACGGTCAGGGGAGGGAATTCAGCGGGGGAGCTCTGATCCTGGGGCCGAAAGGAGAAATTCTGACTGAACTGTCCGGGGGGAATGCCAGTGGTGCTGACTGTAGGGTCGTTCGTGAGGATGCGTGTGGCGCTCCCTTACTGACAGCCACCCTTTCCGCCGACCGCTTGAACACTTTGCGGCGGCGCGGGCGTTCGTCAATGAGGGATAGTTTCTTTCTGGCCGACCGGCGCAAGGAGCTGTACCGCGAGCTGATTGAGCTGGAAGTCTCCGAAGCTTAGCCAGGAAATATAATTCAGAGAGTGCAGTTGAATTAGTTTTTCCCTAAGATCGTGGGGTCTGGCAATGATGTCGAAATTCAGTACCAGCACTTTCGCGAGTCAAATGAATCCCGAGCTTTTTCATCAAAGATTACTTGTGTTATCGCGTACGCTAAAAAGGAAGACCCCCGAAGACGATCTTCGGAGGTCTTTTTGGTTTGATTAGGTATTCTTGGCAACTTCAGCTTTGCCTTCAGCTCTTCCTTTTTGGGAGTATTAATATCTTCCTTGAAGGGGAGTTTGTGGTCTTAGCGTTTTTATAGATAAGGTACAAAATAATGGGAATCCACAAAGCGAAAAAAGAATACATTGATGGTTCAGTTAAATCACCAAAATAATATACGAAAAACGCACCAAGATATAAAGTGGCTGATGTGAGGAGTTTAGAAAAAAAACACAATATTAGTCTTTCTCACCTTGACAAATATCCTGCTTTGCTCTACAATACCTCCTGTAAAGTAAAAATGCTTTACAGGAGGTTTTCCTATGGAAAAGATAGCCCAAATGGCCCTCCTAGCGGATTTTTATGGACCGCTCTTGACCGGGAAGCAGAGAAACGCCTGGGATATGCATTTTGAGCAGGATCTTTCCTTAGCTGAGATCGCTGAGGTGGAGAAGACCAGCCGCCAGGCTGTCCATGATCTCCTGAAACGGACTGAGAGGATTTTATTGGAATATGAAGAGAAGCTGGGCTTGGTGCAGAGGTTCATCAGTGAGCGGGAAAAGCTTTTGGAGATCAGCGGGTTGCTGGCGGAAATAAATACGGATGACTTTGCCAAAGACTCTGCTTTGAAGCGGCATCAGTTAATCCGGGCCAAGCTTGAAGAGATTTTACAGGAACTATGAAACGCGCAGAGAAATTTTTAACTTTGAAAGTGGGGGAAGGCATGTTTCAGGGCCTAAGCGAAAAACTGCAGGCGACATTCAAACGGCTCAAAGGCAAGGGAAAACTGAATGAGGCTGACGTCAACGAGGGTATGCGGGAAGTGCGGATGGCTCTGCTGGAAGCGGACGTGAACTATAAAGTCGTGAAAGACTTTGTGGCCAAAGTCAAGGAGCGCGCTGTCGGGCAGGAAGTCCTGGAATCCCTGTCTCCGGGGCAACAGATCATTAAAATCGTGAATGAAGAAATGATTGAACTCATGGGCGGGGTCAGCAGCAAGATCCAGATTGCGTCCAAACCCCCGACCGTGATTATGCTGGTCGGTTTGCAAGGGGCCGGTAAGACGACCCATGCGGCCAAATTGGCCCATATGCTTAAAAAACAGGGTAAACATCCCTTAATGGTGGCCTGTGACATTTACCGCCCGGCGGCGATCAAACAGCTGCAGGTCTTGGGGGAGCAGATCCAGGTTCCGGTGTTTGCGGAAGGACAGAAGAACCCGGTGGAAATCGCCGGGAATGCCCTGCGCCAAGCGGGGATGACCGGCGCGGACGTGGTCATCATCGATACGGCCGGACGCCTCCATATTAATGAAGAATTGATGGAGGAGTTAAGCAACATTAAAGGTGCGGTCAAGCCTCATGAAATCCTGTTGGTGGTCGATGCCATGACCGGCCAGGATGCGGTGAACGTGGCGGAAAGTTTCCACAACCAGCTCGGCTTGGACGGGGTGATCCTGACCAAGCTGGACGGGGATACCCGCGGTGGGGCCGCTCTTTCCGTGAAAGCGGTAACCGGCTGCCCGATTAAGTTTGCCGGGATTGGGGAGAAGATCGATGCCCTTGAGCCTTTCTACCCGGACCGCATGGCTTCACGGATTCTGGGCATGGGGGACGTCCTCACCCTGATTGAGAAAGCCCAGGAAGCATTTGACGATAAGAAAGCCAAGGAAATGGAGCAAAAACTGCGCAAGCAGGAGTTTACCCTGGATGATTTTCTCGATCAGATGCAGCAGTTAAAAAAGATGGGGCCGCTGTCCTCCGTTCTGGAGATGATTCCCGGGGTCGGCAAGCAGCTTAAGGATGTCAAAGTGGATGAGAAAGAGATGGGGCATGTGGAGGCCATTATTCGCTCCATGACCCCGGAAGAGCGGAGAAAGCCCGCGATGATCAAGGACTCGCGCAAGAAGCGGATTGCCAAAGGCAGCGGCACCAGCATCCAGGAAGTCGGACGTCTCCTCAAACAGTTCGAACAGATGCAGAAAATGATGAAACAGTTTGCCGGGGGCGGTATGGGCTTTCTGGGCAAGGGCAAAAAAGGGAAAAAGGGCAAAGGCCTGGGGATGAGGTTCCCTTTCTCCTAATTCCAATCGCTTCTATCTAAGTTTAAGATAGATTATTTAAGACAATCCTAGTGAGGAGGTGAAGTATTCACATGGCAACAAAAATTCGTTTGCGCCGCATGGGAGCTAAGAAAAATCCGTTCTACCGCTTGGTTGTGGCCGATTCTAATTCTCCCCGGGATGGGCGTTTTATCGAAGAAATCGGATATTATGATCCCACGAAGCGTCCGGAGGTTCTGAACATCAATGAAGAGAAGGCCATCAAATGGCTGTCTGACGGTGCCCAGCCTTCTGACACGGCGAAGTCCTTATTGCGCAAAGCCGGGGTCTTAGCCAAGTTCCACTCTATGAACTAGAGATTGGTGTGGGGGGTGGTTCCGGTGAAGGAACTTCTGGAAGTCCTCGCGAAAGCATTGGTGGATCGCCCTGAAGATGTGATGGTTGCTCAGGTAGAGACGGAGAAAAGTGTTCATTTGCAGCTGGTGGTAGCTCCTGAAGACATGGGCAAAGTGATAGGAAAACAGGGGAAGATCGCTAACGCCATTCGTACGATTGTGAAAGCGGCCGCTGTGAAAGACGGGCGCCGGGTTCATGTTGACATTGACCAATAACGTTAAGAAGGGCGCTAAGCCCTTTTTGGCTATTCAGCAGGACTAATCTAAGCGGTTGGTCGCTGCGAAAGGGAGCGGAGTATGGACGAGGTTCTGGTTGGAGTGGTTGTAAAACCGCATGGAGTGAAGGGGGAACTAAAAATCTATCCCCAGACTCATGATCCGATGAGGTTTAAAAGGCTGCGCGAGGTCGTTCTGACCGATGGGGCTGCAAAATACCGTTTTGCGGTTAAGCGTGCTTCTGTTCAGCCGGGCTTCGTTTATCTCGCTCTTGATGGAATCGAAAGTATGGATGAAGGGGAAAAATACCGGGGCTGGGAAGTGAGGATTGACCGTTCCGAGGTGCCGCCACTTCAAGAAGGCTGGTATTATTTCGAGCTGGAAGGGCTTCAGGTTTATGAAAGGGAGCGTTTTCTGGGGACGTTAACCAAAGTGCTGGAAACCGGGGCCAATGACGTCTACCTGGTAAACGGACCCTTAGGGGAAATCTGTGTGCCTGCGCTGAAAAGGGTGGTTAAAAAAGTCGATGTCCCGGGGCGGCGGATGGAAGTCGAGCTGCCGCCAGGGTTGATGGATGACGAATCATGATTAAATTTAGCGTACTCACCTTATTTCCGGAAATGTTCGCCCCGATCCAGGAAAGCATCCTTAAACGGGCGCAGGAGGCAGGTCTCATCCAGATCCGGCTGGTAAACTTCCGGGATTATGCCTTAAGCAAGCATAAGAATGTGGATGATGTTCCCTATGGCGGCGGTCCGGGCATGGTCTTGAAGCCGGAGCCCATATATGCTGCGGTCAGGGACATCATAGGATCCAAAGAATCTGGACACGCACAATCCTCCCATGAGGCTTACGTGTCTCAAGATTCACAGGTATCCCAAAGCAGACGCAACATTGTCCTTCTAACCCCGCAGGGGCGGTTATTTAATCAAAGTGTGGCTTGGGAATTAAGCCAACTGGATGAGATCGTTTTGATCTGCGGGCATTATGAAGGGTTTGACGAACGTATCCGGGACCTGGCCGATGACGAACTCTCGATCGGGGATTTTGTCCTGACCGGCGGGGAATTAGGGGCCATGGTCGTGATTGATGCGGTTTCCCGGCTGGTTCCCGGTGTCCTGGGCGAGAGCGAGTCTTTTCAGGGTGATTCGCACAGCCAGGGAGTCTTGGAATACCCCCAGTACACGCGCCCGCCCGAGTTTGAAGGGAAGCGTGTTCCGGAGGTTCTCTTGTCCGGACACCATGCCAAGATTGAAAGGTGGCGGCGGCAAGAGGCTCTGCGCCGGACTTTTAAGCGGCGGCCGGACCTTTTTAGCAAGCTGGAGTTTCTCGCAAGTGATTATCAACTATTGGAAGAACTGGTTGCAGAGCTTCCCGAACTGGGTGAGTGGAGATGGAAATGGGAGCACCTGCGCCCTCCGGAAAAGAAGCGACGTTCTTTAAGGGAGGACAGCTAAATGGGCGATTTGTATCTGGCTTTGATTCATGCCCCGGTTTACAATAAAAATATGGAAGTGGTGGCCACTTCCATCACGAACCTGGACATTCACGACATTGCCCGCTGTGCCGCAACCTTTGATCTCAAACGCTACTATGTGGTGCATCCGGCGGAAGCGCAACGGTCTCTGGCTCAAAGAATCATGGCTTTCTGGCAGGAAGGGTTCGGAGCGGAATATAACCCGAACCGCCAGGAGGCTTTTGCCCGGGTGCGCCTGGCTGTAGAGCTTAAGGAAGTGCTGGAGGAGATTAAAGCGGAGCAGGGAATGTATCCGGCTTTAGTGGCCACAGACGCCAGAAGGTATCCGAATACCGTCAGCTATGCGGACATGCGCAGGCGGTTAGAACAGGAAGAGAAGCCGGCTTTGCTCCTTTTCGGCACCGGCTGGGGTTTGGTGCGCGAGCTGATGGAAAACGCAGACTTTATACTTGAGCCCATTTACGGGCCGGGAGAATACAATCACCTTTCCGTACGCTCAGCTGTCGCGATCATCCTGGACCGGCTGCGGGGCTAAATAAGGTATTTAGAATTTCAGTAGTCAGTAGTCAGTAGGATAATGTCCGGTTGACAACCTCCTCGTATTCTGGCTCCTGACTCCTGACTCCTGCCCTGAAAATAGACGAGGGGCAATTACTTAGCGAACCGTAGAGCAGAGGAGCGTCGAGAGCGCAGTTGATTCAGCGTTAAGCAGCGTCACGGTTCACTTCAGGTATTACCCAAGGTTTGGCGCTGTAGCTGAATCAACAAGCTCATCCTTCGGCGAACAGCTTCACGCTGTTCGAGCATCCGGCGCGTGGTACGATTATCTCCGGTGGAGATAATCGCCGAAGCCGCACAACACCACAGAATCTCTTCGCGGCGAAGGATGCGGGTAATGCACCTTGGCTATTTTCATTCATCAGTGGTGCCGCATAGCGGCATGGGAGTCTGAGTTCTGACTACAAAGTCGTACCCTTGCGTACCACGGACGCTTATGCTAAAATAGATTGGGTTGATGACGGATGGTCCTCTCGCTGGCAGAGCATTGCTCTGTGTGACCAGTGTATGAACATCTAGGCAAGGAAGGGGGGAATTATAATGGATTATATTCGCATGATTGAAGAAGAACAGATGAAAAAAGATCTTCCTCACTTCCGTCCCGGTGATACGGTTCGGGTTCATGTCCGGGTTATTGAAGGCAGCCGGGAGCGTATTCAGGTTTTTGAAGGCGTTGTGATTAAGATGAAAGGCGGCGGGTTAAGGGAAACCTTCACCGTACGCCGTGTAACTTCCGGAGTCGGGGTCGAGAGAACGTTCCCGCTCCACTCTCCGCGAATCGATAAAATTGAAGTAGCCCGCAGGGGTGTAGTACGTCGGGCGAAGCTTTACTACCTGCGCGGGTTGTCGGGCAAAGCCGCTCGTATCCGTGAACGTCGCCGCTAAAGTCAAAGAGAGCCAAAAGCCTGGCTCTCTTTTTTACTCTATAAAAGATTAACGGTTATAGCCAAAAAGCAACAGCCAAATTTTGCAAGTGGTATGCTTGCAAAATTCCTTGTTTATACTAAGCCTAGTGTAACAAGGAGAGGAAGTGTTGCAATGGCACAAAGGACAAGCTCACGAAGAAAAACCTTAATTATTTTAGCCGGATTGGTGTTGTTATCCGGCTTGCTGCGGGCCTTCGTACTTCAACCCTATATTATTCCCACACCTTCGATGGAACCGACGCTGATGCCGGGCGACCGGATTCTGGTGAACCGGCTGGCTTACCAATTCTGGGCGCCCAACCGGGGAGATATCGTAGTATTTGCTTTCCCGCTGGATCCTAAACGAACGTTTGTAAAAAGGATCATTGCGCTTGAGGGAGAAACCGTGGAGTTGAGAGACAATCAAGTGTTCATCGATGGCCGCGCGCTTCAGGAACCGTACTTAAAACCCGGAGATTACCCGCCTTACGCTCCCCAAACCATTCCGAAAGGCAAAGTTCTTGTTCTGGGAGATAACCGCAACCGGAGCGGGGATTCGCGGGAATGGGGCCTCTTAGAGAAAAGCTACTTAATCGGTAAGTCTTGGCTCATCTATTACCCATTTAACCGGATGCGCACCCTCTAGAATAATCCAAACGAGGTACGCTTATGAGTATTCAATGGTTTCCCGGCCACATGGCCAAAGCCAAAAGGCTTTTATTGGAACAGTTGCGCTGGGTGGATGCAGTGATTGAGCTGGGAGACGCCCGCTTGCCCGAAAGCAGTCTCAATCCGATGCTGAGAGAGCTGCTCGCGGATAAGCCGAAACTTTTAGTCCTTAATAAAAGCGATTTGGCTGATGAAGCTTGGACAGAGCGCTGGCTGGAAAGATTGGGCCAAGAAGGCCCGGCCTTTCCTGTCAGTGCTACTTCCGGTTCCGGGGTAGGGCGCATTGTCCCGCGCCTGGAATCTCTCATGAGAGGCAAACAGGAGCAGCTTGCCGCCAGGGGAGTGCGGGCCCGTCCCATTCGGGCCATGGTGGTTGGGATTCCGAATATCGGAAAGTCTTCCTTGATCAATCAGCTGACGGGCGGGGCTAGGGCCAAGACCGGGAATAAACCGGGCGTGACCCGGGGCAACCAGTGGATCAGGATTAATCCACGGGTTGAATTGCTGGATACTCCGGGTTTGCTTTGGCCTAAGTTTGATGACCCGGAAGCCGGCAGGAAACTGGCAGCCGTGGGAAGCATCAAAGATGAAGTGGTGGATTCTGAGGAGCTGGCACTCTGGTTAATTAAATGGCTGGAAGAACACTACCCGTCAGCCCTTGAGCGCTACCGGCGCGGACCGGGGGAAATTACGCTTGAGGATATCGGGAGAGCCCGGGGATGTCTGGTGCAGGGGGGACGGTTCGATACCCTGAAGGCGGCCCAGATTTTCTTCAAAGAGTTCAGAGCCGGGACACTCGGGAAAGTTACGATGGATAGGTTTTAAGAGCTTGTAATCTTTCGGGCCAAACCTGAATATACAAATAATGGCTTAATTATCGTACTTATAAGAAAACTTAATAGATATATTCTTCTTATTAATGCTGTCATAATTTATAAATATGCAAATAATTCATTTAGAAAAAGGAAGTAGGACAGATTTGTCGAACAAAAGAAATGGGAATAAACATATAAAATCCCTTTCGGATATGAGTGTGAAGGAGGTCGCGGATGCTTTGAGCAAAGATCCGTCCGCAGACCTCCTTAAGGCGTGTGCGCGTGACCAGAGGGAAGGAATCAGGCGCTTGTTGGAACGCCATTCCAAGCACCAACAAGCACAAGCGTTGGAACTAAAACGGATTCAAGAACTTTTGCACGAAGAAAAGAAGCTATGGGAGCAAGGGTTTCTCCTAGTAGCCGGAGTGGATGAAGCAGGACGGGGTCCGCTGGCTGGACCGGTGGTGGCCAGTGCCTGTATTCTTCCGGCGCAATTTGATTTGCCTGGTTTGAATGATTCTAAGAAGCTTACGGAAAGCAAACGGGAAAAGCTCTTTGGACAGATTCAAAAGCAGGCTTTAGCCTATGCTATCGGTAGTGCCGAACCGGCGGAGATTGATCTGTACAACATTCTTCAGGCCAGCAAACTGGCGATGAAACGGGCGGTTGAGGGGTTGAAAATCCGCCCGCATCACTTGCTGATTGATGCCGTAACCCTGCCGCAGGTGAACATCCCTCAAACAGGGATCATCCGGGGGGATGCACTGAGTGCGAGCATTGCAGCGGCTTCCATCCTGGCTAAAGTGACGCGTGACCACTGGATGCGCGATTTACATACCCTCTATCCCGAATATGGCTTTGACAAGAACAAAGGGTATGGCACGAATGAACACCTGCAAGCCTTGCAGCGTCTTGGGCCCAGCCCCATTCACCGGCGCAGTTTTGCTCCGGTTGACCGGGAAGCAGCCGAGTATTAAAGAAAGCCTGGGATGTCTGCATGATACCAAATTTATTGACGCATCCTATAGGATGTGGCACAATGGGTTTGGCCTATAACAAATTTTAACTAAGAATTTCAATAGAAGGGAGGGTAAGAGGAGATGTCGGATAATTTTGCTGCGGTCGGGGTTCTACTCATTTTTGCGGTTGCTTTGCCTGTTATCATGATGTTAATGCCCAAACTATTGGCGCCCAACAAACCACACGCCGAAAAACTAACAGCCTATGAATGCGGTAATGAACCGCTAGCCAAGACGGCTTGGCGTGGATTTAAGAGCAACTACTTTATGTATGCTATTGTATTTACGGCTTTCGATGTAGAAACGGTGTTCTTGTATCCATGGGCACTGACATTCCGTAAACTGGGGACATTTGCTTTCATTGAAATGTTTATCTTTATTACAATCCTCTTAGTCGGTTTCTGGTATGCTTGGAAGGAAGGTGCTTTAGAGTGGATGTAGCAAAGGAGAAGGAGCTCCGTGAGGCCGAACTAATGGTCGAAAAAAATGTAATCGTTACGTCTATAGATAAGGTGCTCAACTGGGCTCGGGGGCACTCCTTTTGGCCTGTAACTTTCGGCTTGGCCTGCTGTGCCATTGAAATGATGGCTACCGGCGGCCCCCGCTATGATATCGCCCGCTTCGGCTGGGAAGTATTTAGGGCGTCCCCTCGTCAAGCTGATCTGATGATCGTGGCCGGTACGTGTACGCGCAAAATGGCACCGCTCCTGCGCCGTATTTATGACCAAATGCCCGAACCTAAATGGGTGATCGCCATGGGAAGCTGCTCCAGTTCCGGCGGCCCATTCGTTGATTCCTATTCGATGTTCGGCGGGGTAGACAAAATCGTGCCGGTGGATGTGTATATTCCGGGCTGTCCTCCGCGGCCTGAATCACTGCTCTTCGGAATCATGCAGCTGCAGCAGAAGGTCGCCAATCCCGCTAAGGTGAGGTTGTTGAAGCATGGAGAATAAAGAGATTTTAAGAAAACGCGTCGATGAACTGGCTGCTAAGGTAAACGGGGATGTCCAGGAAATCCTTAATACGTTGGTTTTGACGGTTAAGGGTTCTTACATTAGTGAAACTTTAACGGCCGCCAAAAACTTCGAAGAGGTTCCTTGTGATTTTCTCCACGATCTAACTGCTCTTGATCTGGGAGAGCAGTTTGCAGTTGTATACCAACTTTCGAGTTTGAAAGGTCCACAAACTCTTCGAGTCAAAGCACTGATTTCCCGAGATACCCCGGTAATCGATTCCGTGACCCGGATCTGGCAGGGAGCAAATTTCCTGGAGCGCGAAGCTTATGATATGTTCGGTATTCAATTCAAGGGACATCCTAACCTGAAGCGGATCTACCTTTGGGAAGAGTTTGAAGGGTATCCTCTGCGCAAGGATTATGAGACCGAAAGCATTGAAAAACGCTCAGTCATGCTGAAGATGAGACCAGGGGAGTAAGGGGGAAAGAACCATGACATTGGAAAGAACGGAAGAATTAGCCTTAAACCTGGGTCCCCAGCACCCTAGTATGCACGGTGTCTTTCGTATGATAGCCCATTTTGATGGGGAAATCATTACGAAGATTGAACCGAAAATCGGGTATCTGCACCGCGGCTTGGAGAAGTTGGCGGAAAGCCGTACTTACGCGCAATTTATTCCCTACACCGACCGTTTAGATTATCTCGCATCCCCGCATAATAATATGGGTTATGTGCAAGCGGTCGAAAAATTGGCGGGAATCCAAGTTCCGGAGCGGGCTGAGTATTTGCGGGTCATCTTTGCCGAACTCGCCCGGATCGCCAGCCACCTGGTATTCATCGGGAGCCTGGCTTTGGATATGGCCGGTTGGACTGCCTGGGGTTACTGCTTCCGGGATCGTGAGCGCATCCTTGATCTCTTTGAAATGACGGCAGGCAGCCGCTTAACCGTGAATGCCATGCGCATCGGCGGCTTCAGTCAGGATGTGCCGGATGAATTTTGGCCGGCTTTGAAATCATTTTTGGATGATCTGCCGGAGATGCTGGAGGAGTATCAAGGGATATTCTACGGCAATGAGATTGCCATGGGCCGGATGAAGAGTGTGGGCATTCTGCCAAAAGAGCTTGCAGAGAATTTCTCAACGACCGGCCCGGTGTTGCGTGCGTCCGGCGTCAAGCACGACCTGCGCAAAGACGCTCCTTACGGAATTTACGACCGCTTTGATTTTGAGGTGCCGGTTCTGAATGGATGCGACTCTTATGACCGGGGTTTGATCAGGCTCTTGGAAATCAAGGAAAGCGCCAAGATCATCCGCCAGGCTATGCGTGATATCCCGGAAGGCCCGATCATGGCCAAAGTGCCGAAAGTATTAAAGCCGCCAGTCGGTGAGGTTTACCATGCGGTGGAAAACCCAAAAGGCGAATTAGGCTTTTATTTGGTAAGTGATGGCAGTACGAAACCGGCCCGGTGTCGTATCCGTTCTGCTACCTTCATTAATCTCCAATTGCTCCCGGCCATCTCTATCGGGTGGAAGATCCAGGACGTGATCGCGATTTTTGCCACCTTGGATGCGGTGCTGGGTGAAGTGGACAAGTAGGATATAAGGGGAGAAGAAGATGGACGCATTGAACAAATTGCCACTCAATATTGCGGCTGCCATCCGTGGATTATTTGGAGACCCCCACTCCATTTGGGCAGATTTAACCATGACCGTGATCGGGATCATTCTGGTTATTGTGCTCATTGTCTTGGCTGCCTTAATCCTGATTTTGCTGGAACGCAAGGTTGGTGGATGGGCATCCCAAAGGCCGGGACCAAACCGGTTGGGTCCGCGTGGATGGTTTCAAACGATAGCGGATGCTTTAAAACTTCTGGGTAAAGAAGATGTTACCCCGGCGGAAGCTGACCGCTTTATCTTTAAGATTGCGCCGATGATTGTATTCGCCCTGCCGATGATGACTTTGGCAGTCATTCCTTATGGTATGGGAATGGTGCCGATTGACTTGGATTTGGGTATTATCTATTATCTCGCGATTTCAGCGATTTCGACGCTAGCCCTTTTGATGGCAGGCTGGGGTTCCAACAGCAACTATTCCATGCTTGGAGGAATGCGGGCCGTAGCCCAAATGATCAGCTATGAGATTCCGCTCATCTTTTCCCTGCTGGGCGTTGTAATGATTACCCAAACGTTCAGCCTCTCTAAAATTGTGGAAGCCCAAAGCACGATTCCTTTTATTGTGATTCAACCCCTGGCTTTTGTGATCTACTTTATTGCCGGAATCGCCGAAGTAAACCGGGCGCCGTTTGACTTAGTCGAGGCGGATCAGGAAATTGTGGCCGGACCGTTTACGGAGTATACGGGGCTGCGCTGGGGTCTGTTCTTCCTCGGAGAATATGGCAATATGACGGCAACAGCTGCCTTAATTACGACCATGTTTTTAGGAGGCTGGCAAGGACCGGGATTCCTTCCCGGTATTGTCTGGTTCTTCCTCAAGGTAGGCATCATCATTTTCCTGATGATGTGGATCCGCTGGACCTTCCCGCGCATGAGGGTCGATCATCTCATGGGCTTAGCCTGGAAAGTGCTGCTTCCGCTCTCCCTGCTTAACGTTTTGTTGACAGGTTTGGGTATTTATATTTACCAATACGTCCTGCGGATTGGAGGGTAACAGAGTGTTTGGTAAAGGTCTATTCAAGGGTATGCATATCTCGCTCAAACGCATGCTGGGGCCCAACGTCACCGAATATTATCCGGAGCAAAAACCGACGCTATCCCCTCGGGTTCGGAGTTCCATGGGTCTTGACCCGGACAAGTGCATTTCATGCGGAATCTGTGCCAACACTTGCCCGAATAAGGTCATTGCTTTGACCAGTGAGAAAGACGAGAACAATAAAAAAGTGCTTAAAACCTATCACATGGACGTAGGCCGCTGCCTTTTCTGCGGGCTTTGTACGGAAGCTTGTCCTACCAACGCCTTAACGGTCACGCAGCAGTATGAGAACGCTGTCTATGATGCGGAAGGACTCAAATGGGATATGATTAAAAGGCACCGCCAGCAAACAGGGAAGGAGGGGTAAGAGTGGGTACAACCATCGTTTTCTTTATCTTCGCGATTATGGCTGTTGCGGCCGCTTGGGGTGTGGTTACCTCTAAGAACATTGTGCACAGCGCCTTCTTCTTGGCCCTTACCTTCGCCGGGGTGGCCGTGCTCTATGTCCTTTTGAATGCGGATTTCCTGGCTGCCGTTCAGCTCCTGGTATATATGGGCGCTGTCAATATCATGGTTATTTTTGCGGTCATGTTAACCTTAAGGGGAGATGTCAAAGAGAGCAGCCTTGAAACCAAGAAATGGGGTTTAGGTGCTTTAGGGGCTGCCTTAGTCTTCATTATGATTGCTCTGGTCATTCTCACCAATGCCGACTGGCGGATTCCGGCACAAGCCTGGAGCGGACAAGGGTCAGCCCTTGCTATCTCCGAGCTGATGCTGAAGAGCTATATGGTTCCGTTTGAGGCAGCGGCCATCCTTCTCACCTTGGCTTTGGTCGGAGCGGTCATTCTGGCGAAGGGAGTGAAAGAGAGCAAATGAGTTTTAGTGTAGGGCTTTCAACTTATCTTTTAGTCGGAGCGATGCTCTTCAGCCTGGGTCTCTACGGCATCTTTGCTAAAAAGAATGTCATCGCCGTGCTCATGTCCATTGAACTCATGCTTAATGCGGTGAATCTTAATTTCGTGGCCTTTAACCGGTTCCTCGGAAATGAAAGCGTCTTGCACGGTTTTGTCACGGCTGTCTTTATCATTGTCCTGGCAGCAGCCGAAGTGGCCGTGGGCTTGGCCTTGGTTATCAGTATCTATCGGACGCGCAAATCAACCAGTGTGGACGATTTCAACTGGTTGAAGTGGTAAGATAGTCTAATGGAGAAGGTAGGTGTTCAAGGAAATGCATGATCTCTTTCAATGGGCATGGCTCATACCGTTTCTGCCCTTCCTGTCTTTTCTGTTGATCGCCCTCGTGACGAGGAGATCCAAAGGACTGTCTGCCGCCGTCTCGATCCTTGCCATACTTAGCGCCTTGGGTTTGGCAATTGCTATCGGTGTAGGTGTCATTCAGTCCTGGAACGGAGAAGAATTTGTCGGGCGGGAAGCGGTCGCAGCCGCCAACTGGTTAAATATCGGCGGGCTGAAGATCGACTTCGGCACCATCGTCGATCCTTTAAGCGCCATGATGCTCTTTGTCGTGACCTTAGTGGCATCCATGGTTCAGATTTATTCTCTGGGGTATATGCACGGAGACCGCGGCTGGTCCCGTTATTATGCCTACCAGTCCTTGTTTGCAGCTTCCATGCTGGGGCTCGTGATTTCAACCAACCTATTGCAACTGTTCATTTTCTGGGAACTGGTCGGGCTTTGTTCTTACCTTTTGATCGGTTTCTGGTACTTTAAAGTGTCCGCCCGCGAGGCTGCCAAAAAGGCCTTCATCACCACCCGGGTCGGAGACTTTGGCTTGCTTTTGGGAATCTTGTTTTTGTACAACAAGTTTGGCACCTTGGATTTTGCGGCATTATCCAATGCCATGAATACCAACTTCCAAGACTTTGCCCTCATCGGCGGCTTAAGCTACCTAACCGTCATGGCGATTCTGGTCTTTATCGGACCAATCGGTAAATCCGGCCAGTTCCCGCTCCATGTCTGGCTGCCGGATGCCATGGAAGGCCCGACACCTGTCAGCGCCTTGATCCACGCGGCTACCATGGTTGTAGCAGGTGTTTATTTGGTCGCGCGCATTTACTTCCTCTTTGAACATGCCTCGCCGGCCGCGTTGCAGTTTGTGGCCGGGCTGGGCGCCTTTACCGCTATTTTTGCGGCCACGATTGCCATTGCCCAGGATGATATTAAACGCATCCTGGCCTACTCAACCTTAAGCCAATTGGGCTACATGATGTTTGCTCTCGGAGTCGGCTCCTTAACCGCATCCATGTTTCACCTTATGACCCACGCCTTCTTCAAGGCCTTGATGTTCCTGGGCGCAGGTTCTGTCATTCATGCTCTGCATGAAAAACAAAACATCTGGGATATGGGTGGCTTGTGGAAGAAGATGCCGATTACCGGTTGGACCTTCTTTATCGGAGTCTTGGCCATTTCCGGAGTGCCGCCGTTTGCCGGGTTCTGGTCTAAAGATGAAATTCTGGCCGCCGCCCTTCATAACGGCCATCCGGTCATTTATGCCGTCGGCTTGTTTACAGCATTCTTAACTGCCTTTTATATGAGCCGCTTGTTCTTTGTCGCCTTTACCGGTCCGTCCAAACCGGAAAACCACCCGCACGAGTCGCCTTGGACTATGACCCTTCCGCTGATCATTTTAGGTGTGCTCAGCGTGGTGGGCGGTCTGGTCGCCTTGCCGGAGCATAACTTTGCCTTCTATGTCCACGCCGGAGAGTTGGAGCATGAAGCGATGGATTGGGCTTTGGCCGGGATTTCCGTAGTTGCCGGTCTGATTGGCATCGGGCTGGCCTACACCATTTATGTGAGGAAGGCGATTGCGGCGGAAAGCATCGTCGCCAAATTCCCCGGAATCTATAGGCTCTTAAAGAACAAATATTATGTGGATGAGTTTTACCTGTGGCTCATTCACCATATTATGGACGGCCTGGCCAAAGTCCTGTACTGGATTGACCTTTATATTGTCGATGGAATCATCAACGGCCTGGCTTTGTTCACGCGCGGCAGTGCCCGTACCCTGCGCCGGACGCAGACGGGCCAATTACAGACTTACGCTTTGGTATTCTTCTTTGCCGTAGTGGTAATCTATCTGGTATTTGCGATCGGCGAAGGCCAGCTTGCGGCACTTAATCCCTTAGCGATGCTGGGAGGTGTGAAATAATGTCGGCAGCTACAGCAGGCTCCATGATTTTGCCCTTCACGCTCTTAGCCCCGGTGCTGGCCGCTTTGATTATTGTCTTCCTGCCGAAAGAGGAAGGCAAGATGATTAAAATTGTTGCAGCACTTGGCACCTTTGCAGCGCTTGCGCTCTCCGTGTACGTTTTCTTTGCCTATGACCGGGCTCAAGGCGGGATGCAGTTCAATCTGATCCTTCCCTGGACCAAGGATCTAGGGGTAAACCTGGCCTTTGGAGTCGACGGGATCAGTATTCCGATGCTCGTCCTAACGAACCTGATCGGCTTTACGGCGGTGTATTCATCCTGGAACTTGGACAAACGCGTGAAAGAGTTCTTTGTCCTCCTCTTGATCCTGATTACCGGGGTGATGGGAACCTTTATCGCCCGCGACCTCTTCATCTTCTTCCTCTTCTATGAGATCGTGGTGATACCGATTTATATCATGGTCATCATCTGGGGAAGCACGAAACGGGTCAGCAAGGAATATGCCGGGATGAAACTGACCATTTACCTTTTAATCGGTTCGGCATTCCTTCTGGTCGGTTTGGTGGCTCTTTACCTCAACGCCAAAGGACTGAATGGCGGGCAGGGAACCTTTATGTTTGATGAACTGGCCAAGTTTAAGTATGATCCCACCTTCCAAAAGATTGTCTTCGGTTTAATGGCTTTCGGCTTTGGCTCTTTGATTTCCATGTTCCCGTTCCACTCCTGGTCGCCTGACGGCTACGCCGGGGCTCCGACGGCAGTTAGTATGATTCACGCCGGGGTTCTGAAAAAAATCGGGGGTTACGGTCTGATCCGCCTGGGACTGATGGTGCTGCCGGTTGGAGCCAAGTTCTGGGCTCCCGTGATTGCAACCTTGGCCATCGCAGGGGTGCTCTATGCCGCCTTTATTGCCTTGGCGCAGAAAGACCTTAAGTATGTGGTCGGATATTCCTCAGTGAGCCATATGGGCTATGTCTTGATTGCCATTGCCGCTTTTAATGTCACCAGCATCAACGGAGCCGTGGAAATGATGTTCGCGCACGGCGTTATGTCAGCGCTTTTCTTCTCCATGATCGGCTTTGTCTACGAGAAATCCCATACCCGCAACATCAGCGAACTGGGCGGGCTGGCCCGGCAGATGCCGCGCCTGGCGGTCGGTTTCCTGATTGCCGGGATGGCATCTCTTGGACTCCCGGGAACCGTGAACTTTATTGCGGAGTTTACGATCTTCATGGGTTCGGTGCGGGCATATCCCGTCCTCGCGATCTTGGGGATTGCCGGGATTATATTCACTGCCGCTTATATCCTGAGGACTCTGGCCAATGTGCTCTTTGGCCCGCGCCGTCCGGAATGGGATCACTTAAAGGACCTGCGCGGTCCGGAAATGGTTCCGCTGGTGGTGTTGGTATTCGTCCTCTTTGTTACCGGAATGTTCCCGAACATCGTCTACAGTGTCATTAACTCCGGTGTCACGCACTCCGACTTAAGTAAGGTTATGGAGACGGTGGGCCTGGCGAAGATGGGAGGGTTGTTCTAATGTTCGACTTTAATTTTCTGATGCTCACTCCCGAAATCGCCGTGGCAGTGCTGACGCTGGTTCTCCTGGCTATTGGGCTTTTGATTCCCCAGGGAGCGCGCAAAGGGATGATGCCTTTAACCGTATTCTTCCTGCTCGGTGTCCTTGCCTTTAGCGTGTATGATTTCTTTTTCGGCCCGCAAGGGGTAACCCTGGGCGGAATGTATATCCACGACCAGTTTGCAGGTTTCTTCAAAATCCTGTTTTTGTCTGCGGCGATACTGGTGGCGCTGTCTTCCGGCGCTTATGTCCAGTCCTTTCCAACAAGCAGGGGTGATTTTTACGCGCTCCTCATGGGTGCCACTCTGGGCATGATGCTCATGTCAGGGGCCGGAGACCTCTTAACGTTATACGTCGGCTTAGAGCTCATGACCATCACCTTCTATATTCTGGTTGCCTACTGGCTTACGGAAGAGAAATCAGCGGAAGCCGGGGTTAAATACCTGATTCTGGGTGCTGCATCTTCAGCGGTGCTTTTGTACGGCATCAGCTTATTCTATGGAATGACAGGTTCTCTGATGCTAACTGACATCCGCCAAGCGATGTTTGCCACTCCGATTTCTCCGGTGACCATTCTGGCCAGCGTTTTCCTACTCGCCGGATTCGGTTTCAAAATTTCCCTGGTACCGTTTCACATGTGGGCTGCCGATATTTATGAAGGCGCTCCCACCCCGGTGACTGCGTTCTTGGCTGTGGCCTCCAAGGCGGCTGCCTTTGCGGCTTTGATCCGGGTATATGTTCTGACCGTTGGGGTGCAGACCTTCTCCCCGCCTTCCATCGGAGGGCACTGGACCGGGCAAAACCTGCTACTCGTCCTGGCAGCACTAACCATGATTGTCGGCAACCTGATTGCCATACCTCAGACCAACATTAAGCGCATGCTGGCGTTTTCCAGTGTGGCTCAGGCCGGTTATCTTATGGTCGGCATTATTCCGGCTTCTCCGGACGGGGTCAAGGGTGTGCTCTTTTATGCCATGATTTACGTCTTTGGCAACATGGGAGCGTTTGCGGTGGCAACCCATATCGGTCAGGCGCAAGGCAGTGATGAGATTAAGGACTTTGCCGGACTGGCCCGCCGTTCGCCGGTGGCCGCCGCGGTCATGACCGCTTCCTTGCTCTCGCTCGCCGGAATTCCTCCCCTTGCCGGCTTCGTCGGCAAGTTCTACCTCTTCTCAGCGGTCATGAGTGAAGGATTTACTGCGATTGCCTATATTGGCTTTGTGATGAGCATGGTGTCCGTGTACTACTACCTTTCCGTGGTGAAGGTTATGTACCTGACTGAAGGGGAAGGCCTGCCGCTAGTTCCGGTCAAAGGCGCATCTAAGTTTACCATGGTCTTCACCATGCTGATAACCTTGGCTCTCGGTCTTTATCCAACCCCGCTGGCACAGATGGCGATTGCTGCCGCCAACAGCTTGGTGAAATAAAGATGTGGCTGTTCAAGTAAGAGTCAGACGCTTAGTCTAGTTAATATGCTTATGGTGTCTATAAAGGGGTTCTCTCCGTATATGCGGGTGAGAACCCCTTTATTAGTTGACTGATGAAGATAATTAGCCCTTTGTAAAGGATTTCATCTCAATGATGGCGAAAACATCTGTAAGGCGCTAGGATCGTGTAGATACGTTGGAGCGAGAAGATACCTCAGATCGAGAGGATAGGTCATGAAGAGACAATTACTCGGGCAAGCAGGAGAAGAGTATGCGGCCAAGGTACTGATGAAGGCCGGTTTATCTATTATCGGTCGCAATTACCGCTGCCCCAAAGGGGAGATGGATATAATCGCCGCCCAGGGGCAAGGGTTAGTTTTTGTCGAGGTCCGCACTCGCAGCTCCGGGATCCGGGGCTGGGCGGAAGAAAGCATCACAGCTAAAAAGCGCCAGCGCCTGCGAGCCATAGCTTCCTATTACCTGATGGAGCAGGGATACCAAAAGTGGCCGCCCCTAAGGTTTGACCTAATGGCCATCAGGGTTGATCAAGGCCGGTTTATGGAAAACTGGATACAAGGGATCTGATTATCCTGTATGTATATAGAAGTCAGAATACAGGAGTCAGGAGTCAGACTCCCATGCCGCTATGCGGCACCACTGATGGATGAAAATAGCCAAGGTGCATTACCCGCTCACCACGCGCCGGAGCTGTTCGCTTGTTGATTCAGCTACAGCGCCAAACCTTAGGGTAATACCTGAAGTGAACCGTGACGCTGCTTAACGCTGAATCAACTGCGCTCTCGACGCTCCTCTGCTCTACGGTTCGCTAAGTAATTGCCCCTTGTCTATTTTCAGGGCAGGAGTAAGGAAAGAACACGAAAAAAATGGTCTGTTATGTATATCCGTGAAACTGACTTAAGGAATTAAAGTAGTCATGAAAATTTCACAAATTGCTCAAGTTTTGATTGAATTTTAATGTTAGGATATTCTTAGAGCCTGACGATCTTAACTTACTATTTGGTAGATATATAAGGATTCCAACGTTAATTATTCATACTTTCCGTGTGATTGGAGGCAGTCTAAGTGGAGCCAATGCTAGTGGTTGACGATGAGGAGAAAATCAGAGGGCTTGTCCGCATGTACTTAGAGAAAGAAGGGTACGCCGTCGAGGAAGCGGAAAATGGACGGGTGGCCTTGGAAAAGTTTCGTTCCGGAAGCTATTCCCTGCTTATTGTAGATTTGATGATGCCAGACATTGATGGCTGGCGGGTATGCCGCGAGGTGCGGGAGAACTCGGATGTCCCGATTATCATTCTGACCGCGCGCGGGGAAGAGTTTGACCGGGTGCTGGGTTTTGAGCTGGGAGCGGATGATTACCTGGTAAAGCCTTTTAGCACCAGGGAGTTAGTGGCGCGGGTCAAGGCTCTCTTGCGCCGGACCCAGGGTCCGGCGCGGGCGGCCAATGACTCGGAGCTTGCATTCGGTCCCTTGAAGATCGACAAGGAGAGGCACCGGGTCAGCATTAACGACGAGGCCATCACCTGTACCCCGAGGGAGTTTGATCTTCTGTATTTTCTGGCTAAGAACCGGGGCAGGGTCTTCTCCAGAGAGCAGCTGATGGAAACGGTTTGGGGTTATGATTTTTACGGGGACGCACGTACAGTCGATACTCATATTAAGAAGCTGCGCGAAAAACTGGACCATCCTCAGGCTCGGAAAATGATTGCCACTGTCTGGGGGGTAGGGTATAAATTTGATCCGGACGCCCAGGTTTAACTGAATTCTGAGTACTGAGTACGTATATTAAAAGGAGTTTTAAGCTTGTGAAACGCCGGATAAGCATTTCTATTAAACTATGGCTGGCTATGACCCTGCTCATTTTAACCGTTCTCGGGGGGCTGGGGGCAGTGATTACCTGGCTTTTCAGCGATTTCTACCTTCAGGACAGGTTGAATTCCCTGCGCAGCGATGCTGTAGAAACAGCCCAGCAGCTGGAGAAGATTCCGGATTGGAATCAGCGTCTGGTCTGGTTTGAGTCCGTCCGCTTAACATCCGGAACCCAAGTCCTGCTCATTGATCCGCAGGGGAATGTGCTGGCTGCCGGGGGAACAATGGGGGGAGGACTCGGACCGAAAGGGGGCAAAGGCTGGGGCGGTTCCCAGATGGGCGGATTTATGGGGGGATGGATGCACAGCCCCATGCTTAATGATTTTTTTACCCACGAGAACTTGGTTCAAGTTTTGGCAGGAGAGACCATTGCCAACAAAACCACACTTAGCGGAGCCGGGAATGAAGCCATGCTGATTGCCGCGGCTCCGATAGGACAGAATCCCGTTCAGGGGGTGGTGCTATTAGGAAGCTCGCCCATGCCGGTACAGGCAAGTACCTTTGCCTTTCGCCGCTTGATTGTTTATGCTTCGCTGGCGGCGATTTTGCTGGCGGCATTTGTCAGTTTCTTGCTGGCGCGCCAGGTCACCCGGCCTTTGGCGTTAATGCAAAAGGCTGCGAGCAAAATGGCCAAGGGTGAGTTTGAACCGGTGACCGGAGTGGACAGTCATGACGAACTGGGTGATTTGGCAAGGGGCTTGAATTCCATGGGGGAAAGCCTGCGCAATCATGTCTCCTGGCTATCTGAGGAGCGCAATTTGCTCAAAGGGATCGTTGAAGGGATTAGCGATGCTGTGATTATGCTGGGAGCGGACGGGAGCGTCCAATACGCCAATGAAGGGGCCAAGTTGTTGTGGCAGGAACAAGAGCATGAGGAGGATAATGAGCGCAAACAGGAAATTCTCTCAATGCTGCGCACCATCCCGGCAAATACGGAGGAATTGGGGCAAGGGCGAATCCTGACCCTGGGTACGCAAGTGCTTCAGGCGGCCGTGGCGCCAATGGCTCCGCGAGGATCCGGAAGCCCCGGCGGCTACGTCGCAGTCCTGCGGGATGTAACCGCTACCCTTAGGACGGAAAAAGAAAGGCGCGATTTCTTAGCTAGTGTTACGCATGAACTGCGCACCCCCCTGCACTTGATCCAAGGATATTTAGAGGCTATCCAGGACGGGGTAGTTGGGAAAGATGACGAAGCAGGGCATATTCAGTTGGTTCTGGATGAAGCCAAGCGTCTGGCGCGGTTAGTCCAAGAACTTCAGGATTTGAACCGCCTTGAGCGCACCCAGACTTTGAGCCCTGAAATCATTGGGGTAGCTGATTTCTTTCAGGAGCTTAATCAGTTGTTTCAGGGGCGGGCGCACGCTCACGGGATTAAGCTCGAGTTTATAAACAGCTCGGAACTTCACGTGAGGGCCGATCGTGACCGCTTGCGTCAAGTGTTTATAAACCTTTTGGATAATGCGATCCGCCATATGCCAGGGGGAGGAGTAATGAAAGTCAGTGCCGCTGCCAAAGAGCATGGCGCAGTATCCTTTAGCATAAGCGACCAGGGAGAAGGAATACCGCCCGAATCTTTGTCCAAAATTTTTGACCGTTTTTACCGGGTGGATAAGGCACGCTCCCGTAAAGAAGGGGGCATGGGCTTGGGACTGTCCATTGTCAGACAGATTATCGATGCCCATGGCGGTAAGATAGAAGTGGAAAGCCAAGTTGGACAGGGGACTACTTTTAAGATTGAATTGCCTTAGTTTTTAAGATCAAGCCTTATTCATTTGTAGAAAATAACTCACGAAGATAATCCCGTCGACCATGTAATATTCGGTGGATGACAATGGTATCATCAATTATTCTGTAAAAAACGAGATATGGCTGAATCACAATAAATCGATAGCCGCTAGCCACTAAGGTATATTCTTCATCAGACATTACCGAGCCCATATTTGGAAACTCGTCAAGTCTGGATATTCCTGCGGTTATTTTTTCCAATAGAATTTCTGCGGAAGTCACATTATCCTTCGAGATATATGAGAAAATTTCATCCATATCATCAATTGCTATCGGGGTATACTTAATCTTATTCTTTTGCGGCATCTATCTTCCTCCGCATTCTTGCTATGATCTCATCATGTGCAAGCAAGTTTTCACCTTCAGCAATCTGCTTTTCTGCAACCAGTAACTTAGATTGCAATTTAATGCGGGCTTCCATGCGTCTAAATGCTTCATGACTCATAACAACCAAGTCAGCTTCGCCATTGCGCGTAAGCACTACTGGCTCGTCAAGCTCGTGACAGATTTTCGAAAAGCCATTATAGTCCTGTCTGATTGTTGTAGATGGTTTAATAAGCATAATGTGAGCCTCCTTTTATATATCATTATTCTATTCATATTCTATCTAAATAATTTCATAAATACAATAACTACTTGTCGATAAAGGAAACTTACTAGTTAAATCCCGGAGTCTAAGGCCCGGTATTGCAGAGCTTCCGCTAAGTGGGCTGGTTGAATTCCATTGGCCTTATCCAAATCAGCGATCGTCAGCGCAACCCTGAGGATCCGGTCATGCGCCCTCGCACTCAAATGCCGGGAATCGAAGACGCGCTGCAAGAGGACTTCTCCCTCTGCAGTCAGTTTACAGAACGCTTTCGTTTCCTGCGCGCTCATTTCGGCATTGGTTCTGGTTTCACCCAGCCGGGCCCATTGGCGTTCCCGCGCCTTGGTCACGCGCTCTCTTACTTTTAAGGAAGACTCATTTATAGGTTTATGTCTGCGTAATTCCTCAAACTGAATCCGAGGCACTTCGACTTGCAGATCGAACCGGTCGAGGAGCGGGCCGGAAATGCGCCGGCGGTAATTCTGAATTTGAAGTGGTGTACAGGAACAGACTCTTCCCTGATCCCCGAGAAAACCACAAGGGCAGGGATTCATGCTGGCGATGACCGAGATACGGGCCGGATACTCGATACTCCCTTTCTGACGGGTAATGACCAGACGCCGGTCTTCTAACGGCTGGCGCAAAGACTCCAGAATCTCCCGCGGAAATTCCGGCAGTTCGTCCAGAAACAAGACCCCATGATTCGCCAGGCTTAATTCTCCCGGGCGCAAGTCGCGTCCACCGCCGATAATTCCGGCAATGCTTGCCGTATGATGGGGATGACGAAACGGGCGCTCGCTGATCAGAGCGCCTTTATTGGTTAGGAGCCCCGCTACGCTGTAAAGCTGGGTCACTTCCATGCTCTCCGCTTCATTTAACGGGGGAAGAATCCCGGCAAAGGCTTGGGCGAGCATGGTTTTGCCCGACCCTGGCGGCCCGACCATAATTAGGTTGTGCCCGCCGGCGGCCGCAATCTCCAAAGCTCTTTTGGCGTGCAGCTGGCCTTGAATGTCAGAAAAATCAATACCTGTCGTTTCTTTTTCGGGAGCAGAGGTTAGTACAGGGGAGTTATTTGTAAATTCCTCATCATGAACTAATGCCTTAACGGCGGTACTCAAAGTTGGGGCGCTAAAACTGGAGAGCCTCGATACCAGCCGCGCTTCAGCCAGGTTTTCAGGAGGAACGACCAGATTATATGTTTCATTATGCTTTTTAGTTTGAGTATTATTAAGCTCCGCCAGAGTAACGGCCATGGTAAGAATCCCCGGCACCGGACGCAGGCTTCCTTCGAGCGATAATTCCCCCGCAAATACATAGTGATCGAGATCAGCCGCTTGCAATTGTTCAGTTGCCGCCAAAATCCCGATCGCGATCGGAAGATCAAGCCCTGATCCTTCTTTGCGCAGGTCGGCCGGAGCCAGATTAACCGTGACTCGCTGCAGCGGAAAAGTGAACCCGGAGTTGCGCAAAGCGGAGCGCACCCTGTCTCGGGCTTCCCGGACGGCCGTCGCAGGAAGTCCGACGATGTCGAACGCAGGCAAGCCGTTCGACACGTCCACTTCCACCCTAATTAAATGGGCCTGCAGCCCGATGACTGACATCCCGAATACTGATGCAAACATAACCAAGCACCCCCAAGGTTTGGAATTCGACCCAAGCCGTGGGGTTTCCTGCTTTTTTGGGAGGGAATTTATGAACCCAACACCTGAGGTATTACTTTACATATTTTTTAGGGCTAACTTCAAAGAATCTCCCTTGCGGAAGGGTCACAAAGGGGCGTGGACGGATGACAAACTTGGCCTGACTCAAATGCAGGAGATCGAACATAGGGTTAAAGAATTGAATAAAATGGCGGACGAAGTTGAGAACCAGTCTAAGGCAATCACGTCGACTGTACAAATCATTGACGATATCGCTCAGCAGACCAACCTGTTGGCACTTAATGCGGCCATTGAGGCGGCGAGGACCGGAGAAAACGGACGCGGTTTTGCTGTAGTGGCGGAGGAGGTCCGTAAATTGGCCGAACAGGTTCAGAGAAGTTTGACGGAAATTAAAGGCAGTATCAATAAAATGCAGCTGTCTACTCAATATGTCAATCATAGCATGGAACGTAGCCGGGAACAGTAAAATTATTAAGAATGAAGAAAGAACCTCGACTAAGCTGTCGGGGTTCTTTCTTTAGGTGCTTGAGTTATTGCTGAACTTCTAAATTATCCGTGTCTGGGCCTGCATTCTCAGTTTCGTTGGGCGAGTCTTTTTCAGTGTCGGGGGCTTGATTTTTTTCGACCACGCCGTTATTTCCTTGGTGGTCTCCTTGTTCTTCATAGTTTATGTTGTCTTGGTCTGACTCCGGTTTCTGAGCTTCTTCAGCTGTCACTTTATCTTGCGCGGGAGAAGGGACGGATGGTGCAGGGGAAACCGCTGCAGGGTCTGTGCTGCCAGGTTGGATAATCGCTGCTGATTGGGTTGTCGGGGCCGGCGTGTTCGTTGCTGCCGCTGCCGTTCCTCCGAAAGCGGCAAGACCTGTGAGAGCTCCGATCAAAGCCAGTGAGCCTGCACTTGCGAGTAAGGATTTTTTCATTAGGATGTGCCTCCCTTTATTATTCGGTTGATTAGGATTATTGCCATCAACCTATGTATAGGTTAACAAGGGAATTTTAAAAACCGATAAAAACAAGATTAAAACAAAATAAAAAATATTTTGCATTAAATATCAAGCGTATGCTGAAAAAACTAGTCCCATTGGAAAAAACGGAAAATTTTTAATCATATTTTAATGTCTGATTTGATCGTTTTTAATTTTCACCGGCTAAACTCTGACCATGATGTTTCAAAGGAGGAGGATTTACTTGATTCAAACGAGGCATTTATCCAAAACCTATGCCAATGGTTTCACGGCGGTTCAGGATCTAAATCTTAAAATTGAAAAAGGGGATATTTTCGGCTTTCTTGGACCAAATGGAGCCGGAAAAACGACAACCATACGGATGCTGACCGGTTTATTGAAGCCATCGCACGGTGAAATCACTATTGGGGGTCTGGATATGGCCCGGCAGAGTACAGAAATTAAAAAGGTGATTGGCGTTTTGCCGGAATCCCATGGTTATTATGCTTGGATGACAGGTCGGGAATATCTTAAGTATTTTGCACAACTTTACGGCCAGGATATGAAGGACATGAGGACGTATATTCCCTATCTGCTGGAAAAGGTCGGACTGGGAAGCCGGAACAAGCCGATCGGGCAGTATTCCCGGGGAATGCGCCAACGCTTGGGGATTGCCAAGACCCTCATTCATCATCCGCAAATTATTTTTTTGGACGAACCGACTTTGGGGCTGGATCCGGTGGGCCAGAAAGATATTCAGAAATTACTTCTTGATCTGAACCGCAGCTTGGAAGTCACGGTCTTTATCACTTCCCATTTGCTGAAAGACATTGAAGTGCTCTGCAATAAAGTGGCCATTGTTCGAAATGGCAAACTGATCGAACAAGGTGAAATCAGAAGTCTGCAAACCAAATACGGGGAGCAGAATCTCATGAGACTTAAAACCTCCGATCCTGCTAAAACGAGCGAGATCATCAAGCTTATCGCTTCGGTCGATGTAACAGAGGACGGGCAAGCCTTACTCATCCGAATGAATGAATCAGAACCGGGAAAGCAACGGGTCAAAGGGCAAATTCTTAAACTGCTGCTGGCGGAAAACGTCGATATCTATGAATTTAGTAAAGTTGAACCAACGATGGAGGAAGTCTTTTTCAGATTAGTCTCAGGAGAAGGGGGAAATCAGATATGAATCGAGCCTTAATAACAAAAGAAATCAACGAAAATATCCTGGCGTTCAAAGGCAGTATCTGGCTGTTTGTGATCACCCTTTTATTCAGCGTCATGTCTTATAGCTTTGTGGGGATCAAAGAGATGAGCCTGTTGGCTCAAACAGAAATGATGGTGACCTTTGGCAAGCTGGTTTTGGGTTTAGGGCTGCTCATTTCGATCATCTTAGCTTCGGTAAGCTTTTCCAATGAAAAAGAACAAGGCACTTTGGAAAGTCTTTTGCTCACCCCCATTAAGAAAAGTCAAGTGGTTTGGAGTAAAATGCTGGCCGTTGTTACAGTCTGGGCAGCCACTCTCATCTTAGCCCTTCCATATCTTTTCGTTCTCAGCCGCGGAACCCAAGCATTCGGATCAATGCTGGCCTTTCTCATTTTCATCGGTACGGTTCTGGTGCTGCTTTTTTCAGGTGTGGCCATGGCCTTGTCGATTATTATCGGTTCCTCAAAAGGAGCGCTCATGACATCCTTAATTATCTTTTTAGTGACTTCGGTTCCGGTATTTCTATCAACCGCAATGACTCAATCGGGGTTAGGCGCTGTGATAAATGCCTTGAGTCCGGTGGCGGGCGCTCTAAACCTTTTAAAAGGAATGATAATCAACGGGTATGGTATCTTCTCCCACCCATCCTCACTGTTATCTGTTGTGGCCGGAGGAGTAATTGGCCTCTTGTTCTTGCAATATGGTATGAGCCGATTAGAATTTAAGGGGGGAGAATAATCGTGATCAAGGGTAAAAAACTTGTTTTGATATTCCTTACTTTAGGCATGTTAATCATGAATGTTTCTTTGGCCTGGGCCCAAGAACCGGCGGTCCAACCTAAACTGGGTTTAAAGATTGTTTCTCCTCAGCATGTCGAAGGATATGCAGGCAAAGAAGAAACAGTGCGTGTGCAAGTGACCAATACGACCGATCAATCCATAAAGGACATTCTCGTTTATATTACCATGGCGGATCTAAGCAAAAATTCAACGGTTAACCTGGAAGATTTTAATGCTGACAAACCGGTATTAATACAGAACTTAGGAGCCAAGAAAAGCAAAATTCTTGATTTGCCGGTGCGTTTCGTGTATACAAGTCAATACGATCTTTATGTGACAGCGGTTTCTAAGGAATACCGGGAAACCGTGTCCAGCGCTTCGATTCCAGTCCGGATCATAGGCAATACTCAGGTTGACAAAAACCAAGTGCTTATGCTTTCAGTATTTGAACCGCTCGCGGTTCTGTTGCTATTGGCCGGACTTCAGTTAAGAAAATTCTCACGCGCTCACTAGCCGGTGGGACAAAGTCCCCGGCTAGAGTTAGGAAACAGAGGAGGCCGCAAAGCTATGGCTAACCCGGGGTTGAAGATTCTACTTATTGAAGATGATGGAGCCATTGCTAAAGTGATCCAACTGGAGCTCGAACATCAAGGACATGAGATGGAAGTAGCTGCTGACGGACAGGAGGGTTTAAAGAAAGCGCTTGCAGGAGCATGGGATGTTATTCTGCTCGATGTCATGCTGCCTTATCTAAATGGCTATGAAGTATGTAAGCAAGTAAGGGGGCAAAAAGATACCCCTATTCTCTTGTTAACTGCAAAGGACGAGATTCAAGACAAGGTTTTCGGTCTTGATTTGGGTGCGGATGATTATCTAACCAAACCTTTTGCCATGGAAGAGCTGATGGCCCGAATGCGTGCGGTGCTGCGCCGGAGAAACGCGGCTCCGCAGCGCAAGGATGAACGCAGGCTGAAGTTTCACGAGCTGGAGCTTAATCAGGATACTTATCAAGTCTTTTTTTCGGGACAAGAAATTCATTTAACGAAAAAAGAATTTGAGCTGCTGGCGCTTTTTATGGAACATCCGAATCACGTGCTTACGCGGGAGCAGATCTTAGAAAACGTTTGGGGTTTTGACTATTACGGGGATACGAACGTCGTCGATGTTTATCTGCGCTTTTTGCGGATTAAAATCGAAGAGAAGTTTAAGGTGCATTATTTGCATACAGTGAGGGGTGTGGGTTATGCCCTTCGCGGCGAAGATTAAGACGGCATGGAAGAAGCAAATTGCTGCTAGGCGTCCGGGCCTAGCGGGTAAAATAACATTTTGGTATATGGTGCTTCTCTTACTAACCGTACTCATGCTTTCGGGCTTAACTTTCTGGGGCAACCGTCAGGCCTTGTACAAGGATAAGCGGCAAGTGTTGGAGAATGCGGTCACCCAAATTCTTTCAACTCTCAATGAAAGCGGCGAAGGTCAGGCGATGAGTATCACGGACCAGGACGTTCTGGCAGGGAATGTTCCCAAGGGAGTGTCTGTTCAGTTAAGCTCTCCTTCGGGCAAAATCCTGCAACACTCCGGTCAATATACATCCGAATTGCCGTTTGTACAGCAAAGTGGCCCGGTAATCCGGGTCTTTCGCGGAGAAGATTATTACTTTATGGCCAGACCCATACAATCCGGAGGGAGGATCATCGGGTATTTGCAGGCTGTAATTGACCTTGGAGAAATAGAATACGCACAGAAAGTCCTGCTGGAGCAAATGGCCTGGATTGGAGGGTCGGCTTTGCTCTTGGCTGCCGTAGGAGGGCTTTTTTTATCGCGCCAGGCGCTGGCGCCGCTGGAACATTTGAACCGGGAGATTTCCAATCTAACCGCGTATGACCTGAACCGGCGGATTTCCATCCGCGGAACCGAAGATGAACTGGACCGGTTGGCTCAAAGTTTTAACCAAATGCTTGGGCGTTTGGAAGTCTCGTTCCAAAAACAACAACAGTTTGTCGCCAATGCCTCGCATGAACTCAGAACTCCTTTGATGGTTATCGGAGGGCATGCGGATATTTTAAAACGGTGGGGCGCGGACAATCCGGCTTTGGTTCGCGATTCGGCGGCCTCGATCGGTGTGGAAACTGAGATGATGACAAAACTCGTAGAGAATTTATTGACGCTTGCCCGGGAAGAATTAAAGCTCAACTTAACTCAAGTCGTTCTGCAAGAACTGATTATTGAGTGTACCATAGGGCTGCCGTATCTGCAAAAGCTCCGGATAAAATATGACTTAGCAGCGGATGTAAGAATTGAAGGGGATGTCCTTTATCTCCGACAGCTGTTGCGGATTATCATGGAAAATGCTGGAAAATACGTGCCCGATGGCGGAGAAGTAAAGATTACCTTGCGCCACGCGGGGGAAAAAGTGCTCTTAACCATTGAAGATAATGGTCCGGGTATTCCGTCTGAAGCGGTGGAAGCGGTTTTTGACCGCTTCTACCGCGTGGATGAGGCGCGCTCCCGCAATGTTCCGGGGCATGGCTTGGGTCTCAGCATTGCCCGGCGAATCGTAGAAGCCCATGGCGGGAGAATTTGGGCTGAAAATGCTGAGCCTCATGGGGCGGTGTTTAATATTGAATTTTAATCATACTTTCAGGTATATGGGATAAGGTCCGACAATTTCAAAACTAGGCAAGCCATTGGCTACATCCACTTCCACCCTAATTAAATGGGCCTGCAGCCCGATAACCGACATCCCGAATATGATGCAAACATAACCAAGCACCCCCAAGGTTTGGAATTCGACCCAGGCCGTGGGGTTTCCTGCTTTTTTCCTTAATTGATTGCTAATATGTCCTGATAAATGGGATTTATACAATGCCAACTTACCGGAAAACTCACCGGAAACTCATTGACAGAAAAATTTACCTATGCTAAACTCGTGGTAACTAATTTGAAATTCATATAGTAACAAACGAGTACACATTTTGAGAATTGGAATGTGTTTAAAAGGGAAGTCAGTCTAATCTGACGCGGTCCCGCCACTGTGATAGGGAGCGGTCTTACAAAATGTCACTGGGAAACCGGGAAGACGTAAGGTCGTGATGAGCTTAAGCCAGGAGACCTGCTCGTTTGAGACTCACCGTTCGCACCCACGATGGATGGGAAGGTAAGAATATTCATGTTGTCAACATGTTTATAACCTCCTGCATCTAGGTGTAGGGGGTTAAATTATTTTCTTTCTTAAATGAGGATCAGGTGCTGTAATCCTGAGGGATTATGCAAAGTGATTATGATTGTGACGGAAAGAGAACTCAAATAAGGAATCAACTTGAGTTTTCCAAAACCTGAAACAATTTAACCGCCTGTCTGAATCACATCGCTTTAACAAGGAGGTGTATGATTTGGTCTGGCTTTTTTATTTGTTTTGAGAAAATCATTTTGCGGTATGACTCAAAAGCGGAGAGAAAAGGAGTTGTAAATTTCATGAACCGACGCAATGTTAAAAAGACAGGTTTGAAAATTAGTATATTGCTGGCTTATGTTCTTGGTGTATATATTGTGTTCCCGGATAGTGCTTATGCCATGCACATTATGGAGGGTTTCTTGCCTTTCAATTGGGCAGCATTTTGGATGGTTGCTATGGTTCCCTTCGTCATTCTTGGTGTGCGTTCCATTAAAAAAACGGTTACTCTCTACCCCAATCTAAAGATGCTCTTGGGTATGGCAGGAGCGTTTGCGTTTGTTCTGTCTGCTATGAAAATCCCATCCGTAACCGGAAGCTGTTCCCATCCCACCGGTGTGGGCCTTGGGGCTATCCTCTTCGGACCAACGGCCATGACGGTTTTAGGTATGATTGTTTTAATCTTTCAAGCACTGTTATTGGCCCATGGCGGATTAACAACCCTGGGGGCAAACACTTTTTCGATGGCTATTGTCGGTCCTTTGGTCTCATTCGGCATCTATAAAGGCTTAAACAAACTG
Organism: Paradesulfitobacterium ferrireducens; assembly: GCF_017310645.1. Lineage (GTDB taxonomy): Bacteria > Bacillota > Desulfitobacteriia > Desulfitobacteriales > Desulfitobacteriaceae > Paradesulfitobacterium > Paradesulfitobacterium ferrireducens. The sequence goes on along the minus strand of NZ_JAFLRH010000030.1, from coordinate 19,661 downwards.
GGAGCACCCCGATGGCTGTCAATTTTTCTGGCAGCTGCTTTGGGAGATTTAATGACCTATGTTACCACATCCATCCAGTTGGGCCTGGCTTTTCCCGCTGCTATAGGCGGAGTTATGGCTTCCGCCACTAAATTTATGAGTATTTTTGCCTTTACCCAGGTTCCCTTAGCCATCAGTGAAGGTATTCTTACCGTAATGGTGTTTAATGTGCTTAGTGTTTACAGTCAAAAAGAATTGCGCCTTTTATCCATCTTTAGCGGCAAAGAGCTGCCAAGCAGCAAACAGGGGGTGAAAGCATGAAACCGCTTGCCAAGAATGGAATATTACTGGTAATTGTATTAGCGCTGGCCTTTAGTCCGCTTTTTCTGGCACGCAATGCTGAGTTCGCAGGGGCGGATGATCAAGCAGAGAAGGCTATCAGCACGCTTAACGTCAACTATGAACCTTGGTTTAAACCATTGTGGGAGCCGCCCAGCGGCGAAGTTGAATCATTCTTGTTTGCCTTACAGGCGGCTCTCGGAAGCGGATTTGTCTTTTATTATCTGGGTTATGCCAAAGGGAAAAACAGCGTTAATAAGAAGGAACAGTCGTGATTAACCTCGATGCTTACGCTTATAGCAATGCACTAAAGATTGTTCACCCGGCCGAAAAGCTCAGTTTTGCCATGATCACCCTGGTCGTGTGTCTTGCATCTCCTACGGTAATCACGCCGCTCATCGTGTTAGCTCTAATGGCTGGGGGAATAATCATTAAAGCAGGCATCCCGGGAAGATTCTTTGTTAAGCTTATGCTTGTTCCCCTCACTTTTCTTCTCGTAAGTGTGTTAACCATTGCTTTTTCAATTTCGCCCAGCCCAGCCGGCTTTTGGCTTGCTCACAATGTTGGTGGATTAACCCTAGGCATACGCTTCCCTGATCTGATCACAGCGGTTCATATCTTTATAAAATCACTGGGGGCTGTTTCCTGCCTGTATTTTCTAGCACTGACCACTCCCATCACCGAAATTATTACAGTTCTCGGCAAGATGAGAGTGCCTGTAATTATTACTGAATTAATGGTGCTGATTTACCGTTTTATCTTTGTTTTTATGGAAATAGCCACCACCATTCGGAGAGCCCAGTCTTCCCGCCTGGGTTATATTTCCAAGAAAAGTTCTTTCCGTTCGCTGAGCTGGCTCTTTTCCGCTCTTTTTGGCAAAGTGTTTCTCAAATCCAACGAGCTATTTGATACCATGACGTCACGGTGTTACACAGGGGAGATTAAGGTGCTGGCCAAGAAATATCCTGTCAGTCTCAAAAACTATCTGGTTTTAACCATGCTGGAGATTCCGTTAGTCTTGTTAAATTTACTTGGGAGGTAAACAATTTGTCAGAGGTTATACTTGAAGCGGTTGATATTGAGTTTTCTTATCCTGATGGGACAAATGCTTTACGCAGAGTAAATTTACAGGTGAAAAAGGGAGAAAAACTGGCAATTTTAGGATCAAACGGAGCAGGCAAATCTACTCTATTTTTGCATTTCAACGGAATCTACCGTCCTAACTCAGGCAGCATAAAATACCGGGGCCAAGACGTGTCCTACGATAAAAAAGCTCTGATAGAATTACGCAAAAAAGTGGGGATTGTTTTTCAAGACCCGGATAGTCAGTTGTTTTCAGCCAGCGTATGGCAGGATATTTCGTTTGGTCCTTTAAACCTTGAACTGGCGGAAGAAGTAGTAATGGACAGAGTTCAACAGGCCATGCTGGATACGGAAACTACAGACCTCAAAGACAAGCCGACTCACTTGTTAAGTTACGGACAGAAAAAACGGGTTTCGATCGCGGGCGTCTTAGCAATGGAGCCTGAAGTCATAATATTTGACGAGCCAACCGCTTGGCTCGATCCCCGCCATGCCCGCGAATTTATGGAGCTTCTGGAAAAGTTGAGCCAGAAGGGCAAAACGATTATCATATCCACTCACGATGTTGATTTGGCCTATGTCTGGTCAGATCGGATAGCCGTCATGCACAGTGGGGAGATTATCGCCAACGGGGAGCCCGGCGAAGTATTTTTGCAGCCTGAACTGATTAAACGGGCTGATCTGGTGCTTCCCTGGCTGTTGGAAATGCATGGTGTATTAGTGCAAAAAGGATGGTTGTCTCCAGCGATCCCTTTGCCCAAGACAAGGGAAGATTTGTTTAGTAGTATTGCGGCCAGGAGCGAAAGGAAGTTGTCAGCACTTTAGTAATTCAAAGAGTGCCTGAAAACAAACCGGGAGGTTGTTGTCAAGCAGTGTTGCCAGGATTTCAGGGGAGACCTGTCAGCTCTGGAACGGGGATTTGAGCCCCCAAATTCAGGAGAAGTTGGAACAAGATTGGGGAAGAGCGCCGGGCCGGTTTAACTTCAGAAACCGATTATGCAGTCAATAACTATTACATGATACATTTCTCATGATTATCATTAAAAGCAATCATGCGAATAAGATTACACTTGATCAAGTAGCAGCTCACGTGCACCTCAGTCCTGCTTATTTAAGCCGTCTATTCAATAAGAAGACGGGCAGAGTATTTACGGAATATTTGACCCAAGTGCGGCTGGAAAAGGCGAAACAACGCTTGAGAATCCCACTTGAGACAATCGAGCAAATTGCGGCAGCAACCGGTTTTAGCTCCAGTAGTTACTTTTCGGCGGTATTTAAAAAGTATGAGGGTATTACTCCTTCCCAATATCGATCCAACCAAAAATAATAAAATTTTTTCCAAACTTCAATGAAGATACCCCTGCTCTTCCCGGTAGTGACGGTGCTCCACTTTATCTCCGGCATACGTTCCCTCACAAGTGTAGAGCGGGCGCGCTTTATGGCCTGTGTGCAACAGGCTGTGGGCTTTCTCACTGTTGGGTTCTCCCAGGAAATCTTCGTAGAGTTTAAGCACATAAGGGTTTTCATGAGACTTCCTGTACTTTTTCTCAGAATCAGACTTAAATAACCCCTTGGCCCGGGACTTGCGGAAGTCCATCTGCAGACTCCATTTATCCAGATTGGAATAAATCGGCTGGCCACCACCCCCGACACAGGCTCCGGGACAAGCCATTATTTCAATAAAGTCATACCGGTGTTCTTTATCATTCTTGACACGTTCACATAACTTGCGGCCCTCCCCGATGTTTCTGGCCACCGCCACCCGAATCGTGCGGTCGCCGAGTTTAAACTCCGCTTCCCGCACTTCATTGAAGGAGCGGATTTTTTCCAGATCTTCTTCCGGGATCTCAGTTCCGTTGATTTTTTCATAAACCGTGCGCAAAGCGGCTTCCATCACGCCGCCGGATGCTCCGAAAATCACCCCCGCTCCGCTGGCCTCTCCCATCGGACTGTCAAATTCCTCGTCGGGCAAGTCGGCAAAATTGATTCCGCTCATCCGGATCATCCGTGCCAGCTCCCGGGTTGTTAAAACCGCGTCAACGTCCCGGTAGCCGCTATCCCGGTGCTCCGGTCTCCCCGCCTCAAATTTCTTGGCCACGCAAGGCATGATCGAAACACTAAAGATTTTTTCCGGTGGAATGCCGGCCAACTGAGCATAGTAAGTCTTGGTTAAAGCCCCGAAGATCTGCTGGGGGCTTTTGGTCGAAGACAAATGCGGGATGAGCTCCGGGTAAAAATTCTCGCAGAATTTCACCCAGCCCGGGCAACACGAAGTAAACTGCGGTAAAGGGCCGCCGTTGCCTTCTAAGCGGGATAACAGTTCCTGGCCTTCTTCCATGATGCAGACATCCGCCCCGAAACAGTCGTCAAAAACCTTGTTAAATCCCAAACGGCGCAAGGCTGCGACCATCTTCCCGACCACCAGCTCACCTTGAGGCAAGCCGAATTCTTCTCCCAGGCTCACGCGGATGGAGGGCGCGGTTTGGACCACGACATGGAGATCCGGGTTTTCGAGCGCCCGCCATACCTTGTCCGTGTCATCCTTCTCGTGCAAGGCAGCGGTCGGACAGACCAAAATGCACTGACCGCAGGTAATGCAGGGGGTATCCAGGAGGCTGTCATTAAAAGCAGGACCTGCAACCGAATCAAAACCACGGTGCAGCATGTCATAAATGCTGACAGTCAGGACATCCCGGCAGACGGTGACGCAGCGCCGGCAGCGAATACATTTGCTCGGTTCCCGGACCAGGGAAGGGGACAAATCATCAACGGCAAAAACTCCTCTTTCTCCTTCCCATTGCAGGCCATGGACGTTCATTTCCCGGGCCAGCGTCTGCAGTTCACAGTTTCCGTTGCGGAAGCAGGTCAGGCAATCAAAGGGATGGTCGGAAAGGAGCAGTTCCAGCACTTTCTTGCGGGCATGGAGCACATGGGGAGTACGGGTACGTATGGCCATCCCTTCCGCAACAGGCAGGGCACAGGAAGCCACAAGGTTTTTATGCCCCTCAACCTCAACCAGACAAATCCGGCAGGAGGCAATAACATTGACTTCTTTTAAATAACAGAGAGTCGGGATATCAATTCCTAAAGCCTGAGCCGCTTCCAAGGCTGTCGTGCCCTCTTCCACCTCGAGCGGCTGATTGTCGATGGTTAAAGAAACCATGGTCTTTCCCCCTTCTCAGTGGACGATGGACTGGTTGCTGTCCGGATGGATTCTTTCTGGAGAGCCACCCGCTCTGCCGGCAATGAGCGCATCCGGCGCGGCAGGAGCCGTTGGACGTGTACGCGGGCCGCGCTTAATGGCCTTAAACGGGCATTTGGACAGGCAGAGGCCGCATTGGGAGCACTTCTCCGTTTCTATGACATGGGGTTCCTTAGGCGCCCCTTTGATGGCCTGGGAGGGGCATTCCCGCCGGCAAATCCCGCAGGCCTTGCACATTTCGGGATCGATGGCATAGGCCTGCAGTTCCTTGCATACTCCTGCCGGGCAGTGCTTGGCAAAGATGTGAGCCTCATATTCATGGCGGAAGTACCTCAGAGTGGATAATACCGGATTCGGTGCGGATACCCCAAGACCGCAGAGGGAATCTTCTTTAACCACTTGGGCCAGTTCTTCCAGATCAGTCAGGTCTTTGTCCGTGCCTTTGCCTTCCGTTATCCGGGTGAGGATTTCCAGCATGCGCTTGGTGCCGATCCGGCAAGGCGTGCACTTGCCGCAGGATTCGTCGCGTGTGAATTCCAGGTAAAAGCGGGCCACATCGACCATGCAGCTGTCTTCGTCCATCACAATCAAGCCGCCTGAACCCATCATTGAACCAACTTCCAAGAGCGTATCATACTCCAAGGAAATATCCAGATGTTCCTCGGTCAGGCAGCCTCCGGAAGGGCCGCCGGTTTGGGCGGCCTTAAATTTTTTGCCTTCCGGAATCCCTCCGCCTAAGTTAAAAATAACTTCTCTCAAAGTTGTCCCCATTGGGACTTCAATCAGTCCGGTATTATGTATCTTGCCCGCCAGCGCAAATACTTTGGTTCCCTTGCTGCGCTCGGTCCCTATCGCCGCAAAGGCTTTGCTGCCGTTGCGGATAATGTGGGGAATATTGGCCAAAGTCTCAACGTTGTTAATGAGGGTAGGTTTTCCCCAAAGACCTTCTGCTGCCGGAAAAGGCGGACGTGGACGGGGTTCCCCGCGCAGGCCCTGAATCGAACGGATAAGAGAGGTTTCCTCTCCGCAGACAAAAGCGCCCGCCCCTAAACGAATCTCGATGTTAAAATAAAAATCTGTCCCAAAAAGTTTCTTCCCCAGCAGGCCTTTCGTGCGTGCTTGTTCGATGGCAATTTCCAGGCGTTTCACCGCCACCGGGTACTCTGCCCTGACATAGACATAACCTTGCTTGGCCCCAACGGCATAACCGGCAATGCACATCGCTTCAAGCACAGCGTGAGGATCCCCCTCCAGGATGCTTCTGTCCATAAAGGCCCCCGGATCACCCTCATCGGCATTGCAGATCACATACTTGGGCTCGCCTAATGCTTTTCGGGCAAACTCCCATTTGCGCCCGGTGGGGAACCCACCCCCTCCCCGGCCCCGCAACCCGGATTTTTTCACTTCATCGATCACCTGTTCCGGAGTCATGTGAGTCAAGACTTTGGCTAAGGCGAAATAACCGTCCTTGGCAATGTATTCTTCAATGTTTTCCGGATTAATGGAGCCGCAATTTTGTAAGACGAGACGCTTTTGTCCTTTAAAGAACTGAATGTCACCAAATTCCTCTACCGGCTGCTTGGTCACCGGATCGCGGAAAAGCAACCGTTCTACGGTTTGACCGCCTTTTAAATGCTTCCCGACGATTTCCGGCACATCGGCGGGGTGAACTTTGGTGTAGAAAACCCCTTCCGGATAGACAATCATCACGGGACCTTGCATGCAAAAGCCAAAACAGCCGGATTTAACAACCCTGACCTGATCATTTAAACCTTGGGCCTTAATCTCCGCTTCTAAACTTTTTAAGACTCCCGTACTTCCGGAAGATAAACAACCCGTACCCTGGCAGACCAGAACATGATGACGGTAATGGGGCAAACTCTCTCACCTCTGCGGTTTTAGGATAATTGATTTGAAAAAGAAGAGGAGTCTTCCGGCAGAACCCAGTCCCCGACAATATAATTGTTCACGATATGATTAGCCACAATCTGCCTGGCTCTCTCCCCATCAACTCCATGGTAAACAACTCTCGGCTCATCCGGCTTCTCGACGATCAATATCGGTTCCCGGTCACATAAGCCCAGACAGCCTGTTTGTTGAATCTCCCAACCATCAAGGTGCCGGTTGGCAAGTTCCTCCTGGCTGGCCCGCAACGTACTCCTGGCTCCGGCTGCGACCCCGCAAGTCCCCATGCTGATCAGAATCCGGCCCTGTTTTGCTGCTAAAACCCGCTCACGAATCTCATACAATTCATTGATCGAATCCATAGGCTGTGCCTCCCTGACTTCCCGTGCAAAATTCAACACTCGTACAGGATTTCTAGTTGTACTGCTTGAGAATGTCCGCCACCATTTCCGGTTTGAGCCTTCCGTGAATATCTTCCCCGATCACCATCACGGGAGCCAGACCACACGCGCCAATACAGCGCGAGACCTGTAAGCCGAACTTTTGATCCTTGGTCATCTGCCCTACTTTTATGCCCAGTTCTTTTTCCACTTCCGCAATGATGTTTGCCGCTCCTTTGACATAACACGCGGTTCCCATACAGACTTCCACCGTATATTTGGCTTTGGGTTCAGTTGTAAAATAATGATAAAAGCTGACAACACCGTATACCTCAGCCAGAGAGAGGCTGAGCCGCCGGGCGATATGAATCTGGACTTCCCGCGCCAAGTGGCCGAACAGGTTTTGAGCGTGATGAAGCACCCGAATCAGCACTCCTTCTTGGCCTGCCAGGCTGTCGATATATTCATCGAGCCGGCGGTAGAGCTGATCCTGTTCTTGGGGAGAAGGACAACAGCAATTGCCGTGCGGGCGTTCCTGAATCTCCGGCTCAAAACCTCTATGGGTTTCCGGCTCATGTCGAATTTCAATCGTACGCTCTTGTTCCACCTTGACCTCCGCCGTTACAGTAGTTCACTTTTAAGGTTGACCAAATTCGCCTTAATTATCCGGATTGCAGATGAATACTACCGGCCCAAGACCTGAGTCTATGATCATTCTCCGTAACATATTCAGAAGGGCTAGGAACTCGGGGCTTATCCCTGACACGGCAAGAATTAAGGCCCTGCCAAAACTGAAGAAAAAAACATAGAAAATTTTTATTGTGTTAGCAGGAAAACGGAATCGAATGAAGAATTAAAAATTAAGTAAGAAAGAAATAAATGATGAAAAAAAAGGCCATGGAGGTCTTGACCGGGTACGGCAGCTCCATGGCCTTTTTTCTGTGGAGCGGGGCTTGCGGTGAGCCACAATATTCTTTGGTTAAAGAAGATGCCAATGACGGCCGGTTCGACGATTGAGAGGACCGGAGCCATCTGATCAGTCATCTTCTGGGCATCGCTCATGAGCATGAAGGATAACGTTCCCGACTGAATAGCATTGTGGCAAATAAAGCCAATAGATTAACAAGTAAATGCAAATAGTTGGATGGGACCATGGAGGTCTTTCAGCGGCAGCACGATGGCGCTGGATGATGCCATGGTTTTTTTATATGGATTGTCTTTTCTTATGTTTATTAGATTCGGCAGACCGAGGCTGGATGCGGCAGGCGGCGATTTTTTGAAAGGTTTAAAAAATAATTTAACGGGGTGAATGATGATGGAGAAAGACATACTGATTAAGGATGATTGGCAGCGCTGTGTGGAGTTTCATGGGCATATCTGTCCCGGTTTGGCAATCGGTTACAAAGCTGTACAGATCGGGATGGGGGAATTGAGAGAGTGGTGTACGCAACAAGGGGTGGACCTAGGCGAGATTGTGGCGATCGTTCAGAATGATGCTTGCGGGGTGGATGCGGTGCAGGTGCTGACCGGCTGTACATTTGGCAAAGGGAACCTGCTGTTTCGCGATCACGGCAAGCAAGTGTTTACCTTTGTGCGCCGCGCTGACGGACAAGGTGTCAGAGTAGCTCTGAAATTTGGAGTATTGGAAAACAAATCCCATCAGGAATTGCGGGCAAAGGTCATGGCGGGGATTGGTTCTGACGAGGAGGTTGCAGCTTTCCAAGCCGGACAGCGGGAACTGGCCCGGCGTATTGTCGAGGGGGAAGCCGCAGAATTCTTCGTCTGGCGCAGAGTCCAGATCGCGTTGCCCGGGGGACCGAAGCTGAATCCGACCGTGCCGTGTGCGTTCTGTGGTGAGGGCGTGATGGAGCAGAGGGCACACGTGCGCGAGGGCAAGATCGCCTGTCCGGAGTGCGCGGAAAAATATGAGTCCAGGGTTTTGGTGCTTAATAAGTAGGAAGCCGGGCATCTTGAAAAAAAGATACATTATGAGAGAGGAAGGGTGATAAAGAAAATGTACAGAAAGCTCATGAAGGGGAGTGCTTGGCTTCTCAGCCTGCTGCTCATAGGCTTGGCATTGGCCGGTTGTGGCACGGCTCCAAGTGGCAAAGAAGGCGGTGCAGGAAATTCCGCAAATCCCGCAATGAAGGCGGTAACGGATTTGGCCGGACGCGAGGTGCAAGTAAAAACTCCGGCTCAACGGATTGTTGCCATCGGACCGGGAACATTAAGGCTGGTGGCTTACGCCAAAGGGACAGACCGGGTGGTGGGCATTGAGGAGATGGAGAAGCAAGCATCAACAGGAAAGCCTTACATGCTGGCCCATCCGGAACTGAAGACCCTGCCGACGATTGGGCAGGGCGGACCGGATTCCGTGCCGGATGAAGAAAAGCTGCTGAGTGTGAAACCGGATGTTATTTTTGTAACCTATTTGGCAGATAAGGCCAAGGCGGATAAACTGCAGGCCAAGACTGGGATTCCGGTCGTGGTCTTGAGTTACGGGCAATTGGCAACATTCGATGAAAATGTCTATCGTTCTCTGGAACTGATCGGTAAAGTGATCGGGGTAGAACAGCGGTCCGAAGAAGTCGTAGCTTACCTGAAAAAAATACAGAATGATTTGGCAACACGTACACAAGGAATTCCGGATGCCACCAAGCCGAAAGTTTATGTAGGAGCCTTGGGCATGAAAGGAACCCACGGGATTGAAAGCACTCAGGCCAAGTACCCGCCGTTTCTGGCCATCGGGGCTCGGAATGTCGTGGATGAGACCGGAAAAAGCGGCAGCTTGATGATCGAACGCGAGAAGCTCTTGAGCTGGGATCCGGACATCCTCTTTATTGATGAAGGAGGGTACAGTTTGGTGCTGACCGATGTGCAGAAGAACCCGGCCTTTTACCAGTCTCTGCGTGCGGTCAAAAATGGGCAGGTATATGGTCAGATTCCCTATAATTTTTATACCACCAACATCGATACGGCTTTGGCGGATGCTTATTATGCCGGGAAAGTGATGTTCCCGGAGCAATTTCAGGATATTGATCCGATCCAAAAGAGTGATGAAATCTACACTTTTCTCCTGGGAAAACCCCTCTATGAACAAATGGTTAAGGATTATCCCGGATTCAAGAAACTTGATTTGATTCATCCGTAAGCTTTGCCAGCGGAGGCAGCGGGGTTTTTGAGGCTGGAGCCCAACTGGGACTAACTGAGTAATGATTAGCAGAATCATGATTGGACGCGGGGGGATAGGTATGGCGGCAACGAAAGTGCTCCTGTCAAAGGGGTATTTTTCCTATACCCGGAGGAAGCTCCGGATTATCGCTGGGTTAATTGCTCTGACAGTGATCGTCGGACTGTATGCGGTGAGTGCCGGATCAGCAGAGCTGTCCCTCGCCCAGGTGCTTGCCGCTTTATTAGGGCGGGTGGAAGGAAATGCGGGAATCATTGTTTGGCAGATTCGCCTGCCACGGGTGCTGGCTGCAATGGTGGCCGGGGTGGGTTTGGCCGTGGCGGGGACGGTGATGCAGAATATCCTGAGGAATCCGCTGGCTTCCCCCTCAACCTTGGGGATCGCCCAAGGAGCAGCGTTTGGGGCCGCTGTCGCGATCGTTGCTTTGGGTGCCGGGAGCATACAGAGTACGAGTGCGGACGCCGTTCTGATCAACAATCCGTACCTGGTCACCTTATCGGCTTTTGTTGCCTCCATGCTGACAACCATGGTCATCCTTTTGCTGGCCAAGTATAAAGGGGTTTCCCCGGAGGCAATCGTCTTAGCGGGGGTCGCGCTAAGCTCACTTTTTGGCGCAGCCACCATGATCCTGCAGTATTTTGCCAGCGATGTGCAGGTTGCTTCTGTGGTGTTCTGGACGTTTGGGGATTTAGGCCGGGCTTCCTGGACGGAATTGGGGATCATGGCGGGCGTCGTGCTCTTAACACTCAGTTATTTTCTATTTAACCGCTGGAACTATAATGCTCTGGATAGCGGGGAAGAGACAGCCAAAGGCTTGGGGGTAGAGGTGGAGAAAACCCGTTTTTTAGGCATGCTCTTTTCCTCTTTAATTACGGCCACCACCGTCTCTTTTCTTGGGGTGATTGGATTTATCGGCTTGGTAGCACCGCATATGATGCGCCGCGTCCTCGGTGGGGATCACCGCTTTCTCATCCCGGCATCGAGCGTGATGGGTGCGCTTTTGCTTCTGGCCGCTGATACCCTGGCGCGGCGGATCATCGCTCCGGTCGTGCTGCCGGTCGGGGCCGTGACTTCCTTTTTAGGGGCACCCCTTTTTCTCTATCTGTTGGCAAGGGGGAACAAACGGGGATGATACTATCCGTCAAGCAATTGGGGTTTCGTTATGGCATCAGCAAAGTTCTGGAGGATGTGAGTTTTGCGGTAGCCAGAGGGGAATTCCTGGCCGTGTTGGGGAATAACGGGGCCGGTAAGTCAACCTTGCTCAAGAGTTTAAACCGGATTATACGGCCTGAGAAAGGGAAAATTCTACTCGAAACAGCTGATCTTTTTAAGCTCAGCCGCACGGAGATCGCCCGCCATTTAGCGTACGTTTCCCAACGTTATGAAAGCAGCCGTTTAACCGTGTTTGATGCGGTGCTCCTGGGACGCAAGCCGTACATTCAATGGGAAGCCTCGGCCCATGATCTGAGCCTGGTGCAGGAAGTGTTGGAAAGGCTGGGACTTGAACCTTTTGCCTTGCGTTATCTGGATGAAATGAGTGGCGGGGAACTGCAGAAAGTGATTATTGCCCGCGCTTTGGCGCAGGAACCGGATGTTCTCCTCTTGGACGAGCCAACCAGCAATCTGGATTTGAAAAACCAAATCGAAGTATTGCGGGCGGTAAAGGAAACGGCCCAGGAGCGGGATCTGGCAGTGATTGCAGTCATGCATGATCTGAATCTGGCGCTGCGCTTTGCCAACCGTTTTCTCCTGCTCAAAGACAAAAAGGTCTTGGCCGTGGGCGGAATGGAGGTGATGACCGAGGAGAATATCGCCAAGGTGTATGGAGTGAAGGTCAGGCTTGGGCAGATAGAGAACCGGCCTGTGGTTATGCCTTTATAAAGGCAACAAAACGGAGCATTCACCTTGACAGGCTAGTTCTTATCTGCTAGCCTATTCTTGGAAAACTTCATATGCGAGAGCGAGTATACTTTTCTTTTAGGAAAGTATTGAAAAGGGAAGTCAGCCAATCTGACGCGGTCCCGCCACTGTGATAGTGAGCGGCCTTACAGGATGTCACTGGGCAACCGGGAAGACGTAAGGCGGCGATGAACTTAAGCCAGGAGACCTGCTCGCTTCGAAGCCACACAGGAACCTACGGAGGATAGGGGGAATGTAGCGATGCCTGGTAACTGGAAGATATTATCTGGCTAGCCGGAACAAGCTAAAACCCTTTACAGGATTTCTGTGAAGGGTTTTTGTTATGGGCTATCAGTATGGATCGTTGATCGGTATGGTCGTTGGAGTTAGAAGAAAGGATGAAGAAAAATGGTGGCATACGTCAAATCGTTGCGCCGGGCGCGGGAAGAAGTTTTAGGGCAACTTGCGACCGATCGGGAGCATCGTGTCAAGTGGTTGGTACAGCTTATGGATATCGATGATGAGCTTGAAGAGCTTGAGGGGCACGACAAGATAAGAATCATAGAAAAAGTTAAAGGTAGTGCAAGAATTGAATAAATTCAAAAGCCTCAAAAGCCTAAACAGCGGGGAAGGATGAAGTCGGGGCGTACGCGGGGCGTTGTTTTTATCCTGTCGCCTGGGGAAAAACGGGCTTAGTTCAGGATTATCACGGTCTGGCAACCGATGCAGGAAAAAGAGTCAGGCATGCCAAACGTAGTCATCGATGGCGAACAAAGTATCATGTCATTTTTAACTTGAACGTTCCCACTCGAGTGGGATTCCAAACCCCCTTTACCAATATTACGCTGGATGTCGTGGCTGACGCATCGCCCATTGCCGAAGAATACGTTCTTGTGGCCGGGGAGTACGGAGAAGAGCAGTATAAGGATTATCAGAAAGAGATGGACATGATCAACCTCGCTTTTTGCGAGGTCATGATGGAAGGGGATGCAGCGGGCCGATCCTTTTCTTTTCCCATTCCGACGTACAACATTACCCAGAATTTTGCTTGGGACAACCCGGTGGTGGAACTTATTGCAGAAAGTCTTTGCCCGTTATCGTGTTCCTTATTTTACGGTGACCCCGACTTTTTCCGTTTGTGAGGTTCACGGATATATTAGCGGGGAGCATTATCATTGTCCTATCTGCGGTGGGATGACAGAGGTGTGGAGCCGGATCGTGGGGTATTTCCGGCCGGTTCAGAACTGGAACAAGGGTAAGTGCGCAGAATTCCAGGAGAGGCAGGAATTTGTCTATGCTGCCCGTTGAATCTGAAGACACCTTAGCGGGAGTGCAGTTGACCTCGGCGGTGGATTACCCTGGTAAGCTATGCAGCACGCTTTTTCTCGGTGGATGTAATTTTCGCTGCCCCTTTTGCCATAATGGTTCCCTGGTGCTGGATCCTCGAGGAGCAGCGATCTCCTTTAAAGAGGTTCTGACTGCGTTGCATCGGCGCAGGGGTCTGGTGGATGTCGTCACCATCACAGGTGGCGAGCCGACCCTTAATCCTTCCCGGCTCGGTCGGTTGATCCGTGAGATCAAGGCTATGGGGTATCGAGTGAAATTGGATACCAACGGTTCCCATCCGGAAGTTCTGGCGGATTGCCTGGGGGAGCTGGATTATGTCGCTCTGGACATTAAGAACGCTCCCACCGTTTATGCCAAGACGGCTGGAATCTGGGCGGATGTGGAAAAGATTGCTCACAGCGTGGCACTGCTCGCAGGTCGGCCCCATGAGTTGCGGACTACGGTAGTGCCCGGTCTGCACGGGCCAAAGGAGATTGCGGCTATCGGTCGCTGGATCCGGGCTATCGATAACGGCATCTTGTCAGAAGCGGTCCAGGAACGGCTTATTCACCATCCGGAGCCGGTCGAACGAACCTATGTCCTGCAGCCTTTTCGTTCCGGGTCGGGTAATTTGGATCCGGTTTATCGAACGATGCCGGCTTTCGATGAAGTTGCCCTGCAGGCCTTGCGCGAGGCGGCAGAACCCTTTTTTCAGCGGGTGATCCTGCGGGGAATGGCCAGGGATTGACAATTTTGGCAACGACGTCGGGATTCTGCCGGTACCCTATATGAATGAAGAGATTAAGGCGAGGGAATCCAGGTCAAGCGGCGTTCTTACGGCGTGCTCCTAGATCACTTGATCCCGTCTCTAACCCGCAGCTGGGTTTACGAGGAACTGGCGGTACTTGATGAACTGATCCAGAACTACGAACAGGCCGAGCAGCAAGATCCAGCCAAGCTTCCCTATCTGGAAGAGCGTTTGTGGGAGTTGGTGCAGAGCCAGCATTTAGATGAGGATCTTCAGGGAGCGGAAAGGGATTTTCCGGCCTTTGTCAAACGCTTGCATGTCTGGCTGGAGGAGATCAAGAGTTCCCTGATCAAGGATGGTTTGCACGTGTTTGGCCAGGTTTCGGAGGGGGAGCGCTTTATTCATCTGATGCAAGCTCTCTGGATGCGTGTTTTCGGCTGTCCGCCGGGAACGTATGGCGGCGGTGTGGATGTGCTGATCAACAGCCGCAATTGGCAGAGTCAGGAGGATTTGGGGAATGTCTATACGCGGTGGAGCGGATATGCTTATGGACGGAAGCTGCACGGACGTCAGGTGACGGAAGTCTTTGCCCGCAGGCTGGCTGAGGCGGAAGCGACGATCAAGAACGAGTCCTCTCAGGAAATTGATATGTTGGAGGACGATTGCTATTATATTTACCATGGCGGCTTGATTGCCGGCATTACGACGCATTCCGGGAAGGCTCCCCGCTCGTATTCGGGGGATGCAAGAGATCCGGAGCGCCCTAAAGTGAGGGATATCCGGGAAGAGACGGCCCGGATTATGCGGGCGCGGATTTTTAATCCCAAGTGGTTTGCCGGGCTGCAGCAGCATGGGTATAAAGGGGCGCAGGAGATCGCAGCCATGGTCGATATCGCCTTTGGCTGGGATGCCACAGCCCAGGTGCTCCAAAACTGGATGTATGATCAGATGGCCGCTTTTTACTTATTCAATGAGGAGCGGAGAGAGTGGATCCGGGAGGTCAATCCCTGGGCTCTGCACCAGATCAGCGAACGTTTGTTGGAGGCCGCCCAGCGGGGGATGTGGGAGGCCGAGCCGGAGGCGCTCCAGGCACTCCGAAGCATCTACCTGGAGAGCGAAGGAGACATGGAAGGGGCTTAAGCATTGATGTTGATTATTGAGGATCTGGAAAAAACCTATGGTAAAGTGAGAGCCGTGAAGGGTCTCAACTTGGCGATCGCTCAAGGAGAGTTCTTTGGGTTGTTGGGACCGAACGGGGCGGGTAAATCGACGACCGTGCGCATGCTGAGCACTCTGACTCCTCCAACCTCTGGCTCGGTTAGCATTGCCGGGAAGCGGATGGACCGCAATTTGACGGAAATAAAACGCACCATTGGAGTTGTTCCCCAGCATAACAACCTGGACGGAGAGATGTCGGCCTGGGAGAACCTGGAACTGCATGGGCGTCTTTTTGGGCTGGGCAAAGAGGAGCGGCGGGGAAGGATTCAGGAATTGCTCATTTTTACGGAACTGGAGGAGCGGGCCCATGATCTGGTCAGAACCTTCTCCGGCGGCATGAAGCGCAAACTCATGATTGCCCGCGCGCTCATGCACCGGCCTGCGGTGCTCCTGTTGGACGAACCGACGGTGGGGCTGGATCCCGCTGTGCGCCGCAAGATGTGGGATCTTCTGAAAACCTTGAAAGCCGAAGGGCTGACCGTTCTGTTGACGACTCACTATATCGAAGAGGCCGAAATCCTCTGTGACCGGGTGGGACTGATGCACGAAGGCCGCCTGATTGAGTTGGACACGCCGCGAAACCTGATCGCCAAAAGCGGCACGATCGTGCTGGAGCATTTCACCCAAGGGGTTACGACGAGCGAGTTTTTTGCCACGCGGGAGGAGGCCTTAAGTCGGGCAGCCTCTCTGGAGGGGAGTGTCAACATCCGTCCGGCCAATCTGGAGGATGTCTTTATCCAGCTCACGAACAGGAGGGTGTCTGAATGAGGAGTTATCTGGCGATTCTCTGGCAGGAATTTGTCTTATTCAAGCGGAAGTTTCGCAGCATTACGTTAGGGGCGATGATTTCTCCGGTTCTCTACTTGATTGCCTTTGGCTGGGGTCTGGGGGGAGGAATGACGGTCGGCGGGCATAACTATCTGCAGTTTGTCATTCCCGGGATCGTAGCCCTGACGACCATGATGGTTAGCTTCAGTACGGTCGGCAATGCCGTCAACCTTTCCCGCATTTATGATAAGACCTTTGAGGAGTTTATGGTGGCTCCAGTCAAGATGACGGTGTATGCGGCCGGCAAGATCAGTGCCGGTGCCCTGCGGGGGCTCTATTCCGGGGTGCTCATCTTGCTGATCGCCCTTTTCTTTCCGACTGGGCTGAAACTCAATGCCTTGTTTTTCTTGATCCTGATCCTCAACTGCCTGGTGTTTGCAGCCTTGGGTTTTACGGCCGGGGTGTTGATCGATTCCCATGCCGACATGGCCAAATTCACTAACTTTGTGATTACACCGATGGCTTTTTTATGTGGTACGTTTTTCCCCCTGGAAAAAATGCCCTGGCTGATCAAAGCCTTCATTGGGCTCCTGCCGTTGACGCATACCAGCCAAGGTTTGCGCAACAGCGGAGGGCATCTGGGGATGCTGGGGCTGAACGTGGTGGTCTTGGCGCTTTATTTTGTGGTTCTGTTTGTGGTCGGTGTCAGAACGTGTACCAAGGCGGAGGCCATCGGGTGAAATAAGAACCAAGGGAGGATGAACCATTGAACAATATGGAAACGGAAGGGAGAGCTTATCCCTTTACCGCGCTGGTCGGCCAAGAGGGAATGAAGCAGGCACTCATTCTTAATGGGATCAATCCGGCTCTGGGCGGGGTTTTGATCCGGGGAGAAAAGGGCACGGCTAAGTCGACGGCGGTGCGGGCCTTGGCCGATCTACTACCAACAAGAAATCAGGTTAAGGGGTGTCTTTATGCCTGCGATCCCACGGATACGGCGCATCTTTGTACAGCCTGCCGGGAAAGGCTGGCTGCGGGAGAGACTTTAGTCACAGAGTCAGGGAAGATGCGGGTGGTCGAGCTGCCCGTAAGCGCCGCCGAAGACCGGGTGGTCGGAACTTTGGATATCGAACAGGCGCTGAAAACAGGGACAAAAAAGTTTGAAGCGGGGATTTTGGCGCAGGCCAATCGCAATATTCTGTACGTGGATGAAGTCAACCTGCTGGAGGATCATTTGGTCGATCTGCTGTTGGATGCGGCCGCTATGGGGGTCAATACGGTGGAGCGGGAAGGCGTTTCTTTCAGCCATCCGGCCCGGTTCGTGCTCGTGGGGACGATGAATCCGGAGGAAGGGGATCTGCGGCCCCAGCTTTTGGATCGATTTGGCCTCGTGGTCGATGTGGTCGGAGAACGGGATCCGGCTCTGCGGATGGAAGTGGTGCGCAGACGCTTGGAGTTTGAACAGGATCCGGAAGCTTTTCAAGCGCGTTACGCTCCGGAGCAGGAAAAGTTGAGACGTAGGATTCGGGCAGCCCAAGAATTTCTGCCTTATGTCCGCTGGGATGAGCAGATTTTGGAGCTTGTGGCCCGTCTGGCGATTCATTTGGAGGTGGATGGACACCGGGCTGACCTGAGCTTGGTCAAGACGGCGGTGACTTTGGCGGCTTATGAGGGAAGGGCGAGTGTGACTGTGCAGGATGTTTTGACCGCGGCGAAGCTGGCCCTGCCCCACCGCATGCGCCGCAGACCGTTCGAAGAGGGAGTGTTGGAATGGGCGGAAGTAGAGATGTTTGTGCACCAGTTTACCGCCGCGGCCAAGGAGGCAGCACCTTAGCGGTTCGATGGGAGTGGAGAGACGGATCAAGGTCGTGAAAGGAGCGATTTTTTCCTTATTGGAGGATGCGTACCAGAAAAGGGATAAGGTTGCCGTGATCGCTTTTCGCGGGAATTCAGCCGAAATCGTCCTTGGCATCACCCGCAGTGTGGAACGGGCGCGCAAGAAGCTGCAAGTGCTGCCCACCGGTGGCAAAACGCCCTTGGCGCACGGACTTGCCCTGGGCTATGAGTTCTTGCAGGCGGCCAGGGCCCAGGATGCGGATCTGGCTCCTCTGCTCGTGCTCGTTTCCGACGGTCGGGCGAATGTGTCCCTGCACGGAACCGACCCGGCAGAGGAAGCCTTAGCCATCGCTGAGCGCATCGGCCTGGCGGGGATTCCGGCCTGGGTGATCGACAGCGAGCAGGGCTTTATCCGGCTGGGACTGCCGGTGGAACTGGCTAAGGCCCTCGGTGGAAGATATAGCAGATTGGATGAACTGGGTAGCCGAGAAATTGCGGCAGCGGTAAGACAATAATAGGCCCGATGATGTCTTTAAGTTCTCTCACAATGCCCTGAACAGCGGGGAAGAAACGGCCAAGGGTTTGGGGGTTGAATGAATACCTCAAGCTGATGCAGCAACAAGCTCTCCACGCCTTCCCATCGTAATCGTCCTTACCTAAGTGTATCTATTTTATCGATGGAAATCAATCTTCGATAACGATAAAATGTATTTCCACTAAATTCTGACTGTTGCTATAATGTCTTAGTGTGGGAGCCAAATCTGGCTTTGACTGATTAACCAATTGGCCTTCTTTGATGATCCGGTACGGTTTGCTCAGCAGGTCAATCTTCTTTGTGATGAACTGGAAGAAAGAGTGGCCCGCAAGGAAGGGGTAGTTCCGGCGGATGCTCCCCGTATTTTAATTACAGGAACCCCGCAGCCTATTCCATACTGGAAGATTCACGCCCTGATCGAACAAGCGGGCGGAGTTGTGGTTGGCGAAGAAACTTGTATTGGAGAACGGTATTATAAGGATAAGACTGAACCCGCTGAAGAAGCAGGGGAAATGTTAAAGAATATCGCCAAGCGGCCCCTTAACGTAAACTGTGCCTGCTTTACGCCAAATAGCGGTCGGATTGAGGATATCATTTCCATGGTTGATAATCTAAAAGCCGATGGAGTGATCGATTTCACTCTCCAATTCTGCCAGCCGTATGGGGCGGAGAGTTATACAGTGGCAAAAGAACTGGATAAACGAAATATTCCGCACCTTAAACTGGAAAGCGACTTTTCCGAAGAAGACCAGGGGCAACTGAAGACCCGGATTGATGCCTTTTTGGAGATGCTGAAATGAAAGTGGCCGGTTTAGACCTGGGATCGGTGAACACAAAACTGGTTATTCTGGAAAATGACCAGCCAATCTTCAAAAAAACAATGCTGATTTTTTCAGGGGGAGGAGCCTACTACCAACCCCTCGTTCACCTTTTGGAAAAACAATTGTCAGCTCAAGTAGTGGTGCCGCCCGAACCGGAGTTGACAGCAGCTTTAGGTGCAGCACTAACCGCTAAAATGGACTGAAGGGGTGTAGAAAAATTGAGTTTTAAAGAAACACTTGGCATGATGAAAGACTTTTTTGGATCGTATATAACCCTTGTTCCGCGAGTTCAGATTCACTGATTTTATTTTAAGGCATGGTAATCTCTTACAGCAGCTACTGGATGCTGCCAGCGGATTTTAGGTAAATGGATGGATCAAAGCCTGCCCACCGTACCATGTCTAAAGCTTGGCGATTGATGTTACTTGGAAA
>NZ_JAFLRH010000024.1 GCF_017310645.1 Paradesulfitobacterium ferrireducens | reverse complement strand
CTTCTTCCCGGCCTTCTTCCCGGCCTTTAAGCATGCCTCGAAATTCAGCTTGCTGCTCTATCTCATCCAGCGTTCGTTCCAAATTATAGATCATTATTTCCACCTCCTGCGGATTGGCTCTCTCTAATATGATTGGCATAAGCGGTCGCGTTGTTGAGCATCGCTCGGAAGTCCTGAGCCGCGGTCCAATTCCCTTCTCCATTATAGAGCACCGCTGGGATGATCACAGGGAGCCGAAAGCCTTGGCGCTCCCGTTCTTCGACCGCAGTGTTATTGTAGATGTCCCGCCAGATTTCCACCATGTACAAAAGAAGTCGAAAAGGCATCCCGTAATCCACGGTGGATTGGAGTTCCAATAAGACGTAAAAGACCATATCTTCTCTACTGTGCAAGCGGTAAACGATATCGGATTCTTTCTCATTGAAGTCCTGAAGGATATAGCTTTTTTCCACACGTGTGAGGTCGTCTTCCCGGATATCCTCTGTCCATGCTTCCCCGACAAAGGTTTTTAAGAGTTCAAGAAACGTGGCCTTATTGGCTAACAGCTCTTTATACCCTTTATCGTGCGGATGATGGGCTGGGTTTTCTTGCGCCCGGGGCATCTCATCAACTCCTAGCTATTCCTAATTACAATTATAACATATTCTCTAGTATCCCAACATTCACAAATCCTTTTTTATCACCGTGCGATGAACCCTTCGCGAGTTTCAATTCTTTATAGGCAGGCTAAAAGCGATGGAGTACATGCAGACTGCTATCACCTATTGAAACCGCAGAGGCGAGTACCAATCTTGGATCCGAGGAGGCAGGTTCGACCTCACCCGTTTTCGTTTTTATTGACGGGGCATTTATCACTAACAAAAAGTAAACCTCTTAGCGAGAAATACCTTCGCCTTCCGATGACAAAAAAACAAGGGATTGAGTTATAAACTCGTTTCCTTGTTTGTAAATTTCAATTTACTCCTCTTCCCTCTCTAAATATATCTGGCCAATATGCTCATCATATGCGAATAGCTCTGCGTACCTACCCCAATCTATTATTGTAGCGAGCTGATTGAGAGCCTCTTCTTCACCAAAATGACGGGTTAGTACATTTAGAAAAAATTCTTCAGGCATCTTACCATTGGATTTTGAATTTAAAGCTGATAAAACCGTATTCAGACTGCCAATACGTTGTAAAGCCTGGTCTCTAAAGATCTCTTTTCTCTGAAGAACACTCGCTTCTGCAAACTCCTTACCAATAGTCGTTAGCTCTATATCCCCCTCCTTAACCTTTATCATTTCAAGCAAAGATGCAGCTTCCACAATTGGCAGGAGGTCTTCGAGGTCTAGGCTCAACTGGTCTCCCAGCTTATATAAATCCATCTTTTGACCAATATCTTCAAGCAACTCGATAAAGCCTGTTAAAGCCCCGGCCCGTGCATGAGGCAACTGAACTATTTTCTTTGCCGTATCTTCCTTTTGAGTCGTGATTTCAACCTCTTTAGCTGTCAAGATGGAATAAATTTTATCAACCAGAGCTGTAAAAGCTTTATCTTGTTTATCTCGCCAATGAGGCAAATTAATTGGAATATTTGCAACTACTCTGGCCGGATCTCTGGATAAGACAACGGCACGGTTGGCCATGTATACTGCTTCTTCGATCCCATGGGTCACCATAACGATAGACTTGGTGGGTATCCGTTTGTCCAGCCAAAGCTCCAGCAAGTCACGTTTTAGGTTCTCGGCAGTCAGCACGTCCAAGGCAGAAAACGGCTCATCCATCAGCAATAGGTCAGGCTCCATAACCAAGGCCCGGCCTAATCCAACCCTTTGTTTCATACCGCCGGAGAGTTCCTTCGGATAAGCTCCTTCGAACCCGTCTAAACCTATCATATCAATAACTTCTATGGCCTTTTCTTCTTTTTGTTTTGCGTTAAGGCTTTGGTTATTCTTTAGACCAAGCTTAACGTTTTCCAGGACAGTAAGCCACGGAAACAATGCGAAGGATTGAAATACCATACTCATGCCTGTTCTAAATCCTTCACCGGTTTCATTTTTGTAATATACCTTACCCTGACTAGGCTTGACCAATCCGGCAATTATCCGTAGCAAAGTGGATTTTCCGGAGCCGGATGGCCCTAAAATGGCCACGAATTCACGTTCATGTATTTCCAAGTTTATATCGGAAAGCACAGTAGCATTATTGTTTCCTGGCAGATCATAGGACTTAAAGATATGCTCTAATTTGATTAATGCTTTCGCCACGAGACTCGACCTCCTTCTTAGACAATTTTACTTAGGCAATATTAAATTTCTCATTCGCTATTGCATACAACTTTCGCCAAATCAGTCGATTTGTAACAACAACGATGAGAGCCATCACTGTAATCCCCCAAATGATTTTCGGCCAATTACCTTCATTGGTTGCCGAGGCAATATAGGCACCTAGACCGGTTGCCACTAAATCATGGTTTTGCCAGGAAACAATTTCGGAAACAATACTGGCATTCCAAGCTCCACCGCTTGCGGTGATCCAACCGGTAACGAGAAACGGAAAGATGGCCGGCAAAATAAGTCTTTTCCATTTTTCGTAACGATTAAGTCCTAAAACCGTACTGGCTTCTTTTAAGTCATTGGGAATTGCCAAGGCACCGGCGATAACATTAAAAAGAATGTACCACTGTGTACCTAACATCATTAAAGGTACGGCACCTATTTCAAGGCTAATATGATGGTTAAGATAAAACAGAGTGATAAAAGGAAATACCATGTTGGCCGGGAAAGAAGCGGCAATTTGCACCAATGGTTGGGCGAAGCGGGATAGTTTCGGATTCAATCCTATAGTTACACCCACCGGCACTGTCCACAAAGTCCCGATCAGCGTTCCCAGCAAAACACGCAGGAAAGTATAACTCCCATATTCCAATGGTTTTAACATGTCGGCTTGACTTAAGTGCAAAACTAACAATACTCCATCAATAACATGCTTACCTACAATATAGATTAACCAAAAGGCAATGACCCATTTGAGTAATCGGGTGAACATATTAACTACAGGATTTTCCTTAGTAGTTCGCCTAATACTTTTAATTCCTTGGAACGACTCTCTAATTCTTAAGGTAAAAGCCTTTATATAAGCCTGTACTTGAGAAATAACAACCGACTTTCTCAATAAATCCAGGAACCAGGATTCCTGGACATCCCCTTCTGACTGCTCCATCTTGAACTTTTGCGACCAAGCAACCAGAGGCCGCCAGAACAATTGGTCTACCACGACAATCATCAAGATCATTGTGGCAATGGATAGATAAATCGCATTCATGTCTCCTTTGTCAATAGCTGTTGCCATATAAGAACCAATACCGGGCAGTTTAATGTCTTTTCCTAACACTGAAATTGCTTCACTGGCAGCGAGGAAAAACCATCCTCCTCCGAATGACATCATACTGTTCCAGACCAAGCCAATCATCGAATAAGGTAGTTCCAGCTTGGTAAATCTACTGAATCCGGACATACGTGTCATCGAGGAAACTTCCCGCAGTTCTTTCGGAATAGCTGTTACAGAGTAATAAAAGCTAAAAGTCATGTTCCAGGCTTGCCCGGTAAAGATTGCAAAAATAGAGGCTAACTCCGGCCCCAGCATATTTCCAGGAAATAAACCAATCAACCCCGTAATTGTGACAGATAAGAATCCCAATACCGGAATGGACTGTAAGATATCAAGCAATGGAATCATGACAATGCTCGCCCTTTTGTGATAAGCAGCAATACGTCCGTAGACAAAGGCAAATATAAGTGATAACCCATAGGCCAGAAACATTCTTAGCAAAGACCGTCCGGTATAATAAGGCAATAGAATAGGGTTAAGGCTTAACTCGGAGGCTTGTTCCGGAATAAAGGATGCTTTCATTCCGCTCCCTAAGGTAAGTAAAAAATATAATAAGCCAATAGACAAAGCAATTACTAAGATGTCTACCCAACCAAACTTCCTCGTCTGTTGAGCCTGAATTAATTCTCTACGCACCGGTAACACCTCCAATTCCCCACTCCACTATCCTAATGATTACATTTTATAATTTGAGATAGTGGCTGGTGCTTTGTGATTTAATTGTTAAGCTGCTTCGTCGGTCAGGCATATCCATATATTAACCAACCACCACCTTTTAAAATAAAATAACCTGGGGAAAGCACACCAAAAGTGCATAGCCCAGGTTAATAACCAGAACCTCTTTCCCCACTCGTTTGAGCTTTGGCACTACACGACGTAGAATGAACAATCCATTCAGCCACATTAAGTAAAACCTTAAGCCGGTAATACCTGTTCTACCCATTGGCGTCTTTCGACATTTCCGGGCAGTGGCCTTTGTTCGTATAGGAGCCTCACCTAACGAAGAAATAATTATGAATTTGCAATACATATCTTAGATATTATTTATTAATTTGTCAACTATTTCTTATAACTTAAATAGACTCCTCAGTATAGGTGTGCCTGGCTACGTGGCTTCGGCCATCGGACCTTATATTGTAGGGGTGATTGTGTCTCGCTACTCTCTTTCTCTTGCTTTTGCCATGTTTGGCCTGGTCGCTTTGGCCGGAGCGATAATCACGGCTCTATTTGCTGTGGAGACTAAAGGCAAAATATTGGAGCAAATTTCACCCTAAGTACACTCCAGCGTCATTGATTCAATACCACCTGGTCTGCGAGCGGGGGGTATTGAATCAATTGATTCTCACGGTAAGTTAGAACGGGTTGAGCCAAACTAAAAAGGAGTGATTCCTAATTTGAACTTTGAAAGCGATGAAGAAATATTTGCTGCGGTATCTTACACATCACGATTTATCACCAGTGTGTTTCCGGTCGATTGCACTATTGGTATTACAGATGTTACAAAGTTTCTAGCTTATTATCCTGGGAATAAAATTGACTTGAAAGTAAAACCGTCTACGTTCCTGTAGCCTCTTTGATCACAATCGGCCTGATACGACTACCGTATTTCTCTACAAAAGCATCCCAGTGCCTATGCGAATCAAAGAGTATCTCTTTCAAAACATTAGCTTCCATATGCTCCGGCTTACCAAATCTGCAAGTAAAGGGGTACCCTATAGAAGTACCCCAAAAACTTATACTCCCTGATATATAGAAAAACGACCACTCTCGTGGTCTCAATTCAGGCGAGCAAAGGGTACCATTTTGGTACCCACTGGCTCAGGTTTTGTGCCTAATCTCATTTTGCAGCTCCAGGAGCTTTTCCAGAGGAAGTCCGGTGATTTCCGCGATGAGTTCGAGCGTTAACCCTTTCGCCAGAGCCGCCTTGGCTGTCAGCACTTTCTCTTCTTCCCGGCCTTCTTCCCGGCCTTTAAGCATGCCTCGAAATTCAGCTTGCTGCTCTATCTCATCCAGCGTTCGTTCCAAATTATAGATCATTATTTCCACCTCCTGCGGATTGGCTCTCTCTAAGATATGATCAACTTCCTGCCTCAAAGGTTCTGTGAGCCGGCTTTTCAGAACATGTTTAATCCAGATGACGAGCTGCCTGAAGTCCTCGTTCTTTAAGTTTCGGAGGTTATCGACCATTTTCCGCAGCCGCTTGACCAAAGCTTCCCTGCTCATTTTTTGATCTAAGGCAAAAATACTGGCAATTAGGTTGGACGCCCGGATCAGCATGTCTTCCGGATAACGATTGACGTCAAACAAGATGTATTGAAAGTTTAGATGTCCCGCCAGATTTCCACCATGTACAAAAGAAGTCGAAAAGGCATCCCGTAATCCACGGTGGATTGGAGTTCCAATAAGACGTAAAAGACCATATCTTCTCTACTGTGCAAGCGGTAAACGATATCGGATTCTTTCTCATTGAAGTCCTGAAGGATATAGCTTTTTTCCACACGTGTGAGGTCGTCTTCCCGGATATCCTCTGTCCATGCTTCCCCGACAAAGGTTTTTAAGAGTTCAAGAAACGTGGCCATTAAGTAAAAGAACAGAAGGATAACTTCTCAAGGAATATTTTCAGGTACCCTCAAGAGAACGTGACGAACTAGAAAAACTTATGATAACTATATCAAACATGTAGAATTACCCGGGGACCGGAACCCTTGGGACCCCAGCGCGTATAGGGTAGTTATTTTTGCAAGTAGAAACGAAGAACAGATCCTTCTTTAAATGGACCAGCCACCAGTTTATACCCCTGCTTAACAGCCTCTTCCGGAACTGAGCGAAATGATTGGGGACAATCGGCAATAAGCTCTAGTACTTGACCTGCCACCATCTTAGCCAGTATTTCCAAACTGTAAATCAGGGGATATGGACAAGGTTCTCCCCTTAAATCCAGTGTATAATCCACCCTAATCTTATCCATGGGTAAGATTCTCCTCTCTTTTCCCTAAAATATTTTCACCCAAAGGCAGCTTGACCAGACTGGTGAAGCTTTTTCTTTTCTCAACATATCTGATAAAGACATAAAGAAGCGCAAGAAAACCGTAGACGATAAAAAAGGCTGCCGGCCATCCGTAAAGCTTAACAAAATCAACCTTAGGCCAAGGCGCTACCAAAACCTGGTAGATCCCTTTATCCCAGAGAAGGGTTAAGACCGTAGCTCCAATAACATTGCCGATACCTACAAACCAGAAATGAATCTGACCTTCCATGGCCCGATACATCCATCCTGTCTCACAACCGCCGGCAATTACGATTCCAATGCCAAAAAGTAGCCCTCCAAGGATTGCGCCAGATCCTGCCCACATCACTTTGGCCGGAGTGCCGTGGGCAATAAACCAGGCAGTTCCTAGCGTTTGGATTCCCATTCCCCAGATAAGAGCCTTGGCAATCGTGCTCCGCCCAGAGATCCATAAATCTCGGAAAGCCGATGTAAAGCAGATTTGGCCTTTTTCAATCAACCAGCCAAAACCGAGACCAAATAAAGCGGCCGTAGCCAGGGCACTTAACCCTTTTGTAAAATAAGTTCCTACGATGATAAAAAATACGACTAAAACTACTAAGGCTAGCCAGGGCTGTCTACTTTTCTTCAATTGAAGAGCGGCCTGAACTATAGAACCCTTTTGCGCCACAATTTTAGGTGTACCCAGGAACCAGGAAGATAAAGCAATTTTTAAACCAAACCAAGTTCCTGCAATTGTTCCAATGGTAAACAGCATAGCATGTAAGGTAAATTGAGGTACTCCGGTAAAAAGAGCAGCTAAGTTACATCCCATAGATAAACGGGTCCCGAAACCGGCTATGATTCCACCGATTAAGCCCTGAACAAGACGGCGTTTCTGAATCGGCACACGCAGTTTCCAATTTCCTCCAGATAGAGCGGCGATAAGCGCACCAAAAAACATACCGAAAACGACCCATCCATCCACCCTTTGCCAGGGCATCACATCCATTTTAATGATCTTAAGGTAACTTAATTGCTCGATAGGATAGCCGGCCAGCTGTAACAGATGCCCTCCCCAACGGGTAAACTCTCCTGTAACAGCCCAAACCGTGCCTAACACGCCAAAATAAGCTGCACTGAGAATTCCCAAGGTAATTACTACCGGTAGAGGCGCATAAGACCCGTGCCACCATTGTTTCATGAGAGAACCCCTTCCTCGTATGTTTCAACTATTAGTTTATAATTATATGTTTTATAACAATATGATTATAATATCTAATAGATCATTTTTCAACCCTTTTTAAATCTACTCAGCAGTCAAAAGTTCAAACAACTTACCCAACGAAAAATCCCCCTTTTACCCGGATACTACCATTTTCTCCAAGTAGAGGGGGGATATAGACATCTAAAAGGGACAGATAATTAGAGTTGATAATTAGCGATGGTCAATATCAGTAGTCATATCTTCCACGAACTTAATGAAATTCTCAATCTGATAGGTAAGACTGCGTCTTAAAGCCCCCGTCTTAGAAGCTAAGGCTTCTACATTGCGCCAGCGCAACTCAGCCCCATAGGCATGGCGGAACATGTGCCTAAATCTCCGGAGCTCATCCAAATCATACCAAAGCTCCTTCGTGATTACAGCGGGGCGTACATCAGGTATTTTTAGTTTCATCGAACGTAACAGCTCCCGATGATAATCTCCACCGAGAGGCTGTCCACCGTCAAAAGCCTTTGAAATCCGTTCGAAAATTGCCTCTACACCGGTATAAAAATGGTATAAGTAAGCAGCAACGGCCATCACATCCGAGCCACGGACCGGTCCCTGGTCTTTCGCTATCTC
Organism: Paradesulfitobacterium ferrireducens; assembly: GCF_017310645.1. Classification (GTDB taxonomy): domain Bacteria; phylum Bacillota; class Desulfitobacteriia; order Desulfitobacteriales; family Desulfitobacteriaceae; genus Paradesulfitobacterium; species Paradesulfitobacterium ferrireducens. Next base: position 64,812 of record NZ_JAFLRH010000024.1, on the reverse strand, counting down.
TTGTACCAACTCCATAATGGAATCAAGCTGTGCCTGGCAGGACTCCCAATCAGATAGGATATTAGCAATAAGAGTTTTATAGCTGGCGGCCCGCTTTTCGGCAGCGGTCATAGGATCACCCCATCTCTTTCAATGTTAGAGCGCAGAGATTCCCGGGCAAATTCAAGCTGCACGACATCCACCTTGATCGGGTCAGCTATACTCTCCGCAATTCCGTAAGCTTTGAGGTAATGCTCTTCGGGGAGTCCTTTCACTGCCAAATCAATATCCGAATCTAGCTCGAACTGTCCAGTAGCCAGCGAACCGAACAGCACGACTTCCACGCCAGGGAATTCTTTACGCAGGACCATTGCAATTTGTTCCGCCTTAGCCTGAGCAACTCTCAAACGCTCCTGCGTCCTTGCTTCTTCCTCCGCTATTCTCTTTAAGTGCCCTGCTAAATACGGAGACGTCCCCACGATCAGCCCTCCCTTGTTCCAATAATTTCCTTAAGCTTAGAATAGCATGGAATTGGGGATAATTCAATGACTAATAATACTGCGGGTATTTCAAAGGTCTTATCAGAAGAAGTATTAATCCTTGCAAAAAGATCCTTTGCCTGGGTCTCACCTAGATCATCTCTTCTAGGATATCTTGGTATGCATGACTTGCGTACTGGCTCCCACGATCTGAGTGGTGTATGACTCCTCTTGATGGCTTAGAACTCAAACAAAGGAGTTTCAATCCACGCACCCGCGAGGGGTGCGACCCGGGCGCGAATTTGCTTGTTATGCGAAAGTATTCCGTTTCAATCCACGCACCCGCGAGGGGTGCGACCTAACCCGATAAATAGCATGATGGGTTGATTCTTTGTTTCAATCCACGCACCCGCGAGGGGTGCGACGCAGCCACCGTCACAATGTCTACGCCAGATCTGAGTTTCAATCCACGCACCCGCGAGGGGTGCGACAGGTCAGCCGCGCCGCTTACAGTCTGACTTGCAAGTTTCAATCCACGCACCCGCGGGGGGTGCGACCTGCGCCGTAGTCCGGAAAGCAGCTCTCAAACATGTTTCAATCCACGCACCCGCGGGGGGTGCGACCGATCTTTGACGTAGGAGCAACAGTCCAAATCGTTTCAATCCACGCACCCGCGGGGGGTGCGACCATGAGCCGGGCTGAAGCCGTTCTGCTCATCACAGTTTCAATCCACGCACCCGCGGGGGGTGCGACTTTACGAATACGTCACTCCACCGCCTACTCCTGTTTCAATCCACGCACCCGCGGGGGGTGCGACCTTGTCAATGACTAGGTACTGCTGTCCACCGGGTTTCAATCCACGCACCCGCGGGGGGTGCGACGTAAAGCATGGCCCACGGCAACGCTTCAGCCAGTGTTTCAATCCACGCACCCGCGGGGGGTGCGACTCATACTCAAAAGCCTTATGCGGTGGAACGTTGTTTCAATCCACGCACCCGCGAGGGGTGCGACTTCTCTGCAGCTTCGGGGCATGTAAACACATCGTTGTTTCAATCCACGCACCCGCGAGGGGTGCGACTTTGGTGCTACAGCCCTTAGAAATGCATCACTGGTCGTTTCAATCCACGCACCCGCGAGGGGTGCGACGCTTATATGAAATGCACTATAGATAGAATTGATGTGTTTCAATCCACGCACCCGCGAGGGGTGCGACCACGATCTGAGACATTATCATGCCACCTGGCTGTACGTTTCAATCCACGCACCCGCGAGGGGTGCGACCTTGTCTCTGACTACATCCAGGAGCCGTTTTTCCCAGTTTCAATCCACGCACCCGCGAGGGGTGCGACTTAAGGCCGTGTTTGCTATAGGCCTCTGCTGAGAGTTTCAATCCACGCACCCGCGAGGGGTGCGACCTCCTCATTTTGTTCTTGTTAATTTGGATTTGGGCCTGTTTCAATCCACGCACCCGCGAGGGGTGCGACTGTCACTACTACGATCGACAAGGGTGAGGACTGGAAGTTTCAATCCACGCACCCGCGAGGGGTGCGACCCTGGCATGGTCCTCACCTCCTTTAGTTTTGGGAAGTTTCAATCCACGCACCCGCGAGGGGTGCGACGGACTGGACAACTATAATCCATATCTTCTTAGAAGTTTCAATCCACGCACCCGCGAGGGGTGCGACCAACGGCAAGAGGTAGAAAATCGGTGTCATCAAGAGTTTCAATCCACGCACCCGCGAGGGGTGCGACCTCTCATTGGTCGGAAACCGTAAGAGTGCTTGAAGTTTCAATCCACGCACCCGCGAGGGGTGCGACTTTCTCGATCATGGCCACTGCATCATAGGGAGCCGGTTTCAATCCACGCACCCGCGAGGGGTGCGACTTAGGAGATAAAAACTATAATACTTTACTTTGGGGTTTCAATCCACGCACCCGCGAGGGGTGCGACAATTATCTATGGAATAGGTAGTTGGCTACATGGCGTTTCAATCCACGCACCCGCGAGGGGTGCGACCCAAACTTTCGACGAAAAGATAACAAAACTTCTTGTTTCAATCCACGCACCCGCGAGGGGTGCGACTGCATTTATTTGTATATTTATGTATATGTTCATGGTGTTTCAATCCACGCACCCGCGAGGGGTGCGACTCGTAGCCTATTTTCATAATATTACCTTCCTTGCAGTTTCAATCCACGCACCCGCGAGGGGTGCGACAAAATACTATGTTCTGTGAGCTGCAGGGGCATACTGTTTCAATCCACGCACCCGCGAGGGGTGCGACTTTACAATTTTTGTTACACTCAACAACCATCCCTTGTTTCAATCCACGCACCCGCGAGGGGTGCGACATGAGCTTCACGAAAAAATCAAGCCTTATATGCTCAGTTTCAATCCACGCACCCGCGAGGGGTGCGACTGAGCAGGGAACACACCCTGCACGGTCGGTTATTGTTTCAATCCACGCACCCGCGAGGGGTGCGACGAAATGCTTGCAGGAACATTTAACCTTCTTTAGCAAGTTTCAATCCACGCACCCGCGAGGGGTGCGACGTTGCATAGTTTCAAACTTGGTTTCTCTGTTATTGGTTTCAATCCACGCACCCGCGAGGGGTGCGACGGTAGCAGAATACCCCTACTTCTAAAGTAGGGGAGTTTCAATCCACGCACCCGCGAGGGGTGCGACTTAAACATTTTAAATAATACTGATACAGTTAAACTGTTTCAATCCACGCACCCGCGAGGGGTGCGACACAAGAGGGCGAAACTGCCTCTCGACGGCCTAGATGTTTCAATCCACGCACCCGCGAGGGGTGCGACTTTAATTTAACGACGGACGGCCCACCTGATACCCAGTTTCAATCCACGCACCCGCGAGGGGTGCGACGCAAATTCTTCTTCAAGTATTTTAGCAAATTCAGTTCCTTTTCCATAAAAGATAGAATGTTTCAATCCACGCACCCGCGAGGGGTGCGACCCGGGGATATGCATAACCTTCGCAATCTGTTCGCGGTTTCAATCCACGCACCCGCGAGGGGTGCGACTTATATTCGTGAGATATTTTTTCCACATAATTCTTGTTTCAATCCACGCACCCGCGAGGGGTGCGACTCCAGTAAAAGATAGAGGAGATTCTTGTACATTTGTTTCAATCCACGCACCCGCGAGGGGTGCGACAATAATTGAATCCTATCTTCATCTGTCTTTTTAATGTTTCAATCCACGCACCCGCGAGGGGTGCGACGGATCCTGGGGAAGAATTGGATAAGTTGATTGCCGTTTCAATCCACGCACCCGCGAGGGGTGCGACAAGCCTATGTCTGACGAATTAAGAAAAGCGATTGATGTTTCAATCCACGCACCCGCGAGGGGTGCGACGCGCTTCGCGTCGATGGTGTCTGGTGTTGATAACGAGTTTCAATCCACGCACCCGCGAGGGGTGCGACCGAAGCGCGTACTTTACCGCTTGCCAAGAAAAGCAGTTTCAATCCACGCACCCGCGAGGGGTGCGACATGGAATCCAACGCTTACGCTGCATAATTAGCCGTGTTTCAATCCACGCACCCGCGAGGGGTGCGACTACACATGTTTTTATCCCTCACTTTGATACCTAAGTTTCAATCCACGCACCCGCGAGGGGTGCGACCGCGACAGGAATTCATCCTCAACTTGGTTGACAGGTTTCAATCCACGCACCCGCGAGGGGTGCGACGTGTAATTATAATGGGTATTGTCCAAATGTAAAGGTTTCAATCCACGCACCCGCGAGGGGTGCGACGCGCACATACGTATTCATTCCGGCCAAAGTCCGAGAGTTTCAATCCACGCACCCGCGAGGGGTGCGACGGTCCCTCCGGTCGCTATGTATAGATTAACCCTAAGTTTCAATCCACGCACCCGCGAGGGGTGCGACGGTCCCTCCGGTCGCTATGTATAGATTAACCCTAAGTTTCAATCCACGCACCCGCGAGGGGTGCGACACAAGGGGAGGTGTAGGGTATGTGGTTGCTCGAAGTTTCAATCCACGCACCCGCGAGGGGTGCGACGTACAACAAAACCCGCTCACAGCGCATCGAAAACGTTTCAATCCACGCACCCGCGAGGGGTGCGACCCGGTCCTCGAATCAGATGGTGCACAAGGCTTTTGTTTCAATCCACGCACCCGCGAGGGGTGCGACTCTAAAGCCTCCCTCATTGCTTCTGCGGACTCTTGTTTCAATCCACGCACCCGCGAGGGGTGCGACGATGCCACATAGTCCGAAAGATGCACTACCATCTCAGTTTCAATCCACGCACCCGCGAGGGGTGCGACGATATGATCCCGCTCAACCGGGAGTACAACAAAACCAGTTTCAATCCACGCACCCGCGAGGGGTGCGACACTTTACTCCGACGCGTTATCCACTCGTCATTCGCGTTTCAATCCACGCACCCGCGAGGGGTGCGACTTGCCGCTATTCGCTCGTTGACTTTTTGCGCATTGTTTCAATCCACGCACCCGCGAGGGGTGCGACCTACTGCAAAGACTGGCAGATTGCGAAGGAACTAGGGTTTCAATCCACGCACCCGCGAGGGGTGCGACCTGGCCAGTTCATCCGGATGCTCTCGGAGTACTCGGTTTCAATCCACGCACCCGCGAGGGGTGCGACGCGTAGGATTGGTAATTACTTTTTCGAGCACATGTTTCAATCCACGCACCCGCGAGGGGTGCGACTACACCAGCAATGCCTTTAATGCCATAGAAGATGTTTCAATCCACGCACCCGCGAGGGGTGCGACACGGGCTTGATCAAAGTCTCTTCACTTGTCGTTTTGTTTCAATCCACGCACCCGCGAGGGGTGCGACTTTAATTCTTTTGCTAAGGGACAGAGAAATTTTGTTTCAATCCACGCACCCGCGAGGGGTGCGACTGTTACAACTAATTTTTGACCAGCACTCCACGTACCCGTTTCAATCCACGCACCCGCGAGGGGTGCGACTTAACATTAGTTTGATCATAGGTAAATACACAAGTTTCAATCCACGCACCCGCGAGGGGTGCGACAAAACCGCAATTGAAAGCCACAGCTTTTTCTGGTGTTTCAATCCACGCACCCGCGAGGGGTGCGACATCCGTCAGGCCATAGAACGCCAAAAACAGCAGGGCGTTTCAATCCACGCACCCGCGAGGGGTGCGACCAGCAGAGAAGACTATCTTGAATATCACGAAAGTGTTTCAATCCACGCACCCGCGAGGGGTGCGACCACCACGGTCAAAGCGGTAATGATACCTTGATACAGTTTCAATCCACGCACCCGCGAGGGGTGCGACCTTCATCAAGATACATCTCATATTCTTTTATCTCGTGTTTCAATCCACGCACCCGCGAGGGGTGCGACACGGCGCTTGAGGGGCACAGGTTCAACCTTACGAACGTTTCAATCCACGCACCCGCGAGGGGTGCGACTAGGCGTAACTTGTTTATCGGCTTTTGAGAAACAAGTTTCAATCCACGCACCCGCGAGGGGTGCGACTGTAGTGCGACCGCATAACCACCATGATAATCAGCGTTTCAATCCACGCACCCGCGAGGGGTGCGACCTTGAAATGTTTAAACGCTTTAAGAAAGCTAATGTTTCAATCCACGCACCCGCGAGGGGTGCGACTTAACGGCGCTAACCAGGGGGCCTTATATGTCCAGGTTTCAATCCACGCACCCGCGAGGGGTGCGACTTTGAGAGCATTCCGCCAAATCCACCGAGAGTCCTGTTTCAATCCACGCACCCGCGAGGGGTGCGACTAATCGTGCGCAGCCCCAGCAATCAGCGCCACCAGGTTTCAATCCACGCACCCGCGAGGGGTGCGACTATTCTGCACGGTATGCTCATCCGTGTCAACGTAGTTTCAATCCACGCACCCGCGAGGGGTGCGACTTAAGGTTGCGAATTTTACATTTGGGGTTAAAGGGTTTCAATCCACGCACCCGCGAGGGGTGCGACCCAGCATTTCCAGCGCGGTAGCCTTATTCTTTTCGTTTCAATCCACGCACCCGCGAGGGGTGCGACTATATCACGCGCGAAATGCTCACAAAAACCAAGCGGTTTCAATCCACGCACCCGCGAGGGGTGCGACTGTCCATTTCTTTTAACCCTGTATTCTCTAAGAGGTTTCAATCCACGCACCCGCGAGGGGTGCGACGACGGAGCCAATGACTGGACAACGCCGATATTATTATGTTTCAATCCACGCACCCGCGAGGGGTGCGACAACCTCATCCCCATCAGCCAAGGTCAACATTCCCTGTTTCAATCCACGCACCCGCGAGGGGTGCGACAAATAAAAAACCGCATGGAGCAGTTATCTACTGAAGTTTCAATCCACGCACCCGCGAGGGGTGCGACGGGATATCCGCCTCCTTGAAGCGGTGGAGGCTATTGTTTCAATCCACGCACCCGCGAGGGGTGCGACCGTAACCATATTGCTGTTTCCCTTTCCGCCGGGTAAGTTTCAATCCACGCACCCGCGAGGGGTGCGACAAAAATGGAGTGTTTCTTTAATATTACAAGAGAGGTTTCAATCCACGCACCCGCGAGGGGTGCGACTATTGACTGGTCCCTGCCGTGCCCAAGCATTTTCGTTTCAATCCACGCACCCGCGAGGGGTGCGACCGCGACGGCATCGACTTCCGTCCCCAGCGCTACAGTTTCAATCCACGCACCCGCGAGGGGTGCGACCCGCGGGCAATCTTCACTTTTTCCCCATCATGGTAAAGTTTCAATCCACGCACCCGCGAGGGGTGCGACTAATCCGTGGCCGCTACAGTGGATTCAACGCCTTCTGTTTCAATCCACGCACCCGCGAGGGGTGCGACAAAGTGAGTTTGTTCGCAGAATCGGTGCCAAGGAAGTTTCAATCCACGCACCCGCGAGGGGTGCGACTACTTCAATCTGTTGATTATGTTGAAACATTAAGGTTTCAATCCACGCACCCGCGAGGGGTGCGACTTAATACTAACAAAAAAATGATACTCTTTCTCACGTTTCAATCCACGCACCCGCGAGGGGTGCGACGTTCCAATTACGATGTTGTTATTAACTGAGAATTTGTTTCAATCCATGCACCCGCGAGGGGTGCGACTTCCATGCACTCAGCCAAGTACGGATCCCGGAGCAGTTTCAATCCACGCACCCGCGAGGGGTGCGACAGATCATGGTTATGTTTGGTTCCATCAATATGATGTTTCAATCCACGCACCCGCGAGGGGTGCGACAGATCGGCAAGCTGATTCCCAACACCAATAATCTGTTTCAATCCACGCACCCGCGAGGGGTGCGACAATGCACCTGTGGGGCCAGCAAGGCAAAGATTAAGTTTCAATCCACGCACCCGCGAGGGGTGCGACTTAACCTAATGGCGCTCAATGAGAAGTTCGGCCTGTTTCAATCCACGCACCCGCGAGGGGTGCGACTGGGGGCTGAGCTTATCTTTTGCGACGTCAGCCGGGTTTCAATCCACGCACCCGCGAGGGGTGCGACGAGCTGATTAAGACAGATCCCACCGTGGGTGCAAGTTTCAATCCACGCACCCGCGAGGGGTGCGACGTCGATGGAGAACGGCTGGAAACCGGGTCCACAGGTTTCAATCCACGCACCCGCGAGGGGTGCGACCAAGTAAGGCTGACTTCTCGCCATGGCCATAAGGGTTTCAATCCACGCACCCGCGAGGGGTGCGACGCGGGACAACAGGAAAATTTACCCTGAATATAAAATGTTTCAATCCACGCACCCGCGAGGGGTGCGACGCACTTGGTTATGATGAGCGAATGCTGGTCATCATGTTTCAATCCACGCACCCGCGAGGGGTGCGACTTGATGGCGTGCTTACCCAAAAGCTTCTGGCAGGTTTCAATCCACGCACCCGCGAGGGGTGCGACAATTGTTGAGTGTGTTTTATGCCGAAGACCGTACGGTTTCAATCCACGCACCCGCGAGGGGTGCGACCTGCATGCGCCCGCCAACCACTCCCCGGCAGCGGATGTTTCAATCCACGCACCCGCGAGGGGTGCGACGATCTCCATGATCAAAGCACTGAAGAGCTCGAAAAGTTTCAATCCACGCACCCGCGAGGGGTGCGACGGGGAGACTGGCGCGACCTGGAGAAGATAGCGCCGGTTTCAATCCACGCACCCGCGAGGGGTGCGACTTGTGATATTTAGGCCCAGGAAGAGAGTGGAACAATGTTTCAATCCACGCACCCGCGAGGGGTGCGACGAACCTGGTATGCTTGTGCTGGCAACATCACAGCGGTTTCAATCCACGCACCCGCGAGGGGTGCGACGATTCTAGCACACTTGCTGAAATGAGTGCAAGTGTAGTTTCAATCCACGCACCCGCGAGGGGTGCGACTGTAAAAACTGGGCGTTCCTGGTACACCTGGGAGGTTTCAATCCACGCACCCGCGAGGGGTGCGACCAAGCTAGCCGTGAAGGTGTTCGAGCCCGTGAAAGTTTCAATCCACGCACCCGCGAGGGGTGCGACTATGGTGATGACTTAGCCCAGAGGTTTGGGCGCCGTTTCAATCCACGCACCCGCGAGGGGTGCGACTTGCCTTGATTGGAGGTGATGTAGTTGGCGAAGGTGTTTCAATCCACGCACCCGCGAGGGGTGCGACAGCACCTGCAAAAAAGCAGGCTATATCAATAGCTAAGGTTCTTATCTTCGCGAACCCTAGCTTTGATAACTTCAGGCTCTTCCAAAAGAGTCGGTTTTTGCACAAAAAGCAGCTATTCAAGCCGCATGCGATACCCTCAGCAAATCATGTTCACATGAGGTTCGCACTTCACTTAAACGATTATCACTCCTTCTGGATCAAACGTTGTTTTTGCACCTACATGTTCTACTCTTCTTTTCCAGTTACTCCCTAAGAAGTAGTATCTCAAGCTGTCTACCTCTGAATCTATTATCCCCTCCAACTTGTTTTTTAGCTGGGCAAACTGGGCAGGGTCGACAAGACATTCGAAAACGGAATTTTGTACTCTTTGCCCGTAATTGACACATTGCTTGGCAACCTGCCTGAGTCTTTTCTTCCCAGCTTCTGATGTGGTGTTCACATCATACGTAATTAGCACCATCATTGCAGCTTACCTCCCTTATTTCCAGACAAAAGGTGGATAATCGTCCATATCACCTCTGAGATATCTGGAAAGCAACAAAGCTTGGGCATAAGGCAAAAGCCCTACGGTTATCTTTTCGTTCAAAAAAGGATGAGTTATTTCTTCTCTTTTTCTTGTTTGCCAAGCCTCTAATACGATTTTTCTCGCTTTTTCCTTTAAGATTACACCACCTGACTCCTTCTTGACAAAGTGATCAGCTGTAACCTGCCGCCGGTTGATCAGACTGAGAACAAGTCTATCCACCATATAAGGGCGGAATTCTTCCATTAAGTCCAATGCCAGACCGGGCCTGCCTGGGCGATCACGGTGCAGAAAACCTACATAGGGATCTAACCCTACAGTTTCGAGGGCACTTCTTGTTTCATTTGCCAGTAATGTATAAAAGAAAGAAAGCAAAGCGTTTAAGTTATCCATTGGTGGCCTTCGGCTTCGCTCTACCATAAAAAAATGTTCTCTCTGGCTGAGCACCATATCGTTAAATACTGAGAAATAGTCTCTTGCGCTTTCTCCCTCTATACCTCTAATTTCATCCATGGATGAAGCCCTGCTAACTCTAACAATGTTTCGGGCTAACTCTTTATTAATGCGCTCATTCCTATCAACACTATACTTTTCCCCATGATCACTGATAAAACGTCTCAGCACCGTTCTGCAGTTCGCTATTTTACCGATGATAAAGCGCGAAGCTAATTTTGTGCAATCATTCGGCGAATCAGCCATTCTGTATTGTTTGCGCCTTAAAAGTACGTTGCCTTTAACCGGTCCGGAAATACTTGCAAGAAATTTCCCATGCTCGCTTAGGAATGTAACTGATACTCCCCTTTCAGCACATAGACCTAATAATGCCGGACTGCCCCCTGTATAACCGAATGTGACTATCCCTTCCAGGTAATGAATCGGCGTGCGGAAGATTTCTTTATCCTCTACCTTAACCACCAAATTCTCCCCATCTTTCGCCAGATAGGCTTCTGGAGTTGTCACATACAGTACATTTAGCATTTTCCTCATCAGCTATTCTCCCGCATCCTTTTGCGCTTCCTCAACCAAATTCTTCAGATAGTACTCAGTCACATTCCGTTTTGTACCGAGGTCAGGTACACATATGTTTTCCAAGGAGCAGTTCCTGCATTTTGACTGTTTTTTAACCATGGGAGTTATTCCTTTTTCGTATAGATCGTGCATTCTAGCCGTGAGCTTTCTGACCCTCGCTCTCAATGTTTCGTCAAGATCAACCCGATGCCTGTGCCTTGTCTCACCATAAAATAAATAGGCTGTATCGATTTTTACCCCTAACATTTCCTCTATACAGAGGGCCTGAGCGCATAATTGAACTTTATCCCTGTCATCTGCTTTTGGTTTTCCCCTTTTGTATTCAACAATACTAATTATTGTTGAAGAGGTATCTCCAGGGTCTTGCCAGTATTCAATTGCGTCAGCTACCCCATATAAACCCAGTCTCCTCGAAACCAAAGGAACAGAACGCACGATCCTAACGTTATTTCTGGTTTCCGAAAAATACGGGTCATCCACTCTCTCATGCATTTGTTTGCCTTCTACGGTAAGGACGTTTTCTTCCCACTGTTTTTCAATGTGGATTAACGCCCACTGCCTTTCGCAGAAAGCAAAATGCTGAATACCGGATAAGGCCAGTAAATCTTCATCTTCATATGATTGGGAATTTTTCATTTCCCTATTATTGTCTCTTAACAAATGCCACTCCCTAATATCCTTCTGACTGTCAGAATGTGCATAATATTCCAAATCATTTACACCGCCTAGAAATTAGTATAAGAATTAACCTTTCAACATTTTTTCATCCATCCTCTTTCCCCCGTCTTCGACAAGAAAAAGGGAACAAGTGTGTTCACTTAGATATGAATTAATAATGCGAGTACAGCTTCAAGCCGGTTATAAAGAGCAGTCATGTCTAAGCATAATAACTTGGAGTGTCTGGTCTTTATTGTTTGCTGTAGAACCGATAATTCCAATATGATGTGTAGTATTAAATGAGCAATTAGATTATAAGTGCTTTTCCGATGTACTTTTTCAAATTTACAATACCCGCCATATACCCGAGAAAACGATCGTATTCGAGATTCCACCTATAAATATTATCCATTATCATAGGCGTTCTCAGTTCATCCAACTTATATTTGGCAATTTGAACTGAGACTTTTTGTAGTTCTTTCCAATCGACTTTTCCATATTGCAAGCGCTTTGCCACGGTTGAATCAACAACTACAAGACAGGTATCGCTGTCAATCACCTTGAAATCTCGTTCTACCTGACGAAAGTTTTGTAATTCCTCATCGGTGACCAATTTTTTATGTTTTCCCGATAGTCCATATAAGGCGATTTCATCAGCAAGGGATTGTGTACTCAATTCCGGTGCAATGGTTCTGCCCCTTTCAAAATACCCTTTAAGAACAGCGGCAGGCTCCTTTAAACCCGGATTGAGCTTTAACATTCCGTCTTCTAAAATACAAAATGTCCACATCTCCGCATCATCAAGAACGCCCTCTCGATTGACACGTCCTGAAGCTTGCAGCAGCGATACCAGTGATCCAAGCTCACGGAATCCATTTCTAAAAGACAGATTTACGCCGGCTTCAATACACGACGTTGCTATCAAAGTCCAATCGGTATCTTTTTTGTTTTCTAAGCGCTTTTTTACCCGTTCAAGTGTGTTGTCCCGATCATTTGAAGTCAAAGCCGTAGACAGATGTTCGACACACTCTCGGCCAAAGCGTTCTGAAAAATAGTCTGCTAATACGGCAGCACTTTGAACCGTGTTCAAGATAACCAGTCTCGGCCCCGGAAAATTGACGATCCACTTAGCAAGCTCCGCCGTACCTTTCGGTCGTAAATCACTATGATAAGTAATCCGATTGTTTTCATAGACAGAAAGACGTCTACGCAGTTCGTCATCGATAATTTCCGGTACAATGTTGGAGTTTTTGGTACCGGCGATTTCCGGGATTGTCCAAAATCGATTCAGTGAACCGGACGCCAAAACCCAGTAGCACTTCCATTCCGCAGCATAAATGTTGATCCACTTCCAGGCAATGGGCAGAAGTTTGGCCGGCAACGCAGCATGCGATTCATCCACAAAAATAGCACTTCCGGGCAATTCGTGTAAGCGGCGCAAGGTTGCGGTGGAATTCGATGCCAGCGTTTCAAAAAAATGAACAGCAGTTGTCACAATAATGGGCGCCCGCCAAAGCGCGGTTAGGTGTCTGGCATCCTCGCTTTCAAAGTCCGCGCGATGGTGCAACTCCGCTACAACCTCCTCAGCGTTTTCACCCGGCAAAACGAGCATATCCCGATAGATATCAACTGATTGTTTAATGATATTCGTAAATGGCAGTACAACAAAGATACGCCGCAGTCCGCGCTTTTCTGCCTGTGCAAGCAAATGAGCCATGACCGCCGTTGTCTTTCCAGAGCCAACCGGGCTGTCACAGGAAGTTATACCAGCATCAATGTCAGCGTTTCGACACGCTAAATACATCTCATTACGCAGAGCATTCCGATCATCATCGGCTCCTTTTTGTTTTAGCGCTGCAATCTGCCGGTCTAATTGGGCAAGCCGTTCAGCGGCGCGCAATTTAACCGGGCTTATTTCAGTCTGATACTTCCGGTAATGGATGGCCGTATCGGTGTGATCCGCATCAACAAGGCATGATAAGAGCATCCGCAGGAAAACCGAGCGATCTCCTTTGATTTCTTCCCCACCATACTCAAAATGGCTATTAATGAGGTTGTTGTGAATGACTTCAAGTTTCGGCAACTCCCTATCCACATCAGAAGCAATGGAACTATCCCGAAAAATCGCCTCATCACCCTTGTTCATTTCGACAGTAAAATCAGGAAAGCCAATGTGGTGAGCCTGGATTAGAGCGGCGGAGAAAGCGGAAAAGTGTTCGCTCTTCAGAAAATATGCGGCTCCCGCATCGACATGATTTCGCGGAAGAAATTTGGCTGGATTTTTCCCGGCAAGCACATCCTGATTTTCTTGATTCAGTTTGCCTAGATCGTGAAATGTGGAGGCTTTTTCTGTTATCTGTAATAGCAGTGATTTGTCACAGTTTGCATAGTAACTCATATCCTGTACATATTCGTGGGCAAGCGACCTTACGCCGCGAATATGTACCGAGTACTCCTGCTCAGGGATTTCACCTTTTTTACTGTGTGCGTAGTAAATCATACCAGCATCAGGTCGGTTACGGAACTCACCTTAGCCTTCAATTCCTCCGGCAGAGCTGTCTTGTCCTCATAGTCAGCCCAAGTCGTAGACGCAATGGTCATATCGCCAATACGCTTTGGTGTAAGCGCTTCCAAAAGAAGATAATCTGGACAACTGCCAAGCGCATTCAGATGTTCGATATACCAAGCATGACGAATGCGCACATCAGCACGAATGGCGGAACGATTTAAATCATACGCTTTGGGAATTAAAAGCTTAAGCAAGTCAATATCTTCTTGCGTGCAGCCTGTCTTAGCGGCAAAATTTGGATTCACGAAAAATGGCATACAATAAACGCCGTGTTCCACAATTCGAAATGCCAGAGGCGCCATTCCGGCATTTTTACCCTCTTGTACACCAGCTTTATTCGTATTGGTGTGGCGAATGATATTAACCGGAGAGATCGACGTACCCACACCGAACTGAACAACGCCTGTTTTTATAAATCCTTTATTCGCTCCTTCTTCCAAAAAAGTGTTCCCGAAGACTCTTGCATCCCAATATTTCTTAACAAAAGTACTCTCCAAGAAATTCTTCTGATCAAAGCTTTTAATATCTTTTGACATCTCGTTTTGAATGGACTTCCTGTCCCGCCCACGTGATTCTAATACGCAGTAATGCTCTGAGTTCTTAACATAAACCTCTGGAAGGCTCTGATAAAACGCACTATCGTGATCCTCCAACAAATCACGTAGCTTGCGCTTAAAGGAAACCGGTGAGATTTCACCAATGCCATTTGGACGCTGGCGTGGATCGCTCTCTCTGTCCGGATCGCCGTTCGCATTTGAGTTTACAACTTCAATGACCAAAAGACCGGTTGCACGCTTGATTTCACTATTCATGATTAGCCCCTCCTATATTATTTTCATTATTGTTGTCATCACCGATTGCTGTTACCGAAGACTCTCTTTTAGGAAACGATGCAAGATAGCCAATAAAAAGCTGTGCCTTTTCAAAATCACCAAACCGTGTTGGATCCTTCATTGTAGAATATAGTTTGTTTGCCACATCTTCATATAAACTGAGAAGCCAGCCTGCTCTCCAAGTCTCCTCATTTTTAGTTTTGTCCTTAAAACGATATTGCTTCGCCCAGGTTAAATAGGGGTTCATTCGGAGAGACAATTGCGCAATCGCCTGATTCGGCGTTTCACTGGCTGTCACAAACAATGCACTCCCCACCAGTTGTGGCGGAACATCCCCTTTTCGCATAATTTTGCAGTAAAATGTATGAAGCTCGTCGGATATTTTCAAGAGCTGTCCAACTAAATAAGCCATATTTTCCATGTATTTCTCCTTTCTATCACCACGTTTATAAAGTAGCAGTCCAAGTACAGACAACAAAAGAACCGTTTCATTTTTTAATTTCTCTAAAGTTTTCTCCTCTGTCTTGTCCTTGCATTTTGAACCGCCATGCACCCAATTGCCGGTATAGCTTACCAACCCGGATGAATGGGTAAGTACGGTATGAAGGTAATTGCCAATCATACTTTCCTGCATAAGGTCAAGCAGTAATTCCATGCCCTGATAATATTTCATTCGTTCAACGGCAGTCTTGCCTTGTGCCAACTCCCCGTTTTGCTTCCACACATTGTTGACGATTCGAGCCACTTGCAGCGGAAAAGGAATTATTCGTTCACTCAAGTCTGTTTCCGGCGTATTGCGGCATCCGGCCTCCCAGTCCTCCGCCGCTTGAATGAGCAGCTCCGGCGAGCAATTTCGGGTAAATATCACCTTTGAGCGGGCTTTGTCCAGTTTACGGATTGTGAAAATCTGGATAAAATCTGGTTTTTCCTTTGCCGAAAGACCTCTGAGCGTCCTAATAAAGTCTTTGGCGATGTTTTCAAAACGCGCTTCCGCCTGCGCGGAACTTTCTGCTTGACTGGAGCCGAAAATTGAAGCGAATCTTGGCTGAATCTCCGGCAACTTGGAAGGGTAAACAAATACGATTTCGTTCTTATCAATTTTTCGCCATGTAACACCCTCCCGTTCCAGGCCGACAACCCATTCCAGTGATTTTTTGGCAAGCGATCGATTTTCCATGGCAATGGGATAGGAACCATCATCGATCTGTTCATAACGATACTGACAGGGCTGCCCGCTGAACATTGAACGCAAGGTTACCTCAAATCCACTGAGTTTCACGCTCGGCATAGGTTCATTGGGATTAATAAAAGGAATCCCAAAGGCATCACTTCTGACATCCTCAGACTGTTTGGATACACTCAGCAAGCTGGATTTCAGCAGCATATCGTTGATCCATTCGGTGGTGTGCTGGCTTGTTACGGGATATCCATACTGTTGCCAGTCAAACAAATCCAAAACAACTGAAATTGACGTACCCGTGTCATCGTTATGATCTTTCTTAGGGTTACCTTTGTGGAATAGCATAGGAAGCAAAATGCCAAGGTCTTCTTGTTTTTGAAGCTTTGCGAAAATGCACTTTTCCAGTGCGGATTTAAAGCTTTTATCAGGCTCATTTGTGAAACCGGATGCTAATCGAATTAATTCTGAAACGAGAGTTCGTTCAGGTTGTTCTTGATCTCCAATTAAATCTGAAAGGGTCTGAGGAATATTGTGCAAGCTTCTATCAATTTTTTTGACAATTCTTTCTTTCCAGTTGTCATTGACGCACCATGATTTAATTTTGTCAAAATCGAGGGGTATAGTACCTTTTTCGATTCGTTCCAACTCGGAAAGCGGTTCTTTATCGATAAGGCGGTAAAGGGGAACGATATTGAAAGCGGGAAAGGTTCCTTGGTTATTCCCGTATTTTCTCAGTGACTGGGCAACCTCTGCACTTATGCTCTCAAGTCCACGGATCGAGCCGTCCTTGGCAAGCCATATTCGTATACAGGGTGCTTTAGTCGTAACCTTGGGTAGGGGTTTATATTCCCTATGCCATTCCTTGGTGCTGATCCCTTTACTTTTCAAAGCAGTGGACAAACTATACAATTCATTGAGCATAGTTTTCACTCCTTTTCGGATACTCCAACCCTCCGTTTTGAATGACAAGGTCATTGTCGTATACATAGGAAACCGAAGAGGCATATCCTTTGGAAAAAACCTGTCTCAGCATAGATGGTATGATTACGGGGCGCGCATCGGACAGCACCTGTGTTGTCTCCCTAAATTGGCCAAAATAAGAGGGGGTAAATTCTTTCCACCCCAATGTAGGAATGGAATAGCACTGGCCTCGTTTGAGCCTTCTTTCAAAAATGTTTTTATAAGCATGACCAGGTGAGGTCGTTTTTTTATCCCATTGCACAGCCCTTTCCGGCAATCTGCTTTTTTCTTTATTGGGAACAACCTCTGCATACAGTCTATAACAGACATCAATTAACACGGTGGCATACAACTGATAATTATTTCCCTCTTTAATATCTTTGGGTTTTCGTAAAGGCCCTCCATAGTTAGTGCAATAAGAGTGGTATTGTATGGGAGTACACAACTCTACTTTTGTGGGAATTATTTCTATATCTGGCCCCCATAAAACGGATTCAAAAATAGCCTTAACCGCAGAATAGGTTGGAGCTGGATAGCTGACCGGACAGTCACCACTATCCGGCCTTGTCCACATTGCAGTGTTGCCGGCTATCTCCATTGCAATGGGATAAGACAATCGTACCATGAGCATCAACCTTTCATTCAAATTACTTAAACTATTTATGGTCTTAAACAATATTAATTACAGCCGTATATGTCCCATAAACAGGACTTTGGCGCGAGACGTAGTACATTAAGCTATAATTTATGATCTAACGTATCCGGTACCAGTTCTATAATATCTCCTAAAATAACACCCAAGGCTGTGCACACTTTTATAAGCGCACTATTCTGACATTTTGGTTTTTTAATGCTTTGTAATGGATCAAGTACTAAGACGTCTACAAATCTTTCTTTTTCATATCGCAGTCTTTCAGTGATTACCACAAGTTTTTTTTAACCTAACAACTAACCATAGTAACGCATCTCTACCGGCCATCTCAGCCATTTTGGCTTCAGATGAACAATTGGCGACAATGCAGACAACATAGAGAAAAGCAGCCATCCAGGTGGGCACACCACTCACTTTATTGATTCCAGCTTAAGTGAGGAGAAAGGAAAAGACAAAACGATCCCATAGTTTAAGCAAAATTGGGGTTCCGGCACATTCACCTTGAGGTAGATCGCGAAAATGAGGTTTGGCCAAAGTATTCACGGGTTATCACCCTCTAATCGGAAGATATACCTTGGAACATTTGCACCCCCCAAAAATCTATTTATCTCCATCGTTCGGTTGATTACTTCTTTATACTTAATAATTCAACAGGGGAGATAAATATCCTTCTTATACAGTTAAAGTGAAGGGGTTTTTGCAGTAGAATCATTTATTCATATCTTCTACGGATTTGATAAAATTTTCAATCTGATAGCTAAGACTGCTTTTTAGCGAGTCAATTTTAGATGCTAAGACTTCGACCTTGCTCCAGCTCAGCTCTCCCCCGTACGCATGCCGGAACATATCTCTAAATTCCCGCAACTCATCTAACACTTTCCAAAGATCCTTTGTAATTATCCGGGGTCGAACATCCGGTATCTCTAAGGTCATTGAACTTAACAACTCACGCTGATAATTCGCACTAATAGGTTGCCTTCCGTCAAAAACAATGGAAATCCGTTCAAAAATTGCCTCTACACCGGTATAGAAATGGTGTAAGTAAGCGGCTACGGCCATTACATCCGAGTGACGCGCTGCTACCTGGTTTTTCGCGATCTCTCGCACCAACTTCATAATGGAGTCGACGTGTGCTTGACATAACTCCCAATCTGATCGATATTGGCAATAAGTCCCTTATAAATTGCGGCACTTTTTTCGGCTATGGTCAATAGCACCACTCCATCTCTTTCAACAACTTCTCTTCCTCCAAAAAATCTTCTCCGCTTTTTCAGCCCTCCCTCCACCAACATTTCTCTCCTTACCATTTTCTCCATTAATCTCCTTTTTCCTTTTTCATTTGCATAAAAATTCGGGAGCACCTAATGCTCCCTTCATAATGTGAACTTAAACGAATATTAAATCCAAACGAATTCTCACTTATCCGCTCACACCCACCCCAGCCACTGCATCCCAAAAAGCACGCCAATCAATACCACAGACGTAATTACCGCATACGGCCCGTTCCAGACCGGGCCGATGTACACCGGAGAGCGCTCAGCCAAGCCGGAGATCGCGATCACATTCGCAGCCGAAGGGGAGACAGAAATCCCCACGGCCCAGCTAATCCTAAAGATTAAGGTCATCAGGGTCCGATTTTTGAAATTACTTAAGCGCAGTGCGCGATGGACAAGTCCACCCTCGCAACGGCAACTAAAAGCTGCGAGCCTACAATTGAGCGAGAAAATCAACCAGCAGTCTATTAACATGATCCGGCCTTTCAGACATACATCGGTGTCCTGCACATTCAATAATTGTCAACTCGGAGTTATCTAACTGAGTATTAAGATACTCTGAGTATTTAACCGGAGTCATTTTGTCCTCAGATCCAACCACTATGAGACTGGGAATTTTAATCTTTCGAACATCTTCCATCCGGTTGAATGTATTGCATGCCTTAAAATCAGCGAAGTAAACCTCAGACGGGATGCCTTCGATTTCCGCAAACGCTTCTTCTAATACATCCGCCGGAGCAGAAGCGGAATAAAGATGCTCGGCATTACGAAAGGGTTTTTCTCCCTTGCCCAATGCCTCAAGAATATCGGGTTTAACCCTTAGGCGCGCACCGGTCCCGATTAATATCAGTCCTCTTAGCCGCTCTGGAAACTCCAGGGCAAACTCTAGTGCTATCGCTCCGCCTAAGGAATGTCCCACCACGACAAACTCATCGAGGAATAATGATGACGTAAAATCTGCCAAAAATTTTGCGAACTCGCCCACGGTACTAAGAAGCCGGCCTCCCGATGCCCCATGGCCGGGTAAATCAACGGCTATTGTCCGGCAAACACCGTTTAATGCGACCTGTTGGCGGAACCAATGCCGACTCGATCCGCCTGCTCCGTGGACAAAAACAACAGTTGGCTGTTTATTGCCCATTTGTTCATAAAAGATATCTGCCCCTGCTACGGTTACGTGTGACATGAGACTGTTCCTTTCGTTTAATTAAAGTTTTGCTTCATTATACCATTCTTCCGATGACTGACTACCTTTGACGAATTTTGAACATCCATTTTCACGTTTCTCAGCAGCTTGGCTAATCAGGTTAGATTTTCCACAATGGTCGAAATACCCATACCGCCACCGATACATAATGTCGCCAAGCCGTATTTTTTCCCTGTACGCCGCAACTCATTGAGCAATTTAATTAAAATAATTGCCCCTGTGGCCCCTAGAGGATGTCCCAGGGCGATGGCCCCGCCGTTGACATTGGTTTTTTCGAGATCTAATCCCAATTCTTTAACCACGGCCAAAGACTGGGCTGCAAAAGCCTCATTAAGTTCAATCAAGTCAATCTGACCCAGAGTGAGGCCAGCCATTTTCAAAGCAGCTTGTGTAGCAGGCACCGGACCTATCCCCATAATCTGGGGCGGCACTCCTCTCGCCCCCATGCCGATTACCTTCGCAATGGGCTTAAGGCCAAATTCTTTTGCCTTCTCAGGGGTAGCAATGATCACAACAGCGGCGCCATCGTTACGGCCGCTTGAGTTCCCGGCAGTCACGCTTCCACCGTCCTTAAACACCGGCGGCAATTTGGCTAACTGGGCCAGGGTCGTCTCCCGCGGATGCTCATCTGTGTCAAACACGGTAACTCCTTTTTTTTGTTTCACTTCGTACGGAACTATTTCTTCCTTAAATAATCCATTCCGAATCGCGCGCAGAGCCCGCTCCTGGCTCATCAAGGCAAACTCATCTTGTTCCTGGCGGCTGATGTTATATTTTTCGGCCAAGTTTTCCGCCGTAAGTCCCATGGTCAAACGGCCATAGCGTTCCTCCGGCTGACAACGCGGCTGGCTTTCTGTATTGGGGTCCAAAATTTCAGCGTTACCCATACGATAGCCATAGCGCGCATTTCTAAGGTAGTAGGGAGCAGTACTCATACTTTCTGCTCCACCGGCGATCACAAGATCGGAATAACCGGACCAGATCGCTTGAACGGCGTTATTGACTGCCGTCAGACCGGACCCGCACTGCCGGTGTACAGTATAAGCGGGTACGTCTTCAGGCATATTGGCGCGCAATAGGGACAGACGGGCCAAATTTGGATTGTCGCTGCTTTGTTTAGTCTGACCGAGGATGACTTCATCCACAGCTTGATCCGGGATACCGCTGCGATCGAGAACTTCCCGGATAACCCGAGCCGCCAGGAAATCAACCTCTACATCCTGCAAACTGCCCCCAACTCTGCCGACAGCTGTACGTACACCGGCCAAAATGACTGCTTCTTGCATTTAATTTGTCCTCCTCTGACCTGGGACGATCTCATCGCCCTTTTTTAATAGAATTTTTCTCACAACTTATCTTCCTTTATAATTGGGTGGCCTTTTCTCCAAGAATGCGCTCAGCCCTTCGATCCGATCTTCCGTAGCAAACAAGATTGTCTGAGCCAGTCTCTCAAGGATCAATCCCTGGTCAAGACTTGTATTGCTGCCCCAATCCAACACGGATTTGGCAACGCGAACCGCCAAGGGGCCTTTGCTCAGGATTTTGCGTGCCATTTCTTTGGCAGCAGCGACGGCCTGACCTACAGGAACGACCTTATTGATTAAGCCTATGCGCCATGCTTCTGCTGCATCAATGGCCTCACCCGTTAGAATGAGTTCTTTGGCTTTTCCTATTCCAACCAAGCGCGTTAAACGCTGGGTACCGCCGGCCCCTGGCAAGATACCGAGGTTTAACTCCGGCTGGCCCAGTTTGGCATTCTCAGAGGCTACTCTCAGATCACAGGCTAGCGCCAGTTCACAACCTCCCCCTAATGCGAAGCCATTGATAGCAGCAATTGTTATCTTATCCACTGCAGCCAGCTTGCTCAGCACGGCCTGGTTTTCGTTATAAAAAGTCTCCATTAAACTCCGGTCTTTCAAAGCCGCTACATCCGCTCCGGCTACAAATGCTTTGTCCCCTGCGCCGGTAAAAATAATTACCTTAACCTTCTCGTCTTTTTGCAGTTGCTCCGTTACTTGGGCGAGTTCCGCCCAAGTCTCCCGGTTTAAGGCATTTCTGACCTCAGGTCGATTGATCACAACGACACATATTTCGGCGTCATATTCTAAGAGCAAATTCTTGTAACCCATATCGAGCCCCCTTATTCCCCAGTGTAATCGTAGACGCCCTTACCAACCTTACGCCCCAATCTACCGGCTTTTACATATTTAACCAGCAAAGGAGCGGGCCTGTATTTTTCGCCCAGAGTCTCGTACAAATACTGCTGGTTTCTTAACCTTACATCAAGCCCTACTAAATCCACGAGTTCAAAGGGACCCATAGGATGGTTTAGGCCCAATTTAAGCGCTTTGTCGATGTCTTCAGGCGTTCCTACGCCCTCTTGCAGCATTAAGAACGCCTCGTTGCCGATCAGGCAATTAATGCGCGAGGTGACAAAACCGGGAAATTCATTAATTTCCACGGTTTCTTTGCCAATCTCCTTACAAAAGGCTGATGAAACATTGTATGTCTCATCGGAGGTATCCAAGGCGCGGATGATCTCAACCAATTTCATCATGTGAACAGGATTAAAGAAGTGAAGTCCAATTACTTTTTGCGGCCGCTTGGTTGCTGAAGCAATCTCCGTGATACTCATGGTTGATGTGTTAGTGGCCAAAATCGTATGTTCAGGACAAAACTGGTCCAACTTGGCGAATGTCTCAAGTTTAAGTTCCATAATTTCGGGAATGGCTTCAATGACGAGATCCACATCTCTAACGGCTTCCTCTAATTCACTGATACAATTTATGCGGGCCAGGGCTGCAGCTTTAGCTTCGGATGTTACTTTCCCTCGCTCCACCCCTTTTTGCAGGTTAGCGCTAATGATATCTACCGATTTTTTCAGAAGCTCGACGCTAATATCCTGCATATTAACCTGAAAACCGCCCAGGGCACAGAGATGGACAATACCCCGCCCCATAGTGCCTGCTCCGATGACTGCGACTTTGTTTATATTCACACTTATTCCCCCTAATTATTGAGCTAATTCATACTCTTTTAAAAGCTGAGCGGCAATGATGTTTTTCTGAATTTCCGAAGTCCCTTCGTAAATCCTGGTAATCCTCGCGTCGCGATAGTAGCGTTCGATTGGAAAATCCTTTATGTAACCCATCCCTCCGAAAATCTGCAAGGCTTTATCAGCAACCCGGCAATATGCTTCCGAAGCGAAATATTTAACAGTCGCTGCGTCTTTTATTATTTTCATGCCTTGATCGACCATCCAAGCAACGCGGTAGGTCAAGGCTCTCGTGGCCTGGATATCTGCTTCCATTTCAGCCAGATAGTGCTGGATAGCCTGGAAAGAGGCGATGGGTTTGCCGAACTGAATCCTTTGCTGAGCATATTGAGAGCTAAGCTCTAACAGTTTTTGCATAGAGCCTAAATTGCGGGCTGCAAGACCTGCGCGTCCGTTGGCCAGAATTTTTAAAGCGTTGACATAACCCTGACCCTCTTGGCCCAAAACATTTTCCGCAGGAACCTCACAATCTTCAAGTATTACTTCTGCAGTATGAGAACCCCGCAGTCCCATTTTCCTTTCTACCGTACCAATTGAGA
Source organism: Paradesulfitobacterium ferrireducens (assembly GCF_017310645.1). Lineage (GTDB taxonomy): Bacteria > Bacillota > Desulfitobacteriia > Desulfitobacteriales > Desulfitobacteriaceae > Paradesulfitobacterium > Paradesulfitobacterium ferrireducens. Next base: position 41,224 of record NZ_JAFLRH010000024.1, on the reverse strand, counting down.
AACCAGGGAAGTCCTTTTCAACGATGAAAGAAGTTATCCCTTTAGCGCCTTTTGACTTGTCCGTTGCCGCCATTACCGTAAAAACACTGGCTTCAGTGGCGTTGGTGATAAAGTGTTTGGTACCGTTAATAATGTATTTGTCTCCCTTGCGAAACGCAACGGTTCTTAGGTTTGACGCATCAGAACCAGCCTCCGGTTCGGTCAAGGCAAAAGCTCCAAAGCGGTTGCCAGCGGCCAAGTCGGGAAGATATTTTTTCTTTTGTTCTTCATTGCCCAGTTCGACGATTCCGACCGTACCTATGCCGTTATGGGCGCCAATAAAAGTGGTGAACCCGTTGGCAGTCCGGCCCAGCTGCTCGAAAATAAGGCACTTGCCCAACATGCTTAGACCTGTCCCGCCGTATTCTTCCGGAATACTTAAACCAAACAGGCCCATATCTTTGGCAGTGTCAATAATTTCTTGAGGAATCCTGTCTTGTTCATCGATGGCTTGCCCCAGGGGATCGACTTCGTTGTCGACGAAGTCTTTAATAGTTTTAACAATTAGCGCCAGGTCTTCATCAATAGTAAAATCCATTGTTTTCTCCTTCCCTTCTCCACACAATTATCTAAATTACTCCCTTATCCTTCAGAGCAGCGATTTCTTCCGCTGTATATCCCAACCGGCTGAGCACTTCTGTGTTGTTTTGGCCCAAGGTAGGCGGTGCCATCCTGATTGAGCCGGGAGTCTCCGACAATTTTATCGGAATTCCCAGCAGCTTGAGGGTACCGATGGTGGGGTGCTCAACTTCTTGAATCATTCCCCTATGAATAACCTGGGGGTCAGCTAGAACGTCAGCTATGTTGTTAATTGGCCCTCCCGGAACTCCAGCCTCTTTAAGTTTAGTAGAAATTTCCTTGGTCGTTTTGCTCCGGGTAAATTCAGTCATCAATTCAATAAGTTCTGTACGGTGCTTCACCCTATTAGCATTAACCGCAAACTTGGGATGCTCTTTCAAATCATCCAAACCCAAAGCATCGCACATTTTGCGCCATAACCAGTCATTGGGAACGGCTATAATGACGTAACTGTCTTTGGTTTCAAACACCTGATAGGGAGCCAAGTTAGGATGTCCTGATCCCAGACGCCCGGGAACCGTGCCCGTAGCCATCACGCCTTGGGCCAGATATGTTTGCAAAGAAACTATAGATTCTAGAAGCGACGCCTCTACAAACTGGCCTCTGCCTGTCTTTTCCCTGGCCCACAGAGCGAGCAGGACACCAATACATGCATGCATCCCGGTGGTTAAATCTACTATGGAGAAACCGACTTTGACAGGAGGCCGGTCCGGTTCCCCGGTAACACTCATCAGACCTCCAAAGGCCTGCATAACCAGGTCATACGCGGGCTCGTCTTTCATGGGCCCCGTCCTGCCAAAGCCGCTTACCGCACAATAAACCAGACGCGGGTTGATTTCCTTAAGCACATCGTATCCCAAACCCATTTTTTCCATGGTCCCGGTGCGAAAGTTTTCGACCAACACATCTGCTTCTTTCACCAGCTCTTTTACAATTTGCTTGCCCTCTTCGGTTTTGAGGTTCAGCGTAATGCCTTTTTTGTTTTTGTTAAGACTTAAGTAGTAACAACTTTCCCCGGCCATGGCCGGCGGCGTATAACCCCGGGTCTCATCCCCTATCCCGGGTTGTTCTACTTTTAGAACATCTGCCCCCATGTCCGCTAAAAGCATACTACAATATGGGCCTGCCAGTGTTCTAGCCAACTCCAATACCTTAATGCCTGCTAACGGGCCTGACATAACCTTCTCCTCCTTACTACAAACAACTATCTGCTTAATTAAATAAGTAAAACCATATGGAAAAACCAGCGATTCCACCAAGGGTATAGAATCCAAACATGAACATACAGAAACAAATCGCTCATAGCGTTCCACATATGGAACTATATACCTCTTGTGGAACCATCGTATAACACTTCAGCCCCTAAGTCAATACTTTTTTGAAAAATCTAAAATGTCTATAATTTGTTGATAAAATCTTTTTCCGATAGTTGAATAAACGGAGCAAATTTAATATGATATATGAAACTAATTTTTATTAGCGAAACACTAAATAAATACTGAAGAGGTAGTTATATGGTTGAAAAACAAGAACGTTCTATAGTTCCAGCTGTTGAGTCAGCAATAAAGATTTTAGAATATCTTAGCCGTTATAAGCATCGCGCGAGCACTTTATCTGATATTTCAAAAAATATTTCTATCAACAAAAGCACCTGCCATCGTATCCTTAAAGTCCTTGAGAACTCTAATTTTGTCTTTTATAACGAAGAGAAAAAACAGTATAGCCTTGGTTCTCATCTTGTAGTGCTAGGTACTAGGGCTTCCGAGTTTATAGACTACCTTGAACTTAGCAAACCCCATCTAAAATGGTTGTGTCAGGAAACCCAGCAAACCGCTGTATTACTAGAACCAATTTCTAATAACAGATTAATGTATATAGCCAAAGAAGAGCCCTCCTTGCCGATCAGAGTAACTGTTAATATCGGGCAACGGTTCCCGTTAACTAGTGCGTCTTTTGGAAAATGCTTTTTAGCATTTATGGACAAGATGAAAGCTGAAGAGATAATCAAGAATATTGGGCTTCGGCAATTTACAAACAAAACGATAACGAACCTTGAAGAGTTTATGCAAGAGCTTGAACATGTAAGGCGCAAGGGATATGCCGAAAGTTATGAGGAATATTTGCCAGGTGTTTGTGGGGTTGCTGCACCAGTATTCGATTTACATGGCAATGTAAAACAGGTAATAAGTTGTCTCTTCCTAGCCCAACAAACAGACACTGATAATGTATCCTTTTACGGAAGCAAAGTCTTAGAAGCAGCTACCAAATTAACCAAGACCTCGGGAGGAAGGCCTCCCTTCGAAGTTCTTATTAAAGATGAGGATGAAGATTAACATCCCTGGGAAATGTCAGGCATCAAGTTCTCCAGTTCAACTTGCTTGTGCCCTCTACAATATTCAAGAATACTTAAAGAGAATCTGGCTCCTCGAATATTGAGGGGTAAGATTCCTTTTTTCTTTCCTAAGAAGTATTCGTAAGCCGTTTTCATTTCAAGAATGAGATTATTTTTGTTTTTCAGAAAATTATATAAAAAGATATTGATTAATCAAGAAAAAGGATTATAATATTGTTACAGGCAGGGTATATTGTTCCACATATGGAACAATAAGCGCTGACCTATTGTTAATAAGCGGATTCCAAGTCGTAAGACAGAATGTGCAAATGGTAGCCGTACTATGAGGAGGTGACCATAACTTTTAGTAAAAACACAATGTATTTTCTGAAAAACGGTCTATTGGGTTTACAACTTAAAGCAAAGGAGGTCGTTAAATGTCTAATAGGATGGCAGATATTTTCGCAAAATTCATAAAAGAAACTACATTCGAAAGTATCCCGTCTGAAACTGTCCGTTTTACCAAAGAGTTCTCCTTGAAAACTTTAGCTGGCATAGTTGCGGGTTCTGCCACTGGTGCAGGGAAACCTATAGTCAATTATCTAAAAGATACCGAGATCTCTCAGGATGCCGGGGTTATTGGCAGTAAGTTCAAAAGTTCGCTGGAAGGTTCCATACTAGCCAATGGCCATTTCGCGCACGCAGCTGAGCTTGAGGATGACCAATTTCCTTCAGCTACAAGTGACATTACTATCGTTCCGGTAATTTTCCCACTTGCTGAAAAACTTGGAATATCGGGTAGAGAAATCATCGAGGCTACCGCAGTTGCCTCCGAGGTAATGAACCGAATTGGTATGTTCTCGCTAGCCTACAAAGGAATTACGGATCTTCCTTTCTTCGGAATTATCGGGGCAGCAGTAGCCGCTGCCAAAGCATTAAAGCTGGATGAAAACCAAATAAAAAATGCCATAGGTATTGCGATTGGTAGGGCAAGCGGGTATATTGAAAATTTTGGAACAGATGCTCATTACTTTGAGTCATCAATGGCCTGTCGTGATGGTTACTTTGCCGCAATAATGGCTCAAAAAGGATTAACAGGAACTTGGAACCTTGAAAAATGGCTTAAACAACTTCACGACCAAAAAGACCTCCCAATCGAAGAGATCGTGAAAGATCTAGGAGAACCACGATGGCACACTCATAACTTCTGGATCAAAAAATATCCATGCTGTTTTTTAACCCATCGTCAAATTGATATTATGTTTGCGATCAAAGAAAAGCATGAATTGACACCGGATAATATCGAACTTATCGAAATTGATGCCGGCCCGGTAGATGCCACCTGTGATCGTCCTTCACCAAAACATATTGAGGACAGTCGGTTTAGTTTTCAGCACATTATGGCTGGAATCCTAATAGACGGAGATGTCAGCTATAATACATTTACCGTAGATAAGATCAATGACCCCGCTTTCCAAAAAATGCGTGAAAAGGTCCGGGTTATACATAGGGATTTTTGGAAACCCGAGTTTAACTCCGGTATCGCCAGAGTATCAGTAAGGTTTACAAGCGGGGAAGTCATTGAAAAAACAGCCGAACAACCTCTCGGGGGCTCCAAGAATCCCCTCACCCAGGACCAGTTTTTAGAGTTGTATAAGAAGTATACGAAGGGTTTCCTCTCAGATAGGCAAATCCAGGAAACAGCCAAAATGATCCTGGAACTGGAAGAGCAACCGAATGTAAGCCAACTCATGCACATACTGACGTTCGGTTAATACACTGTAGAAATCTTTAGATGGGAGGTACAAGAATGTATAAACACGCCAATGAGGCATTAGCGAAGGCAAAGTCGCTTAAAGAATTGTTGCGTGCCAAGGATGAGCTTACCCAAAAAACAGGTTATTATTTCGGCATCGAAGTACTAGGGTTAAAAGAAGAAGACCCGATTAAGTTTGAACGGTTTTATTCAGAGATTCACAACTTGGCACTGAGAGCAAGAGAAAGCGCCAGATTCGTTGCCGCATCTCCGGGTGGCCGTGAAATGGGCGAGTCATTATGGTCGATATGTACTCCTGAAGGGGATACATTAGCTAACAGTCTCGGATTTTCTACTCATATGGTGGCTTATGATACTTGTATTAGGTTTATGATCGACAATGATTATGAAGAAAACCCGGGGATAAATGACGGGGACATTTTTAGTACAGATGACGGCAAAACCGGGGGCGCTCCTCATCCGGGAGACACATATTCCTACATGCCGGTATTCGCGGAAGGAGAAATTGTTGGCTGGGCGGTTGCAGTAAACCACATTATGGAAGCAGGCGCACCGATTGCCGGCAGCTGGCCAGGGTTTTCTGTAGACACTTCTATGGACGGCCTAGTGTTCCCTCCTATGAAGGTTGGTGAAAACAGAACGCCGGCACGCTGGTGGGAACAGTTATGGAAATCCAGAACAAGAGCGGGTGTTTTTAATGTTCTGGATGATAAAATGAGGCTGGCTGGGAATGTTATCATTGCTGATGGAATCAAAGAAATTGTTAGGGAATACGGCTTGGATTATTATAAGAGAGCAATTCGGGAAGTTATTGAAGATTCACGCCGGGCCATTAAAGAAAACATCAGAACGTCTTGTGTGCCTGGTAAATTCGACGGTGCGACTTTCAGGGTTGTTAAGTATAAGGGTCTGTCCAAACTTTGGCCCCATGCTGACAAAGATTTTATGCTGCATACAAAGATGACACTGAATGTTAACTCTGACGCTACGATACTTGGCGATATGACGGGAACTTCCAAGTGGGACTATTGCGCTTTCAATGGATACCCCGGAGGAGCTGACATCGCATTTTACTTACCTATAACGGGAAATTTCGTGCATAACACCAAGATGACCTCGGGGCTCTTCTACGATGTTAAATCTTACTATCCTAAAGGGTCAACATATAATCCTGATACGGATTATGCTGCATTCTCCAATATTTGGGCACAGTCAATGGCAATGGGTGCACTTCATTGGAATGCTATTACCCGCTCAATGTTTGCTAAAGGGTATCTGGAAGAATGTCTTTCCGTAGAGGGAGACTGGGCCGGAATTCAGGGAGGGGGAACTCTTGCCAATGATCAGAATTACGGCTTTACGAATTTCGAACAGGTCGGCGGTGTTGCACAAGGAGCCTATCCATACAGAGACGGCTCACCGGTTACCTGGGCAATGTGGACCCAATTAACCAATATTGGTAATGTTGAGGAATGGGAATATCTTATTCCGCCCTTTTTCTACCTGGGAAGAAGATTAGTAAAAGACTTTTGTGGACACGGAAAGTACCGTGGGGGTATAGGTCTCTCCTCTATACACTGGGTTGTGCAACCCGGTAAGGATTTGTACGTAAGTAGAGGAGGCGCCGGAACCTCTCAGACAACCCATGTTGCACTCGGTCAGGCAGGCGGATATCCTGCGCCTAACTCATGGTATCTTGCTGTTCGCAACTCCAATCTTAATGACAAGATTAAGGGTGGCATGCCCTACCCGAGAAGCGCCGACGAAATCCTGGACTACCTTGCTGAAGAGAAAATAACTGCTCAAGACGTTCAGATCTTTAAGTACGATCCTCCCCAGTTAAAGATGAAAGACGGTGATGTTTTCTCTGATGCATCCGGAGCAGGTGGAGGATGGGGTGATCCGTTGGAAAGAAACGCTCAATCAGTTATCAAGGATCTAAACGAGGGATGGGTCAGCGAAAAAATAGCTTTGACCTGTTACGGAGTTGTTGCCCGCAAAGAGACCAGTGATAATGAAGTGCGTTATCTACTTGACGAACCGGCTACGCAAAAAGCAAGGGAAGACAAAAGAAACGCCAGGCTGCGGTGTCAGAGTGTTAAAGACTGGTGGGAAAACGAGCGCAAAAAAGTTGCCAAAAAAGAATTGATTGAGCCGGTTAAATACATGTACAATAGTTCTTTCTCTACCCAAGACGGGGACAGTTTTAAACAGAATTTTATTGACTTTTGGCAGTTGGAAAATAATTATGATCTCAATTAAAAAAAGGGGGGCAAAGCATGGAAAAGATGGAAGTAAGCAAAGAATTAGTAAAGAAATTGCTGGACGGCGTCATTAGCGACCAGGAAGTCTTGAGGCTTCTAAACTCCTATAAAGATGAAGACCGGTTTCAGAAGTATATGGAACTATTACAGGAAAGAGTCCCTTGGAAAGATGAAATTTTACTCCGGTTATCAGAGCATATTTATGTAGTTCGAAAATCATCGGGGGAAAGGATTAGCAAATGTTCTTGTGGACATGAGTTTGGTGATTATCGAGTCAACTGGAAGCTGAATTGCTTGATTAATGTAAGAAGAACGATCCAGGAAATGAGCGAGGTTTACTCTCCGGAACCGGCTTGTCCAGAACCAGATTGGCAAGAAATCAGGGAATTTTTCTGTCCGAATTGTGGTACGCAATTAGCGGTTGAGGTTCTGCCGCCGGGATATCCCGTGCAATTTGAGTTTTTGCCAGATATTGACGGTTTTTACCGGGACCAACTTGGTTCTCCCTTACCGGATGCGGATCAATATAAATATGAAGACAAATCACTAGAACTGATTAAATCTTGGGCAAAGGAGGGTTAGATATGGCTGCAAAAACACAAAATTCATATATTATTGCTATCGATGCGGGTGGCACCATGACCGATGCCGTCATCATCAGCGATGATGGATCTTTTCAGATTGGCAAATACAGGACATATCGTGCAGACGAGTCCGAGAGTTACATGGGTGCTTTAAAGGCGGTGGCTGATCAGATGTCACTTACCACCCAGGAAGTCCATGAAAACTGTGAAGTAGCAATTTACGCAGGTACTGCCATGACTAATACGCTGATTACTTTGGACGGAAATAAGGTAGGCCTGATTATTACCCGGGGAATGGAACACATGCCAATTATTGAAAACGGGTTAACGTATATCGGACAATCCCAAAAAGAAATCTTACATCAACAGTTAAGAAGACATACTGCACCTCTCGTGGAAAAGAAAAACATCTTCGGTGTATCAGAAAGGGTAACAGGAGGGTCATATTTTGGAGATGCCCACCTGCCGGAAGCGACGGTGCTAATCCCTCTTAACGAGAAAGAGGTGGAAGCCGCTGCGGAAAAGCTGGTTAAGAATGATGTGGAAGTAATTGGGGTCATGTTTTTGAACTCTCATGTTTTCCCCGATCATGAGAACCGCGCTGCCGAAATAGCGAACAAGGTTATTGAAAAACACGGAAAAAATATTAAGGTAGTTGCTTCTAACAAGATTGCCCCGGTCGGTAAGGATGCATTTAGGCTTAAGAGCCTGCTTGTTCAGTGTTTTGCCGCGGAAAAGGCGCGCAAGCAGTTAGAGTATGTTGAATTGGCGGCCAGAAAAGACGGTTACCAAAAGGAACTCTTAACTTTACTTTCGTTTGGCGGTGCGGTGAGTATTAAATATCCCCGCTTATATGAAAGTATAATCTCCGGACCTATCGGTGGCTTGATTGCGGGTAAAGAAATAGCCAAGCTGCTGAACATTGACCGTCTGGCTGTTGGGGACATAGGTGGGACAAGCTACGACGTTGGCGTCATCCTTAATAAGAGAATCGAACTGCGGACTGATTCGGATTTTGCCAAACACAGGTTGGCGATGCCGATGGTTGAGCTGGATTCCATGGCCCATGGTATGGGGACCGAAGTTAAGGTAAATGATTTTGGAAACGTTGAAGTAGGCCCGGAGAGCGCCGGTTATCGCGTGGGAGTTTGTCTTGATTATGATAAACTTACGATTACCGACCTGCAGGTGGCTCTTGGCTATATCGCAGAGGATAGTTTCCTGGGTGGAAAAATCATTCTGGACAGGGACAAAGCTTGTAGAGAGTTAGAGAAGGCAGCAAAGAAGATCGGCATTAACAATCTATATGACGGAGGGGAAGGTTTCCTCAACATTTTCTTCACTAATTTAAGACAATTTACCAGAACTTCAATCGAGTCTAAAGGATATTCCTTAAAAGATTTTGTACTCATAGCATGTGGTGGCGGAGGTCTCGTCAACATGCACGGCTTGGCAAGCGGAAATGTCTTTAAAGACGTTATCACTACGCCCTTTGGCAGCACATTCTCAGCATTCGGGGTAGGCTGTGCTGACTTGGTTCACCGGTATAACAAGGGAGTTGTCTCCTTTATCCGGCCCGGAATGGATGAACATGACAAGGCAGATCTTTTGGATCAATTAACAAGGGAGTGGAAGGCTCTCGAGGATACCGCAGTAGAGGAATTCAAGCTTGAAGGAGTTAATAAAGAAGATATAAAATTCGCCAGAGGAGTCTTTATGCGTTATGTTGGGCAGCTGGAGAGTTTTGAGACGAAACTTAATTTTGAGGTTAGCAACACTGAAGACCTTGACAAAGTAACTGCTGCTTTTGAAAAGGGATACGAGCAAAAATACCCGGCCGCGGCAAAGTTCACTCAAGCAGGTTATGCTATCACTCAAGTATTCATTGAAGCTACCGGCCCAAAGCTGATGCCGAAGATAAAAGAGTATGCAATGTCCTCGGCCAAACCATCTGACAGTAGTTATGCCGGTTCAAGAAGAGTATATCATAGAGGTAAATGGACAGATTTCAATTTGTTCCACTTAAGCGAACTGAAGGCAGGAAACGTGATCAAAGGACCTGCCGTAATATTCGACGATATCAGTACTCTGGTTGTCGGAGAAGGTGATTCGATAAACCTTGACAGGTATCGTATAATTCACTACACTTCCGGTATCTAAACATTAATTTAATCGTATGCCGACTAAAACTGTTCGTATTTAGCGTATGGGTAACTCCTTCCCAGGATTCGATTGGGAGAGAGCTTACCCTTTTTTATATAAAGCTCAATCGCAGGAAAATGAGACAGCCCCCTTCTAAATAAATCGAAGAAACGAAAAAATATTGCGAGTTTGAAAACCCCGATCCTCTTAAAAAAACATAGGTCATGAACCTTCTTACTACACCAATATCACTACATCCACCCCAGCCCTTGCATCAAGAACAACGCCCCAACCAACACCACAGACGAAATCACCCCATACGGACCGTTCCACACCGGACCTACGCAAACCGGGGAGCGGTCAGCCAAGCCGGAAATTGCGATTACGTTGCCTGCAGACGGAGAGATGGAGATCCCCATAGCCCAGCTAATTGTAAAGATTAAGGCCATCAGGGTTGGAGATATCCCGTATATTAACGGGTCTACCGTGCTCCCAATTATGGTCGTAGTTATAATAGGGTGAATGCCGACGACGGCAAACACTAGAATTCCAAAGACAACGACAAAAGCATACACCTCAGCACTGTTTCCTACCATATTCTGCAATAACAGAGGTACATAATCCCCGATATGAGAATAGCCCACGCTTGTGGCCAAAAAACCTGCCCCCACAAATAGGACAATTTCGCTTTTTAGCTTAGGCAGACTTTCCTTGAAATAATCCCCGGCAAATTCTTGTGCCAGTAATGGCAGTTTTCCGATCATAGCCATCCAAATGACAGGAAAAACCAGCGAGGCCATCGCCACTACAACCACCGTGGCTATCCCGGTCAATCCTGAAACCACGACGATTAATGTAATCAAAACCGCTCCGTAGGCGCTAAGTTCCCCTACTTTGCGCCAGTTTAGCTCTTCGGGGATTTCTTGCTCACTTGCAGCCGAAGGTTGCACTTGCGCAGTAGCGCTAACAACCTCCTTCATCGGAAAAAGAGCAGCAGGTTTTGACCTATACTTTTTCTTCTGCTCCAGCACAGCCATAATATACCCTACTGCCCCTGCCAGCATCCCCAAGAACAGGGCAAAAGGAAAAAATATATACCATTCAGCATTGGTTAGCTGAAGTATCAAGGCCATGCCTGCTGTGGTCGGCGCCCAGACCGTACTGGCGGCAAATCCGCGGCTAAGAGCAGACGTCAGAAGCTTTTTGTCATTGCTTTTTTCGCTGGCGGAGCTAATTTGATGCAGCAGCGGGATCACCGCTAAATTTATCAAGACCGCCAGAAAGGACGTAAGCACGCTGATTAAAAGGTAGAAACGGCTGTCCGTGCTGACATAGCGCATGAATACACCCTTCAAGGCTTCGGTATATCTTCCGTGCCTGATCGGAATCCCCAACAGTGGCACTAAAGTAAACATCACAACTAAATAAAGGTTTTCTTGCAAGCCCTGGGCCCAGACAGATAACGGTGCATGAGCATGGACCAGGAGAATTGCACTGGCTATAAACGAAAAATAACCGATAACCCGCGCCGTACCGGTCACCGCCAAAAGCCCTAAGACTAACACTAAAGCCATAAGGATTAAATTTAGAGTATCGACAAGATTGGCTTTTAGAAATAAATTTAAAAGAAACGAAACCGCCAATAAAAATGTTATCCCGCTTCTCACTCGTGTCAATGTCTCATGCATGACCTATTTCGCCACCGGATCAAGCCGAGCCTTTTTACGGAAATTCTTAGTCAGGGCATTGACATAGGCCCGGGCGCTGGCTTCCAGGATATCTGTACTGATCCCCTTGCCCACGACCAGGCTGCCATCAAAGTGGCGCAGCTTGACCGTAGCGTCGCCCAAAGCCTCTCTCCCTCTGGTTACGGACTTCAAGGTGTAATCCTCGAGCACCGCCGTATTTCCGGTCAGGCGGTCAATCGCGCTAAAGATAGCATTGACCGGCCCATTGGCACAGGCTGCATCGGTCACAATTTTCCCCTCATGCTCCAAGGTCACAGTGGCTGTGGCCGTGTCGCTGCCGTTCGTGGTAACGGCGATGTTCCTGAGGATAATCCCAGTGTCCGCAGTCCCCGCATCCCCCATCAAGGCATAAAGATCCTGATCGAAAACCTCTTTCTTCTGGTCTGCCAGCTGCAAAAACTTTTGGTAAACCGCATCCAGCTCTGTTCCTTCAACGGTATACCCCAATTCTCCCAGGCGGTGTTTAAGAGCATGCCTGCCGGAGCGGGCCGAGAGGCTGATGGTGTTTTCCGGGACGCCGATGGTTTCCGGGCTGATGATTTCGTAAGTCTCCCTGTCTTTTAAGACCCCGTCCTGATGAATGCCGGAAGCGTGCATGAACGCGTTGGCCCCGACGATCGCTTTATGGTCGGGCACCGGCACCCCGGTAATCCGGGAGACGAGCCTGCTCGTGGCCGCAATTTCTTTCGTGTTAATTCCGGATTCCACGCCATAGCCGGCGCGCCGGGTATAAATCGCCATGATCACTTCCTCAAGCGAGGTGTTGCCGGCCCGTTCTCCGATCCCGTTAATCGTGCCCTCGACCTGGCTGGCCCCGGCTTTGATCCCGGCCAGGGAATTGGCGGTGGCCATTCCTAAATCATTGTGGCAGTGGACGCTGACAATGGCCTTTTCAATATTTTCGACATTTTGCCTTACATAGGAAATAAGCTCCCCGTATTCCCAGGGACTGGCATACCCAACCGTATCCGGAATGTTCACGACCGTAGCCCCGGCGGCAATGACCTGCGCCAATACTTGGACTAAAAACTTGGGATCGGCTCGGAAAGCGTCTTCGGCATAGAACTCAACATCACTGACATATTTCTTCGCATATTTCACGGCCGCCACCGCCCGCTCAATCACTTGCTCCGGAGACAGCATCAGCTTTCTTTCCATATGCACGGGGGACACCCCGATGCCCGTGTGAATGCGCGGCTGCTCGGCCGGCCGCAGTGCCTGCGCGCACCGGTCAATATCCTGGACCACGGCCCGTGTGAGTCCGCAGATCACCGCTCCTTTTATTTCCTTGGCAATCGTGCTGACGGACTCAAAGTCTCCCGGTGATGAGGCCGGAAAGCCTGCTTCGATAATGTCGACACCGAGGTTTACCAGTTGGCGCGCGACCTCCAGCTTCTCTTTGACGTTTAAAGTAATCCCCAAAGACTGCTCCCCGTCTCTTAAGGTCGTGTCAAAAACGTACAATTTGCGCATAAACCATTCCTCCTATCAATTAGTAACATAGCACTAAAAAACCCTTCGCTCAAAGTTTGAGACGAAGGGTTACTCGCGGTACCACTCAAATTAACGGCCAAAGCCGTTCTCTCTATAAGATACGGGACAAAGTCCGATATCTCCTTCCTTGTAACGGCGGAAGCTCCGTCCGAGCCTACTTTAATCATTTCGGTCGGCTACTCAAGGGAGAGTTCAACACCCTAGGCACTGCTGCCTTGCACCACCCGGCAGTTCTCTAAAGTGATTCAGGAAATCTACTATTCCCTTTCATCGTCATTTTAACCTTTGTATTTTGTATTCTTCTTTATTTTGGCACCATGTAGATCTTTTGTCAAGGCCAAGAAACTCTTTGACATTTCCCGAGATTATGCTATTATATATTTAGTCAATTATCTAAATATATAATAGCAGGGAAGGATTGACAATGAATGAAACATTTAAAGCCTTGGCCGATCCCACGCGCAGGCAAATCATTGCCTTATTAAAAGAAAGAGATATGACGGCCGGCGACATCGCTGAGCATTTCAACATCAGCAAGCCCAGCATCTCGCACCACCTAAACCTGCTCAAACAGGCAAATATCATCCTCGACCAGCGGCAAGGACAATTCATCTATTATTCGTTGAATGCGACCGTCTTTCAGGAACTTATCAGCTGGTTCATGCAACTCGGAAACTTCGGGGGAAAGGAAGGCGACTAATATGAAAGGTCTTAAAAAATCGGATTATCTCCTTTTAGCGCTCATCGTTCTAAGTTTCATCCCCGGGTTGGTTCTGTATGGGCAATTGCCCGCGCAAATGCCGACCCATTGGAATGTCTACGGACAGGTGGATGGTTACAGTAGCAAAGCGGTGGGCACTTTCCTTTTTCCGGGAATCAACCTGGCGATGTATTTTCTCTTTTTGTTCCTGCCCCAGCTTGATCCAAAGCGCAAGAACTATGACTTATTCTCCGGTTCTTACACCATAATCCGCTGGACCATCCATCTCTTCATGCTTATATTATATTTCATTACTCTTTACAGCGCTCTGCGCTTTGCTCGTGGCGAGGATACACTGGACATTTCCATACTGGTGCCAGCTGCCATCTCGGTTTTGTTCATCGTCATCGGCAACTATATGGGGCGTTTCCGGCACAATTATTTTATTGGGATTCGCACTCCCTGGACCCTGGCGAACGAACAAGTATGGCAGAAAACCCATCGCCTCGGCGGAAAACTCTTTGTCTTAACCGGAGTGCTGGGTTTAATCGGGATTTTCCTCAATCCTGTCCTTCGGTTTGTCATCTTCTTAGGCGGGGTGGGAGCCTTACTGATAATCACTACCGTCTACTCTTACTGGCTTTTCCGCAAGCTGAATATACCCCAGAGTTAAAGCCAGGAGCATGCGGCTGCGCTTTTTAATGATCGAAATAAATGCCAGAAAAAAATCGAAGCACCGAGCGACTCATTCCATGCTCGGTGCTTTTTATTTTAATCAGACAGCGCGACGTTGCAAAGTTCGGATATCAACTTCATGTTCACCAACAATATGCGTGAGAGAAATCTGCCGTTCGAGGAGATAATTAAGGGTCTTTTCTGTATTGTGCCTAAACTCTATCAGTCCCGCTGTTTCCACAAAAACAGCTTCCAGCTTGTTCTCTACTCGTTCCATTCGAACCTTTAGATCCGCTACATCCTCTTTAAGTCCCGCCACATCGGTCTTGAGCCCTGACACATCGGTCTTGAGTTCTGACACATCCGTCTTGAGCCCTGCCACATCGGTCTTGAGCCCTGCCACATCGGTCTTGAGTTCTGACACATCGGTCTTGAGCCCTGACACATCCGTCTTGAGTTCTGCCACATCTGTCTTGAGTCCTGACACATCGGTCTTGAGCCCTGCCACATCGGTCTTGAGTTCTGACACATCGGTCTTGATCTCTTTAATGTCTGCACTCATCTCTTCCAGCTTGTTCAGAACAACTTGCAGTTCGCTCACCCAAACGTTCCCTCCTTTACAGAAACGCACAGATAAATTAAGAACTTGGTACCAGCAGTTTCTCCAGTAGGCTATATCCCGTTCCTTCAAAAAGACTATATTAGTTCTTTCAACAACTGCACTAATCTTGCTCCGCTCACTTGCTTTGATACCATCTTATCCTAGAACATGTGTTCTGTCAAGCATTTTTCCCCTTAATTCCCATTCGTCTAATCTCTATTCCTTTGGCTCCTCTGTTCACCTGCAAAGTGAATTACTATCCAGTAAAACGGCGGAGATTCTCGCTGTTACCTCCTAAATCCAGTAGCGAGGATAACTGCGATTAGGGGACACGTTGTTGACGACAATCCCGACCAGAACGAGGATCGCCGCTCCTGCAGCCACCGGCGTCAGGATAAAAATCGGGTGCGCCTGATTCAGTACAGCGACCAGGGCTGTTGCTCCTCCCGGAGGATGCGTGGTTTTCGTGATCAGCATCATCACGAGCGCCAAAGAAACGCCTAAGGCGGCTGACCACCAGCTAAGGCCGAATAAGGAATATGTCAGCACACCCGCTGTAGCTGAAATAGTATGTCCGAAAAAGACATTACGCGGCTGAGACAGCGGGCCGTCCGGGACACCGTATACCAAAACAGCCGAAGCTCCAAATGAGGCCACTAACATAGGGAGCCCATGAACTAATGAAAGAAAGGCTACAGCCGCTATTCCCAACAAGGCTCCCACACCGGAAATAAAGATATCGAAAAGCGGCGGAGCAATTAAAGGAGTAGTACGGGGATTCCCCTTCATTTTTTTTAGATACGCCAGCAAGCGCACCCTCGCTAAATCACTTTCGATTGATGCAGGTCCAGGTGCTGCCGCAGTGCGTTCTACCCCTGCGCCTTTATCTTCTGGCATTTGACCCCTCCTCACCCGGGCTTCATGAAAAACCAGCCCTCTACTATTACTGTGCCCATGTTGGATAAGTTCCACAAATCTTCCGATAATACGCCCTGCCAATCAATGTATGGTATACCAAGATTGCCCTGAGCCCAGTTTAGCATACTATTATCGGAGAAAAAAGCCTTAAGCGGAATTTTTGGTATACCAAATAGAAACAGACTTGCTTGCTTCTTACTTGCTTCTTACTTGCTTCGAGGGGTTCGCCGTGGCAAACCCCTCACATTATACCCCTAATACCGCTGGTTTGGGTGCCAGCATTCACGCGCACCACGCTTAAATACGCCAATCCTTATGGGTGCCGGCTCTTATGGTCACGAGCTCTTACACGCACCAATCTTATGAAGCTACCTCTTCTGCGGCGCAAACTTATAAGCTGAGAGCGCGTATGAAACGACAAATAAGATCAAACCGAAGGGGAGCAAGGCGACAGCATATTCAATCAGGGAAGGAGCATAGCTCCAAGAGCTTGCAAATACGGGCATCCCCTCTTTTAGCTGCCCTGTGGCTATGGGATAAGCCCAATTCTCAATTCCCATACCGGGCAAACTCAGACTCAGCGGAATTGCATTGAATGAAGGAAACATCAGCATCAGGCGGTGGGCGAACACTCCGATAAACAACAGGGCACTGCCGCCAACCAGGCTGTTAAATGAGCTCGAACCCCTCTTGCTGAAGAAGTAGAACATGGTGAAGGCCGGGAGCAGGATTTCCGTGGCATAGAGCGGCCCGTACTTGCCAAACACCAAAGACAGCACTTCCAGCCCCTCGGGTTTGCCCCACCACCAGTGTACGAGCAAATCTACGGACACCAGGAAAAAATGCACCACTAAAGCACCGGCCACGATTAAGGCCAAGTTCCTGAATGCCCCCTGGTATTCGCTGAAGCGTTCCCTCCCAACCGCCGCCAGGGATATCACCAGCACCAACGCCGTGCCTGAGGCTACGGCGACGGAGATAAAATCCGGAGGGAGCACTGCTGTATTCCACCAACTGCGCGAAGCCTGGGTAGCAAAGATTAAAGCGGTCACGGTATGAATCAGGATAGCGACCGGCAGCCCGACTATGGAAATCCGCCTTGACCATTTTTTAGCCAGAGCGTCCACCTGCTCCTGAGTGCGGGACTTCGTCCAGCCATTCAAAAACCCGGTCCCATCCCGCTTCCAATCAGGCAAAAGCTGGACATAGACACTGAGGAAAGTTAACACGAGGTAAGTTGAAATCACGATCACATCCCACACCAAAGGGGAGCGCCAATTCGGATGCAGGAACACATTAAACACCCTGTCCACCCGGCCCATGTCCGGCAGAATCATGGCCCCCGCTCCGAGTGTGCTGGCGAACGCGGACAGGGACGCGATGCGGGTAAAGGGCTTGAGCTTTTCGATATTAAAAAGATAAACCGATGAGGAAACGATCAAGCCCCCGGCAGCAATCCCTACGAAGAAGGCAAACGTCGCGATATACAGCCCCCAGCTAAAAGGATTGCGCATATTGGTCACGGCGAGGCCGTTTCCAAGCTGATAGCCCCAGGCGATCAAGCTGATTACAAGGATCACGGACGCGAGGGCTAACATCATCTTGGAGTTCTTTTTCATATTCTCCACCTCCTACAAAATCCTTACCTGCTCGGCTTGGTCGGGGGCAGGTAAAACACCTTGGGCGATGTTCCCAGCTCCTCCTTGAGCCTGAAAGCCTGGCGTTCCTGAATCAAACGGCTCACTTCGGAATCCGGGTCGTCGAGATCCCCGAAGATGCGTGCTTTGGACGGGCAGGCCCGCACACAAGCCGGTTGTTCCCCTTTGCTGGTATATTGCACACAAAACGTACACTTTTCCACGACTCCCAGCGGGCGGTTCGGGGTATACACCAGGCGCCCGTCTTGGTCGCGGTAATCCCCGGGATAGCCGTATTCATACCCTTCCTGGTAGCCCACGCGCTCCTTAGCTTGGTGCGGGTCTTCCCAGTTAAACTGGCGCACGCCGTAGGGACAGGCGGCGATGCAGTAGCGGCAGCCGATGCAGCGTTCATAGTCGACCAGCACGACGCCGCGTTCATCCGTATACGTGGCCCCTGCCGGGCACACTTTTTCACAGGGGGCATTGTCGCACATCTGGCAGGAAACGGGCAGGAAATTCATCTGCAGATGTCCGTTCGTGCCTACAGCCACTTGGTGTTCCTCGCTCCCTGGGGTGAAAACCCGGTTCCACCAAGTGCCAGGCGGCTGAGCATTATGCGCTTTACAGGCGACCGCGCACGAACGGCAGCCGATGCAGCGATCGAGGTCAATTACCATCCCCAGTCTCATTTCGTGTCACCAGCCTTTCTCACATCGCACAGGCACTCGTTCCAGGCGGTATTGGGAGCCCACATTCCGGGCACGAAATAGATTTCATGCGTGGGCTTGATAAAGGGATAAGTGAGGGAATTAAAAGACTCCCCGTTAAGATAGCGGCTCCACCAGCCCTGTTCAAACACCGCCACGTTGCGTCCGGCCCCGGGATCGAGCACCGCAAACGCATGCAGGCTGCCCCGGTTGTTGTATACCTCGACCCAGTCCCCTTCCTTAATGCCTTTCTCTTCGGCATCTTGGGGGTTCAGCCAAACTCTGGGTTTCCCGTCCTGCAGCTCATTCATCCAGACATTGTTGGAATGCGTGGAGTGCACGCGGTAGATGGCGTTGCGGGTGATATAGCTAAACTTGTATTTATCCCTCACCGTGGGATCCAGAGCATATTCGCTCTCCTCAAACGGAGGCTTGTGCACCGGCAATGCTTCGCCGAGTTGCAACATCAGATCTTCGTCTTTGTAAAACTCAATCCGTCCGCTTTTGACAAACTGAGCAGTTTGTTCGATTTTGGCCGGAATGCTCACCGGCGGGAAGGGCTTCTTGTGGGCAATCTGCTCATAAAAAGGAATCTGGCGGTTGCCCGGCACTTCCGATTTAACCCGCACCGGTCCCTTTTTCAGTTGTTCCAGGGTTATTCCCTCTACCGAGGGCCCGCCGGTCCTGAGCATGAGCTCAATCGCCTTCTCAGCTGCAGCCTCCGCATCCAGATCCGGGAAGAAATGTTTTTCAAATTCCGGGTTAAGCCTGCGCGCCAGCTCCCGCGCAATCCAAAGCTCGGGCTTTCCTTCATACAGCGGCTTGATCGCCTGCTGCTGCAGCTGCAGATAGGGATGGACCGGAGAACCTACCAGTTCCGTCTTCTCATACCAACTCACCGCCGGCAGCACCACATCACTATACTGACAGCTGGTCGTCATCTGAAAATCCATGGTGGCCACAAATTCAAGCTCCCCTTTTTCCACCATCTGCCTCAGCTTGTTCGCCATATTGTGCTGGTCAAAGGGGTTGCCCCAGCCGGTGATTAAGGCTTTGAGCCCGTGCTTGGGCCAGTTGGCCTTCATATTCTTGGTCGGGCCGTGGAGCACATAGAGCCACGGGAGCCAGTTCTGTTTTTTCCCTTGCGGCACCCACCACTGTGCTACTTTGAGGCGCACCCGGTACTGGCCGGCATAGGTGGAAATCCCGGCTCCGCTCTTGCCGATATTGCCGGTGAGCACCGGAATCAGGGCTAAGGCCCGGCCTTTTAAGTCCCCGTGATACCACTGGTAATTGCTCGCCCCGTACACAAGGTGCAGGGGTTTGGCCGCTGCCATTTCCCGGGCCAGGCGCACCAGTTTGTCTTGGGGAATCCCGGCCAGCTTCTCGACTTTATCCGGGGTGTATTCCTTCAAGCTCTCGCGCAGGAGTTGAAAACCCGGTTTAACGCTAACTTTCTGCCCGTCTTTCAGTTCGACTTCCAGTTCTCCTTCGAGTACAACATCAAGCGGCAGCTCAAGCTTTTCCGGGTGCACGGACAGAAACTGCCTGTTATAAGCCACGTAAACTTCACGGTAAGACGGCACCCCGTCCGGTTTGCTCAAGCCTTTGACTTCCTCAGCCTTCAGGCGCTTGCCGTTATCCAGGCGCACCAGCAAGGGAAAATCGGTGTAGGTCTTGAGAAAATCCTCATCGTAAAGTTTTTCCTCAATAATAACGCGCGCTAGGCCCAACCCTACCGCCGCATCACTGCTGGGGTTAATTTGAACCCATTCATCCGCTTTCCCGGCTGTGGGGCTGTAGTTCGGGTCAAAGACCACGAGTTTGGCTCCGCGGTTGCGCGCCTCCACCAGAAAGTGGGCATCGGGGAGCCGGGTGGCCAGGATGTTGGAGCCAAATACGGCGACATAGCGGGAATTAAGCCATTCCAAGGGCTCCAGCTCTTCCGTCTGCACGCCGAAAGTCATGGGCCAGAACATGGGTAAATCTCCATTTTGGTCATAGGGGTGGTGCAGACTCCACCCGGCCAGCGTGGCCAGGGCAATAACCGCTCCTTTGTGCACATACCCCGTGCCCCCGACCTGAAATATTACCCCGATCGACTCGGGACCGTATTTGTCCGCAATCTCTTTGAGCCGGCCCGCACTATAATCGAGAGCCTCCTGCCAGGACGCTTCCTTAAACTCTCCCTTCCCGGGCTGCCCGCTCCGGACCAACGGCTTCTTGAGGCGGTCCGGTCCATAGATGAGATTAAGCATGGACAGCCCTTTCAAACAGCCGCGTGGGTTGTATTCAGGCTCAGGATAATCGGCAGCTTGCACAATCGCCTTGATCTGCCCGTTCTCCACAATCGCCTTCATCCCACAGGCCCCGGTGCAGTTTGGGGAGCACGTAGTCCGCACGTATTTCAATTCCGGCTCACCCGCCGCAGCCCGGGCCGGCGTTTGCCGCACAAATGCCATCGCTCCCCCGGTACCGGCCAAAACCCCGGCCGCCGCAGCCGCCTGCAAAAACTGGCGGCGGCTAAGCTTAATCTTCCTTTTCTCCATATTCAACACCTCCACATAGATTCCTACTTCACAACCAGCACTGGGCACTTTGCCCGCTGAAGCACGCGCTGGCTGACACTACCCAAAAGCGGGCCGGCAATCGGGCCAAAGCCGCGGCTGCCCATTACGATTAAGTCGCTGTCTTCCCGCATCGCTTCCTCGACAATCACTGCGGCAGGATGCCCGGGCAGTTGCTTAGCCCGCACCTGCACTCCGTCCTTCTCGATCTCGGCCATGGTCGCCGCCAACAGTATCTCCCCGCTGCCTGCCAGTTGATCCTGGAGTACGGAGGCATCCTTAGCCAAGGTGTAGCCCAGGGCTTCCGGGGTATAAGTTACATGCAGCACCAGAATTTCGGCTTCGAATACCTTAGCTAATTCCAAGGCTTTAACCAATGCCCGCTGGGAATAGTGTGAACCGTCAATCGGCACTAGGATTTTCTTAAACATTCTTTCTCCCTCCCTGCTAGTTACTAACTTCTCAAATTAGCACCGCCGAAAATTTATCTTAGGCTATTGCAAAGGCCGTGCCAACTTTAGGCAAAGTAAAAAACCCGACAAAATTAGGCTCTGCCGGGTTTGGTTAAAAATAAAACTCTCTATAAATCGCGAAACGCTCTCTAGTTTTTTAGAGACCCTTTTTCAATGCGACAGGCAGCGATTTTTGAAATAGGCTGCTGGGAAATCGGATCCACCCAATTAAGGGTCAAATGATTGGCCGCCTGGTGTAAGTGCTCTTCCCCCGGATCAAGATCGCCGAAGTGAAAAGGCACAAACACCTGACCCGGAGCCACGGAGTTGTTAATCACGGCTTTTACCTCGATCCAGCCTCTGCGGGTAGTGATTTTTACTCTATCCCCTTCGGCAAGGGAAAGCCTGGCTGCGTCCTCCGGATTTAAGACCGCAAACCCTTGCTTGGCCAGAGCAGACAGCTCCGGCACCCGCTTGGTCTTGGTACGTGTGTGATAGTGTTCGATAATCCGGCCTGTGTTTAACCAAAATGGATATTCTGCATCCGGAACCTCCGGAGGGGCTGAGTAGTCCACCGCCCAGAGGCGGGCCCGGCCTTCATCATTATTATTCGGCCCGTAGGCCTGGGACTCTCCCTCCCAGGTAGGGAAATTACCCTCACTGTACAACCGGGCCGTCCCTTGATGCCCGAGCTCAGGACAGGGCCATTGGAGCCCCCCCTCTTGTTCCATCCGTTTATAAGTCATCCCGGACATGTCATTGGGGCGGCCGCGCGAAAGGGCTGCCCACTCAGCGAACACCTCTTCGCTGCTCGACCAGGAAAACATACGCCCGGCTCCGAGCCGCTTTCCCACTTCCTTGAAAATGTCCAAATCCGCCTTGGCCTCTCCCGGCGGCTCCACAGCTTTATATCCCACATTCACCCGCCGCTCGGAATTGGTATAGGTGCCGGTCTTTTCCCCCCACTGCGCAGCCGGGAGAAAAATATCAGCATACTTGGCCGTTTCCATCGGATAGTAAACATCCTGCACAATGAGAAATACCTTGTCCAGAAGGGCGCGCACGTAACCCTGATCCGGCAGGGAGACGGCCGGGTTGGTACCGATCACCCACAAAACTTTAAGCTTGTCTTCTTCGATTAATTTGAGGATCTGCATAATATCCGTAGTTTTATACGGAAGCCTGTTTTCCTTCACACCCCAGAAATCTGCGACTTCACGCCGGTGCGCAGGGTTTTGCGGGTTGCGGAATCCCGGGAGATATCGTCCGGCCCCCACTTCACGGGTGCTCATGGCGGTGGCCTGGCCCGTAAGCGAAAATGGAGCCGACCCGGGCTTGCCAATTTTTCCGGTGATGAGATGGAGATTGTTGATCAAGGTCACACTGTCTGTGGCCGACATGCTTTGGTTAACTCCTTGGCAGAAAAAGGTGGTGGCCGCAGAAGCCCTGCCAAACATGCGCGCCGCCTCGACAATCATTTCTGCCTTAACCCCGGTTAAAGCCTCCGCCCGCTCCGGCGGATAGTGCTGCACTAAAGCCCGCAGTTCCTCATACCCGCTCACATGGGCGGCGATATAGGCCGGGTCAGTCAGCCCCTCTTCCATGAGGACATAGGCCATGCTATTAAGCAAGGGCACATTGGTCCCCGGCCGTAATCTCAGATGCAGGTCAGCGACTTGCGCCGCCAGGGTTAAGCGCGGGTCCGCCACGATGATTTTGGCCGCGTTCTGCTCGCGGCTGCGCATAATCCGCTGCCAGAGCTGAGGGTGCATTTCCGCCGGGTTCGAGCCGAAAATAAAGATAAGCTTGGCCTGATCCAGATCATCATAGCAGCCCGGCGGCCCGTCCGCACCAAAAGAACGGATATACCCCTCGACCGTGGAAGCCATACACAGGCGCGTATTGGCATCGAAATTCGGAGTCCCCAGGACTCCCTTGCCCAATTTGCCCAAGGCATAATATTCTTCCAAGAGGAGCTGGCCGGTATGATAGATCCCAATAGATTCGGGGCCATAAGCCCGCAGGTTTTCCTTTATTTTTCCTGTCATTAGTCCAAAGGCCTGCTCCCAGGTCCCCGGTGCCAAGTCGCTCTCGCGGCGGATCAGGGGCACGGCGGCCCGTTCCGGATGATGCAGGACTTTCCATTCATAAAGTCCTTTAATGCATAGGCGTCCCTGGTTGACCGGGTATTCTTTATTCCCTTTGACAGCCACGGCCCGGCCATCCTTGGTTCCGATATATAAGCCGCACCCGACCGAACAGTAACCGCAGGTGGAGTACACCCACTCATCGGGCGTTTCCGCCGCTGCAGGGCTATCACTGGTAAAGAACGATTCAATTGCTTGCTTTAAGATGCTGCTCATGTTAGCCCTCCAGGTCTACTCGGTAATCTCGTACTTCTTAAGCTTTTGATAGAGGCCGGATGGATGAATTCCGAGCATGCGCGCCGCTTCTTGCTTATTCCCTTTGGCGAGGCGAAGGGCGCGCCGGATGGCGTCGGTTTCCGCCCGGGCTACCGCCTCATCCAATTCGAGAAATTCCGGCCGGGCACTTGTTTCTACGGTCACTCCGCCTTGGAGCATGCCGTCCGCGAGCACCGCCGGCAAGTGTTCCGGCCGGATCACTTCCTCGCCCGGCTCCATGAAATTAAACGCATGTTCCAGGACGTTCTCCAATTCGCGCACATTCCCCGGCCAGGAATAGGTTAGAAATATCTCCTCTGCCAGCGGATCCAATCTCGGAGCCGTGTGTGCGTATTTCAGCCCCAGCCTCTTGCTGATCTCCGCCGCCAAGAGCAGGATATCCTCACGCCGGTCTCTTAAAGCCGGGATATGGAGATTAATCACGGCCAAGCGGTAATAAAGGTCAAGCCGGAACTTCTGCTCCTCGATCATCTGGCGCAAATCCCGGTTGGTGGCGGCGATAACGCGGACATCGACTTGGATGGTTTTGGTGCCGCCCACGCGCTCAAAGGCCTTTTCCTGTAAAATCCGCAGGATTTTGGCCTGCATCGCCAGAGGCATGTCCCCGATTTCATCGAGCAAAATCGTGCCGCCGTTGGCCAGCTCAAATTTCCCGGGTTTGCCGCCTTTGACGGCCCCGGTAAAGGCCCCGTCCTCATACCCGAAAAGCTCCGATTCCAGCAAATTCTCCGGAATCGCGGCACAGTTAATCTTGATAAAAGGTTCACCGCTGCGCGGGCTCAGGGTGTGAATCCCCTGGGCCAAGAGCCCCTTGCCCGTGCCGCTCTCCCCGGTGATCAGGATATTGGCGTCCCCGCGGGCTACGCGCGCGGCCTGCTGCTTCAACTTCTGCATGGACGCTCCTTCCCCGACCATCTCCTGAAGCGGCGCCTGCAAACGCCGCAGTTCCTGCAGCTCTTCCTTATAGAACATGAGCCTGCCTTCCAAGAGGCGCACGCGTTCCATGAAATTCTGAAATTCCTGGCCTTCGACTCCTTCTTTGACCAGGAGCTTGCTTAAGCCACCCAGCACGCTGCCCCTGCTTACAATCGCAGTTTCAGCCAGAAAAAAGGTCTGTCCCCGGTGGCGCACTCCGGTATCCAAAAACCCTTCTCCGGTCTCCATCACTTGCGGGAGGCGCGTAAACGGTGCAACCTCCGCCAGCAGCTGCCCGTCCAATTTTGAAGCGGTGGGATTCTTGCCGTCTATCCCTAAATAGCGGCGGTACAGTGAATTGAGCATTACGATCCGGCCCTCGCGGTTAACGACAGCCATGCCTAAGGGCAGATCCGCCAGAATCTCTTCGTAAAGGCCAATTAAAACCCGGGCCGCTTCCTCTTCTTGCTTCGCCCGGGCTGCGGCCTCTTTCTCTGCTTCGTCCTCCGCCCCATGCAAGTATATGATAACCCCGGTCAGGGTGTCCTGTTTGCGCAGCGGGAGATAGTGAGCCTGCACGGCCTGATCCCCTAATATATGTTGGCAGCACAAAGCCTGCCCGGAAGTAAACACTTCGAGCACTCTTGTCTCCGGCATCACTTCAGCCAGGGTGTACCCCAGCACTTTCACAGCCGGAATCTTCAGAAAATGCTCGCTCTCACTGTCCGCAAAGGTAATTGCCCCGCGGCGGTTGACAATAATCACACTTTGACCCACACTCTCACCTCCGCCCTTGAACCACCATCTTTATGTATAATCCTTTTTGTACATACTATCTTACCGAAAAAAGTGCCATCTGCCTAGAGATGTTTTCTTTCTTTCTCCTGGAAGCTTTTGGCTTTTAACAAAAAAGCCTGACTCAAAAATGGTCAGACTTATTGATGAGAACTTGTGTAGTTACTTATCTGGCTAAACTAGCTTAAAATACTCAAAAAATAATTCGCTTCCTTTTTAACATGCTCAAAGAACAAAGCAGGTACAATCGCCATTAGTTTGCATTCTTTTCTAAGCGCTGCCGTTTGCGCTTTCCAATCCCTTAGATTGGTTGTTTCGGCAACGATCTGGGCAGTGAACGCGGAAGCGCCGGCAGGGTCAGCTCCTGAAAGACTGCTTGCGGCGGCTAAGAGATTATCATAATCACAGGCAAAAGTCTGCGCAGTTTGAATCATCATGTGTTCGCTGGGATCAAGCAAATGGGCGATGAAAGAAGCATGCTCTCCCATAATCCTCAGCCAGAATAGTTCTTTGTGCAATAACCCCTCCATCCCGGAAGCGGCTAGCATTTGGCTCAAGACATTAAGAAGGGTTAGGTATTCCCGAGCTTCACGGGCAATGTGGTCAAGCTGCAGAGGAAATAGGCTCCCTCCTAATTGACAGGTTTTCTGGAGCTGCAGCAGCCCGAGCTTAAAATGCAGGAATTCTTCCGTTAAACTGATTGCATTGCTGAAAGCAATGCTTACTGATTCCATGGTGGGATTATAATTATTTTTCCATTCATCCCGTTCATTGCGGTACTCGATTTCGAACCTTATTGCTTGTTCGAGTAAATCCCCTCGTTCATGCGGAAGGCCCGCATAGATAAAAATGGCATGTTCTTTCATGATCTCCAGCCAAAACAGATTGAGCGCCTGCGCCTCTGCCAGGAAATGGTGAGACATTGCATCCCCCTCCAACCAAAAATCTTTTCGACAAATTGCCGATGTATTATATGCAGGTCAGAAGGGGAAAAGTCTCAATCAAGAACCGGAGTCCGCTCCTCTCTTACTCCCCGTACTCTATCCCCCTCGATGCGGGCATCACCCACCATGAAACTCGCGAGGATTCCGGCCAAAACGATCCCCATCGCCACCAAAAAGACAAGATGCAGGGAATCGGCCAGAGCCGTTTTCAGGGGAGGAAGCAGCATCTGCTGCAACTGTCCCGGAATTCTCTTGAGGGTCTCCGGACTCAAGAGCATGTTAAACAGGCTTTGCGGGTCGGACTGCGCCTTTTGCAGCATGCCGGCAAACGGGCCGGATTGCATCCCCGGAATTTTTTGCACGACCGGGATAAAATCATTTTGCAGAGTCGCGATTGAGCGGTGGTTCATGACTACTCCCAGAATCGTCATCCCAATCGTACTGCCAATACTGCGGAAAAATACTGTAGCCGACGTCACAACTCCCCGCTGGGCCGGAGGAAACACACTCTG
Organism: Paradesulfitobacterium ferrireducens; assembly: GCF_017310645.1. GTDB lineage: Bacteria > Bacillota > Desulfitobacteriia > Desulfitobacteriales > Desulfitobacteriaceae > Paradesulfitobacterium > Paradesulfitobacterium ferrireducens. The sequence continues at coordinate 14,416 of NZ_JAFLRH010000024.1, read as the reverse complement.
CACTGCAATGGTCAAGGTCGGCATGACTAAACCCATCCCTATGCCTAAGATGACGATATAGCTCATGGCCGTGAGGACCGTGGAGCTGGCTGTCAGGGTGCTCAACAAATAGAACCCGATGGCCATGATACTCATGCCTGCAGCCAATTGCGTGCGGAAGCGAACCTTGGTAATCAGTTTCCCGCCGATGATGCTAGTGATCATCATGGCCGCCATCATCGGGATCATGGTGTTGCCGGATTTTGTGGCGCTCACTCCCACTACCCCCTGCAAGAACAAAGGCAGGAACATAATCGCGCCGAACATTCCAAATCCCATAAGAAATCCGACCATATTGACCGCGGTAAAAACTCTGTTACGAAATAGGTTCAAATTAAGAATCGGATCTTTCACTTTCATTTCTATCAAAACAAAGCCTGTCATGAAAACAAGAGCTGTGGCAAAGAAAGCGATGATTTGCCAGGAGCCCCAGGGATAATCCTTCCCGCCCAGGCTTAAACCCAAGAGCAAAGCACCCGAACCGATAATCAGGGTCAGTGCGCCTGCATAATCAATTGAAACTTGATCTTTCCGGTAGTTCTCTCCGCTTAAACCGACGAAGATAAAAAACGCTGCCAAGATCCCGACCGGAAGATTAATATAGAATACCCAGCGCCAGGAAGCGTGGTCTACAATCCAGCCTCCAATGGTCGGCCCGATGATGGACGAGAGGCCAAACACCGCTCCCATAACCCCTTGCCATTTGCCGCGCTGGCCCGGAGGAAACATGTCTCCGACGATGGTCATGGCCATCGGCATCATGACCCCGCCGCCTATTCCCTGCAAGCCCCGGGACAAAATGAGCTCAGTCATGCTTTGAGCCTGCCCCGCTAACGCCGAACCCAGCATGAAGATAAATATTCCCAAGACATACATAATGCGGCGGCCAAAAATGTCAGCCAGTTTCCCGGCAATCGGCACCACCGTGGTCGAACTCAGCATGTAAGCGGTCGTAACCCAGACGAAGATATCCAGCCCTTGCAGCTCAGCCACTACCCGCGGCATTGCTGTCCCGACAATCGTTTGATCCAAAGACGCAAAGAGCATGGCTATGAGCAAGCCTAACAATAAAACCCGGCGTTTTGAGCCGCCTATTTTTGTTTCCTTCTCAATCTGCATCTGCATTTCTTTATTTCTCCCCATCTCTGCTCCTTCTTTCTTTAAAATAGTCAATCGTTAATGTCAGAAGCCGAATCAGTTCTTTGCTATTCTTCTCACCCAAAAAATCGATCAACTCCTGCAAGAATTCCAGGTGCTTGACGTGCATGGATTCCACCATTTCCCTGCTCTTGGCGGTAGGGCGCACCAGTACAATCCGTCTATCCGACGGATCCGCCAGGCGTTCGATATATCCCCCTTCTTCCAGAGAATTAAGAGTGTGCGTCACCCCTGCAGGCGTAATCTGAAGCTCATTGCTTAAATCGGAGACTTTCATTCCTTTGGCATCCGGGGCCAGGGCATGAATTAAAGTCTGCAGGAGCATAAATTCACTCGGCTTAATCCCATGCCAAGGGCTCGGACGCATCGCAACCCGTTTCAGCTGCCCCATGGTTCGGGCCATTTCCTGGGCTAGAAATCTTGCTTCATTTTTGTCCATAACTTTATCTCCTTAATAGTTTACCTGGTAAATTATTTATCAAATAAGTTTCTTTGTCAAGTGGCAAATTCCAGTAATTTTTTCATCCTTACTAACATGCGCAAAAAACCGGCCCCACTGCCTTAGTTTGCAGCGGACCGGTTTCTTTAACTCATTGAATTGTGATTTTTACTTGTCTCTGCGGCCGCGCCCATCCCATAAGTGCCGGACAGCAATCAAAGGATGGATATAGAGCATTCTGGGCCCGGAAAAGCGCATCACATTTTTTATCCGTTCCCGCATATCCGGTTTGTAACAGTGCACCGTGCATTTGGCGCAGGTAGGCTTGCCCTCCCCGAATTTGCAGCTGCCTAAGCGTTTATGGGCATAGGTTAAAAGCTCCTGGCATTCCGGACACAATCCCGGTGCCGAACCGTGGTTTTTCTTGCAATAGAGAGTAATCATTGCTTGCACGATTTCTTTTTCCGTATCAATACGGGAATGCCGACGCATTTTTCTCCCCCTCCATGCTGCTTACTCTTTATCTCCTTCTCCTGATTCCTGATATGTTTCTGACTCTCGATTCGTTTCTGACTCCCCCCGGTTCTCCTCTTACCCGTGATGCCGGGATCCGCCCACGTGAAAATGCGAGCGCTCATGAATCAGATTCAAATTCAAGAGCAAATCCCTGTTCGCAAGTAATTCCAAGGGCTTGCCGTCTGCAGCCACGGTATGCTGTTCACTGAAAATCACGATCCGTTCCGCTATATCCTCCACAATCGCTAAATCATGGGTAGCGGTAATCACTGTCTTCCCAGCCTGGCGCAACGCGATCAAAAATTCCACAAGCCAAAACTGCGTGCGGGGATCTAGCCCATTGGTCGGTTCATCTAAAAACAAGACCTCCGGATTAACGGTCAAGACACAGGCCAAAGCCACTTTCTTTTTCTCTCCCCCGCTCAAACGGTGGGGAGAACGGTTCAGCAAAGGCTGAATTCCCAGTAACTCAGCCGTATCTTCCACCCGTTCCCTTACTGTCGCCGGGGAGAGCCCAATCTGAAGAGGGGCAAAAGCCAGTTCATCCCAGACTGTGGACGAAAAAAGCTGGGCATCGGAATTCTGAAAGATGAAACCGACTTTTTGCCTAAATTCTCTGAGGATGTCCGGTTCTTGCAGGCTTTTCTCCGTCAGTTCCCGTCCAAAAGCCTCAATCGTCCCGGAGGTCGGGTGAATCAGTCCGCACAGCATTTTTAAGAGGGTTGATTTTCCACTCCCATTGGCTCCGAGAATGACCAGGCTTTCTCCTTTATGAATCTCTAAATTGATATCCTCAAGTACAAGTTCATTTTGAACATAGGAGTAGAACACATCCCGAAGATGAAAGATCGGCTCTGTCTGAGTGGTCACTGTATCTTGCTGTGTATTTTTTTTCATTGTGCTCCACCCCCTTTTTATAGAATTTTGTCAGCCACATAGAGAATGAAAGAACACAGAATGACGAAGGAGGCGAAAAACCAATCGTGCAGGCGCATCCGGAAACGGTTCATGGTATACACTTCCCCGCTGTAGCCGCGGGCAGTCATGGCGGCATATACTTCTTCGCTCATCTGCAAAGAGCGGGCAAACAAGGCGACCATGGCCGAAGCTACAAAGCCCCGCTGTTCGGAGGTCGAGGAGCGTCCGGCGTCTCTGGCTTTGCGGGCCAGGAACATCTCCTCCAGAATCGTGATCAGGACGAAAATATAACGGTAGGTCATTTCCAAGGTTGTGACAAAAATCCGGGGTACGAAAAAGAAGCGCAAAGCCTTGAGCAAATCTGTCCAGCGCGTGGTCAAAGTCATGATCAAGGTCAGTGTGACCGATATCCCGACCCGGCTTACTAATAACACTGCTCCGTTGACACCTTGTTTGGTAATGGCTAAAGTTGCGGGAAGATGCAAAAAGCCTATACTCCAAGGCTGGTTCATCGTAAAGAGTGTAAACAAGGGCTCTCCCGGGCGTACCCAGTTAAACACGGAAGGCAAAACCATGATTCCGGAAAAAAGCGGCACCACCAGCCACACTTTCTTCAGAAGTGAGCCCAAGTGTATCCCTGACCCAGCGGCCAGAGCGAGCAAAATGAGATAGCTGCCCCAGAGCAGGCCCAAATGGCTGATTAAGTTAAGCGCAAGCAGCAGGGACACTAAAGCCAGAATCTTAATCCTGGGATCGAGAGACTGCAGGAAGCCGGGGCGCACGGCCAGTTCTTCTGAAAAGAATGAATCCCTGAGCACATGCACAATATCGGACAAGGTTTTTTGAATAAAGCCCCGCTTGCGGCGAGGCTTAGATTTGTGAGAAGTTTCCGATAAGCCAGAGCTATTTTCTAGGAGCCAAAGGGGCAGATCCATCACGGTCTCCTCCTCTGCGCGCGATACGCTGAATGATAATGGTTGCCAAGGCGATTAAAGCCAACGCCCCCAGTGCCGACAAAAGATAACCAAGTGTTTGCTGCCAGAAGGAATGGTTATAGCCGCTAAGGCCATAATCCGGCAAAATGGAATGCCGCCAGAAACTGCTGAATTTATCCATACCGGCTGGGATAAAACCAACGGCAGCCCCAATCTCTTCCCCGCTCCATTCACCCCAAGCTGTGCCTTTCGCCAATAGGCCAAGAGGGCTAAGGGCTACCAGGACTGCAAAAATAATGGCAACCCGCTTCCAGCTTATAGAACTCCGAGTTTTTCCTTCCCCATTAGCGGCCAGCAGAGAGGAATTCGTACGCTGTAAATAGGCAACCGCCAAAAGCGTAACCACTCCTTCCACCGGACCCGCGATCGTTAAATGGGCAAAAAGCATGGCCGGCAGGGCCACATTCAGCCCGTAAGGACTGTAGAGCGGGGTGCCGTCCGCCGCATGAAAGAGCAGGGGCTGCAAGCCGAACTCAACCCCGGCCATTGCAGCGGCTGCTGTGATCCCTATATATCCGGCAATCCCTGCCGCGATCAAACGCCGTTTGGACGAGACCGTGCTGCTTCCGGCAATGACCCGATAAATGGCATAACTTACAAAGGGAAGAATCACACCCATATTAAAAATGTTAGCTCCCAGAGCGAGAATTCCCCCATCTCCGAAAAAGACGGCTTGGAGAGTTAAGGCCACCGAAATCGCAATCATCGCCGCCCATGGACCAAGGAGAATGGTTAAAAGCGTGCCGCCCACAGCATGAGCGGTGGTCCCGTCCGGAACCGGGATATTGAACATCTGGATGGTAAAGGAGAATGCGGCCCCGATGGATAAGAGGGGGATGTACTTCGCTTTCACTGTCCGTGCCGTTTTATAGGAAGCCGCCGCTAAGGCCAGGGCGCTTGCGGCGCCCAGAACAGCGTTTGTTTGCGGGCTTAGATACCCATCCGGTATGTGCATAATATCGTCCTCCTCACTCAATTTTAATCTATCGTTACTCTTTTCTTTAGCTCGCGCGCTTTGTCTTCATATCCTTTTCAGAATTTATTTCTTATCTTCACCGGTTTCTAAAATAATGCGATGGTTTAACAAAGTCATGTCCTTAATCTTTGCTTTGATAAATTTCTGCTTTCCGAAAATATCCACCAGCCTGAGCCCATCTTCATATGGCTCAATCACATCCACTCCCTCCATCAGCAATACTTCTTCTTCTCCCTCTTGCAGATACGCATTGGCTTCACACATGGCTGTATTCCTCCTTTGATTTAATGCACCGGTTTGAAAACAATAAAAGGCCAAGGAGTGACCCTATTTACCGGGTCTTGACCTCCATGGCCTTTATTCCAAGTATTAATTTTGCTTTATACAGAATAGTTCTACATATCTTTTAAGTTTCCTGCTTCACTTAAAGATTTTAATTTTTTTTAATTACGCTCCCTGCTCCAATTCCTTGCTGATGCGCATGGCCGTCTCAAATAAATCCTTATCCGTCAGCCCGATGGAATCCAGGGTTTTATGGTAAATATGAATGAGCTTTTGCAGCAAATCGGTTGCAGCCTTGGCTTCCCGCAAACGCTTCATCTCGGAGGTGGTTTTGTCAATCAATTCTTGGGTAACTTGCACTCCGGCCTCATTGAGTTCCTTCTCCATGCGCTTCAAGGCAAATTCAATAATCTGGCCGCCTGAGTGCTTACCGTATACAAAGCGCTGCTGCTGCCCGACCAGCTCCGATGGAATAGCCTCATAGATGCGGCGGTCAATCAAGACTCCTGCCGTATGAATCCCGCTCTCATGGGTAAAGACCTGGGGTCCGATGATCGGCGCATGGGCCTGAACGGGAATCCCGGAATAGCTTTCCACCAAACGGTAGAGGTCTTTCAGCAAATGGTACTTGAAGCCCGGAATCTCAATGCCGTAGAGGACTTTAAGTGTGACCACCACTTCATGCAGGGGGGCGTTGCCGGCGCGTTCCCCATAACCGGCCACGGTAGTGCAGAAAGCCCTGGCTCCGTTTTGAATCGCCTTAATCGTGTTATAACTGCCGAGGCCAAAATCATTGTGGAAGTGCACCAGCAGCGGAGCTTCCGGAATCGCTTGCACTAAGCGCGAAGTGTAGAATTCCGTAGCCTCCGGTGAAAGTGTTCCCACGGTATCCGGGAAAGAGGGCCGGGTGCCGCCTGCTGCCAGACCGCGCTTGAACAGCTCGATGTTGTAACCGATATCAGCCCGCGAACCGTCCTCCCCGCCAAACTCGATATATTTTACTCCCTTGGAACGAGCGTAGCGGATGGCATCTTCCATCATGCGAAGATTGGCTTCCCGGTACCACTCGATGGGGCGATCCAGCCACTCTTCTTCCGGAATGCCTTCGCGGTGAAGCAGGGTTTTTCCGATTTTATACTTATTATGGAGATCGGAAGCGGTGGTGAAAATAAAGAAGGTCACTTCTTCAGCTGCAATATTAATCTCCTGCAGCACTTCCAGGGTCGCATCTATATCCCGGTAGTTGGAACGGCACATGACCACGATCTCAAGATCCGGACGCAGCTCCCCGCGGCGTTTGGCTTCCATAATCAGTCGCAGTGCCTTTTGCTCGGAGGCAGACACCCCCGGGAAACCAACGTCAATAATATGCACCCCAATTTCACTCAGCATCTTGGTTATTTCCAGCTTCTGCTCCGGGGTGTAGGCCACACCGGGCATCTGTTCCCCGTCGCGAAGGGTTGAATCATAAATACGCAGTTCTTTCGGATCGGGGAATGGAATCCCCTTGGTAAACTCAAGCGGACCGTGGAGCAGTTGCTCTATGGGTTCACGCAGCATAAATATTCCTCCCTTTTTATCTTCTTTCTGAATAAACCTTCTCCAGCTGCCACCATAATTTCTGCAACTACCGTACCCCAGCATCCCCTGCTGGGATTTCTCCTACCGTTCTGCTGGCGGAATATCGTTCTGTATTTTAAGCCTGTTTTCCAAGAGTACTCAGAATTCAGTAGTCAGTACTCAGAGTATCATGAGCTTCTGTCTTCCATCTCCTTACTTCTGTCTCCTAACTCCTCCTGACTCCTGTCTCCTGTCTTCTGACTCCTTATCCCTAGCCAAGCACTTCCCTCACCATTTCCCCGACACGGGTGGTGGAAAGGCCGGAGTCCGCCCCCAGGGACGGGACCTTGCCGGATGACAAGAGCCCGCGTAAAGCCAGGTCAATCTTGGCAGCGGCCTCCGCTTCTCCGACATAATCGAGGAGCATGCCCATGGCTGCGATAGCTGCCATCGGATTGGCCACGTTTTTGCCCGCGTACTTGGGCGCCGAGCCGTGAATGGGCTCAAACATGGAAACTTTCCCTGGGTGGATATTACCGGAGGCGGCAATGCCCAGACCTCCTTGGATCATGGCGCCGATGTCGGTGATGATATCCCCGAACAGGTTGCTCGTGACAGCCACATCAAACCATTCCGGATTTTTCACCATCCACATGCAGGCGGCATCAATGTAGGCGTGATCCCGCTCGATATCCGGATACTCTTCCCCCACTTCTTCAAAGGTGCGGGTCCAGAGATCCATAGCACGAATGGCATTGGCCTTGTCGATTAAGGTCACTTTTTTCTTTTTATTGCGTTTGCGGGCCAGTTCGAAAGCGTAGCGGATGGCCCGCTCCGCCCCTTTGCGGGTGAAGACCATATCGGCAATCGCTACTTCATCGGGAGTTCCTTTTTTGAAAATTCCTCCGATCCCGGTATAGGCATCCTCGGTATTCTCCCGGACGACCACCATATCCACGTCTTCCGGTTTCTTCCCTTTAAGGGGGCAGAATTCCTCAGCATAGAGCTTGATGGGGCGCAGGTTGACATAGAGATCAAGCCCGAAGCGCAGTCCCATAATCACCGGCCGTTCAATAAAGCCGGGCTCAAGGCGCGGATCTCCCAGGGCTCCCAGGTAAACGGCATCCATCGTCTTATACTCCTCGAGCACAGACTCCGGCATGGTGACCCCGGTATCGAGATAGTGCTGGGCCGACCAGGGGTATTCCTTCACTTCATAGCTAAACCCAAACTGACGGGCAACGTGTTCCAGCACCTTCAGTCCTTCAGCTACAACCTCAGGACCGACACCGTCGCCGCCGATTACTCCGATTTTGTACTTACGCTTAGAACCGGTCATGCTTTACTCCCTCCTAAACGCTCACTGGCATAATTCACAAGCCCTCCGGCAGCCATGATCTTCTCCATGAACTCCGGGAAGGGAGCAGCCGTAAACGACTGAGATGTGCTCAAGTTTGTGACCAGGCCGGTGGCCGGATCAATCCTTACCTTTTGCCCTTGCTCAAAAAATTTGGCAATGTCCGGAATCTCGAAAATCGGGAGTCCGATATTTATGGAATTGCGGTAAAAAATACGGGCAAAAGACGGCGCCGCCACGGCTGCCACTCCGGCAGCCTTCAGGCACAAAGGCGCGACTTCTCTTGAGGAACCGCAGCCAAAATTAGAGTCTGCCACGATCACATCCCCTGGAACGAAGCGGGAAGCGAAAGTGGGATCGAGGTCTTCAAATACGTGTTTCGCAAGTTCTTTAGGGTCAGGAATATTGCAATAACGGCCGGCAATAATCACATCCGTATCAATGTCACGGCCAAACTTCCAGACAGATCCTTCAATCATCCTCTTGCTCCCCCTCCTTACTTGATCTCACCCGGGTCCATCACTTTGCCGGCCAGGGCGGTGGCAGCTGCAACCGCCGGGCTTGCCAGGTAAATCTCACTGGTTACATGCCCCATGCGCCCGATAAAGTTACGGTTGGTGGTGGAGACACATCGCTCATTCTCGGCCATAATCCCCATATGTCCGCCGACACAGGGTCCGCAAGTCGGGGTGGATACCACGCAGTCTGCCTCGACGAAAGTCTCCAAGAGTCCTTCCTTCATGGCCTGCATATACACCTTTTGCGTCCCCGGAATGACAATGCAGCGCACCTTGGGATGAATTTTCTTCCCTTTCAATAGCGAAGCTGCCACGCGCAAATCTTCAATCCGGCCATTGGTGCAGGAACCGATTACAACCTGGTCGATTTCGACTTCCCCTACTTGGGAAATCGGCTTGGTATTGGACGGGAGGTGGGGAAAAGCTACCTGGGGCTCAATTTCCGCCATGTCGAAGACAATGGTTTGGGCATACTGAGCATCCGGGTCGCTGGCGTATACGGTATACGGCTTATCCGTAGCATTTTTAACATACTCTTCCGTCTTGGCGTCTACCGCAAAGATCCCGTTTTTAGCACCGGCCTCAATCGCCATATTGGCCATAGTCAGCCGCTCCGCTACCGTTAATTCGCTGATTGCTTCTCCGGTAAACTCAAGCGCGCTGTAAATGCCGCCATCCACTCCCAGTTTTCCGATAGCATAGAGAATCATATCCTTGCCGGACACCCAGGGTTGTTTTTTCCCGCGGAATTCAATGCGGATGGTCGGGGGCACCTTGAGCCAGACTTCTCCGAGGGCCCAAGCCACAGCCACGTCGGTCGAACCGACTCCGGTAGCGAACGCTCCCACCCCGCCGTAGGTGCAGGTATGGGAATCCCCGCCGATTACCAGCATGCCGGGCCGTACCAGGCCCTGCTCGGGCAAAAGCACATGCTCGATCCCCATCCGGCCTACTTCATAGTAAAGTGTCTCATGCTTGCGGGCGAACTCGCGCACGGCCTTGGCTACCTTGGCTGACTGGATATCCTTGTTCGGAGTAAAGTGATCAGGCACGATCACAATTTTTCCCGGATCAAATACTTTGTCCGCTCCCCGGATCTTCCCGAACTCCTCTATCGCCACAATGGCTGAGAGTTCATTGGCCAGGACCAGATCGACCTTGGCATTAATGATTTGGCCGGGACGCACTTCGCTTAAACCGGCGTGAGCGGCCAGGATTTTTTCCGTCATTGTCATGCCCATGCTTGTCACCCCCGCTTAATGGCTGAGCTCGCGCAGATCGACCACCCGTTTGGCCTTGCCTTCACTGCGCTGCAGGGTCTTGGGTCCTACGACCTTGATGCGGGCATTTAAGGCCAAGACTTGGTGTAATTCCCGGCTTAAATGCTCCTGCGCCTCTTTCATAGCTTCCGCGCCCTTGTTATATAAATCTTCTGAACACTCAACCAATACTTCCAGATCATCCATGTGCGTGCTTCCGCGGTCAACCACGATCACGTATTGCGGCTCCAGATGCGGCACGGACAGAATCACACTCTCGATTTGAGAGGGGAACACATTCACTCCGCGGATAATCAGCATATCATCCGTGCGCCCGGTGACTCTCATCATGCGGGCCGTGGTGCGGCCGCAGGCACAGGTCTCCTGGTTAATGATGGTACGGTCCCGGGTGCGGAAGCGCAGGACCGGGAAGGCTTCTTTCGTAAGAGAGGTTAGAACCATCTCTCCCGGAGTTCCGGGCGGCAGCACTTCTCCGGTATCCGGATCAATCGTCTCAACTAGGAAGTGATCCTCATTGATATGCAAGCCATCATGGTAAGGGCACTCGGAAGAAACCCCCGGCCCGATTAATTCTGTGAGGCCGTAAATGTCAAAGGCTTCAATGTTTAGCTTTTCTTCAATTTCTTTTTTCATTTCCAAAGTCCACGGTTCCGCCCCAAAGAAGCCTACGCGCAGGTTCAGGTCCCGGGCAGTGTCAATTCCCATCTCGGCTGCCTGTTCCGCTAAAACCAGGGCATATGACGGGGTCGAACAGAGCACCGAGGCTCCGAAATCCTGCCATAGCATCACCTGGCGTTTGGTGAGCCCCCCGGACACCGGAACAATGGTGGCTCCGACCTTCTCAGCCCCATAGTGGAAACCCATGCCACCCGTGAACAGCCCATAACCGTAAGCATTGTGCACCACATCGGCATTGGTGACTCCACCGGAAGTGTAGACACGGGCAATCAGTTCGGCCCAGGTGTCCAGGTCTTTCGCCGTATACCCGGCCACGACGGGTTTGCCGGTGGTGCCGCTGGAAGCATGCAGGCGCACCACCCGCTCCATCGGTTCAGCAAACATCTTGAAGGGATAGTTTTCCCGCAGGTCATATTTGGTTGTAAACGGAAGTTTGCTCACATCTTTAAGGGTGACAATATCCTCAGGCTTAACGCCCAGCTCATCCATTTTTTCCCGGTAAAAGGGAACGCGTTCATAGCAGCGTTCCACCGTGCGCTGCAGGCGCTCCAGCTGTAATTTCTCCAGTTTGGGCCGCGGCATGGTTTCATGCTCCCGGTCCCAAATCAGGCATTGTTTCGTTCCGGTCACGGGTTTCTTGACTCTCATCTCTTCTTGCCCCTCCTTCATTCTTACGCGCCGGCCGCCGCGGCTTGGGCCATACTCTTGCCGATTTCCACTCCGGCTTGGAAGGCTTTAAGATTGACTTCCAACAATTTGGCCGGAATTCTTCTTTCAATCACCCTTTCCCAAGCTTCAGGCGACAAATCCAAATGCGCCGACAAAGCACCCAGGATGATGAGACTGCTCACCCGTGGGTTTCCGAGTTCTTTGGCTTTCGCCGTTGCCGGGATGGCCTGGAGTGTAAAGCCCTTCTTGTGCAAAAATTCGTTAATCCCAGTGGGATAGGGCTTATATTCCCCGATTTGTCCGGGCATCACTTCGACATCATTGATTAGCATCAAACCGCCCGGTTTGACATAATGCCCGTAGCGCACCGCTTCGAGCTTTTCAAAAGCGACTAAGATATCCCCGGTGCCGGTTCTTACGGTCGGAGAAAAAACTTTGTCCCCGAAACGCAAATGGCTGACCACACTGCCACCCCGCTGGGCCACACCGTGCACTTCCGTTTGTTTAACCTCTGCCTTTTCCTCGGCAGCCACTAAAGCTAAAACTTCGCTGGCCAGGAGCACTCCCTGGCCCCCGACTCCGCAGAGGAGAATATTCGTTACCTGAGCCATTACGCATCCCCCTTTAGCCCAATTGCATCGAATTTACATGCCTGGGCACACAGTGAACATCCGGTGCAGGAAACTTCGTCAATCCGCGGCTGCTCCCCGGGCAGGACACCGGGACAGCCGATGCGCTGGCACGCACCGCACTGTGTGCATTTATCCTCGTTGATCACATACGGGGTCTTGGGCCTGGTTTTCTCACCCCGGGCGAAGATACAGGGCCGGTTCGTGATAATCACGGATGGGCCGTTATGCTCTAAGGCCTCCTTGACTGAGGCATACATCTCTTTCTGATCAAAAGGATCGGCCACCTGCACATGCTCAACCCCGATGGACTTAACCAGTCCCACCAGATCCAGGCGCGGCGCTTCTTTGCCCTGCAGGGTCAAACCGGTGGCCGGATGCTCCTGGTGTCCGGTCATCCCGGTGGTGCGGTTGTCCAGGATTAAGGTCGTGGTATTCCCTCCGTTGTACACAACGTCAATCAGGGAAGGGATCCCGCCGTGGATAAAGGTCGAGTCCCCGATGACCGCCGCCACCTTTTCCGTGCCCCCGATTTCAAAACCGAAGGCATTGCCGATCGAGGCTCCCATACAGAAAGAGGTATGCATGGCCCCCAGCGGCGGCAAGGCGCCTAAAGTGTAACAGCCGATATCCCCGGTTACCAGGGCCCCGGCCTTCTTCAAGGCCAAATACGCGCCCCGGTGGGGACAGCCCGGGCAAAGCTGGGGCGGCCGGGCAATAATGTCAAACTCCCCGGTAAAATCCTTCACGGGCTCTTCTTCAAAAAACGCCTGCGCCAGCACATCCGCGCTGAACTCTCCCGTACGCGGCAAGCGATCCTTGCCCACGATGTTATTCACACCCCAGGCGCGGATTTGCTCTTCCATGAACGGTTCCAATTCCTCAATCACATAAACTTGTTCATATTGGGCGCAGAAGTCGAGGATCTTTTGCTTGGGCAGGGGATAAGTTAAGGCCAGCTTAAAGACCGGAGCTTCGGGGAAAACTTCCTTGGCGTTGGTGTAAGAGGCACCGCTGGTAATAATTCCGATCCTGCCGCTGCCTGCTTCAAGGCGGTTATGGGGATAGGTTTCGGCAAATTCAGCCATCCTGGCCATTTTCGCGTCCAGTTTGGCCCGCAGGGATTTGGCGAAAATCGGCACCACCCAGTTGGGAACGTCTTTTACAAATTTTTTGTCCGCGGGAGCTTCCGTACGCTCCCCGACTGTCACCATCCCTTTGCTGTGGGAAACACGCATGGATGTCCGGTAGAGCACCGGCGTGGAAAACTGCTCGCTCAGCTCGAACGCCAGTTTGAGGAAGTCCTTGGCTTCCTGGGGGTCGCTCGGCTCAATCATCGGCACTTGGGCCAGACGCGCGAAATAGCGGTTATCCTGTTCATTTTGGGAACTGTACATTCCGGGATCATCGGCAGAAATTACGACAAACCCGCCCACGGTTCCGGCAAAGGGAAATACCATGAAAGAATCGGCAGCCACGTTTAGTCCGACATACTTCATCGAGCATAAGGCCCGTTTGCCGGACATGGCGACTCCCATCGCTTCATCAAAGGCGACCTTCTCATTTGCTCCCCACTGGGCTCGTATGTCAGAATACTGGGAAATGACCTCCAAAATTTCCGTACTTGGAGTGCCAGGATAGCCTGAAGCAAAATACACTCCTGCTTCATAAGCGCCCTGGGCAATGGCGTTGTTTCCGGCCATCAGAATACGCTGGCCTGGACTTGGCAATGACATTCTCTGTGCCCCCTCCTCTAAGTCTCTTTCTTGTTCTCTCCAGGAATCTAGGTCGTCTTGTGCTGCGTGGCCCCCGCCTGCAACCTCCCCTAACTCCTGTCTGATCTTTTGGCTTTGAACCGCACCTCCCTGTCCCAATTTCTTACACTTCCGTTGTGTTGAGCATATGATATCAAAAGATTCCGACATTTAGATTGAGAATTCTGTCAAACGTAATTTTTTTGTACTGGGCGGATTAAAAGCGAGGGTAAACGGTTTTAGTTTCAGTATGTTCACAAGTTTCTAAATATTTAGACCCATAAATTCGACTTCTCAAATTGTCCTCTCGCCTCGCCAGAATTTTCTCTGCTAAAAAAATCCCCCTCTTTACTTCCTGTTTTTTTCTGATAGAATTATGACCATATTGGTTTCAAAATTCAGACAATGGCCCCCGCCATTTTGTCTCGATACATTTTGGCTTACGCACTTGACCCAAGTTCACTTCTGCTGTCTTTAGAACAAGGAGGAGAGAAGGGAAATGAAAACCTTAATGACCGGCAACGAGGCTATTGCCCGCGGTGCCTATGAGTACGGCGTGCGCGTCGCCGCCGCCTACCCCGGCACCCCCAGCACGGAAATCCTCGAAAACCTTGCCAAATATCCGGAGATTTACAGCCAGTGGTCTCC
>NZ_JAFLRH010000003.1 GCF_017310645.1 Paradesulfitobacterium ferrireducens | reverse complement strand
CCGAAGCCGCACAACACCAGAGAATCTCTTCGCGGCGAAGGATGCGGGTAATGCACCTTGGCTATTTTCATCCATCAGTGGTGCCGCATAGCGGCATGGGAGTCTGACTCCTGACTACTATTTACTTATGACGGAGGCATCTCTCTTTATGTTTGAGGTTTATTTCGAAAGTGATTCTCCCGCTCAGACTGCCGAATTCGGGCAAAAGCTCGGGGAACGGCTGCAGGGCGGGGATGTGGTGTTGCTGAAGGGAGACTTAGGTGCGGGCAAAACCGCCCTGGCCAAGGGAATAGCTAAGGGACTCGGAGTGGAGCAAACCCTCACCAGTCCCACTTTTACCTTGATCCAGGAATATCCTGTGCGCCAATACTCTGACAAGACAGATCCTTTAGGTGAGAATGGAATTGTTCAAAAGAAAATCACTTTAGTACATATGGATTTGTACCGGCTGCACCATCCGGAAGAGGCGGAAGTCATCGGGGTGGAAGAACACTTTCAGCCGGATAAAGTGTGTGTCATCGAATGGCCGGAGGTGGCAGAGGAGTTTCTGCCAGAGGATGCCTTGACCGTTGAGCTGGCAGGCAGCGGGGATGAAAGGCGCCGGATTTTGGTGTTTTCCCGAGATTCAGGCTGGGAAGCGCGCTTAGGCACGATTAATAAATAGGGGGACCTATGAAATACCTCACATTGGATACGACCACGAAAGTAACCGCTCTATCCCTGGCTGAAGATGGAAAGGCGGTGGCGGAAGGGTTTCTACATACGAGTAAGACGCATTCGGAGCGCCTAATTCCGATGCTGGACCAGCTCTTGCATGCAGCAGCCTGGGAGCTTGAAGATTTAGATCTGATCGGAGTGGTGCGGGGACCGGGCTCCTTTACCGGGATCCGAATCGGGATTGCTACGGCCCAGGGTCTGGCCCAGGTTTTGAAAATTCCCCAGCTGGGAGTGCTTTCTCTGGATGCCTTGGCTTGGGCCGGTTACGGGCGGGTGGAAGAAATTGTTCCGATTCTGGATGCGCGCAAGAACGAGTGGTACAGTGCCCGCTACCGCTGGCAGGACGGGTTGGACGGGCAGGATGAGCGGAAGGGGCCGCTGTGTTTGACGGAAGCGTGTGCCGTGAACCCGGAAGCGTGGTTAAATCGACTGAAAGAAATGGGCGGAACCTATCTTTTTGTCGGTGATGCTGCGGGCAAGGCCCAAGAATTGATCCGGGAGACTCTGGGGTCTAAAGCCACGGTGCTTCCGGAGTACCAGAGTCTGCCCCGGGGAGCTTATGCAGCCCGCGCTGTTTGGCAAAAGTGGCAGGAACAAAGAGATGGAGAAAAGCCGGAACCCTATTATATCCGGTTATCCGAAGCGGAAGTCAACTGGCGTAAAAAAGAGGAAGCGCGGAGGCTTTCACAATGAGTCTTTACAACCATCGCCTAAACCGCGCCGGCTATCCGGAAGTAAAAGCCACGGTCCGCCCGATGACCGGAGCGGATTTAGACCGGATTATGTATATCGAACATTCCTCTTTTAGCACTCCGTGGTCAAGGCAGGCTTTTGTCACCGAGCTTAAAGACAACGAGTATGCCCGCTATTTCTGCCTGGAGCTTGAGGGGAAAATAATTGGTTATATGGGGCTGTGGTTGATTCTCGATGAAGGGCATATTACCAATGTAGCCATCGAGCCGGAACATCGCGGCCAGGGTTGGGGCCAATACCTGATGCGTTCCGTGATTGCAAAAATGAGGGACGAAGGTGTGGAGCGCATGACTTTGGAAGTGCGCGTTTCCAACCTGGCTGCCATGCATCTTTATGAGGCCCTAGGTTTTAAGCCGGCAGGGGTGCGTAAAGGATACTACTTCGATACCAGGGAAGATGCGATCATTATGTGGCTGGAGTTAGAATGAACGAAATTATTCTGACTCCTGTCTCCTAAGTACTAAAATAAAAGGGTCGGTGGGCTATGAAAGATGTTTATATTCTTGGCATAGAGACAAGCTGTGATGAGACTTCGGCAGCGGTAGTACGCAACGGGCGGGAGATTTTAAGCCATATCATTTCCTCCCAGGTGCGCACCCATCAGAAGTACGGGGGAGTTGTGCCCGAGATTGCCTCACGTGAACACAGCCTCCACTTCGAGGGGGTGGTTCAATCGGCGCTCGAAGAAGCCGGCCTCGGATTTGACGGGCTGGATGGGATCGCGGTTACATATGGACCCGGTTTGGTCGGCTCGCTCCTGGTAGGAGTGGCGGGAGCAAAAGCACTGGCTTATGCTGCCCGCGTTCCGTTTATCGGCATTAATCATCTGGAAGGGCATATTTATGCCAATTTTTTAGAGGAGCCTGACCTAAAATTCCCCTTACTGGCGTTGCTCGTTTCCGGAGGACATACGAACTTGATCTTATTTGAAGGGCATGGAGATTTTAAAGTGCTGGGCCGGACGCGGGATGATGCGGCAGGCGAAGCCTTGGATAAAGTGGCCCGCACTCTGGGGCTGGGGTATCCGGGCGGTCCCCAGATTCAGAAGGCGGCTGCCGGAGGAAACGCAGCCGCCTTCGATTTTCCGCGGGCTATGCTGGAACCACAAAGCCTTGATTTTTCTTTTAGCGGAATGAAATCTGCAGTGCTCAACACGCTGAATTCCGCGCGCATGAAAGGAATAACCCTTCCGGTGCCGGATCTGGCGGCGTCCTTCCAACAGGCCGTCGTGGATGTACTGGTTCGAAAAACCTTAATGGCATTAGAACGGAATCCGGTTACATCCGTGGTGCTGGCCGGAGGTGTGGCTGCCAATACTCTTTTACGTCAGAGCCTGCAAGGAGAACTTAAACAACGGAATATAAGCTTTGTTTATCCCAAGCCCCTGCTTTGTACGGATAACGGAGCCATGATCGCTGCCGCCGGATATTACCATTTTCTTCAGGGTAATTTTGCGCCTTGGACTCTTAATGCCGTGCCGGGTTTAAGTCTTGCTTAATTTGAGCCGAATGCTTGTTTGATTCTGTATTCACCCTAACAAATGTTCTGTGGATAGTTCAATCTGTGGATAATGTGGATAACTTTGTGAATAACCATAGGATGCGGGTTTGCACTTTTTCACAGTTTGGGGATAAGAAGAACAGAGTTACCCACAGATCTTGTGGATAATGTGCATAAGTCTATGATTTGGGCTTAAAATCAAGAACAAGTTTGGGGATAAGTTAGGGATATCTTTAAGCGAACAGATATTTCACACCAGACAAAAGCATATACTTTCCGAATAGTTTTCTTCGAAATGAAGCAGGAATAAACTAGAATATGGAGAAATAAAACAAGTAAATAACGGTGTAACAAAGGGTAAGTGAAAAAGGCAACAAGCGCCGGGGGTGGAAGTGTGGACTCAGATCAGAGGCATAAGTCCCTGCCTACAATGCTTAAAATGTTGATTACAATGCTTTCGATGGGAATTCTAATGGGGCTCATCTTTCCTTTTTTCGCCAAGCTGTTTGTAAACATAAAAAGCGGAAGAGTCGGGCTGTTTATTTTTAGCTGCCTGATCGCAGGCTTGATTTTAGGCATTATTAATTATTTTATTGCCCGCAGTGTGCTGTATAACCCGATACAGCGCATGACTCAGAAAGTGAAGGAATTGTCAGAAGGAGATCTAACGGTTAAGATCGGGCTTCAGGGTCAAGACATTATCGGGCAGCTGGCGCATTCGATTGAAACTCTGGCCGAGAATTTTGCGGGATTAGTGAAAGACACCCAAAGCGCCGCCCAGGAAGTTGAGATGATCAGTGAGCAAGTGCGGGAAGCTACGCTTACCAGTGAGGAAGCAACCGATCACGCTCTTCAGATTTCGCATCAATATGCCACCAATGCCAAGCAACAACTGAATTCAGTTGAAGAAGTCACGCAAGTCATGAGTAAGATGAGCAGGGGTCTAGCCACTGCAGAGGAACTGGTTAACACGGCCGCCGCCTCGGCTGTTCAATTTGCAGGCACAGCGACCCAAGGGCATGGTTTGATTGAACAGCTTAATTCCGGGATGCAGCATATGCAGTCCGAAGTCAATAATGCCCAAACGGTCGTGCTCGAACTGGAACAGCATTCTCAGAAAATCAGCGGGATTGTACGAATGATTCAGGATATTTCAGGCCAGACCAATCTGCTCGCCTTAAATGCCTCAATCGAAGCGGCCCGGGCCGGACAGGCCGGGCGGGGGTTTATGGTGGTAGCGGAAGAGGTAAAGAAATTGTCCGAGGCTTCCGCTTCAGCTGCCAAACAAATTGAAGACTTGGTGCATACGATGCAGGCAGGGGTAGGAGCAGCGGTCAAATCCACTCAGGAAAGTGTCGCCACTCTGGAACAAGAAGGACTGTCCATGGTGGAAGCCCGCGCGGTCTTTACCCAGATTGAAGCGGCCGCACGAGAGTTAAAAAACAGCATGAGTGCCGCCAAGAATGAACTTCAGTCTGCGACCAAAGGTGCGGACAATGTCACCTTGGCCATGAAAATTCTTAGCGATTTAAGCGAGAATTCCACCGACTGTGCGCTCCAGGTCGGAAGCATGGTTGAGCAGCAAGTGGCGGAGCTTAAGTCTTTGGAAGAGCAGGCTGATGCGCTGAACGAATCTGTCAAGCTCATGACAGCCCATTTGGAGAGTATAAAATTGAATTAACCCTATCGGGATGGTTGCGATTTTCGGGGTTTTCGGGATTCGGGATTTTTAGTATCAGTAACAGGTTTTCGTATTGAATAGATATTGTGTATGTTCTATAATGAAGGTGGAAAGCATATAAAAAGCCGGGATGCGCGAACATCCCGGGTACAACCGGCCGCAGTGGGCGGCGCTTAGAAAGAGCAAGTAGCTCCCTCAGGCAAGGGTAGGGCTACTTGCTGTGTATTTCTCTGAGTAATATTACTATGAGGGTAGCAAACGCAATTGTTACGCTCATAGATTCATACACCGACATGGCCTCACCCCCTTTCGGGGAATTGGCCGCCCACCCGCCTGATTTAGTTGTACAGCCTGATTATACCACAATTTTCTAAAAAATAGGACACTATTCGTTTATGAATTACGGGAATGCAAAGCCTCCGAACTTCGGAGGCTTTGCATTCAACAAATACTCTTTTTCAGTCTCACCGTAAACACGGTTTCTCCTTGCGTGCTTGTGGCACTGATCATGCCGCCGTGAAGCTCGACAATTTGCTTGGAAATCGCGAGCCCCAAGCCGGAGCCCCCGGTTTCTTCGGCTCTTGATTTTTCTACCCGGTAAAACCTTTCGAAAATGTGGGCTATTTCCTCAGCCGGTATTTCCGGCCCGTAATTAATCACACTGACCACATTCCAATTCCCTTCATCCCTCACGTTTACCCGGATGAGTTTTCCTTCTTTCCCGTATTTAAGGGCATTGCTGATCAGATTTTCGAACACCCGGGCCAGCTTGTTCCCGTCTCCATGAAGGAGCAGCTTTTCAGCGGGCGCGAGGAATTGCATTTTTACTCCTTCCTGCTCACACAGCGGGACAAACTCCTCCGCCAGCTGGCGCAAGAGCTGGGCCAGGTCTACTTCCTCCTTATGCAAAGCCATTTGGCCGGCATCCAGCTTGGTATATTCGAAAAGCGCCTCAATCAGGTTCTTTAATCTTAATGATTTGCGGTAGGCTATTCCAAGATAATGCTGTTCTTCTTCCGGGGAAGCATGTTTGTTTTGCACGAGCAGGCCGAGATAGCCGATGATAGAGGTGAGCGGAGTGCGCAAATCATGGGAAACGTTGGTGATTAATTCTTTTTTTGTGCGTTCAGCCAGTCTTTCCGCTTCCAAGGTATCTCTAAGCTGCCGGGTCATGGAATTGATGTTGTCAGCTAAAATTCCCAGCTCATCTTCGCTTTTTTTAGGAAGCTGATAGGATAGGTCGCCCCGTGCGATCACCTGAAGGCCTTGGGCTACTTCACTAAAATAACGCAGACTGGGCCGCGTGAGATAGTAAAAAAGCCCCAAGAAAACGGCTACAGGGAACACAAGCTTCAGCCATGGCCCCAAAAAACTGCGGCTTTGCGCCTCGTACACAGGGACATCCAAAGCCTCCCCGGTCACATAGACAAACCCTTCCGCATTTTCCAAAGTGTAGGGTACCAAAGCATGGTAGGTATTATATCCCTGCCAGGTCCGGCTGTCTCTTGCTACCATTTCATTCGGACCAAATCTGGCTCCCCACCGGCTTTCAGCTTCAAGTTTCAACAGCTGAAAAATGTCAAACTCTGTTTTGTCCGCGTTGGATGAATGATAAAGCACTTTTCCGGACTTATCCAGAATATAAATCTTTTCCTGAGGAAAAGAACGGTATTGATCAAGAATCTCCTGAAGGTCTTTGGCCGGAGCATCCAGATTGATACGAGTGCTGTTCGCAAGATTAAAGACAGTGCGCTGGATGCTTAAAGCGTGTTCTTCCGTGCTTTCTTGAGTGAGGACATAAGGCTTTGCCGGATAGTGATACCGTGTGAAAGGTTCGATCAGGGCCCCGCTGATAATGGCTGCCAAGAGGCAGAGAGCAAAGGCAATGATGAGTTTAATGCGCAAGCTTTTCCCAATCTGTCGCTTTATTCCGGAAAAAACCTTCTCATAATATGGCCGGATCGGTTTCAGTATAAACTGAAAGACTTTGAAAAAAGGTTTTAGCAAGAATTTAAGTATTTTAATAATCGAGTTTATAGCCAACACCCCAAACTGTTTTTATCGCTGGTCTGCGCGGATCCTTTTCGATTTTCTCGCGCAGTTTTCGGATGTGAACCATGACCGTATTGTTGGACTCAAAATACTTTTCCCGCCAAACCTTTTCAAAAATCCTTTCCGTACTTAGAACCATGCCCCGGTTTTCCATTAGGAACTGTAAAATATCGAACTCGGTTGGAGTGAGAGAAACGTCTCTGTCCTCAACGGTAACCCGCCTGGCACGGATATCAAGCGTCAGATTACCTAGGCTAAGGGTGGTATTGTTCTCTTTGGTTTCGGCACCGAGGTGAAAATAGCGCCGAAGCTGTGATTTTACCCGGGCCATTAGTTCAAGGGGGTTGAAAGGTTTGGTCATATAATCATCGGCCCCTGTGCTTAGCCCCATGATAATGTCCATGTCCTCACTCTTGGCGCTCAGCATGATGATCGGAGTATTAAGCTCTTTGCGGATCCGGCGACACAGTTCTAAACCATCAATCCCTGGCATCATGATATCCAAGATGACCAGATGTATTTTTTCCTGCTCCAAGAGATGAAGAGCTTCTGATGCGTGATGAGCCTGAAAGATGTTATATCCCTCATTGCGGAGGTAGATTTCAATCAGCTCGGCAATTTCGATTTCATCATCGACAATAAGAATCGTTTCTTGGGCCACAGTATTAACTCCTTCCCTTCCGTGACAGTGAGCACGTGATTCAGGATATTCACAATAGCAATGCTGGCGATGCCGTCGAGAATCGTATGCTGCTTTAAAAAGAGTGTAGAAAGAATAATTACGATTGACATTAATATGCCCAGTGTCATGAATATGCCTATCATCCTAGACCGGGGCAACCGCTTTGAAAGCTCCAGACAGCCCACAAGAATACTATAACTGGTCAGGACATGGATGCTGGGCAAGGCATTATATGGATTGTCCCAGGAATAAAGCAGCTTGACCAGATTCGAAAAGAAGTCCGTTTCCGGAAGAAGCGGGCGGGGCACAGTCGTGGGGAACACCAAATAAATAAGATAACAAAGCAGTACCCCGACATTAATCATGATAAGCTGTTTTTTATATAGAAGGTAGTCCTTATAGAAAAAATAAACCAGCATCCCGCCTAGAAAAGGAACCCATAACAAATAAGGAATGATGAAATACTTGACAAATGGAATGAGCCGGTCAATGTCCGTAATAACGCTAAAAACCAATCCGTCGTTTTGATTAAGAACACCATACCCTATGCCAAGGATAGGAAGTGAAAAAATATAGCCGAGCTTTGCAATTCTTTGGTTCACTTAGATTACCCCCTTGCTTTGTCTAGTCTAAGGGGTAAATCTTAAAAAATAGAGTTGATAAATCTTAAATTTCCTTAAGAAAAAATAGATCTTACGGAAATTGGCCTTAAGCGTTATAATATACAAGGATTATATAAAACTTTTCAGTAATAGTCCGATCTCGGACTCTTTATTTTCCAGTAAAATAGTATAAAATTCTGGTGGCATAAGTGCAACTAAACAAGTGCGTTACTGCTGCCACCAGCAGTAACGGGCGCAAGCCAAGTTTTCTTTAGCGCTATTTAGTCGTTTTAAAGGTGGTAAGAGCAAGTGTGGATTTTACTTGGCTGCCTGGCTGCCGGTACGGTCATTGGCTGGCGAAGGTGGCTTCCTGCAAAAGTCATGGCCTTGAGCGGGAAAGCAATGATGTTGGGTGTTATGTTCCTGCTTATTAGCATGGGTATCCGTCTGGGCTCAGACCGGGAGACATTAAACCAGCTTGGGATATTTGGACTGCAAGCGTTGGTGTTTGCCGCCGGTACGGTGGGGGCAAGCATTTCTCTGGTGATTAGCCTTGAATTTCTCCAAAAAAAGCTGCGGACAATCCGGGTTGAAGAAGACAATCATGCGTGGCAGCATAAGCAGAATCAGAATCATAAAAAATCTGAGGCTCATCCGTACCGCATGACAGCCCTGATCTTAGGGGCTTTTGCTCTGGGGGTGGCCTTGGGGAGTTTGGTCATCCCGGATATTAATCAGCAAAGTGTGAGTCTGGTTACCACCAGTGCACTCAATATCACTTTGCTTTCTGCCGGGATCGATCTTGGGCTGAATAAAGAGGTCTGGCAGCAAATTATGCGCCTGGGCTGGCAGGTGTTCCTGGCTCCGGCCGGAGTGGCCGTCGGAAGTATAGCTGCAGGGATGATTATCGGAAAGATCCTGGGCTGGAGTTGGTACGAAGGAGGAGCTGTCGGGGCCGGGTTTGGCTGGTATTCCCTCTCGGGGGTATTAATCACGCAGATACATTCCGTTTCCCTGGGCACGATTGCTTTCTTAAGTAATGTCGCACGTGAACTGCTAGCAATTCTGCTCATTCCCTGGCTTAGCCGCCGGGTGGGGATGTTGGCTTTGGTTGCGCCGGGAGGAGCCACGACCATGGATACAACTCTGCCTTTGCTGGCAGCAGTGGGCCCGCCCGGGGTGGCGGTGGTCGCCTTGGTTAACGGAATTAGTTTATCCGCTCTGGTGCCGGTGATCGTACCTCTATTCTTAAGCTAGCCTCTTCCCCTAATTTCCTTTTAAAAAAAAGAAGGAATTATCTATTAGTGCGCGAATATTTTATACGTTAAGGCTTTTTTAGCCCTTTTTTCGTGTTTTCGTCTCTTAAAGGCACATTAAACGTTGAAGTGGTACTTGCCAAGGCCTGGTACAATGAGATAGAGGGGAGGGAGTCGTTATGCCTGCACTGAGTGCCCCGCTGATGGATGAAAAACGCCAGGTGCGCAAGCTAGTGTTAGGGCGGAGGGCAGCGCTGGGTGCCGAAGAACGTTTGCGCAAGAGTTCCGAGATTACAGCCAAGATTCTATCTATGCCTGAATACCAGAAAGCGCAAACCGTCATGCTGTTTCTCAATTTTCGGGATGAAGTGGAAACTACCGCACTGGCTCAGGAAAGCTTGACCCTTAAGAAAAAACTTGTCTTACCGCGCAGCGGCAAGCAGGGAATCCTTATTCCCGGGGTCATCAAAGATTTGGAGAAAGACATTGAACCCGGAATGTGGGGGATTCGGGAACCGAAAAAAGACACACTGGTTGAGGCAGATCCCGCTGAGATTGATTTCGTGCTCGTGCCGGGGGCTGCTTTTGATATGAATGGCAACCGCTTAGGCTATGGCGCGGGCTACTATGACCGCTTCTTTAAGCGTTTGCGGCCCGGTGTGCCGCGGATTGCCATCGCTTTTGCCTGCCAGATCTTGCCCGAGATACCAGTGGGCGAACATGATCAGAAGATCACCGCCCTGGTTACAGAGAATGGGATTCACTATTGCCAATGAGTAAACTTACTTCAGCCGGGCTCAGCCCGCTGAAGCTCAGTTAATAAAAAAATAAGGAGGAGGGAGTTCGAGTGAGTGCAGTACACGAAGAGTTAATTGATCCGAAACAAGTGAAGCTGGATGAATTACTGGATCATTATAAGACGCAAAAGGGAGCGTTAATCCCTGTGCTGCAGCAAGCGCAGGACATTTACGGCTATCTGCCGGCTGACGTACTTAAACAGATCAGCAAAGCACTTCGCTTGCCCTTGGCCAAAGTTTACGGAGTGGTCACCTTTTATGCCCAATTCCGCTTGACCCCGATGGGGAGAAATGTGGTGCGCGTGTGCCTGGGTACAGCCTGCCATGTCCGCGGCGGAGCCAAAGTTTTGGAAACGATTCAAAAAGAACTGAAAATCGAAGATGGCGGGACTACGGAAGATGGCCGCTATACTTTGGAAATAGTGGCTTGCATTGGCGCCTGCGGTTTGGCCCCGGTGTTTTCCGTGAACAATGTGGTGCACGGGAAGATGTCGCCGGACAAGGTCGCCGGCGTCTTAGCCAAATACGAGTAAGGGGGGAGAAGCATGAAATCACTGTTAGATCCTTGTTGTGAGCGCTGTACGCATACCGCCCAAACCCCTTGCAAAGATTATGTACGCTGTCTGACTGAAGGTCCGATCTGCCATGATGATGAGCAGTGCAAAGCAGAGCGGCAACGCCTGCTGGCGGAAATCAAAACGGAAAAAACTTCGGCAAAAAAAGCGGTTCTCTTTTGCACGGGTACGGGATGCGCCTCATCCGGCGCTCATAGCCTGATTGACCTTATGGAAAGTGAGTTAAAGAAACACGGCCTCGAAAATACTTTCACCACCAGGCCAACCGGCTGCCACGGTTTCTGTGAGCAAGGCCCGATTGTGATTGTGGAGCCGGATCAGACGTTCTATACCCATGTCACGCCGGAGGATATTCCGGAAATTGTGGAGAAAGACCTGATCCAAGGGGAGCGGGTGGAACGCTTGCTCTATGTGGACCCGACCAGCGGCGAACACGCGACCACGTATAACAATACTCCTTTCTATGCGAAGCAAAACCGGATTATCCTGCATAACTGCGGGCATATCAACCCGGAGCGGATTGAAGAATACTTCGCCCAGGACGGCTACAAAGGGTTTGCTAGAGCCATCCAGGAAATGCAGCCCCTAGAAGTCATCGAAGAAGTGAAAAAATCCGGGCTGCGCGGCCGCGGCGGCGCCGGCTTCCCGACCGGGCTCAAATGGAGCTTTGCCCAACAGGCTGAAGGGGACAAAAAATACGTGATCTGCAACGCGGACGAAGGAGACCCGGGTGCCTTTATGGACCGCAGTGTGCTTGAGGGTGACCCGCACTCTGTGATTGAAGGGATGCTCATCGGCGCTTATGCCATCGGAGCTGATGAGGGGTATATTTACTGCCGGGCGGAATATCCGCTGGCGATTAAACGCCTGGAAATCGCCATCAAGCAAGCGCAAGAAGTCGGACTGCTTGGTGAGAATATTCTCAATTCCGGATTTAGTTTTAACCTTCATGTGAAAGCGGGTGCCGGAGCCTTCGTCTGTGGTGAGGAAACGGCGCTGATGGCTTCCATCGAAGGAAACCGCGGCATGCCGAAAGTGCGGCCGCCCTTCCCGGCCCAAAAAGGCCTCTGGGCTAAACCGACCAATAACAACAACGTGGAAACCTGGTCCAATGTTCCCCATATCCTGCGTCACGGTGCTGACTGGTATGCCCAGTACGGTACGGAGAAGAGCAAAGGCACCAAGATTTTTGCCCTCACCGGTAAGCTTAATAACACCGGTTTAGTGGAAGTCCCGATGGGAATGAGCCTGCGCGAAATCATTTTCGATATCGGCGGCGGGGTGCAAAACGGCAAGAAATTCAAAGCGGTGCAAATCGGCGGTCCGTCCGGCGGCTGTATCCCGGAAGAGATGCTCGATTTGCCGGTAGACTTTGACACTCTGGTTCAAGCAGGAGCCATGGTTGGTTCCGGCGGCTTGGTTATCATGGACGAAGACACCTGCATGGTGGATGTTGCCCGCTTCTTCCTCAATTTCACACAGAAAGAATCCTGCGGCAAATGTACGCCTTGTCGTGAAGGAACCAAGCGCATGCTGGAGATACTGACCCGGATTACCAAAGGAGAAGGGAAGGAAGAAGACCTCGTCACTTTGGAGAACCTGGCCCATGTGGTTAAGAACACTTCTCTCTGCGGACTGGGACAAACCGCGCCCAACCCGGTTTTGGCAACCCTTAAGTATTTCCGCCATGAGTATGAAGCGCATATTTATGATAAACAATGTCCGGCCCATGCCTGTTCTGCGCTTTTGAGCTACAGCATTGACGCCGATAAATGTAAAAAATGCGGCCTCTGTGCCCGCAACTGTCCGGTGAGCTGCATCAGCGGGGATAAGAACACCCCGTATCAGATCAATACTGAAGCATGTATCAAGTGCGGAACCTGCTTAGACAAGTGTAAATTCGGAGCAGTGGTAAGAGCTTAATTGAAAGGAGTGTGAGCGAGGTGGAATGGATCACCTTGACCATCGACGGGCGCACAGTCACTGTTCCCAAAGGAACGACTGTTTTAGAAGCCTGCCGCATGAATGATATCAAGATTCCGACTCTGTGTCATGACCCGGAACTGACTCCGGCCGGTTCCTGCCGCCTGTGTGTGGTAGAAATCGAAGGAATGCGCAACCTTCCTCCTTCTTGCGTTACCCAAGCCACGCAGGGAATGGTGGTGAGCACGCACAATAAAAAAGTGCGCGAGGCCCGCAAAACGATTCTCGAATTGCTGGTGGCGAATCACCCCCTGGACTGCATGACCTGTCAGAAGATGGGGGATTGCTCCTTGGCCGAGTATGCCTACGAATATGAAGTGACCGGTAGTGTCTTCCAGGGAGAGAAACGCCAGCTGCCGCTCGATGACAGCAATCCCTTTATCTTGCGCGACCCGAATAAGTGCATTCTCTGCGGCAAATGCGTACGCGTATGTGAAGAAATTCAGGGAAAAAGCGTGCTTGACTTCTCCTTCCGCGGGTTCAACACCCAAGTCGGCCCGGCTTTCAACGTGCCGTACAGCGAGTCTGAGTGCGTCTTCTGCGGCTCCTGCGTGGCCGTGTGCCCGGTCGGCGCCCTGACGGAAAAGGAAATGAAAGGCAAAGGACGTCCCTGGGAAGTGGAAAAAGTTCAGACAACCTGTCCGTTCTGTGGAACCGGCTGCAACTTTGACTTAAATGTCAAAGACGGCAAAGTCATCGGGGTCACCTCTAATCCGGAAGCTCCGGTGAATGGCCGCCACTTGTGTGTCAAAGGGCGCTTCGGGATCGACATGGTCCACAGCCCCAACCGCATTACCGAACCCTTGATTAAGAAAGACGGCGAGTTTGTCCCGGCAAGCTGGGATGAAGCCTTAGACTTGGTGGCCTCCAAGCTCGGCGCCGCCAAGGATAATTACGGAGCAGATGCCATTGCCATCTTAAGCTCGGCCCGCTGCACCAATGAAGAAAACTTCCTCATGCAAAAACTAGCGCGCGCGGTGATCGGAACCAATAACATTGATCACTGCGCCCGGACCTGACACGCTCCCACAGTGGCCGGTCTGGCCACCACATTCGGGTCAGGTGCAATGACCAACTCTATTAATGAGATTCCGTATTCGAAAGTATTGTTTGTCATCGGCTCCAATGCGACCGAAGCCCACCCGATTATCGGAACCAAAATGAAGCAGGCCCTGGCCCGCGGAGCCAAACTGGTCGTGGCTGACCCGCGCAAGATTGAACTGGCGGAAAAAGCAGACCTGTGGCTGCGTCTGCGTCCGGGTACGGATATTCCGCTCATTAACGGGATTATGAACATCATCCTGGCTAACGGCTGGGAAGATAAAGCATTTATCGCGGAGCGCACGGAGGAATTTGAAAAGTTCAAAGAGAATATTCAGAAGTTCCCGCCGGAAGTCGTAAGCAAAATTACCGGCGTGCCGGTCGAGCAAATGGTGGAAGCGGCGCGCATTTATGCCACTGCCGAGAGAGCACAGATCTTCTATACCCTTGGCATTACCGAGCATACCCATGGCACGGACAATGTCATGACCCTGGCCAACCTGGCCATGCTTACCGGGAATGTCGGGAAGGAAAACTCCGGCGTCAACCCGCTGCGCGGCCAAAACAATGTGCAAGGTGCGTGTGACATGGGTGCCCTGCCCAATGTTTATCCCGGCTATCAAAACGTCACCAGCGCAGCGGCCCGCGTAAAATTCGAAGAAGCCTGGGGACGGCCTTTAAACGAGAAGCTGGGCTACACCATTCCGGATATGTTCGATGCGGCAGTTAAGAAAGAGCTCAAAGCCATGTATATCATGGGGGAAGACCCGGTGCTCACGGACGCTGACGCCAACCATGTGCGCCATGCTCTTGAGTCTCTCGATTTCCTGGTGGTGCAGGATATCTTTATGTCTGAGACGGCCAAACTGGCGGATGTGATTCTGCCCGGCGCCAGCTTTGCGGAAAAAACCGGTACGTTCACCAATACAGAACGGCGCGTGCAAATGGTAAACAAGGCGATCGAACCGATTGGCAACTCCAAAGCCGACTGGGAAATCATCTGTGCGGTTGCTAACCGTCTGGGCGGAGCTTTCACCTATGAAAGCCCGGAAGCTGTCATGAAAGAAGTGGCCGCTCTCACTCCGCAATACGGCGGCATCACCTATGCACGCCTGGGCAATAAAGGTCTGCAGTGGCCGGTGCCGACGGCGGAACATCCCGGAACCAAGTTCCTGCATGAAGGGAAATTCTCCCGCGGCAAAGGGCTCTTTATGGTGATTGACTACAAGCTGCCGGATGAGCTGCCGGATGAAGAATATCCGCTTCTCTTAAGCAGCGGGCGCAAGCTCCAGCACTACAATGTCATGACCCGCAACTCCAAGGCTCTCGATGCTCATGCACCGGAAGAGCTGGCTGAGATCAATCCTGAGGACGCCAAGCGTCTGGGGATTGAGGATGGGGAACGGGTCAAAGTGGCCTCCCGCCGCGGGGAGCTTGAGACCAAGGTCAAAGTCACGGACCGCGTGCTCCCGGGCATGCTCTGGATGACCCTTCACTATAAGGAGTCTCCGACTAACGTGCTCACCAATGCTGCCTATGACCCGATTACCAAAACGTACGAATATAAAGTATGCGGGGTCAAAGTCAGCAAGCTTGGGTAAAGATTATCAATAAGTTGGTTGAATATTAACGAATCGTTAAGACATTAGTTGCGTCATTTAGATGTTTAGGGGTTAAAGAGCTCGAAACTCTTTAACCCCTTCGCATTCCTTATTGTCACACTTTAGAACCTTGTACATATGATAAACTAGAATTAATCATAAATGGTATTTCCCCAATTTCTTATCTTATGTCGCCACTTCTTGTGGTCAATAAAAAGAAAGGGGAATAACCAGATGTTATTCGGATCGCCATTCGGAGTACCTTTTAGTCCTGTTTCTCCGATCATAGCATTATTTGACACTTATCCAATCGGTGCAACACTAACCATAGGCATGGATGCCAGTTTTTGGACCGGCGCCTTTGGTGGAATCCAAGACGGTGTTGCCTTATTGACCAATGCTCAACTGTTTGCCAACGTTGGAAAACCAATTGACGGACCCCGCCCGGTAGTCCGCATTCCTATCAGACAGATTACGTTCGTCTCCCAGTAGTATTTTAGCAAGGGTAGGATTTTATCCTACCCTTGTTTTTTCCTTCTATATATCAGACAAACCGTGTTTGTCCATGTGCTTGTCTCAATCCAGGCTAATTTTCAATTCTGAGAGTTTGCAGCGATAAACTAGAGCCCTTGTTCCAAGTATTTCTGAAATGTCTTCAGTAAAACACAGTCCCATTCTCTGTAAGATCCTGTCCCCTTCTTGAGTTATGGAAATCGCACCTATTTCACTAATACGAATACCTTTTTCCTCAAGACAGCCTAAAGTTTTACCTATATCCTGAATTAAGTTTTTGGCATATTGTTTGTGTAACGGATCATGGATATCAACGATTAAAGTAAAGAAGTATAAGTATACTTCTTTAGGATGAAAATAATCAGTTACATAATCCAATAGTTCTGTTTCTCTAAGATTTCCTGCGAGAAGCATTTCATATGGCTTTTTAGACAAAGGATAAAGACAATAATATCCTTTGATTTTATCCAGATCATATAAAACCCGATAGGTTTCAGGGTTTTTTGTTAATATTTGTTTAACGAAGTGCTCGGAAAGATGCCATTCCTTTGGGAAAATTTTGTAATCTAATGCAAGTAGACGAGAAACATCCTGAATCAAGCCATTTTTGATTTCCACATCACTAGCTCCTTTCACCAACAAAAAAGGGAATAGGCCAATAGGACCTACTCCCTACTTTATCCTGTGCAACAAACTTCCCTGCGAAGTATTGTTTTCTCCAACTACAAAATCAGTTAAATAATAAGTCAGGTATTTTCCGTAATTCGTATTTGTTTTTACCAATAGCTCGTCGACATAATAAATTCCCTGGGGAAGATTATCCAACAGCAAGGCTGTCATTGCAGCATATATGCCACAGGCTACTTGGAAATAAGTTGCATTCACATTATATTTACTATAAACATCTTTATTAGCTAAAACATTATACATGAACATTTCTTTATCCTGATAAACAAGAAGCACACCCACTAAATCTTCGCCTTCAAGTTCTTTGCGGGCAGGGTCAAGTACTTCCATATCCCATTGCCAAAGGTCATCAATGTGATCAAGGTTTGCCCGGATTAATTCTGAAGTATGGTCGTTAATTTTATAAATAAAGCCCGTTTCCATATCAAATAATTTCCCGAGTGTTATTGATTCTTCGTGCGGCATCAGGCAACCGGTAAAACTTCTTTCTCCCAACGACACCTTGAATTCAAGGTCATATACATTTTCGTATAGAAAAAGCGGCATTCGATGTCTAAGGAACATGGGATAGCTTAATATTGCTTCATCTAGGAAACATTCCGGTGACCAGGTAGTATAAATCGTTTTCTTGTCGGCCAATCTCTTGTCAGCAAAGAAGGAATTGTCATGTTCAACGATATAACACCCAAGCGGTTTCTGATCAGGTGTTTTATTGATTAGCTCTAAAGCCATCCACTGCACAACTCCCGGATTCATTCCGGAGGCTATTATTGCAGTAGAACTTTTGAACTCGTGTTTATTCTTTTCAAATAGATTATATCTTTCAATTAAACCGAAGCCCTGTAATTTTTTATCTTCATCTACCGCTGGGCTTTCGAATGCAGTATTAATATAATTAACATTTAATTCATTACAAACCCTCAACATCTCAACAGTATCAGCCCACGAACAATCAATTACAAGGGTTGTGCGCGTTTTTTTTAGGTGTTTCTTAAACTTAACGGTATTTTCTAGGTGAAAATTATAAGTGTATAGGTTATTTTGTAAATTTGGAAACAGATTCTTATAATAATCTAGTTCTCTTTGTTTGTTATCTATTAAGTGGAATTTGGAGTTGACTATAAAGGGGTGAATCGGATCGTTTTTGTCCTCAGCAGATTTATTTAGAATGGATAATATTGCTTTTGCAACGCCACCGGCACTGCCAAGAACTGTAAAATTCTTGAACAGTTTTTCATTCACTCTCATCACCCTTTATCGCAAGCTTGTACTACATTCTATGAAAAAGGTGTTCAAGTCAAATCCCATTTCCGGTACATCTTCCCACAACCATAAATTTTCTTCGACGTCTCTTTCATAGCCGGTCAGAGAATCTTTTTGAACCATCACAAATACTCCTTTCATCAAGGGGAAAATCCTCAGCCTCAACTATTTCGATAGCTCCTAAGCCACGTACCAGCTTCATCACGTTAAAGGCATTTGGTTTTAACATAGCCAGGAATTTTGTGACAACCTCATCAGAGTCAACAGTTTCTCCGCAAGTATAACAGTCAATCGCCACAAATCCTTTTTCAGGGTATGTGTGGATTGAAAAGTGGCTTTCTGCTATCAGTAAAATAATGCTTGCTCCCTGTGGGTGAAATTTATAAGCTTGAGTTGAAAGCACTGAAAGGGTGCACGCTTCAGCGACTTCCACCATATACTTCTGTAACAGTTTAATATCATCTAGAAGCTCGAAATTAATACCCCAGGCATCTGCAACGACATGTCTTCCAAAGGTTGAGAAATCCATTTTATGCATCCTCCTTGAGGGACAAACATATCTGGTATAAGCTATGTGAATATGCTTAGTTTTGCCACTATAATAAAGGCTTTTTAGGTCTTGTTTTGCCAAGCAAGTGACCGCCCACAAACTGAGTGCATAATGTATATTCTGAGGAGGGTGAACTAAATATGATGCATCCGGACACAGAACTCCGCCTTGTAAGTAAAGAGGTTGGTCTTGGGGTATTTGCAACAAAGTTTATTCCTAAAGGGACGATCGTCTGGATTTTGGATGATTTGGACATGGTATTAGAGGAGGATTATGTCGATTCCCTCGATGAACTTAGGCAAAATATGGTATATAAATACTCGTATCAAAATAACGACGGCGATTATATCCTTTGCTGGGATCACGCAAGATATATGAATCACAGTTTTCATCCGAATTGCGTTGATACGGCATATGAGTTCGAATTGGCGGCAAGAGACATTTACCCTGGTGAAGAATTAACTTGTGATTACGCAACTATGGGCGATGATGAAGAATTCGAATGTGTGCCTGAAGAAGGTACAGCGCGGACAAAAGTTAAAGCAGATGATTATTTGAATTTTTATCAGGAATGGGACGCAATGGCCAGGGAAGCGTTTAAAACTTTTAATGATGTTGAACAACCGCTTAAACATTTAATCAGAAAGGAATTTGTCGATAAAGTCAATGCAGTTGCTTGTGGACGTGAACCATTAGACTCAATTCTCACCACATTTATAGAAGAGTCAGACCAGGATGAGGGGTAGGATTTTGTCCTGCCCCTGATTTTTTATTGCTTCTCCTTTCATGAACACTTACTGGACATGTTGAATAAAATACATCAGACAACCCCCTTTTTTGTTTACACGTCTTTAAGAAAGAGGTGAAATTATATGGCCGAAGATCCCAAAGGTAGCAGCCAAATTGTAGTTCAAACAGAATTGGCTCTCATAATTGCTTTGCTGGCATACAGCGTTTACGCATGGAACAAAGAAGAATAATATTTATCTAAAGAATGAAGTTTAAGGGGTAGGATTTTTTCCTACCCATGTTTTTCTTGTTCTCACTCCTCCACATGAACACCCCATGGACATGCTGAATAAAATAGATTAGGCACCCCCATTTTCGTCAATGCGCATCTAGCAGGAGGTGAAAATTCTATGAAAGACGATTGTGAATGTTTCGGGGATACAGTAATCCAAGCAGAGTTGGCGCTTGTTATAATATTTTTTTTAATTCTCGAAGCTAAACAGAAGCTAAAAATATATGGAATAACAGGGTATAGTCAGAATCAAGGAAATAAAGACAGTGCTAATCAAGAAAACAATGCCAATCAAGATAACAGCGGCACTAAAAATCAAAATGAGAACAAAGATACCGGCGGAAAGCAGGATAATAATGGGAGCAAAGCCAATAACAATAATAACAATAATAAAGGTAATAGTAATAAAGAATCTCAATGGTATCAGGGATGGTAATGATCGTTATCCGTCTGCCGGCCTGGATTCGCCCTCTAGAACGGAGGTGATACCTTGTGAACGGAAATAATCAATGTCTCGGGCATAAAATAATCCAAGCAGAGTTGGGGATTATAATCGGATTATTCATCCTGTTTATCAGAGATTACCATAAAATCAATAATATGAATAACAATACTAATCCAAACAAAAACAGTAATCCCAATCATAACACCAATACCAATACGAATAACATTACTATTTTCACCAATAAAGACAAATGGCAATAAATTTTGGCCTAGGCAATTATGCCTAGGCCTTCTCACAGATTCCTCTCACAGATCCCTCATAGAATAATGACCTTTCTAGTAGAACAGCCATTCAACCCAAACATACAGGCTTAGTAAACTAATGATCAACCCAATCGGGATTACCAGGATGGTTACTTTGATACAATCCCACCAACCGATCCTAACGCCATTTTTCCTTAGCAGGAACATCCAAATGAGGGAGGCCAGAGTTCCCATAGGAATAATCAAAGAGCCGATATCTGATCCAATAATGTTAGCCAAATAGGCAACGTGCAGTGTGGGCTGATCCAGCCCCATTCCTGCAAGGGTGAAGGTTCCAATCATGACTGATGGAAGATTATTGAATAAATTTGACATCACCGTTAGCAATCCCCCGCTGATCAGACTTGCGCTCAAATAGTTGGCTGATAGAGGCTCGCGCAGAAGTTTGACCAGCAGTGCAGTTAAACCGATGTTATGCAAGGCGTAAACAACGACATAGATGCTGAAAGCAAATAAAATAATATGCCATGGGGTTTTCTTTAAAATGTCGTACGGCCCTATACCTTTCCGGTACCATCTATACCCAATTAGCACTAGGGCGCCGAAGATGCCGATCCATTCGATTGGGATGTCAAAGCCAGCGCCTACAAAGAGACCGGCTCTAATCAGGATGACGATAGCCATACAAATTTTGAACAAGGACATGTCGATCTCAGCAGCATTATTGGTACTGGCTGAAGGCAGGTGAGGAACGGAATCCGGTAAAGGATGAGAAAGATGATGTGGAGGAAGAGGATGCGGAGGATGATGTGGAGGAAGGTGGTGCGGAGGAGGATAGTTTGGAGGATCATTCATATCCGCTAAAGAATCGTGGGAAATGGAAGAGGAGGAGTCGAAAGATTTTCCGTCAATAGAGGCAATTCTTTTCGGAATATCTTTCCGAAAGTAATAAAACAGAAGCAAAGAGATCGTCGTGATTCCTATCATCGAGGGAACAAACATCATGGACACATAAGAATTCAAATCTAAGCCGACAATTTCCAGAGCGATCAAGTTGGCCAGGTTGCTTACAGCAATGGGAGCACTGGAGGCCGTAGCAACCAAAGCCCCGGAAAGAAGATAAGGGAATTGTTGCTTAGCTTTAAGTTTCAAAATAGTGACAATATGAATAATGATAGGGGTGGTAATGAGGATGCTTCCGTCGTTGTTGAAAAATATGGTCATGAGGAAGCAGAGCAGATTTATATACCAGTAGAGCAGTACACCTGAACCAGCGGCTAGTTTTACTAAGTTGAAGGCCGTCCAGCGAAAAAAGCCGATGCTGTCGAGTACAATGGACATCACAATAGTTGAAAGGATGGTAATCGAAGCTCCGCTTACAATCCCCAGAATTTTGGATACATCGCTCAGAGGGACGATTCCAGCGAGTAAAATCAGTATAGCACTTATGGTTGGAGGGATGGATTCATTAATGCCATGTGGTCTCCAAATGAGAAACAATACCATCAGGAAAAATAGGGTTAACGTAAATAGGGTTGGGAAGTCAAACATCCAGCCACGCCCTCACCGTCTAGAGAAGGATTCTTTGGAAATACGAATTCTTCTTGGATGTTGATGTTTTTGGAGACTGGAGGTTTCAACAGCAAATACAAGAAGGAACCGCTAATAAGCAAAAAGACGCCCATGAACATATTTTATCTCCCCCTGGCAGTTAGCTTTGATTCTCTAATTGTGCCTGTCGCCATATTGTTTCTCCGTTCATTTTTCAATTTGTTCTCGGGTTATTGTATAGTATGCTTTTTGAGACAACTTGGTTCATCTCCCGACTAAAACAACGTATTGTCACACTTTAAAAACTTGGACATATTCTACATTAGAAGCAATCAGCTCGGGTAATCCCAAATTTCTTATCTTATATCGCCACATCTCGTGGTAGACGAAAAGAAAGGGGATTTACCACATGTTCGTTGGGCCATTCGGAGTACCCTTTAGTTGTGTTCCGCCAATTCTAGCATTATTTGACACTTATCCAATCGGTGCCCGTTTAGGAATAGGCACAGATTCGAGTTTTTGGGTCGGCAGCTTTGGTGGAATTCAAGATGGAGTGGCATTATTAACCAATGCTCAGCTGTTCGCCAACAATGGAAATCCAGTTGATGGGGTCCGTCCGGTAGTCCGCATTCCTATCAGACAGATTACCTTTGTATCCCAATAGTAGCTATAGCAAAAGGGTAGGATTTCTTTCCTACCCTGGTTTGTATTTTCTTAGCTCTTATTCCTTCTGCGAAATTACCCAATGAATCTGTTGAATAATTTTTTCGAATTCAACTACCCTGTAACAATTGGAAAACTTGGACATATCCTAAATTAGAAGATTTTAGTCAATGGTAATCCCTAATTTCTTATCTTATGTCGCCACGCTTGTGGTAAACGAAAAGGAAGGGGATACCGCTATATGTTATTTGGATTACAGTTCGGAGCACCTTTTACTCCTATTTCTCCAATTTTAGCACTATTTGACACTTATCCCATTGGTGCACGTTTGGCAATAGGTACAGATTCTAGTTTTTGGGTTGGCAGCTTTGGTGGAATCCAAAATGGAGTCGCATTATTGACGAACGCTCAGTTGTTTGCCAACGTTGGACATCCAATTGACGGAATTCGCCCTGTGGTTCGTATTCCTATCAGACAGATTACGTTTGTGTCCCAATAAAAATTGGACTTCCAGCCCAATGAACACCCAAGGGACATGTTAAATAAGATAGTAGACATCCCTTAACTTTCTTCCCGCATTCTTCAACAAGGAGGTGACACTATATGAGCGAAGATAGTAAAACTTCTAATAATTCAGTAATAGAAACAGAGTTGGGGATTATTATAGTGTTATTGTCACTGTTGCTCGTTAAAGATAGTTTTTCAGAGTATTATGAGGAGAGCAAAGAGGAAGGAAATAATCAAGAAAACAAAAATCAGAAAAGCAATAAAAATAATCAGAATAAAGTATGGTAATATAAGTATTATGTTTACTGGTATCCCCCATGTCGAAAGCAACATGGGGGTCTTAATTTGTCTCGGGAAGAGAAACTATAACGAAACGGAGGACTGGACCAAAAGGTTCACTAAGTTGAAACTTTTGCGAATTCGACAAATTCCCCGGAAGGAATTTCGGGTACTCTGCCGAAAGAGATACCTTGGCACTTGAGTTCACAAAAGCCTCTAACGTGACCTGCCGACCAGGGTTTGATAATTCGAAGGCATCTTGAAATGGCTGAATGGCGGTGTTTGGAGTTGGATAAGCATAAAATATTGCAAGTTACCTGGCAAAAACTATTTCCCTTGGCCATAACCAAACGAGCATACATATCGATGCTGGCCCTTATTTTCGCCCCTATGCTTATTCTTGCGCTTGTGATTCCGCACGAATCTTTGTCCGTGAGGAAAGCCCATCGCGGTCAAGAATTGTACCAAGTTGCCTTCAATTTGGTTCAGAAGATGCCTGGTTCATATGAGGATATCCTTGCCCGAGAAGGCGCATTAGAGAAGGCGCCGGCTGAAAAGGTAAAAGTGTTAAACCAAGCTCTCCAACCTATAGTAAATGATTTCACTAGCATTCAGCCTCATATGAGTATGGGGTATTATTCAATTGAACTTGACAGTTCTCTGGCTTTTGGCCCCAATTTTAGTGAATCTTTACTCAAACCAATTCCTCATAATTACCCGTATTTTAGCGTCTACGAGAGCGGCAAACCGGAACTTAAATATAGCAGCCGCTCTGTCTTCTGGGGCGAACCCATCCTTATCCAAACTTATCCTATTTTTGACCACGGTGTAATTGTCGGGCACGTCTGGGCAAGTTATAAGATGCGAGACGTTACAAACGAAATGCTGACGGAAGCCCGGAATGTTTTTATTGTTGGCGCCTTGACTTTACTCGCTTCCTTTTTTTTAGCCTGGAGAGCGTTCCGCAAGTTGCGCGAGGCTCTTAAGGCTTTTGCCGAACGGGCGGCGGATAACAGTATATCCACACTGCCTACGGATTTTCCGGAGTTAAATTCGATTTTGGAAATGGTGCAGGCTCATAATGAAGAACTGATCGCGCTCAACAATAATCTGCAGGAAGAAATCGGCGTGCGCCTGCAGGCAGAGAGCGAGCTTGCTCAAATTAACCGCGAGATGAGTGATATTTTGGAGAGTATTTCCGAAGCTTTCTTTGCCCTTGACGAAAACTGGCGCTTTACTTATCTCAACCATGAGGCTGAAATTCTCTTGGGAAGAACAAGAGGGGAGCTTGTGGGTAAAGCCATATGGGAGGAAATCTCTGGACATGAAAGTATGCAGGAAAAATTCCTGCAGGCCCAGAAGCAAAAAACTCCCTTGCATTATGAGGATTATGGCGAGCGCTCTCATAAATGGCTGGAAATTCATGTCTATCCTGCGGAAAACGGATTTTCTGTGTTTATGCGGGATATTACCGAGCGCAGGCTCGCTAATGAAGCCTTGCGAGCTTCGGAACAACGCTTTTTTAAAGCTTTTTATTCCAGTCCTAGCTTAATGGTGATTATCGACCGGAAAAACGGCCAAATCCTGGATGCGAATGAAAGTTTCTTCTTTTTTACTGGGTATGAACGGGCGCAAATTATTCAGGGATCAGACAGCCTTAAGTTTTATGACATCTTTGAAGAATGCTTTGCGCTTGAAGGTCAAATGGGCGAGCCTGAGCTTGTACGCAATTCCGAAGTCACCTATCATACCCAAGACGGCCAGGTGCGCTATGGATTGGCCGCTACGGAAAAAATCGAGCTCAGCGGCAAGCCCTGTCTCCTAGTGGCGATTATTGATATTACCGAGCGCAAACATTTCGAAAAAGAAATGCTCCGCTATGAACGACTCAGTCTTGTGGGCCAGATGGCCGCAGGGATTGGTCACGAGATCCGCAATCCGATGACCACGGTACGGGGGTTTTTGCAGATGCTGGGGGCTAAACAGGATTTGCAGGCCTATCACGAGTATTTTTACCTGATGATCGAAGAGCTTGACCGTGCCAATACGATTATTTCAGAATTCCTGTCATTGGGGCGCAACCGGCCGGTTGAACTCAAACTCCAAAGCTTAAATGCCATTTTGTCTGCGCTCGCCCCTTTAATCGAAGCAGATGCCCTGAACGGAGAAAAATCGTTCTATTTAAGGCTTGAGAGTGTCCCGCATCTTCTCCTGAATGAGAAGGAAATCAGGCAGATTGTGTTAAATTTAGCGCGCAACGCTTTAGAAGCTATGGAACCCGGCGGGGTGCTTACCTTAAAAACTTATTTGGAAGAGTCTGAAGTTGTATTGGCGGTGGAAGATAACGGTCCCGGCATCCCGGCAGAAGTTCTGGCTAAAATCGGTACGCCCTTTTATACGACCAAGGATCAGGGAACAGGCTTGGGTTTGGCGGTCTGCTATAGCATTGCGGCCCGCCATCAGGCAAGCATGACTGTTCAAAGTATGCCGGGTCAGACCGTTTTTATGGTTAAATTTCCCCTGCCGACGTGTTAGAATATGTCATTTTCACTCGCTTTAACTCAGTTTTCATCTAATTATTCAAGTATTGCGGCCTTAATCAGTAAAAACTAGGACTTTGGTCCTAAAGGAAAAACCTCAGGGGTGCAGAAGATTAAGAAGTGACTGTCTGCACAGATGAGGGTGATTAAGGAAATGCTTGTCCGACTTCTAAGAAGAATTTTTCCCTTACGGATCACGACCCTGATTTATCTCAAATGCTCAGTGTCAAAGGAAAATGCGCCCGGTATCATGATGATTACGCCCTGATGATTGAGGAATTAGACGAAGGCATAAGGCGCGGATTATGGTTGACAGCAGTCCCAAGGGAACTTCTTTTAAGGTGCGGTTCGGGTATTCCGGGACCGGGACTGGAAACGTGACAGCATGATAAGAATGTGATAAGCTGAGGCGGGGAACACTGGAGGGGAGATGAAAATACGTTGGCGGAAGAAGTTGTGATGTATGTAGTGCCCATCTGACCGCATTGCGCGCGCGCACGGCGGTTCCTTACGGGTAAAGGAATAAATTTCACGGAAAAGAATATCCTCTTTCCCAAGGCACGCAAAGAAATGCAGACCTGGACGGATGTTATGACCGTGCCGGTGACGCGAGTCGGGAAAAGAGTTTTGATCGGATTTGTAGAGAAGGAATATGAGGAGGCGTTCCTAGATTATCATGGCTAAGGAAACGGGGAACCGGTTGCAGGCAACCGGAATTCTCCTGGCCGGGGGCAAGAGCTCGCGCATGAGAAGAAATAAGGCTTTCCTCGAATTAGACGGGGAACCGCTGGTTGCACGAAGTCTCCATGTCCTGCAGGAGATTTTCGCAGAAGTCCTCATCAGCAGTAACGATCCCCATCTTTATGAAACATACGGAGCGAAGGTAGTTCCCGATCTGGTACAGGGGAGAGGTCCGGTTGGCGGCTTGCAAGCCGGGCTTAAAGCGGCTTCATTTGATTATGTTTTTTTTGTGGCCTGCGATATGCCTTTTTTAGAGCCGAAGCTTATCCGTTTTCTCAGCCGCTGGGCCGGGGAGTATGATGTGGTAGTGCCGCAAATCGACGGGAAACTCAATCCCCTGCATGCATTTTATGGGCGGACCTGTTTGCCGTATGTGGAAAAGTATCTTGAGGCCGGCCGCCTGAAGATCATCGATTTTTACCCGGAGTGCAAAGTCCGGTACGTAGGTCCGGAGGAAATGGCCTTGGCCTTCGGGCTGCCTGCACGGGAAAAGGAGGCAGCAGAGCGCCTTGAACAAGCGTTTCTCAATGTCAATACTCCGGAGCAGTGGGACAGGCTAATACAGGCTCAGGCTGCTCTTCCTAACCGGTTAGTCTATTAGGATGCGTTCCGGAAAGGTATAGATATTGAGGCGGTCTCCCCGGGCAAAACCAATGACCGTGATCTTAAGATCGCGGGCCAAGTTTAAGGCCAGGTCAGTCGGGGCCGAGCGGGCAATAAGGATCGGAACCTTCATCTTGGCTACTTTCAAGAGAATCTCAGAGGAGATGCGTCCGCTGAAAAAGATCACATGGTTCTCAAGATCTAGCCCTGCCCGAAACGCGCTTCCAAATAGTTTGTCAAAGACATTGTGACGCCCGATATCATAGCTGGTGAGCAAAATTTCCCCGTTGCGGGCGATGCCGCCGCTGTGAATCCCGCCGGTAGCCTGGAAAAGGGGCAGGTGTTCCTGCAGGTGGTTGGCGTAGGTATAGGCTTCAGTCAGGGTAATCTGCAGGCTGGAGTTTTGCGGTTTAACCAGGCGGGCATCATTGGCAAAGTAAAAAGAAGCCCGGCTTTTGCCACAGCAGGCCGAGAGGAAACGCTTGCTCATTAACTCTTTCTGTAAAGGGCGGGCCTTGCCTTCAATCCAAATTAGGTTTTCTTCCGGCGCATAACGCAAGGAGTAAAGCTCTTCCTGCTTTTTGATAAATCCTTCCGTGAGCAGAAAGCCGATGGCAAGTTCTTCGAGCTGGGCGGGGGAGCAGAGCATCGTTACAATTTCTTCATCATTAAAGTAAACGGTTAAAGGAACCTCGGATACCA
Source organism: Paradesulfitobacterium ferrireducens (assembly GCF_017310645.1). Lineage (GTDB taxonomy): Bacteria > Bacillota > Desulfitobacteriia > Desulfitobacteriales > Desulfitobacteriaceae > Paradesulfitobacterium > Paradesulfitobacterium ferrireducens. The sequence goes on along the minus strand of NZ_JAFLRH010000003.1, from coordinate 48,324 downwards.
CAAGATCCGTCGTTTCAGTGACGGTATGACCCTGAGCTTTTAAAACCGGAAAGCGTTTGCTTTCTTCCATGAGATTTCCTCCGCTTGTGGTGTAGAATTTTACTCTTCTTTAAGTTTAAGCTTATCTGTAACAAGCATTTACAGGTGGAAATATTCTAAAGACTATATTATAATATACTAGTAAGAGAGGTACTTCAAGTAAACTCAATTAAACTCAATTAAACAATCATAAACTAAAAACACTCCGAAACTGGAGAACCTAAAGCTATCAAGCGATGGCCACGGTGACCAGGCAAGTGCTCGCAGTGCGGGCGCTCGGGTATGACCGGAAACGGTGATATCTCCTGCATGGAAAGGAGTCTGTACAATAACGGGCAAGTGTCCGCGGTTATTTGCAGACCGCGGATATTTTATTTAACTTGGGAAACGAGGGATATGATGCAGGATCAATTTAACCGGAACATTGAATATCTCCGTATCTCGGTTACGGACCGGTGCAATTTGCGCTGCCGCTATTGCATGCCCGCAGAGGGAATTCAGTGGATGCCGCATGAATCGATTCTTTCTTTTGAAGAGATTCTGCGCCTGATTAAGATCAGTACCCGCTTTGGTTTTCGGCGTTTTCGCATTACCGGGGGAGAACCTTTGGTGCGCAAGGGTATTCTCTCTTTTCTTGAGCAAGCTGCTCAGATTCCCGGGGTCGATGATCTAATGCTTACAACCAATGGGATTTTGCTGGCTGAGCATGCCTTTGATTTAAAGCGGGTAGGGGTTCAGCGGGTGAATGTCAGTTTGGACACCTTAGACCCTGAACGTTTCCGTCATATTACCCGGGGCGGGGATGTGAACCGAGTGCTTCAGGGAATTTTCCGGTCGCTGGAAGCGGGGCTTCATCCGGTAAAAATTAATGTCGTGGTGTCACGGAGCCAAAATTATGAAGAGCTGCCGAAGTTAACGGAATTGGCCCGCAATTATCCTCTCCATGTGCGCTTCATTGAACTGATGCCGATCGGGGCCTCCGATGACCGGAGCGATTTTGTCCCGATTGCGGAGATGCAAAAGCTTTTGGACATTCAGGATGTGAAAGCTACGGATGATGTTCAAGGCGGCGGCCCGGCCGAATATTACCGGCCGCCGGGGTTTCAAGGAACGGTTGGTTTTATCAGTGCCTTAAGCCGGCATTTCTGCCATACCTGCAACCGGGTGCGCCTGACTGCGGATGGGAAACTACGTCCGTGCCTGCACAGCAGTTATGAAGTGGATTTACGCCAAGCTTTGCGCAGCGGAGTCAGTGATACGGAGGTCGCAGACCTCTTTGCCAAGGGAGTTTGGCTGAAACCCGCTGAGCACCATATGAATGACCGGGAGTGGCAGGATAAACGCCTAATGTCTCAGATCGGAGGGTAACATGGAATTAACGCATTTTGACGAAGAAGGACGCGCCCGCATGGTTGACGTCAGTGCCAAGGACGAGACCGCCCGTATGGCCGTCGCCCGCGGCCGGGTAGAGATGAAGCCTGAGACTTTGCGTTTGATTAAAGAAGGCCAAATCGCCAAAGGGGATGTACTTGCTGTCGCTCAAGTGGCAGGCATTATGGCCGCCAAACAAACATCGGCCTTAATTCCGATGTGTCATCCCTTAAATATTACCAGTGCCAAATTAAATTTCCACTTAAAAGACCCCGGCACGGTTGAAATTGAGGCCATTGTTAAAGTCGCCGGAAAGACCGGCGTGGAGATGGAAGCACTGACTGCCGTGAGTGTAGCAGCCTTAACCATCTATGACATGTGTAAAGCCGTCGATAAGGAGATGACCATTAAAGACGTCTATCTGGCAGAAAAAGCCGGAGGAAAAAGCGGGCACTTCATAAGGGAAGATTGACATCTGAATTCTGAGTACCTGAAGCTAGTATGAAAGGATGAATACGAATGGGTAAAATCGTCGCGGTATGTACGAGTGAAAGAAAAGGGATGCGTAAAAAAAACGTGGGGACTGGGGTATTGAAAGTTAATTTCGGGATTGAAGGAGATGCCCATGGCGGAGACTGGCATCGTCAGGTAAGCCTTTTGGCCTTAGAAAGTATCAAGAAAATGCAGGAAAAAGGGCTGGATGTCCATCCGGGAGATTTTGCCGAGAATTTGACCACGGAAGGGATTGACTTAGTCAGTCTGCCGGTGGGTACAAAACTCAAAATCGGAGAGGGTGGCTTGGGTGAAGTGACCCAGATCGGCAAAGAATGCCATACTAAATGCGCTATTTATTATCAGGCCGGAGACTGTGTCATGCCTAAGGAAGGAATCTTCATTAAGGTGCTTGAAGGCGGACCGGTACACGTCGGAGATAAGATCGAGGTGTTTTCCTGATGTTTAGAGTGGGTGTCATTACGGCCAGTGATAAAGGGTCGCGTGGAGAGAGGGAGGATCTGTCCGGCCCGGCCTTGCGTGAATTAGTGCGCGAGATCGAGGGTGAAGTCGTGGAATATGTGGTCTTGCCGGACGATCGGGATTTGATCGCTGACACGTTGAGACGCTGGGCCGATGATTTGCAGCTGGACTTGATTCTGACCACGGGCGGAACAGGCTTTTCTCAGCGGGATGTAACCCCGGAAGCCACCTTAGCTGTAGCCGAGCGGCATGTGCCGGGTATTGCCGAAGTGATGCGGGCGGAAAGCCTCAAGGTTACACCCAAGGCGATGCTCAGCAGGGCAACTGCCGCGATCCGCAAATACACCCTGATCATCAATATGCCCGGAAGCCCGAAAGCGGTGCGGGAATGCTGGCAGGCGATCGCCCCTGCGCTCACTCACGGAATTGAGATTCTGAAGGGGGAAGCCAGTGAGTGTGGGACACAATAGTCTCCGGTGGAGACTATTGCCGGAGGCGTGGGCCATTGAGAAATACTAAACGCCGAAGGATGACTATCAAACTCTTCAAAGTAGCTCGCCTGCTGTGTAGCGGTATGGGAGTCTGAGGCCTTCGGGTCTCTTTTTGTTTGTGTCTGTCACCCCTGTCCGTTTTCTGCGTACACTATAGTAGACAAGCGGGAAACGGGGTGACAGCGTGAAAGCCATTGCGTTTGTCGATTATGAGAACATTTGGAGCGGCATGCAGGAACGAGGGTATAAACTGGCACCCGAATCGCTGGTACAGGCTCTGCAACAGTATGCTCAGCGAACGAGCAAGGATTTATTGGCTATTTATCTCTTTGCTAATTTTGACCGGGAGGAGTTTTGGCGCACCCAGACTGTTTTTGAAAAAACCAATGTATTTACCAGACATGTGTACGGAAAGAACAATTACTCCAATACCGATTTGCGTCACAATGCAGCGGACTTGGAACTTATGCTTGAGGCCTTGGAAATTCTGCTCACACGCCCATCGACAGTAGATGTTTTTGTATTATTAAGCGGTGATGGGGATTTCCTGCCATTAATCAGGAAGATTCGGGCCTGGGGCAAAGAAGTAAGGGTTATTGGGGTAGATGGGAGTGTTCATCATTCTCTTCAGCCTTATTGCGAAGGCAGCGAGATTCTAAGCGATATGCTTAGTCTTGGTTTGGATGAAGAATATCGCCCAGAGACAGACCTCCAAGCGGCGCTTGAGACCTTAGCACAAATGCAGTTGCGTCTGCCTTATGTTGCTTCGACCAAGGCCCGCACGGCCTTGAGCGAGCGGCTGGCCCGTCCGGTGACCCAAGTTAAGGAACTCATTCGTTATGCCTTGCGTGAAAACATCCTCATTGAACGCGAACATCCAGATCCTAGTCTACGCATCGGCAAAACTAAGATTTACCTTCTTAACATCGAGCACCCTGTGGTGCGGGCTGCCTTAGAACCCCTGCTTGAGGAGTTGGGAGAACGGTACGCAAAACTGGAACAATAACTTTCCCGGTGTATGACTGGTAACATTTTCATTATGATGAGGAAAATAAGAGAGCTGTTCCAAACAATAGGTTGGGACAGCTTGGCTTTTGTCCTGGACATCCCGTACCTTCTTGATATGGCTATGATTGGTGCCGTAAAAAATGTGTTTAGCCATGAATAAAATATAAAAAGTTTGGCCAACATAATCGTTAGAGTTTAATTCTAAGAAATATGCTTATGTAGAGTAAGATGAAGCAAATTGAAGATTTGCCCTGAATAATCCTAAAATTAGCCTGGAAACGCCCTGATTTAACCAATAAGGGGGGTTGCTTTCCGGTAGCCCCTTGCATATTATTATAGCTAGATGTTAGCACTCAACTGAACTGAGTGCTAACAACAAATAAAAGTAAAACAACATATATTAAGAAATCTTAAGGAGGGACTTACTTCAATGAACATCAAACCTCTTGGAGATCGGGTCGTAATTAAGGCACTCCCGATGGAAGAAAAAACGAAGAGCGGCATCATTATGCCTGATACTGCTAAGGAGAAGCCGCAGGAGGGAGAAATTGTAGCTGTCGGACCTGGAAAACTGGAAAAAGGAGAACGTCTTGCACTTGATGTTAAAGTGGGGGACCGTGTGATTTATTCCAAATATGCGGGTACCGAAGTTAAGTATGATGGACAAGAGTACCTGATTTTGAAAGAATCCGATATCTTGGCTATTGTTGGTTAATAGGCTTTCCTTTGAAACGTTAAAAGGTTAAAAAATAGGGAGGAATAGACGTTGGCTAAACAAATTGTTTTTAATGAAGATGCACGCCATGCATTGGAACGTGGCGTGAATGCGTTGGCAGAAGCAGTGCGCGTCACTTTAGGACCGAAAGGACGCAATGTTGTTTTAGATAAAAAGTTTGGTTCTCCTCTGATTACCAATGACGGAGTTAGCATCGCCCGCGAAATCGAGCTTGAGGATCCCTTTGAGAACATGGGTGCCCAGCTGGTGAAAGAAGTCGCGACCAAAACCAATGACGTGGCCGGAGACGGAACCACCACCGCGACGGTGCTGGCCCAGGCCATTATCCGGGAAGGGCTGAAAAACGTGGCCGCCGGAGCCAATCCGATGGGGATTAAACGCGGTATCGAAGCGGCTGTTGCTGCCATTGTCGATGACATCAAGGAAAATGCGAAGACGGTTGAGAGTAAAGAAGCGATTGCTCAAGTTGCCTCCATCTCCGCCGGAGACAGTGCGATCGGCGAACTGATTGCGGAAGCGATGGAGAAAGTGGGTAAAGACGGGGTTATTACCGTTGAAGAGGCTAAAGGCATGACTACCGAACTGGAAGTCGTGGAAGGCATGCAATTTGACCGCGGCTATATTTCTCCTTATATGATTACCGATACCGACAAAATGGAAGCCGTACTCAATGATCCTTTCATTTTAATCACCGATAAGAAAATCGGCGCCATTGCTGATATTCTTCCGGTCTTGGAAAAAGTCGTACAGCAAGGCCGTCAACTTCTGATTATCGCCGAAGATATTGAAGGGGAAGCGCTTGCGACCTTAGTGGTGAATAAACTGCGTGGCACCTTTACGGCAGTTGGGGTTAAAGCTCCTGGCTTCGGTGACCGCCGCAAAGCGATGCTTGAGGATATTGCAGTGCTTACCGGAGGCACCGTGGTTACGGAAGACCTCGGCCTTAAACTGGACAACACGACCATTGATATGCTCGGTCGTGCCCGTCAGGTGCGTGTAACCAAGGAAGAAACCACAATTGTGGAAGGTTCCGGCAGTACGGACGATATCCAAAAACGGGTGGAAGCCATTAAGAAACAGATTGAAGAAACTACTTCCGATTTTGACCGCGAAAAATTGCAAGAGCGTTTGGCTAAGCTGGCCGGCGGGGTTGCAGTGATTCAAGTCGGGGCGGCCACCGAAACAGAAATGAAAGAAAAGAAACTGCGGATTGAAGATGCTTTGGCTGCAACCCGCGCTGCGGTTGAAGAAGGAATCGTAGCCGGCGGCGGCACCGCGCTGATTGACGCCGTTGCAGCCTTGGATAAGATTGAATTAGTCGGGGATGAAAAGACAGGGGCTAACATTGTCCGCCGCGCTTTGGAAGAGCCGCTGCGTCAGATCGCCAATAACGCCGGGTATGAAGGTTCTGTCGTTGTGGAGAAAGTGCGCAGCCATGGACGTGGTGTCGGCTTTAATGCGGTGTCCATGGAATACGAGGATATGATCGCGGCCGGGATTGTTGACCCGGCTAAGGTGACCCGCTCCGCCCTCCAAAACGCAGCGTCTATTGCTGCCATGCTCCTGACCACGGAGTGCCTTGTGACTGACCTTCCGGAAAAGGATAAAGGCGCAGCTGCAGCAGCCATGGGCGGCATGGGCGGCATGGGCGGCATGATGTAAGCAAGGCCTGGAAAACGCTTATAGTGCACATGCAAAGGATTTGAGACACCTTAAATACCCTCAGGGGTAACATTGGGGTAACGCAATCAAATAAAAGATATTCAACATGCCTTAGTTAGGTATGGATGAGATTAGAGGCTTCATGAGTTCACTGAACTTACGAGAAGCCTCTTTTTTCATGGCTTTTGTAGTGTGCATATAGACTGTTCTGGTTGTTTCATCATCCTTATGGCCTAATCTTTCCATGATTTCAGGGAGACTTGCCCCAGCTTCGGCCAGGAGGGAAGTTCTTCTAAAACAATCGGATCCACGGTGATTTTACGCTTAGATGTTTTTGTCTTTGGCGGCAAGAGCTTGTACTTTGTAACGTTATTATTGGGGTTATAATACGTTTTTGTTATGTTGATCGTTTATTCCTCAAAGTCGATATCCTTCCACTTGAGAGCTAACATTTCCCCAGCTCTCATACCTGTATAGGCAAGGAGAAGGAAAACCGGATAGTCCTTATCAAGCCCCTTTTCTTTGGATGTTTTCAAGAACAGTGAGAGCTCCTCTTTTTCGAGATACTTAATTTCTTCTTCCTCGGCTTCAAGTTCCTCGATAGTCTTGGGTTTTTTCGGAACGGTGACAAACTGAGTGGGATCGTTCTTTATGAGCTCGAACTCGATGGCCTTTCTGAAGATCATGCGGCCGGTAACGTGTGCATACTAGAATATTCAGTGTAAGAAGAATTAAACGCTCATAAACGCAGCCCTCATCGAATGGTGAGGGTTTGTATTTTCCAAAGATCAAATCTATGTCAAGACCAACCATGCAAATGCAAAGCCAGCTCGAAGCGGGTTGCCGCGATCCTCCTTCCGGGGATTTCGGCCTGATTCGGCCAGAGCGACTCCGAATTACCGAAGAAGACAAGCAGACAGTAATCCAGGTTGACCAGGTCTTGGCCAGGAGCGAGGAAAAGGTGGGCAAGGAACGGGAGCTGATTATGCGCTGCCAGGGCGTGATCGGAGAACGCATGCAGGTGCTTGAACTAAAATACCGGGTTGGAGAATGCCGGTGGTACTTATATAGAATGTAAGACGCCTTATTCGGCGTCCTTCTTCATCTCTGCTAACCTTTGTTCTATCACCTGTATTGATCGCACCAGCTCCGCATTGGCCTCCCTGACCTCGTTCCCTTACGGTAACCTTGATGATAAAGTAAAACAGCTAGGGTTAGCGAGACTCTAGCTCTTTTTTGTTTCGGGCAAAAAAATTCCTATAGACTTGTAGACTTGCACAGTAAGATTTTGTCCGATCATAATAATAAAGTGCAATCGGAAATAAAAGGAATACTATAAAACTAGAAGGAGAGAGTGCTCATGCATCATACTGTTCGTCGTGGAGAGAGCCTGCATAAAATAGCCAGGCGTCACGGAAGACGAGTCCACCATCTTTTACACTTAAATCCCCATCTCCGCCGCCGGCCGCATCTTATCTACCCAGGGGAGAGAATCAGAGTTTGGTAAGTTTGAATTACCCCGGTTAAGCCGGGGCTTTTCTGTTAATAGCCTCCGTAAATCGGCACATACTATTTTCGCGCCCTACCTAGTTTCTTTCCTGTATTCCCAAAATCCCCTTCACATAAAGAGCCCTTCCGGCACGACGCGGGAGGGCGATTTTTTGCGCATAAAACAGAGCCTGGAAAATTCCGCCCTATTCAATTCTGTGCCCGTGAAGGATAGAGGTCATTGATTGTTAACTGCAAATCAATACCCTTTCTCCTTGCTATGTCATTGTAAACCTTCGCAAACCTATGCGCCAGCGCTATTTTCGGCTCACGCTCGCCGGCTTCATACCGGCTCCACTGGTTTCTCTCAACATCACATCGCCACTCCATCTCCTGCTGGGTAACCCCGAGCTTTTCCCGGTAGTACTTGAGGTTGTTATGCACCCTGGGCTTTTTCCCCGAACTACCATTCATACGCATCACCCAGGAAATATATTCCATGTGCCTGAAATACCGCCTCTCATCCCCGGATCAGAAATCTGAGTTTTCCCGGCGGTTTCTATAATGACAAAGTGCCAACGGACACCAGGATCTTATTTCGGAAACCGTTGGTTATTTTTATGCCTTTCATTTAGTAGTCCGTCGGCTGATTGCTTGCTTGTAACATTTTTTCACATTTTCGCAACACACTTTCATAGTTCGGTAAAGGCCAGTTAATAGGCCTCCGGTATAATTGGCTTCGAAAGGAGGACAAGTTTTTATCTCAGGAAGGGGGCGCGAAGATGTAGAGATTTACTATAACATGATTTAAGCCAATTTCAAAAACTAAACAATTCGTTTTCTGGCTGAAAACTGAGAACTGCCGAGAGTGTTCCGAAATCGTGTTAAGGAGGAAAGATTTATGTTCACGTCCAAAGCCACATTAGCGAAGATTGCCTTAGGTTCTATGCTTACATCAGTTATGACTTTTGCGACCTTAATGCCTGCCAGTGCTCATGAATTAGAGGCCAAATCAGACAGCAACGCCAATATGGTCATGCAAGGGGGAGTTCAGGAGGGTTTATTACCCTTATCCAACTTAGGTCTCCCGGATAAAGCTGCAGCGCAAATTATCTCATTAGGGGATGGAATAAAGGAAATATTGGTTATGCCGAAAGCCTATCTTGCCAAGCTAATTCCCACAGAGCAAAACGGGGTACAGGCCGCTGTTATTGCGGGCCAAGAACAAGCGATAGATGGACAGGCTACAGTATCCACCGGCGATGAGCAAGCGGCTCCCGCGGACGAAGGGCAAGCGGTAGATAACGAGCAAGCGGCTCCCGCGGACGAAGGGCAAGCGGTAGATAACGAGCAAGCGGCTCCCGCGGACGAAGGGCAAGCGGTAGATAACGAGCAAGCGGCTCCCGCGGACGAAGGGCAAGCGGTAGATAACGAGCAAGCGGCTCCCGCGGACGAAGGGCAAGCGGTAGATAACGAGCAAGCGGCTCCCGCGGACGAAGGGCAAGCGGTAGATAACGAGCAAGCGGCTCCCGCGGACGAAGGGCAAGCGGTAGATAACGAAACAGCGGCTCCCGCGGACGAAGGGCAAACCGTGAATAGGGTGTACGCTAAGCTTCTTAACTCTTACGATAAATTGCTGAGCATTTACGACCATCTTTTAAGTTTTTTTGGAACAGTCTTCACCCGCTAATCGGATTACCAGCATAACAAGCGACAGATTCTTTACACCTAGCTGGTACAGGAAGTATTTGCCTGGAGGAGAAGGGTTGACATATAATAGTAGACAACTCATAATAATATAACGAGTTGTTAGACATTCCGGCTAAATAGTCAAAGACGCGCTGAGTTCCGCACCAGTGGAAACGGAGGACCCATTTTTTCGGGGTGAATCCGGCTTAGGCCGGTAGGGCTGCCTCTTTTAGCCCGAATCCGTCAGCTAACTTTGTAAGCGCTTTCAAGAGAGAAAAAATCTTATGTCAAGGGTTCTGTGTTCATTCAGCACGGGACCCTTGACGTATTTTTGAGCAGGATAGTGGGTACAACTCGAATGGGAGGTGGTTTGTATTGCAAGAGTGTCCAGTGTTGGAAATTGATTTAGATACGATTGCCTTGAATTCATCACAGGTGGTAAGGGGATAAGAAAACGGGCACCCCCTTAAACGTCAATTGTCGTGTCGTACTACTATTTAGAGAGATTATGGAGGTTCCCAAGGAGGCAGCTAATTGAAAGAAATTAAATTCAAAGTTTGGGATAAGATTAGGCAGAAAATGTTTAAGCCGCAAGCTATAACATTCGATACAAAGACTCTAGCTCCTTTTGCTGTTAGTGTGCCCGGACGTTCGTGGGAACCGGCTGAAAAATTTGAATTGCTGCAGTGGACCGGTTTGTCAGATGCTAACGGAACAGATGTATATGAAGGCGACTTTATCATTATCTCAGATACTATTTACAAAGTGATTTGGCATAAGGCAACAGCAAGTTTCGGACTCACGGAACAAGGAAGTTTAATATTTCGCAGTATCGGAGATGTCAGGTTGGGAGAAATTGTGGGAAATCAGTACCAAACTCCCGATCTCCATCAAGGAGATGCTCGATAAGGATAGGAAGAAAACACATTGAGGGAGGGAAAAATGTCAGCAGAAAGGGTAATTCCTACGACAATGCAATATAGTGGTAAGGTTTTGCTGGTTGATGACGACCAAAACGTATTGGAATTGGTCAAGTTATATGGTGAAAGGGAAGGTTTTAACGTCATAGGGGTGAGCAACGGTGACTTGGTTCTAGCCGCATTCGACCGGGAAAATCCTGATGTGGTAATATTGGATATTATGCTTCCGGGTCAGGACGGGCTTACTCTATGCCGCAATTTAAGGGCGGTGCGTATGGTTCCCATCATCATGCTTACAGCCAAGGGAGAGGAAGCCGACCGTGTTTTGGGACTGGAAATGGGAGCCGATGACTACGTTGCCAAACCTTTCAGCCCCCGGGAACTGGTAGCCAGAATCAAAGCGGTACTGCGCCGCACCCAACCGGTGTATGCACCGATGAATTTGAAATTGAACTATCCCGGGCTGGAAATCTTGGCCGATACCAGGACTGTTTTGATTGATGGTCAAGCAACGGAAGTCACTCCCAGGGAATTCGATTTGCTCTATTACCTGGCCCAGAATCCGCGCCGGGTTTTCAGCCGGGAGGAACTACTGGCGGCTGTTTGGGGATATGATTTCTTCGGTGATCAGCGTACGGTGGATGTTCACGTGCGCAGACTGAGAACCAAGATGGCATCTTTGCCTTCTGAATACTTGACAACTATATGGGGTGTGGGATACCAGTTTACACCTCCTGCCAAAGGGGGAGAAACCACGAAGTGAATATTTATCTACAGCAGGGCAGGGAAAAACTTCGCTTGGTAATCCGTGCCCTGCATCGCTTTTGGCTTATTAGTAAACGTTTACTCCAGGAACAATTCAACAAAAATCTGTACACCAGGATCTTGTTTACCAATGTAACGGTCTTTGTTATCGCTCTGATTATCCTGATGATTTTTTCCAGCTTGATGGTGAAGCAGGTAACCTATGATCAGATCCAACAGGAATTGTTACGGGAGGCCAAACGAGTAAACTTTGCCTTGCTCCAGCAGACGGACAGCTCGTGGAGTATTCCGCCTGACCAGCGGACGGGCGGTCAGGTCCAGGCTCAACAGGACTTCTTGAAATATCTGGCCGATATCTTTGACGCTAAGATTACGATCTTTGACATGACAGGAAAGATTACGGCCACCTCGGCAGAGCAGGAAATGGTGCCCGGCAGCAAGGTTGATGAAAAATTCCTTGAAATGTTGAAAAAAGCTTCAATTGCAACGACTCGAACCGTGGAACAGGAGACCGGTCAGCCGATCTTTGTCGCTGTTGTACCAATGGGGAATAACAAGGATGCCCTTAAAAACGGTATCCTGCTGGAAACGAAATCATCCAATCTCAACCTTGCTTTAAGCAAAATGCGTTTGTATCTGGTTAGCGGGGGAATGGTCATCCTGCTGTTTATTATTATCATTTCCCTCTACCTGGCCATGTACATTTCCAAGCCAATTTCCCGTTTGACCGCCACCGTAGCCGAGCTCAGCAGAGGGAGTTATGTGTTGAACGATAAGGACCAGCCTCTGGATGAAATCAATGTCCTCGGTGACCAGCTTAATAAAGTGGCGGCAAGATTGCAGAAGATCCAAACCGAAAGCCGCAAAATGGAAGAAGAAAGAGCCCGCTTATTTGCGGAGATATCGCACGAGTTACGCACCCCTTTAACTGCTGTGCAAGGCTTTGTTGAGGCTCTTCGCGACGGTATTGTGCAAGACGAGGCTATTCAGAAGAGATATTTAGACACGATTCACACGCAAACGGTTCATATCAGCAGGCTGGTCGATGACATCTTGGAATTAAGCCGTTTGGAAAGCGGCAATGTAACGGTTGAAAAACTCCCTGTGGACTTGAACGCCCTGGCCCAAGGTGTGGTGCTATCCATGGAGCCTGTGGCTAAGCGCACGAACACCTCGATCCGATTGGACCAGAAAATAGAAAAAGCCATTGTGCTCGGGGACGCTGACCGGATGGAACAGGTTATCCGAAATCTGATGAAGAATGCGATCAGGGCCACGGAGAACGGCACGATCAGAGTTGGTGTGGAGACCCGGCAAGGTAAAGTGGTACTGAGCATTGAGGATAATGGCATTGGCATAGCGCCTGAGGATTTGCCGCACATTTGGGAAAGGTTTTACCGGATTAAGAACCAACGTGATGAGCGTTTGCAGGAAAAAGGGAGTGGCCTGGGACTGGTGATTGTGAAAAAGCTGGTTCAGTTACAAGGCGGGAGCATCGAAGTGACAAGCCAGTTGGGTAAGGGGACAACTTTTCAGATCAGTTTCCCAGCTTTTGAGCAGATATAAGTTACGGAGGACATCATGTTTAGTAAGCTTCAGGGATTATTTAAGAATTTTTTACGTAGTGCTGGCACCAATAACCTATTCGTATTCGGCAGTAAGTTAAAATCTGTAATCATAAGTAGTAAACGTCATTCTGTACTAAAAAAATTAGTACATTTCAAGACTTCGAAGTTTTGGCGAAACCCTAAATTTTGGCGACGCTTTGCCCTTGCTGCACTACTCGGATTCCTATTAGCCACAGGAGGAACTGCATTCTGGGTGGCTTCCCTGGACGTAAGCAAACTGGAGAGTCCGCTTGCCCAGCCAACTTTCATCTATGACCAAAAAGGGAATAAGGTTTTCCAGCTTTCCTCTTCCAGAATTGAGCCCGTTTCCATTGATAAGGTACCGCTCAAAATGCGTGAGGCCATTGTCGCTGTTGAAGACCGCCGTTTCTATGAACATCAAGGTGTCGATGCCTGGTCAATCCTACGGGCCTTGGCTCATGACCTTAAATCCGGGGATTTCTCAGAGGGAGGGAGCACCATAACCCAACAATTGGCGAAAAATCTCTTCCTGCCTACGGATAAGACAATCGGGCGGAAATTCCAGGAAGCGGCGTATGCCTTCAAGATCGAATTGACTTTGAATAAGGATCAAATTCTTGAGGCTTACCTGAATCACATTTATTTTGGGGAAGGCCGTTGGGGGATTCAAAATGCCGCCCGCTTTTATTTTGGTAAAAATGTCCAGGGTCTCAGCCTTGAAGAAGCAGCCATGCTCGCAGCCCTTCCGAAAGCTCCCAGTATTTACTCTCCTGTAAAAAACAAAGATAAGGCTTTGGAGCGCCGCAATTTAGTACTATCCTTAATGAAAGAACAAAACTATATCTCAGAGCCTGAATACCTGAAGGCCAAGGCTCAACCGATAAACTTACACAAAGGTCCGGAAGGGGAACTCTCAGGAAAATATGCTCCCTATGTGGACTATGTTATCGAAGAAGCCATTTCCCGCTATGGTTTTACGGAAGATCAAATCCTAGGGAGTGGATTGCAAATCTATACTCAGCTGGATCAAACTGTGCAAAAAGCTGCTGAAGATGTGTATCAGGACAAGCGTTTTTTTCCTCCCGGTAAGCCGGATCAGATCGTGCAAAGCGGTATAGCGATCATCGATCAGCATACCGGCGGGATCCGGGGGCTTGTCGGATACCGGGGAGAAAGTATATTCCGGGAGTTTAACCACGCCACCCAACTTAAACGCCAGCCGGGCTCCACCTTTAAACCCTTGTCGGTCTACGGTCCGGCTTTGGAAAAAGGATATACTCCATATTCTATTCTTTATGACGGTCCGCTTAATTTAAACGGCTATCAACCTGTGAACTGGGATTACCAAACCCGGGGCTATGTCACCATGCAGGAAGCGTTTCAGAACTCTTGGAATATCCCTGCAGTCTGGCTTCTGAATGAAATCGGTCTGGATACCGGCATGGGATTTGCCCGGCGTACCGGGATTCCTCTTAGCAAAGAGGACCGCACCTTGAGTCTGGCCCTAGGCGGTCTTTCGACCGGGGTATCTCCTTTGCAAATGGCTCAAGCCTACAGCAGCTTTGCCAATTTGGGTGTGATGAACAAAGCTTATGCGATTACGAAGATTACAACATTTGAAGGATCTGTGCTAATTCAGGCCAAACCGGAAACCGTTAAAGTCACTGATCCAGGCACCGCATATACCATGACACTTCTCTTGAAAAATGTAGTTGACAACGGAACGGGCAAGAATGCTGCTCTCGACCGCCCGACAGCCGGAAAAACCGGTTCTGTTGAGCTTCCCCATATTAAGGAATTTGCCGGTATTGCTAAAGGAGTTAAAGATGTTTGGTTCGTCGGTTATACTCCAGAGCTAACCGCTGCTGTTTGGATGGGCTATGATAATACAGACCGGGAGCACTATCTTACGATCTCCGGGGGTACAGGACCGGCTGTTGTATTTCGGGAAGTCCTCTCCAGGGCTTTGAGTAACCATCCCGTCGTTCCCTTTAAAATACCCTCGGAATACCGGCTTAACCCAGGGAAAACGTATCCACCTTACTCTGACTTTTTTAATAGTTGGATTAATCGTGGAGAAACGGATGAATTACCTTCTAAAGGAAAAGGTAAGAAGAGATAATAATTGAACAATAAGAAAGGACTGGTCAAGAATTGACCAGCCCTCTTTGCGTCAATAGCTAGCAAGAATATCTTTCTCAAAAATGGAGAAATCTTTTCACAAGCCCATGTTCAGAAACCATTGACCGGACATCCCGCTTCCGCCCAAGGTAGTATTAAAGTTACCGTCAGTAATAACATTAACAGGTATACGAAGATTTAGCTGTTCCCGGAGAGCATTTTCGAGATAGGGTTGTTGGTCGGGTTGCTGAAGAGGAAATACTTGGATATTACTGCTGATGTTTTGACCGGCATTCATCTCCATTGAAGCAGATTTTCCATTGGAGCCATTATGGGTAACTGTGCTATGAGAGCCGGTATTCATTTCTACAGCCATCGCATCAGGTTCGATAGTGGCAGCGGCTTTTTGTTGAATGTCTGTTGAAGTGGCAGCACTTACAATACCTACTGCCCCAGCAATTAAGCCAATTGATAATGCACTTACCAAAAGAGTGTTTTTAATTTTGTTCACAAAAATCATCCTTTCTTACGTTTTCATTCAGTTGTTCGTTTAGGTTGAAAGTTTTTTGAGGGGTAGGCACGAATATCTCTTAATTTTTATTCTACCCCTCGAAAAGTTCTTTACTTTTACGAATGACTGGTAAGCGGAGTGATAAAAGTGCAAGAAAAGTTTTTAAAAGATACATTAATATCAGCTAAAAACGGTAATTCTGAGGCTCGTGAGGAACTCATAAGATCGCACAAACAATTTATAGCTAAGGTTAGCTCTAAAGTCTGTAACAGGTTCTTGACCTGGGATAACGATGATGAGCTAAGCATTGCCCTGATAGCTTTCAATGAAGCCATAGATAACTATAACCCTCAGGAAGGCTCTTCTTTTCATAGTTTTGTGCAAATGGTCATCCGCAGAAGGTTAATTGATTACTTCCGCAAAGAAGGAAAACATCAACATTTATCCCTCTTCCCAATGGACCCGGAGGGTGAGGAAATGAGCCGTTATGATCTTGAGGTTTCCCAAGAACAATATCAAGCCAACGAGAACAAAGTGGTCTTGGCGGAAGTGGTGGAAAATTTCGTCCGCATGCTAAGTGAGTACGGCGTTACCTTAGATGATTTGGTCAAAGTCTCTCCCAAGCACCGGGATAGCAGGGAAACCCTAATAAAGGTAGCTTCAACCTTAAGCCATAACGTTAATCTTATGGCTCATCTTCAAAAACACAAACTTTTACCGGTAAAAGAATTGGAATTACTGACCGGAGTAAAGCGCAAGGTCTTGGAGAAGGGCCGGAAATATCTGATTGCATTGGCACTCATCCTATCCGAACCGGATTTATATCCATTAAGAAGTTTCACCCAGATTCCAGCAGAGATTAGAGAGTAGGTGTAGGAAATGGAACAAACCAAAGGTATCGTCATGCGAACCTCAAATAAGACAACTGTCATTTACACAGAAAAAGGCGACTTTTACGAAATTCCTACGCCCAAAGAAGTGCCGCTGGTAGGTCAGACGATTGAAATTAATCTAAATTCCACGAGTTTATCCCAATTGAAAACTTTCGCCCTAAAATATGCAGCAGCCGCAGCGGTTTTATTGCTGGCTCTGAGTATAAGCGCCTTTTATTTGTTATACCTTCCTAATAAGGCGGTAGCCTCAGTCGCACTGGATCTTAATCAAGGCATAGAATTATTAGTAAACAGAGAAGGCAAGGTTATTAAAGCCCAAAATGTTAATGGCGCTTCAACTTTGTTAGAAGGATTGTCTGTTAAAGGATCGGATATCTATCAAGCAGTTGATTTAATTCTGGAAAATGCCCATAACAAAGGAACTTTGAACCAAACACAAAACCTGGTTTTAGCCAGAGTGATTCCACTCAGCAGCCGGGGTGACCAAATGATCGATACAGAAAGCCTTCGGAACACCATTCGGGATGAATTGCTGCGCAGTAATCTTTCTGGAAATGTGGTTGTAGGTAAAGCTGATGAGGCAACCCAACTGGAAGCCCGGAAACATGGGATGACCGTTAACAGTTATTTGATTTACGAACGTTCTCAGCAACAAGGTGTGGAGATTCAACCGGATACCCTCCGCAACGATCTGCAAAAAGCTCTCAACGATGCGAAAATCAGTGTCCCCAGCCTCTTTCCGGAAGAAAATTTAGAGGTAAAACAAAATGCTCCAATCCAAACCAAGCCTATGGATCAGCACGGACAACCTTCATATCTAGAACCGAACTTATCACCAGGTAGCGCTTCCGGTAGTTCGCCAGAATCCGGTCCTGCCGACAGTTCTTCTTTAATAGAGCAACTTCCGGGAACAAATATTCTGAACCAGTCAGGTATAACCTCCGATATTAAGGTGCCGGGCAGCAAGTAAAGTGGTTTGTAACATTTCTTAATATCTTTGCAATATATTTTCAAGGTCTGGCCACAGCTGCTTAATATATCCCAGGTATCATTAGCTTCGCAAGGAAGTTTCTCTGTCTTTGTTCGGGGTCGGGTGGCATACTTTCACGCCCTTCCGGCCAATCTCCGAGAATGAAGGATCATAGCTTTAATGGAGTTGACGGATGAAAAGAATAATGACCGCATTAGCCTTATCGGTAATCTTACTGGGAATGGCAGTTGCGATTATGTGTTTAATTAGGTACTGACATGTTTCCTGCAGTTGCGATACAAAAGCCAGGTCTTACGGTTTAGCTGTTGGATACGGTGGGTGTCATGTTGGCTACAGAAATCGATCGGTAGGCAGGCATTACTTTGGCTATTGAAGTCTTGCGACGTATGTACCGAGAAATTAAGATTTAAGTATTGCAGCTTCCGGTAAAGAGGGGAAATTAGAGGCCTTTCACAAGTCCGCTGAACTTGCGAAAGGCCTCTTTTTCACTGTTTATCTTTCCATCTTAATAGTTTAGAAGATTACACCTAACGCAATCAGGATTAAGATAGCAATTGCGATAATTCCTACACCCGCGCCGACTCCCACTCCGACAGGGGCAGCCGGCGGACAACAGCTTGTAATCGGCCCGATGTGTGGTGGTGCACCAACCGGTGAAATGTGCGGATAATGGCAATAGCCGTACATATAATTCCTCCTCCGATTTTAATCCATATTCGTTAGAATACAATGCCCATTGCAATCAGCAACAGAATGATTACGACGACTATTGCTATACCGGGAAAAAAATTAGGGACACAAGCGCCGTCAACACCAGCATATGCCAACTTAAACCCTCCTTTATTTGTGATAATATATAGTATGCGTTGTCTATATAATTGGAACAAAATGGAAATAGGGGAATTGGGATATTTCTTGGAATAGAGCAAGACCTTGCTACATAAAGTTTGATTAAGAACTCCGCCAGGGGGGCATAGGGATGAAGAAAAGAGGATTCACTTTACTCGTTGCAATCGTACTGGTTTTGACTGGGGTTTTTGGCGTCCGCCTGTTTGAGCGGCCCGACCCAAACGAGCTTGTGGCCCAAAGCTTAGAACGGTTGAATGGAGCAGCCTCTTTTCGATACACTATGACCCAGCACCAATGGGTTGATGGTAAGGACAGGGTGTTAACAGAGATTAAGGGAGAAAAGGACGGTGGAAACACTCATATAATCGGGCAGACGGTGGGGAGCGAAATCGAGATGATTCGCATCGGAGACTCTCTATTTATGAAAGATCCTTTCGGTAAAAAATGGGTCCGATTTAATAATGCCCCTGCCGCCCAAGAAGTATTTCTGGCGGAGCTTGACCCCATATCCTCACTGCAATTAAAAGAGCTGGGGGAGGTGGTGCTTAGCTCACAGAAAAAAATTGACGGGGAAAAAGTATGGGAATTAAGCCTAAAACCAAGTGTCGATAATCAACTAATGGAACAATTTTGGGGTGATTTCTCTTATACCTTGTATATTCGCAAGTCTGACAAAATTCCGGTTAAAGCTGTGATCGACGCCAAAAGTAAATCCAAGGGCGAGCCTATGTCGCTGACTCTGGAATTCAAGGATATCGGGAAAAAGATAAATATTCAGGAACCCAGTATTTAGAAAGTGGTAGTGAAGGAACAGGGACTGGAGCTTTAGACTTCAGTCTCTGTTTTTTAGGCTACTGCTCAATCACCAGTTTACAGCCCCAAAAAAATTCTGACTCCTGACTCCTGACTCCTGACTCCTGACTCCTGACTCCTGATTCCTCAACTCCCTGTTTGACACTAAAAACCTTCCTCTGCTATAATTTGGAGCATATTAGAAGAATGAGCCGGAGGTGGGACTGTGAAAGAAAATATCGCAAAAATATTGCTTACCGAAGACCGGTTGAGAGCCCGTATCGCAGAGCTGGGAGCCGAGGTTACCCGGGATTATGCCGGAAAAAATCTTCTGGTTCTGGGTATTCTTAAAGGGGCTGTGCTCTTTATGGCCGATCTGATCCGGGAGATAAAGATTCCTTTGTCATATGATTTTATGGCCGTATCGAGCTATGGTGCGTCAACCCAGTCATCAGGCGTGGTGCGGATCTTGAAGGATCTGGAGCGCAGTGTGGAAGACATACATATTCTGATTTGCGAAGATATTGTGGATACAGGGCTTACCCTCAAATATCTCAAAGAAAATCTTTCGGGGCGCAATCCGTTAAGTGTCAAAATCATCACCCTTTTGGATAAGCCTGCCAGGCGCAAGGTGGAGGTAACCCCGGATTACAAAGGCTTCGAGATTCCGGATGAGTTCGTGGTTGGGTATGGGCTCGATTATAATGAGCAATACCGTAATTTGCCCTATGTCGGGATTTTGAAGCCAGAAGCTTATAAGTAAGCGGGAATAGGTGATAATATTGGAATTAGTATTAGTGCTTGATTTTGGCGGCCAGTACAATCAGCTGATTGCGCGCCGGGTACGCGAAGCGCATGTGTATTCGGAGATGATTTCTTACAAGACCCCGCTTGAAGAGATTAAGCGCCGTAATCCTAAGGGGATTATTTTCTCAGGCGGCCCGGCCAGTGTCAATCAAGAGGGGGCTCCTAAGGTTGATCCCGCAATTTATGAATTGGGAATTCCGATCCTCGGTATTTGCTATGGCATGCAGCTCATGACCGTGCAACTGGGTGGGAAAGTGGAGCACCCACAGGTGCGTGAATATGGAAAGACCCTGCTGAAGGTAGAGCAAAACGATGGGATCTGGCGCAACCTGCAAGGGGAACGGCAGTGCTGGATGAGTCATGGAGACGCGGTGCGGGAACTCCCTCCGGGCTTTCGTGTGGCCGCTCGCACCAAGCATACCCCGGCAGCGGCGATTATGGATGATAAACGGCATTTTTACGGGGTGCAGTTCCACCCGGAAGTCAGACACACTCCTGAGGGACAAAGAATGCTGGAACAATTCCTCTTTGATATCTGCGGGTGTCAAGGGGATTGGACGATGGAGTCCTTTATCGAAGGGCAAATCAAGGATATCCAAGCCCGGGTAGGCAAGAAAAGAGTCTTATGTGCTTTGAGCGGGGGCGTGGATTCTTCAGTGGCGGCGGTTTTGGTGCACCGGGCCATTGGGGATCAGCTGACTTGTGTTTTTGTGGACCACGGCTTTCTGCGCAAAGATGAAGCCCTTCAGGTAAAAAAGATTTTTAGAGAGCAATTCCATTTGAATTTAGTCTTTGTAGATGCCAGTGAGCGCTTTTTAGATAAAATCGCCGGAATGACGGAACCGGAGAGCAAGCGCAAAACGATTGGCAACGAATTTATCCGGCTGTTTGAGGATGAAGCCCGCAAGCTCGGGCAAGTGGATTTCCTGGTGCAGGGAACCCTTTACCCGGATGTGGTGGAAAGCGGGACAGAGACAGCGGAAACGATTAAAACCCACCATAATGTCGGCGGGTTGCCCGAGGATATGCAATTTGAGTTGATCGAACCGCTGCGCATGCTCTTTAAGGATGAGGTGCGTGAAGTGGGCAGGGAATTAGGCTTACCGGAAGAAATCGTCTGGCGCCAGCCGTTCCCGGGACCGGGGCTGGCGATTCGGATTCTGGGAGAAGTGACCAAGGAGAAATTGGACATCCTGCGTGAAGCGGATGCCATTGTCCTGGAAGAGGTGCGCCAAGCCAATCTATACCATGAGTTATGGCAGACATTTGCGGTCCTTCCTTCGATTTTTAGTGTCGGAGTTATGGGAGACGGCCGCACCTATGCTTATCCGATCATCGTCAGGGCCGTGACCAGTGAGGATGCGATGACAGCAGACTGGGCCCGCCTTCCGTACGAGGTGCTGGAAAGGATTTCAACCCGGATTGTCAATGAAGTGCGCGGGGTTAACCGCGTGGTCTATGACATTACGTCGAAACCACCCGGAACGATAGAGTGGGAATAGAGGCAAAATATTGATTGGAATGAAAGAGCTTCTCCGGATTCTAACTCCGGGGAAGCTAATTTTTGTTATCCGGGCAGGCCGTCTACACACTGATCCTAAAGACCTAGTGCTATAGTACAAAAGTCCTAGTTTTGTATTTTTTGCCCCGAAATTTCGGATAAATTGGAAAACATTTCATTGAAATATTCGATAGATTACCCTATCATGGGCTAAAGAGAATGTGAGAGATGGGAAGGGGATAAAGAATGAGTTTTTGGAAGAAGGGCAAGAAAGCCGCGGCTAAAGAAACCGGGGGAGAAACAGCTAACGCCAAAGAAGTTATGGAAAAAGAAGTCATGGACAAAGAAGCGGTAAGTAAAAAAGATGAGAAAGCGGAGAATAAACTTAAGAACCCTGCCGCTAAAAAACAAAAGAATAAAACAAAAGAAACCAAAGTCGGCTTGAAAAAGATGACACATAATCCTCTTAACACTATCGGAGCCCGCCTTTTGTTGTTCTTTCTGCTTTTATCCCTAATTCCGGTGATCGGTATCGGAGTCACGGATTATTACTATGCCGAAGCTCAGTTTAAAGCGAATACCTTCGATGGGCTGCGCGAGATTGCTAAAGGGTCTGCCGACGATGTAGATAACTGGATCAACGGTAGAATTGCCAAGTTGGAAAGGGCTTCTAACAATCTCGTCTTCCAGACGGGGGATCAATTTAAGATATTGTCCTTTATCATGTCACTCAAAGAGGAGACTGATGACGTTGAGACAATTTTCTATATCAATAGCCAGGGGGATGCTATTGCTTCTTCGGGCAAAGAGTTTAATTTTAAGAATCAAGACTTTTTCACCAAAGCCATGAAAGGGGTTGCGACAACCTCTAATATTATGTCCAACCTGGATACCGGGAACAGTGTAATAACAATCGCCCTTCCCATTCGGAGTATTAACGGAATCGAGGGAGTTCTGGCCGGTTCCTTCGGTTCCAATGCCTTAACCCGTTTGATTCAAAACACCCGTTATGGGCAATCAGGCTATGCCTATATGATTGATGATACCGGGGTGATCATGGCTCATCCGGATGCCGGCAAAATTCTGAAAGAGAATATTACCAATACCGAATCAGCCAGCTTGAACCAGATAGCCAAACAAATGCTGAATGCCCAGCCGGGTGAAGGAGAGTATACCCAAGAAGGGGTAAACAAACTCGTTTCATATGCTCCGGTAAGATCCACCAAGTGGGTGGTCGCTCTAACGGTCGCTACCGACGAAGTGTTTGCCCGGGCGCAGGCAATGCGTTGGTTTAACCTGATTGGACTCATTGTGGTTGCCGTGGCGGTTACCATTCTGGCGTTAATTATCAGCCGCTGGATTTCCCGCCCGATTGTTGCCTTGGCGCGTCAGGCCGATGTCTTGGCCACTGGAAACCTGCAAGTGGAGATTAGCACGAAACAGCCGGGAGAGCTTGGCGTTTTGGGGACTTCCCTGGCGTCTATGGTTCACAACACGCGTTCCGTGCTTCAGGCCTTAAAGGCCGGGATCGGTAATTTGGATAGCGCGACCGGCGAAATCACCCAGGCGGCTGAGGGTATGGCCCAGGTGTCGGAACAGATTGCCTTGACTATCGGCCAGATGTCGGCCAGTACCCAGGAAACCGCCAATACAGTGGGTGAAGTGAATAAGTCCCAGGCCAATTCTGCAACCGAGTTCGAAAGACTTGTCCGCAATGTGGAAGCCATGGCAGCCACCACAGGTGAAACAGTCACCCAGACTCAGCAAGGTGCGAAGATTATGGCGGATCTCACCGGGAGTATCGGAGAAACCAACATCAAGTCCCAATTGGTCCAAGCGGCGATGGACCGGCTTACCACCCAGGCCAAAGACATCAGCGGGATCACAAGCGTGATTGCCCAGATTGCCGAACAGACTAATCTACTCGCGTTGAACGCGGCGATTGAGGCCGCGCGGGCTGGAGAAGCCGGGAGAGGGTTCGCGGTGGTGGCGGATGAGGTGCGCAAATTAGCAGAGGCTTCGAGTGCCCAGGCCAGTGAAATCGCCCGTTTAATCAATGAGGTGACCGCAGATGTAGCCTCAGCAGTTGAGGCGACCGGTCAAATGAATGAACTCGTGGCTGAACAGGCCCAGGTTAGTACGCAGGCACAGGCTCAATTTAACCGGATTGCTGAGGGCTCCGGCAATGTCATGTCGATCCTGTCTCAGGTGGAAGAGCAGGCCAGGCTGATCAGCACCCAGGTGCAGCAAGTGAGTGATGGAATGGGGAATATTGCGGCCATTTCTGAAGAGAATGCCGCCTCGGCTGAAGAGATTGCGGCTTCCACCCAAGAAATGAGTTCTTCCGCGCAGACGGTCAGTGAAAGCGCCCAAACGCTGAGAAAATTAATGGAAAGTTTGAATACGGAAAGCGAACGCTTTAAGCTGTAAATCTCTGAAGTTTATATTCTCGAACATTATTTTTCTAACGGAAAATAATGTTCGATTTTTTATTGACCTTTTTTCTTCCCTCTTGTACAATGTTTTTAGAAAACAAAATATCGGTTCATATAGTCGCAGAGATATGGTCTGCCAGTTTCTACCAAGCTGCCGTAAATAGCTTGACTATGAGCGAAAGTGTGCCTAGGGCGTTAGCAGCGTCCGAGTGGTACAGATCCGGTGAACACAAGAGAGATATTTTTACTAGCCTTACCTAAACTCTTGTGATTCATGGATTACACCGAAGGGATAAAAGCCCAGGCGGGTAGGTTTCACTCACCTAGAATTCGTGTGTGTGGAATCTTCCCGGCCTGGTTTTTTTATTTCCGGAATTTAATTATGGCAAATATTGAGGGGCAAAACCTATTAAGGAGAGTGAAATGATGGCTCAAAAGAAGGAAACACCGGTCGGCGTAGTCATGGGGAGCGATTCGGATTTTTCGGTGATGGAAGAGGCATTAAAGGTTTTCGAACAATTCGGGGTAGAATTTACGGTCAAGGTATCGTCCGCTCACCGGACGCTGGAACGGACCTTGAATTGGGTTAAGGAATTCGAAGCCCAAGGAGGAAAGCTGATCATTGCCGGGGCAGGCTTGGCCGCTCACTTGCCTGGAGTGGTGGCCGGGGCGACGACCCTCCCAGTGATTGGAGTCCCTATCCGGAGCGGTGCCTTGGAGGGAGTGGATGCCCTCTATGCAATCGTTCAGATGCCGCCGGGAATCCCCGTGGCAACGGTTGGGATCGGGGCTGCCCGCAATGCCGGGCTGTTGGCGGTACAGATGCTGGCCATGACCGATGCAAGACTTAAGGAAGAGCTCCTGGCGTTCCGCCGGAAAATGGCCGGGGATGTAGAGGAAAAAGATTCAAAACTGCAGGAAAGGTTAGCCGCACAGAAGCATGAGCACTAAAATATAATCATGAATCGGAGCCTGTTCGGGAAGAGTAATAAAGATGTAAAGACAGGTTCCAAATAAAAGTTGAAATTCAATTTAGGGTAAATCAGAAAATCCTTAAGATAAAATGCAGTTCATAAAGTTTCAGGTGAAAGGAGTTCACACATGATCGAACGTTATACGCTCCCGGAAATGGGAGCGATTTGGACAGATGAGCACCGCCTTTCCTGGTGGCTGAAGATTGAGATCGCTGCCTGTGAGGGATGGGCAAGAATCGGGAAGATTCCGGAAGAAGCGGTAAAGGTAATCAAAGAAAAGGGAGCCTTCTCCTGGGAGCGGGTGCAAGAGATTGAGGAAGTAACCCAGCACGATGTGATTGCCTTTCTCACGAATGTGGCGGAAAACGTCGGGGATGAGGGAAAATACATTCACATGGGCCTGACGTCTTCCGATGTCCTGGACACGGCTTTGTCCCTGCAGTTGGTGGAAGCAAGCGACATCCTCTTAAAGAAAATGGATGCCTTAATCGAAGTGATTAAGAAGCGGGCCTTGGAACACCGGGATACGTTAATGATGGGCCGCACCCATGGGATTCACGCAGAACCGATTACCTTGGGGCTGAAGTTTGCCTTGTGGTACGAGGAAATGAAACGGCAGAAGGAGCGCCTCCTGTTTGCCCGGGAAGAGATCCGGGTCGGGAAAATTTCAGGAGCCGTGGGGACGTTTGCCAATGTCGAGCCGGAAGTGGAGGAATGGGTGTGCCGGGAGCTTAACCTGAAGCCGGCTCCGGTCTCGACTCAGATTCTCCAGCGCGACCGCCATGCCTTTTACATTAGTGTGCTGGCCGGCATTGGCAGCTCGCTTGATAAAATCGCCACGGAAATCCGCAACCTTCAGCGCACGGATGTGCATGAGGTGGAGGAGCCGTTTGGCAAGGGGCAGAAAGGCTCGTCCGCCATGCCCCATAAGAAAAACCCGATTACGGCGGAGCGGATTTCCGGAATGGCCCGTTTGCTCAGGGGCAATGCCCTGGTGGCGATGGAAAATGTTGCTCTCTGGCATGAACGGGATATCTCGCATTCTTCGGCCGAGCGGGTGATCCTGCCGGACAGCACGATTGCCCTGGATTATATGCTGCATAAGCTGATTCGCCTTTTAGACGGGCTGCAGGTATTCCCGGAACAGATGAAAGAGAACATGGAAAAGGTATATGGCCTCATTTTCTCCCAGCGGGTACTCTTGGCCTTGGTGGAAAAAGGGGTTGTGCGCGAGGATGCCTACGCCTGGGTTCAGCGCAATTCCCTCAAAGCCTGGGAAACCAAAGAAGACTTTCAGAGCCTGGTTAAGCGAGACCCGGATATCAACAAGCACTTAAGCGCCTCTGAAATCACTGAACTCTTTGACTATGCGTATCACACTAAGCATGTGCGTGACATTTTCCGCAGAGCGGGGTTAGAGTAAAGCATCTGTCCGCTTGAAAACATTCTAGGCAAGCTTCCTTGCAGAGCGAACCGTTTTGAGCAGAGGAGCGTTAAGCGAGCGAGTTGACGAAGCGTAAACGCACCGACGGTTCACATGCAGAAAGCATAAGGGTTTCGGATGCGTTAGCGAAGTCGACGAGTGAGTAGCTCCGGCGCGTGGTGAGCGGGCAAGGAAGCTTGCCGGTATTAATGAAAGGGGAATGAAGTATGGAAAAACGTGAGTTTAAGTACGAAGGCAAAGCCAAAAAGGTGTATTTAACCGATCAAGAGGGATATTACTGGATTGAATATAAAGATGATGCCACCGCCTTTAACGGAGAGAAAAGGGGGCAGATTCTGGACAAAGGCATTGTCAATAACCGCCTATCAGCTACGTTTTTCAAGGCGCTCGAACAAGAAGGCGTGCCCACGCATTTCGTGGAGCTCCTAAACGACCGGGAGCAGATTGTGCGCAGCCTGGACATGCTCCCGCTCGAAGTGGTGGTGCGCAATGTTGCGGCCGGGAGCCTGGCCAAACGGATCGGGGCTGAGGAAGGGTATGTGCTCTCCCAGCCAGTGGTTGAGCTTTATTACAAAGATGATGCGCTCGGGGATCCGCTGGTGAACGAATCCCACATCGCTGCCATGGGCTGGGCCAAGGCGGAAGACGTGGCCGAGGTGCAAGCGATGGGGTTAAAGGTAAACTCTGTCCTGCGCGCCATTATGGCTAAAGCGGGGATAGAACTGATCGACTTTAAATTGGAATTTGGGAAATACAACGGCAAAATCTATCTTGGGGATGAGATTTCTCCGGATACCTGCCGCTTCTGGGATATGGTGACTCGGGAAAAGCTGGACAAAGACCGCTTCCGGCGCGACCTGGGGCAAGTGGAAGAAGCTTACCTTGAGGTTTACCGCCGGGTGAAGGAGGTACTGGGTGATGCTTAAAGCGAAAGTGACCGTAACTTTAAAAAAGAGTATCCTTGATCCGCAGGGAAGTGCAGTGGAAAAAGCCTTAAAAAGCATGGGTTATCCGGTGGATGAGGTGCGTATCGGCAAGTATATGGAAGTCACCTTGCCGGAAGCGGCCCGCGGAAATGCCACTGAGATGATGCACGAAATCTGCCGCAAGCTGCTATCTAATCCTGTGATTGAAGACTATCGCTTTGAACTGGAGGATAAGGAGTAGCCATGAACATCGGAATTGTACGGTTTCCCGGTTCCAACTGCGAGGTTGACGTCTGGGAAGCGTGGAAGGTTCTGGGGCAAGTTCCCAAAATGCTCTGGCACCAGGAAACGTCTGTGCGCGGGTATGATTTAATCGTCTTGCCCGGCGGTTTTTCCTACGGGGATTACCTGCGCACGGGTGCGATTGCCCGCTTCTCTCCGATTATGGAAGATGTGATCCGTTTTGCCAAGGAAGGCGGAATGGTTTTAGGGATTTGCAACGGGTTTCAGATTTTGACCGAGTGCGGGCTCTTGCCGGGGGCGCTCCTCAGGAACCGCGATCTTCATTTTCTGTGCCAGCCCCAGTATCTGCGGGCGGAGCGCACAGACCTGGCCTTTACTTCCCTCTATCAGAAAGGGGAAGTGATTCAGATTCCCATTAACCACGGAGAAGGAAACTATGCGATTGATGATGCCGGACTTAAAGAACTGGAAGAGAACGGACAAGTGGTCTTTCGCTATGTCGATGCATCTGGAGAGGTGAATGAGGCGGGAAACCCGAACGGTTCGCGCCACAATATTGCCGGGATTGTCAACCGTGAAGGGAATGTGTTGGGGATGATGCCGCACCCGGAGCGGGTTGTGGAAGAAATCGTGGGCGGAACGGACGGGCAGCGCCTGTTTCTCTCGCTTGTGCAAGCATGGGAGAGGAGGATGCAGTATGGAGCCTAGGATTTGGCGTGAGATGGGTCTGACAGATGAAGAGTACGAGCGAGTGGTCCAGCTTATGGGCCGGGAACCGAATGAACTGGAAGTCGGGATTTTCGGTGTGATGTGGTCTGAGCACTGTTCCTATAAAACCTCCAAGCCGGTACTGAGAAGGTTTCCGACCGAAGGACCACAGGTTTTGCAAGGCCCGGGGGAAAACGCCGGGATTGTGGATATCGGGGACGGCCTGGCGGTGGTGTTCAAGATGGAGTCGCACAACCACCCGTCGGCGCTGGAGCCCTATCAGGGTGCGGCCACCGGGGTCGGGGGCATCCTGCGCGATGTCTTCACTATGGGAGCGCGCCCGATCGCGGTCTTGGACCCACTCCGGTTCGGGCCGCTTGAAGAGGAAAATACCCGCCGCCTGGTGCGCGGCGTGGTCGCTGGGATCGGCGGCTACGGGAATTCAATTGGGATTCCTACGGTTGCCGGAGATGTCTATTTTCATGAAAGCTATCGCGGCAACCCGCTGGTGAACGCGATGGCGGTTGGGCTCTTGGAACACCGCCACATTGCCAAAGGAGTCGCCTCCGGAGTCGGCAACCCAGTGATGGTGGTCGGAGCCCGCACCGGGCGCGACGGAATTCACGGCGCCACTTTTGCCTCGGTTGAGCTGAGTGAAGAGTCTGAGGCTAAACGCTCCGCCGTCCAGGTGGGTGACCCGTTCATGGAGAAGCTCTTGATGGAAGCCTGCCTGGAACTGATTCAGTCCGGAGCGATTGTCGGCATTCAGGACATGGGAGCGGCCGGGCTTACGAGTTCCTCCTGCGAAATGGCAAGTAGAGGAAACAGTGGGATTGAAATGGATTTAAGCCTGGTGCCGCGGCGGGAGACCGGGATGACTCCGTATGAAATCATGTTGTCTGAGTCTCAGGAGCGGATGCTGGTCGTGCCCAAAGCAGGACGGGAGCAGGAAGTGGAAGAAGTATTCCACCGCTGGGGTTTGGAAGCGGTGGTAGTCGGGAAAGTGACGGCTGACGGGATGCTGCGCCTCTTGGAAGAGGGCAAGGTGGTAGCGGAAATTCCGGCCAAAGCCTTGACGGATGAAGCTCCGGTCTATCACCGTCCGACCCGGGAACCGGAATATTACGCCCGGCTCAAGGAACAACCGCTTGATGGTATCAAAGCGGCCAAGCCATATGGAGAGATTCTCTTGGATTTGCTCGGCAGCCCGAACTTAGCCTCCAAAAGCTGGGTTTACCGCCAATACGACCATCAGGTCGGCACCAATACCGTGGTGACACCCGGCGGGGATGCGGCGGTACTGCGCGTGCGCGGCACCCAGAAAGGCCTGGGAATGACCACGGACTGCAATGCGCGCTATGTATACCTTGATCCGTATGTCGGCGGGGCCTTGGCTGTGGTGGAAGCAGCCCAGAATTTAGTCTGTGTCGGGGCCAAGCCGCTGGCGATCACAGACTGCTTAAACTTCGGCAACCCGGAAAAGCCGGAAATCTTCTGGCAGTTCGAGCAAGCCTGCGCCGGGATTGCCGAAGCCTGCCGCGTCCTCGAAACCCCGGTTACCGGCGGGAATGTGTCCTTGTATAATGAAACGAACGGGGAAGCGATTTACCCCACTCCGACCATCGGCATGGTAGGACTGGTTGAAAACTTGGAGCAGGTCGTTCGCAATCGCTTTGCTGAGCCGGGAGAAGAGATTTTCCTGCTCGGAGAAGTGAGCGGGTCGCTGGCCGGCTCGGAATACCTGGCACTCTTTGACGGGATGGAGGCAGGCACCCTGCCGCCGCTTGACTTGAAGGAGATTAAACAGAGGCTCGACTTCATGCTGAAGCTTATCGTGGCGGGCTTAGTGCAGTCCGCCCATGACGTCACCGAAGGAGGCTTGGCCGTGGCCTTGGCAGAGATGGCCGGGAAGTGCGGGGTCAGGGTGAGTATTGCGCTTGAAAGCGCATATGAGCTTGCTGAATTAATATTGCTCTTTGGAGAACGTTTGGGCCGAATCTTATTTACAGTGAAGCCGGAAAATGCCGCAAAAGTTCAAGCGTTAGCAGAGCAAACTGGAGTGCTCGTAACCCGTTTAGGAGAAACCGGCGGAGATACCGTGGCGATTTCGGTCAATGGGGAATTGAAGCTGGAGGCAGCAATCTCTGAATGTCAGCGTAGAAGCGAAGAAACCCTGCCCAAGGCGCTGAATTAGATAGAGAGAGGGGGATACGGGTGAGAGATTACGAGGACGATAAGCTGCATGAAGAGTGCGGGGTGTTTGGGATTTATGCCCCGGGTCATGAGGTGGCGCGCCTCACTTACTACGCTCTCTACGCCTTGCAGCACCGGGGCCAGGAAAGCGCGGGAATTGCCGTTTCCGATGGCCGCACGATTGATGTGCATAAAGGCATGGGCTTGGTAGCGGAAGTGTTTTCCGACCGCACCCTGAATGAACTCAACGGAAAAATGGCGATCGGGCATGTGCGCTATTCAACCACAGGCTCCAGTCTCTTGTCGAATGCTCAGCCTCTGGTCGTGCATTACCAAAAAGGGATGATGGCCCTGGCGCATAACGGCAACTTGACCAATGCCGCTGAACTCCGGGAAGAACTGGGTAAGGATGGAGCGGTCTTTCAGACCACGGTGGACAGTGAAGTAATTATTAATTTAATTGCGCGCTACCGGCGCGGAACCTTAGAAGATGCGGCAACCAAGACCATGATTGACTTAAAAGGGGCTTATGCCCTGGTGGTCTTGGCTGAGGATAAACTGGTCGGAATGCGTGATCCTCACGGTGTGCGTCCTCTCTGCATCGGCAAGCTGGGAGACTACTATTGCCTGGCCTCGGAAAGCTGTGCTCTGGATACGATTGGCGCGGAATTTGTGCGGGATGTGGAGCCGGGGGAAATTGTGACGGTTGATGAAGAAGGAATCCACACCCGCATCGGTGTGCCGAAATGCGATAAGGCCGGCTGCTCTTTTGAATACATTTATTTCGCCCGCCCGGACAGCACCCTGGATCAGATCAATGTCTCGGAAAGCAGACGGCGCATGGGGGTGGAGCTGGCGCGCGAGTGCCCGCTGGATGTAGATATTGTGGTGCCGGTCCCGGATTCCGGGACAGCAGCAGCCCTCGGCTATGCTATGACCTTGGGGATTCCCTTCGAACAGGGGCTGCTCAAGAACCGCTACGTGGGCCGCACCTTTATTCAGCCGACCCAGGAAATGCGGGAAGTGGCGGTACGTTTGAAGCTCAACGCCAATAAAGGGGTATTGAAAGACCGCCGGATTGTTCTGATCGATGACTCGATTGTGCGCGGCACTACCAGTTCCAAACTGGTAGAAATGGTGCGCAAAGCCGGGGCCAAGGAAGTTCATCTCCTGATCAGCTCACCGCCGGTACTTTTTCCTTGCTATTATGGGATTGATACAGCGGAGCGGGAGAAACTAATTGCCACGAAGCTAGAACTGGACGGTATCAGGAAATTTGTGGGTGCGGATTCCCTGCATTATCTTTCGGAAGAGGGGTTGAAACGGGCTCTGGGAGAGCAATCGGTCTGCCTGGCTTGCTTTAACGGGAACTATCCGGTACCGATTCCGGAGGGCCAGCGGAAGTTAGCATTTGAGTAGAAGGGAGAACCTGAGCATGGGATATAGTTACCGGGATGCCGGGGTGGATATAGATGCCGGGAATGAGGCGGTCGAGCGCATGAAGCCGTGGGTAAAGCGGACGCTGCGCCCGGAGGTGCTCGGCGGGCTCGGGGGGTTCGGCGGGCTGTTTCAACTCGATCTGAAGAAATACCCTGAGCCGGTGCTTGTTTCCGGAACCGATGGGGTTGGCACCAAGCTCCGTTTGGCTTTTGAGCTGGACCGCCATGATACGATCGGGATTGATGCGGTTGCCATGTGTGTCAATGATGTTTTGGTGCAAGGGGCCGAGCCTATATTCTTTTTGGATTATTTAGCGGTGGGTAAAGCCAAACCCGAAAGAATTGCCGAGATTGTCAAAGGAGTTGCCGCCGGGTGTGAACAAGCGGGATGTGCTCTGATCGGCGGGGAGACGGCCGAGATGCCCGGCTTTTACCCGGAGGATGAATATGATATCGCCGGATTTACAGTCGGGGCCGTCAATCGGGATCAGATCATTGACGGATTAAAGATCAGCTCCGGGGATGTGGTCTTAGGCTTGCCGTCTACGGGTTTTCACAGTAATGGTTTTTCTTTGGTGCGCAAGGTTTTCGCTCCCTATCCTATGGATACGGTTTTCCCGGAATTGGGCGAGCCCTTAGGTGAAGTGTTGCTTCGACCCACCAAGATTTATGTGAAAACCGTCCTGCCTTTGTTGGACAGCGGGAAAATCCTGGGGATGGCTCATATTACAGGCGGGGGACTGACGGAAAATATTCCGCGCATTCTCCCTAAGGGCTTAGGGGTAAGCATTAAGCTTGGATCCTGGCCGGTTCGGCCGGTATTCTCTCTGCTCCAGCGTTTAGGCGAAGTGGAAGAAAGCGAGATGTACCGCACCTTTAATATGGGGATCGGGTTTGTTCTCATCGTGCGTGCTGAAGATATGGATGTTGTAAGAGAGTCGTTAAAGGCGCAGGGAGAAGAGTCTTACCTGATCGGACAAGTCGTACCGGGTAAGGGAGTAAGCTACACTTGAGTCAGAATTCAGGAGTCAGAATTCAGGAGTTTCATCCGGTTGCATTATTCTGATCCGTTCGGCCGGACGAAAGTCTTTTTGGTTTGGCCGAACGGCGTAAGTCTCCACCGGAGACTTACGTTCCTGACTCCTGTGTTCTGACTCCCCTACTCTGATAACTACAAGATCCGAAGCAAGATTGGAGTGAGCCTGGGTGAGCATAGATCAGAAACCTTTGAAAACCGCGGTGCTGGCTTCCGGCCGCGGCAGCAATTTGCAAGCTTTAATTGATGCCTGGCAAAGCGGGAGTCTGCCAGTAAATCTTGTTGCCGTCGGCTCGGATCAAAGCGAAGCTCAGGCTTTAAAGCGGGCTGAAGCGGCAGGTATTCCTGCGAAGGCTTTTCCCCTGAACGCTTATCCGGATCAGTTGGCTCAAGAAGAGGATCTCTTAGCCTGGCTGCATGGGAATGAAGTAGAACTACTCTTGCTGGCAGGGTATATGCGGGTGTTAAAAGCAGATTTTATCCAAAAGGCCGGTTTTCCAATCCTCAATATCCATCCTTCGTTGCTGCCTGCTTTCCCCGGACTTCATGCCCAACGGCAGGCGGTAGAGTATGGGGTGCGCTACAGCGGATGTACGGTGCACTTCGTCGATGAGGGCTTGGACAGCGGCCCAATTATTTTGCAGGAAGTGGTTCCGGTTTTGCCGGGTGATACGGAAGATAGCTTGGCGGCCCGGATTTTGGAAGTCGAGCACCGTTTATACCCGGAGGCTGTGCGCTTGCTGGTGGGCGGAAAGCTGGAACGCCGGGGGCGGCAAATTTGGGTTAAAAAGTAGACCATAGGCTTTATTAAGATTCTGGAATGGAGGGGTTAGCTTGAACCGGAGGGCTATTATCAGTGTGTCCGACAAACAGGGGGTCGTGGAGTTCGCCCAAGGATTGGCTGCGCTGGGGTTTGAGATTATTTCGACTGGCGGGACTTTTAAGACCCTGGAAGAGGCCGGGGTACCTGTCAAATATGTGACTGAAGTCACCGGTTTTCCGGAAATATTGGACGGCAGGGTGAAAACCCTTCACCCCACTATTCATGGGGGGATTTTGGCCCGGGATACGAACGAACATAAAGAGCAAATGGCCAAAAACGGGATTCGGTTTATTGATTTGGTGGTTGTGAATCTGTACCCGTTCCGGCAAACCATTGCCAAGCCCGGTGTCAGCTTGGAAGAAGCGATTGAAAACATTGATATTGGGGGACCGACCATGGTGCGCTCGGCAGCAAAGAACCATGAGCGCGTAACGATCATTGTGAATCCGCAGAGGTACCAGGAAGTGTTGGCAGTGCTGCGCCAGGAAGGGTTCGTGCCGGCCGGCGTGCGCCGCCGCCTGGCAGCAGAGGCTTTTGCGCATACGGCGGAGTATGACCGGTTTATTGCCGAGTATCTGGAGCGCCAGCTTGAACC
The DNA here is from genome assembly GCF_017310645.1 of Paradesulfitobacterium ferrireducens. Taxonomy (GTDB): domain Bacteria; phylum Bacillota; class Desulfitobacteriia; order Desulfitobacteriales; family Desulfitobacteriaceae; genus Paradesulfitobacterium; species Paradesulfitobacterium ferrireducens. Next base: position 14,310 of record NZ_JAFLRH010000003.1, on the reverse strand, counting down.
CGAAGGGGCCTTCCCGCCAGTGTTAAGAATAATTGCGTCCAAGGTGCAGGATTTGCGCTACGGAGAAAATCCCCAGCAGCAAGCTGCTTTCTATGCTTCACGTCAGGAAGGCACTTTGGCTTCCGGACGCCAGCTTCAGGGTAAGGAACTTTCCTATAATAATTGGCTGGATATGGATGCGGCTTGGGGTGCGGTACACGAATTCGACACCTGTGCCTGTGCCATAATCAAGCACACGAATCCCTGCGGCCTGGCTCTCGGCAATACTCCGCTTGAGGGGTATGAACGCGCCTTGGCCACAGATCCGGTCTCGGCTTTTGGGGGAATTATTGCCTTTAACCGGGTGGTGGACGGTCCTGCTGCCCAGGCTCTGAGCGAAAGGTTTTTTGAAGTGATTGTCGCACCGGAGTTCAGCCCGGAGGCACGCGACCTTTTGCGGGAGAAGGTCAATCTGCGCCTGTTTGCGGTGGGTCGGGGGGACAAAAACGGTGCTCCTTCGTGGAAGCTACGCAGTGTGAACGGGGGTTACCTAGTTCAGGAAGAGGATATTGGAACTTCTCCGGCGTCTGAATGGACGGTAGTAACGAAGAAAAAACCCAGCAGCGAGGATTTGCGGGAACTTGAATTCGCTTGGCGGGTTGTGAAACATGTAAAATCCAATGCCATTGTTGTCAGTAAATCCGGGCAGCTGCTGGGGGTAGGAGCCGGGCAGATGAACCGCGTCGGCTCGGTTAAGCTAGCTGTGGAACAGGCCGGGGCGGCGGGCTTTGGCGCCTATTTGGCATCGGATGCTTTCTTTCCGTTCCCGGATTCACTGGAGGAGGCTGCCAGGGCCGGGATTAAGGCTATCATTCAGCCTGGGGGCTCGGTTAAGGACGATGTGGTGATTGAGGCCGCCGATAACTTGAATTTGATTATGCTCTTTACCCACAGGAGACATTTCAGACATTAAAAGGTTAATGTTTGAGGTATGTGAAATAGAAAGTTGGTGGTAAAGTTTATGGGGAAGAAAGTTTTAGTCATTGGCAGCGGGGGACGGGAGCACGCCCTGGCTTGGAAATTAGCACAAAGTCCGGAGCTGGAACGGCTTTATGTGGCTCCGGGCAATGCGGGTACAAGTGAATGGAACGCCCCGGTCGCTCAGAACGATATTGCCGGCTTGGTTAGGTTTGCCCAAGATCACAACATTGACTTAACTGTGGTCGGGCCCGAGGAACCATTGAGCCTCGGGATCGTTGACGCATTTCATGAGGCCGGGCTGCGCATTTTCGGCCCGACACAGGCGGCTGCTCAGCTGGAAGGGAGCAAAGCGTTCGCTAAAACAATTATGCAGGCGGCCAATATTCCCACGGCAGAATGGAACACCTTTACAGACCCGCCAGCGGCCAAAGATTATGTGCGTCGAATCGGCGCTCCCTGCGTGGTCAAAGCGGACGGGCTGGCTGCGGGCAAAGGCGTAATTGTGGCCATGGACCTGGACACCGCCTTGCAGGCTGTGGATGAAATCATGGACGGGGCCTTTGGGGATGCCGGGAAGAAAATCGTGGTTGAGGAGTTCCTGGAAGGGCAGGAAGTCAGCCTTCTCTGCTTTGCCGATGGGACCAGCGCTCTGCCGATGGTGCCGGTTCAAGACCATAAGCGGGCTTTGGACGGGGATGAGGGGCTTAACACCGGCGGTATGGGTACGTACAGCCCGCCTCCGGTATGGACGCCTGAGATTGAGGAGCAGGTAAAACGGGAGATACTGTACCCGACGCTGGAAGAAATGCGCCGGAGGGGAATGCCGTTTACCGGAGTTTTGTTTTTAGGGCTGATGCTCACGGAGCGGGGGCCCAAAGTGTTGGAATATAATGTACGCTTTGGCGACCCGGAAACCCAGGTAGTGATGATGCGGCTGCGGTCCGATTTGCTGCAGGTGCTGTGGGCGTGCACGGAAGGCAAGCTGGGAGATGTTACCCTGGAATGGTCTAATGATGTAGCGGTATGTGTAGTGATGGCTGCTCCGGGTTATCCCCAGAGTTATGAAAAAGGGATTCCAATTACGATTCCGGCCGAAGTGGGACAAGAAGGGGCGGTGTTTCATGCCGGAACCGCTTTGAAAGACAACCGTCTTGTTAGTTCGGGTGGGCGGGTGCTTGGAGTAACTGCCAGCGGTTCTAATTTAGTCGCAGCGCGGGAAAACGCTTATTCTATCGTAGGAAAAATTACTTTTCCCAAGGCGCATTACCGCAAAGATATCGGAATGAAGGGTATGAAAGGGGCACTCACCTAAACGTGAGTGCTTTCTTATTGGCGAGTTTTTTTATCTGAGAAAATAAAGAGGATACAGGAAGAAAAGTGAGTTTACGCTTGTAATTCCCGGATATTTTTAGATATCCGGTTTTTTTATGGTTGCGAGTATAAGGAGAAGAGTGATAAAATAGTACAGACAACTTATTAGGTAATATTAAGTTGTATGTAGTCGTGGTAATTTTGAAATCATGGTTTTTAGTCCAAAGGAGGTGTTTTCATGATACGGTTTCAAGAAGTATCCAAGGTATTTCCGGACGGCTTCAAAGCCTTGGATAATATAACTTTTCATATTGATGAAGGAGAATTATTTGTCCTGATCGGGCCAAGTGGTTGCGGCAAAACGACCACCATGAAAATGATCAACCGCTTAATCGAGCCGACCAAGGGCAAAATCTGGATCGCTGATAAGGACATCAGCAAGGAAAATCCGGTCGAATTACGGCGCAGTATCGGCTATGTCATTCAGCATATCGGCCTCTTGCCCCACATGACCATCGGGGAAAATGTGGCCTTGGTTCCGAAACTTAAAAAAATGGATGCTGCAAAATACCAAAAAAGAGTGGATGAACTTTTGTCCCTGGTGGGCTTAGATCCTTCAATATACCGTGATCGCTATCCTGCAGAATTAAGCGGCGGTCAGCAGCAAAGAGTCGGAGTGATTCGGGCATTGGCCGCTGAACCCCCGATTATCTTAATGGATGAGCCTTTTAGTGCCTTAGATCCAATCAGCCGTGAACAACTCCAAGATGAGCTTATCCGGCTGCAGCAGGAAATTAAGAAAACCATTGTCTTTGTAACGCATGACATGGATGAAGCTCTTAAGATTGCGGACCGGATTTGCATCATGCAAAAAGGGAAAGTCGTGCAGTTAGATAGCCCGGAACACGTTCTGCGTCATCCGGCCAATGATTTTGTGCGTTCATTTATCGGGGAGGAAAGACTAAATGCGGCCGGAGTTTTGCCGGATATTGAAGAGGTCATGCTTAAGCCGGTCACGGCAGGGCCAAACCGTGGTTTGGCGGAGTCGATAAAATTAATGCATAAGCATAGAGTGGATAGCTTGCTCGTCACAGGAGCGAATGATGCGTTTTTGGGGATCGCTAAGGTCTGGGATATCCAGCAGCATTACCGGGAAGAAGAATTAACTCTTAAAGATATTATGACAATCGATGTTCCAACCATACAAATAGGCCGCTCGTTAGCTGAGGCCATCGAACTGATTAGTGAAAATAAAGTGGCCTATCTTCCTGTGCTTAGTGATGAGGAGAAGCTGGTAGGAGTTATTACCAGAGCAAGCCTGGTAGATGTGATGGCTAATAAGTATGGTAATGCATAGAAAGGAGGGAGCTTATGGACCTATTTACTATTTTTCAAGACCGGTTGCCTGACATCGCGACCGGGTTCCGCGAACATCTTGAGCTGACATTTGTCTCGCTTTTTTTTGCAATTATCATCGGGGTTCCTTTGGGAATCATTCTCACCCGTTATCGTAAAGGAGCGGAGGCGGTGATCGGTGTGACTGCTGTCGCGCAAACTATTCCCAGTTTAGCCTTGCTCGGGTTTATGATTCCACTGATGGGGATTGGGTTTACTCCGGCGGTGGTGGCCTTAACCATTTATGGCTTGCTCCCGATCGTCCGCAATACCTATACCGGTATCGTCGGGGTAGACCAAGCAGCCATTGAAGCCGGCATCGGCATGGGCATGACTTCCGGGCAGGTATTATACCTGGTTGAAATACCACTGGCCTTATCGGTTATTATGGCCGGAGTCAGAACCTCAACAGTCTTAATTATCGGGGTGGCAACCTTGGCTTCTTTAATTGGGGCCGGTGGTTTGGGTGACATGATCTTTCGGGGGATTGCGATGTCGAGCAACGAATTGATTCTAGCTGGGGCTATGCCGGCAGCAGTGTTGGCCGTGATTTTTGATTTCTTGCTCAAGCGGCTTGAGGTGCGGGTTACGCCCAAGGGCAGCCGAAACAAAGCCTAATTCCAAGATAAAACAATACTATTATCGTTTCAAAGGGTAAGCATTTGCTTAAAAAACTTTTTTGAGGGAGGTAGACTTGTGAAAAACTCAAGGAAATATGGATTGGTGGCAGTGGTGTTAGTGTTGGTTCTGAGCCTGGTCGGTTGCTCAGCAGGTGGCAAAGGCACGGCCGGTGGAGATAACACGGTCACCATTGGAGGTAAAAATTTTACCGAGCAGGATATTTTAGTTTATTTAATGGCTGGGGTAATTGAGGCCAAAACCGATCTTAAAGTAGAAACCAAGCCTTGGCTGGGTGGAACGTTAGTGGTCTCGAAGGCCTTGGACCGAGGGGATATCGATCTCTATGCCGAATATACCGGCACGGCTTTGACCGTCCAACTGGAGCAGCCGCCAATGAATGACCCGGATGCGGTGTATGACAAGGTGAGCAAAGAGTATAAAGATAAGAAGAAGATTACTTGGCTTAAGCCTTTTGGTTTTAATAATACCTACACCTTGGCCATGGGGGAATCCGAGGCCCAAAGACTCGGAATTGAATCTTTCAGCGACTTGACCAAGCAAGCTCCGAATTTGACGTTGGTATCGGAACAGGAATTCCTGGAGCGGGATGACGGGTATAAGGGTTTGCAGAAAACCTACAACATGAACTTCAAAGAAACCAAGGGTATGGATGCGGGACTTATGTACAGTGCTGTCAAAGACGGAAAGGCCGATGTATGTGATGCTTTCGCTACGGATGGAAGAATTGTAGCCTTTAATCTGAGAGTGCTTAAAGACGATAAGCAGTTTTTCCCGCCCTATTATGCGGCTCCGGTCGTGCGTGATGACACCCTGGCCAAACATCCGGAGCTTAAAGATGCGCTCAATTCATTGGCTGGAAAGCTGGATGACAAAACCATGCAGCAGCTCAATGCCAAGGTCGATCTGGAAAATAGAAAATCTCAAGATGTTGCCAATGAGTGGCTCAAGGCTCAAGGCCTAATTTAATTCCGCGCAACGAAGTAATTAGAAACAGAAGCAACAACCAATTACCGGTGCCTAGCCTGTGACCGCTTAAATCCTGCCTTCATAAACTGAAGGCAGGATTTACTGTCATAAGGAGGGACAACAATGTTTGGATATCGGAAACGGTTATTTTATCCCCTGAATATTGAGGAGCCGGACCCGGTGTTTGCCTACGTACTTATGGAACATTATGGCGGGAGAGATTCCGAGTTCTCGGCAGCCGTTCAGTACTTAAACCACCGTTCAAATATGAAAAACCATCATTTACGGGAGCTTCTGGGGCTAATCGCCGCCGAAGAGCTGGGGCACATGGAACTCATCGCCGCCTGCATTAACAAGCTAGGGGGACAGCCGGTCAGCTACCTGAACGCCCAAGGCTCTCCCTGGGAATTGGCATATATCGACCAAAGTTCAGATCCCCTTTCAGTCCTGGAAGCCAACATAAATCTGGAATACCGTTCCCGAACGCTCTACCAAAAGCACATTAAACGGGCCAATGATCCGGGTGTTCAGCGCATGCTGGTTTTTTTGGCCAATCGGGAAGATGTCCATAAAAAACTTTTGCAAAAGGCACTGAGGAACTTCAAACAAGGGGGAGGTTCGGAGAAATTTCCGGAGTTAATTTATGAATATAAGATGAGTTTGCAGGTGTTAGAGTAGAGGGACTGGGCACTCTGCTTGGGGAAAAGCCTTCCTGTAGCTGCCAATTAGTGGTATAATTCTTACAAGAATTATTGTAAGAATTATTGTAAGAATTTTTTTAGACAGGGGAGCGCAATCGTGCTCACTTCACTGCGCCCCTAGACGTTTTCGGAGTTTATCCCAAAAAGATAGGATCCCTTCCTTGGGTATTGGCTGTGATGTTTTTCCCCCGAGAGTTTGGGCCATTCGGAGGATCCGCCGGGAAAATTCTATATTTGGATCGGACAAAAAGAGAGGGAAGCGCGCTTTAAGAGAACGGGGAATCCCTGGGTCAACTGGAAGCCAGCCTAAGACAACAGGATCCAAATTCAAAAAATTCTTCGCGGCGTCCATCAGGGTGCGAGTGCTCTTTTGTGCCTCAGATTCTGATTCACAGCGGTTCATGACGATGTGGGGCCGAATTCCAGGATTCTGATTGGCAAGGACTTTTAATAAGGAATAGGCATCCATTAGCGCATGGGGCTCTGGATTAGAGAGAAGAATAAGTTTATCTGCCACGCCAAGGAACATAAGAACCAGTTCCGAAATCCCGGCACCTGTATCCAATATTAAATAATCACAGTCTGCTTCTAAATCCCGAAAGCCCGCTGATACACGGTTAAATTGGATGGGATCCAACCGGCTTAAACTGCTGATACCACTGGAACCGGCCAGAACCTGGAGTCCGCCGGGGCCTTTTTGCAGAATTTCTTTCAAAGTGTGTGTCCCGGCAATGACATGGCTAAGGTTAAGAGAACCCTCAAGTCCCAGAAGTACATCAATGTTAGCCATGCCGAGATCAGCATCGAGGAGGATGACGCGCTGGCCTAATTGGCTGAGGGCCAGGCCTAAATTAATCGAAAAGGTTGTTTTGCCCACACCGCCTTTACCACTTCCCACGGCAACGACCGTGGTCGCCCGAGGAGCAGAAACGGCTTGAGGCAGGGTGGTGCTCCAACTTTGGGTTTCTCTGGACAAAACCTTCGAAACAGAGTGTTCAAGCCCGGGGGATAACCAGCGGATTTCCGTGCCAACGGGCAGCAAAAGGAGATAACCGCGATACAAGGGAACGAGCAGTTCTATACGGTCAGGAAAGACGGCCCGCACTTGGGCTTGGTATGTATCCTGATATAGTGAAGAGTCTGTTGTAAAGTGGAGATATTGCCCCGGCTGTATCACTTAAAGTGTTCACCACCAAGTCGAAAACTTTTTAAGTATTTTCGACAGAAGAGAGCATATCCCCTTTTTTATTTCGGCCAAGGAGTAGAAACCAATGCAAATTCCTGAAGAGAAATGGTATCAGGCTATATTTCAGCGGCGAGCCAGGCGCCAATTGGATGGAAGGACTCTGGAAAGCCTGTGTTTCACAATGCCGCGAGAACCCTTGCCCAAGTGGATAAGTTCAGCCTTAGAAGCAGCAAGGCTTGCCCCTTCGGCTGTCAATAGACAACCCTGGCGTTTTTCTGTGGAGGCAGGAAGCATTAAAATCTCAGTGGATAATGATCGGGATACATATAATCTCTCTAAGCGTTTAGACTGCGGCATCGCTATGGCCCACATTGAGATCGGGGCAGCGCATGAGGGCGTCGCAGGACAATGGGAGTATTTAGCAAGCCCTGACGTGGCTCGATTCAAATCGTTAGTCTAGCATTATGGATCTTCACTGCCTCCGGTGTACGGCTCCTGTATTTCCGGTGCCGGGAAAATGATTCTATTCAAAAATAAGACCGTACAGGTAAAATTCACTCGCACGGTGGAAGGCAATCTTCCGCCGGTTCATTGGTTTGAATCGGTATGAACCAAAGGCCTGTAAAAGGAGAGGTAATTCATGAGTTACACGGTAGCTTTTCAGCAAGTTGACCAAACCAGCTTGCCTTTGGTCGGGGGCAAAGGGGCCAACCTGGGGGAAATGAAGGCTGCGGGATTTCCGGTGCCGCTGGGATTCTGTGTTACGACCGAGGCCTTTAACCGGTTTATTGCCATGAGCCCGGCAATGGAGCACTGGTACAGAAAATTGGACGAACTGAATGTGGATGATCTTGAAGCTTTAAGGCACTTGGGAGAATCTGTGCGTGAGTATTTACAGGGCTTGCCTATTCCCCAGGATGTCGCAGATGCTGTGGTTCAGGCCTGGGAACAGCTGGGTGCAGGAGATGCTTACGCTGTCAGGTCGAGCGCAACGGCCGAAGATTTGCCGGGGACTTCGTTCGCCGGACAGCAGGAAACGTATTTGAATGTGATCGGCAAAGGCGATCTCTTAAACCATATCCGCTTGTGCTGGGTATCCCTGTTTACGGACCGGGCGATCGCCTACCGGAGCAAAAACGGCTTCGATCATAGAAAAGTGGCGCTGGCCGTGGTGGTGCAGAAAATGATTTTCCCTGAGGTTTCAGGGATTCTGTTTACGGCTGATCCCGTTTCCGGCAACCGTAAGGTGTCCACCATCGATGCCGGTTACGGACTGGGGGAAGCTCTGGTGTCCGGCCTTATATCCCCCGACCTTTATAAGGTAAAGGATGGACAGATTCTGGAGAAAAAAATCGGGGACAAAAAGCTGGGGATCTACGGCCTGCCCGCAGGCGGAACGGAAAAAAGAGAGATTCCCGGGGACAAGGCCAAAATGCAGGCGCTCACCGATGAGCAGATCATCGGGTTAGCCGGACTGGGCCGCCAAATCGAAAGTCATTACGGTGCTCCTCAGGACATTGAATGGGCCTTAGCGGGTGGTAAATTTTACATCGTGCAGAGCCGGCCGATCACATCTCTGTATCCGGTGCCCGAGGTTGTTGACCCGGAGTTTGTGCATGTTTATTTCTCCTTCGGCCACCAGCAGATGATGACCGAAGCGTTGAAGCCCCTGGCAATATCCGCTTTGCGTACATTTTTACCTTTCGGCAAAGAAACGGCCTGGTCTGAAAGCCGGTTTATGCAGGAAGCGGGGAGCCATCTGTTTGTCGATATTACTTACATCTTGCACATGCCGCTGGGCCGCAGGAATATGCCGAAGGGGATTAAGAATCTTGACGATATGATGAGTTCGGCGCTTATAGAGTTCGTCAAGCGTCCCGATTTTATGGCCGGAATTCGGAAGCATCCCGAGATCGAGAAGAATATCCGGCGTAATCTGCGTAAAGTAGGGCTTAAAATCTTACACACGGTTTTGGCGCGTAATCCGCAGAGCTTGGCGCCGGAATTGAACCAGTATATTGACCGGACAATTGCTTCGAATAAAGAGAAACTCGCAGGTACATCCGGATTCAAGCGGATCCGGGCAGCGCGGGAGATTGTAGGGGGCTTTGCCATCGAAGAACTGTTTGAGGTCTTTCCTTATCCCGTGACCGGAATTGTAACGATGAAGGCGCTTGAGAACCTGATTCATAGATGGGTGGGAGAGACTGACCTGATTCCGAAACTGAGTCAATCTTTTTCAGGGAATGTGACCACAGAAATGGGGCTTAGACTGGGGGATCTGGCCGAGGCCGCCCGTCCGTATCCGGAGGTAATCGCCTATCTCGCTCAAGCTACAGATGAAAATTTTTACTCCGGACTGGAAAAGGTGGCAGGCGGGGAAGTTTTTCTCAAAGCGTTTCATGATTTTTTAGCAGAATACGGTATGCGCTGTCCCGGAGAAATTGATATCACGGTGCCACGCTGGCGTGAAGTACCAACCCAGCTGGTACCGGCTATTTTAAGTCACATCCGGAGTTCGGAGCCCAATGAACATAGAATACGCTTCAGAGAGGGCGAGCGGGAAGCCGTGGAGGCTGAAGCAAAAATTCTGGAAGCGGTTAGGAAAAGGCGGGGAGGATTCCTTAAGCACAGAATTCTGGCACGGCTGATCAAGGTTTACCGCAGCACCATGGCTCTGAGGGAGCACATTAAGTACATGATCATCCAACACCTGGATATCTGCCGGGAAGGTATCTTAGCCGTGGCCGAGGAATTGGTGAGAAAAGGTCTGCTGGCAAGCCGGGAAGACGTATATTATCTGTCTTTGGCTGAAGTGGAAGAGTTGGCGGCTGCTGCCGAAGGGAATAAGTCGTTTAACGGGGCTGAAGTTTTTTTAAATATGGGCGAGATTAGCAAACGAAAAGAGAAATATGAGCATGACCGCAAGTTAACGCCCCCGCGGGTTATCACGAGTGAAGGGGAAATCCTTACCGGAATGCGCAGCACGGAGAATCTGCCCCCCGGGGCTTTGGCCGGACAACCGGTGTCGGCGGGTGTGGTCGAGGGCCGGGCCAGGGTGGTGCTCAGACCAGAGGAAGGAAAGCTGGATAAAGGGGATATCTTGATCGCTCCTTTCACTGATCCCGGGTGGACACCTCTCTTTCTTTCAGCCAGCGGGCTGGTAATGGAAGTGGGCGGGCTCATGACCCACGGAGCCGTAGTCGCCAGGGAGTATGGTCTCCCGGCTGTTGTAGGGGTGGACGGAGCGACGAACAAGATTCAGGACGGGCAGCACATCCGGGTAAACGGGAATTTGGGGTATGTCGAGATTCTATAGGACGTTAATCGTTCATTCAGGCTCACAGACAGCTTAATTTCTTTGTTCCATTTCTTTTATCTTCAGGGTTGTTTCTCTTTAATCTTGATTTATTCATTATGATAAATATCTAAGGGCTTATCAATGCGTATTTTCTAAGCTCCCAATCCTTACTCAAATTAAAGCTGATTTTTCAGATACCTAAGAATTTTTGCTTCAATTTTGAGTAACTGATTGTAGTTCAAATTATATTTTCTATACAAATCAGACAGTTTTAAGGGAGGATTATTAACTCCTAGACGATCATAGATTATATTTTTTTCATCAGTAGTTAAGCTTTGCTCAATAGCATTTAGGATTTCTTTCCTTGTATACATTTTATCTACATCCGTTCAAATTCAACTTCATCAATAACCCAATTGAAATTTTCCAATTTAAACTTATACGTTATTAAGGTTCTAAATTCAATTGTTCCATTAATATCTTCAATCTTTCTATATGAAATAAATTTTGTAACGGGATTAACGAAACTGGGATTTACCGCTACAAAACTTTCTATATAGCCTTCTGATTTTTCCTTAACCTTTTGAATATATTCAATATCAACGCTCTTACCAAAAAATTTCTTCTGAGCATCTTGGCTAAAAAAGACTGCCCCCTCATTGCCAGTATAGGAATCCCATGAAAAGTTATTTGCATACTCTATCGATTTTATACTTTTTTCTTTTAAGAGCTGTTCGCTAGGAAAAAGGCGGATCAATAAACCAGTCGAGATTGCAACCGTTAAAAAAATAATAAAGATAACACGTTTGTTTACCCTCATAAAACTTCGCCCCCTTTTAAGGTTTATTAATCCACCATAGTCATTTTTCTTTAGGGACCTATATAAGTTGGCTCAATGTAAATTGTACTGCTTATGTCCGAACCCGTGGAGTAATTTGGGATCTGACCAACAGGCCAATAAATTACTGCGGAACTATATGACCTCCAGTAACCCCAAGTGGCATTACTCATTAAGTATGTCGGGGTCTCCATATATGCAGTATCTTCGGAGTATAATTTTTGCTGAGTAACTTCGGTTTGCCAACTCCCTCCGAGTGGACTCTGCCACTGTAGACTAACTTGAATTGAAGCAGAAACCCATGGGTAATTCGATGATAGATTTCCTGAATACCAAAGGGCTGTTCCGGAGCTGCTTTTAGTAATATAAGCACCTACCCAACTCAGTGTAATACCGTCTGGCTCCACAATTGAGCTTGGTTCGGAGTTAATGCTGGTTGCTGGAGTCTTCGTCACGGTTGAGGGGCTTGCAGTTACGGAAGAAATAGACATTAGGAGGAAGAAAACAGTTATCATACTAAGTAGCAAAACGTTTTTCTTGTTTTTCATATGGCTATTCTCCTCTCTGCTTAAGAACTATGAAATTGGTCTTAAAAGTAATTTTTCCCGGAGTAAATAATTGTAAAACGCTGGAACGGGTTTAGAGACGTAGTCTAAAAAGCTGTTGTTGTTTTCTACATGTAACCATCATTATCCCTCCCTTGAAATATAAATTTAGTTCCAACAGTTAGATGCATTTAGACCCATAAAAGGTTACATTATCCAGAATAAAAAATTATAATATTAAGATTATTAAATTTTATAGTGGTGCATATACCAAAAGGTAAGCTTGAACTCTGCTCAGGGTAACCCAGTTTTTCAATATTTGTTCCGCTTTTGGGATGCCTGAATTTCTATGAGGGAATAACGTTTAACCTTTATAGAATCTCTCTATATTCCGCTTGCATTAGTTGTATTAAGTTATATAATACAACTAAGACGTATACACCGAAGCTCTGGTCAAAGGAGGGATGGGCTTGGAAACTATCCGCATCGGAGATTTTTCCTTTCAGCTGGATTTAACGAAACCGCTGTACGAACAAGTACTGCAGCAGATCCGCTATTCGGTGGCGAGAGGAGAAGTTGCCTTGGGAACAAAACTGCCGTCAGTCCGTGAACTGGCCCAAAACTTAAAAATTAATCCCAATACCGTAATGAGGGCGTACCAGGAACTTGACCGCGACCATTTGATTGAAACCCGCCGCGGGCAGGGAACCTTTATTACGGATAACCTCAAAATCGTGGAACAAATTCGCCAAAACCTTGCTTATGAAGCAGCGCGGTCCTTTATTACGGCCATGAAGGAATTGGGAATGGATGTGCACACAGCTAAATCTCTGATAGAGGAAGGGGACTGGACATGAGTTTTATCGTTGAAACAGAAGATCTCTGTAAAAGGTATGGAGATAAAATGGCCCTGGACCGCTTAACCCTCCGCCTTCTCCAAGGTCAGGTAACCGGCCTTCTCGGTCCCAATGGCGCCGGGAAGTCTACCCTGCTCAAAGCGATCGTCGGCTTGCTTCAACCCAGTTCAGGCAAAATCGAGGTCTTCGGCCGCAAACCTCATTGGAGTGTCAATGCCAGGATTGCCTATCTGCCGGACCGTGCCCAGTGGTATAAATATCAGACGGTTGAGAGTGCCCTGCATTATGGGGAGCGGGTTTTCCCGAACTTTAATTTGGCTCGGGCTCAGAGAATGGCAGAGCAAATGGGGCTCACTCCCAGTGATTCGGTCGCGGCCTTATCCAAGGGCTTAGAGGCCCGCCTGCACTTGATTCTGTGTTTGGCGCGTGAGGCTGAACTTGTCTTGCTGGATGAACCTTTTTCCGGCATTGACCTCGTCTCGCGGGAACACATTATTCAGTCCATCATTGATTCCACGCTTGAACAGCACCAGACCATTCTCATCACGACTCACGAAATCCATGAGGCGGAGAGCATATTTGACCATGTTATATTCCTCGAGAACGGAAAACTGATCCTCGAAGGGGAAACCGAGGTTCTGCGCTCCGAACAAGGCTCGATTGAATCCATCTATAGGGGGTTGTATCGATAATGAGTGCTTTGCAAGCTTTAATCCGCAATGACTTACACCTGCACAGACAGAAAAGAGCGCACCGGTCATCGGCGAGGGGTTTCTCCTTTGCCGCAATGCTAATTGTTTTTGCTGCTGTCACTTGGGGAATCTACCAAGGGAGAGTAAGTCTGAACAGTGGGTTTATGCTCTGGTTAACACCTGTATTTCTTCTGATTCAAGTGATTGTATCCTTCGCTCTCATTACAATCGAGTGGCGGAGCGGAACGGCCGGCTGGTGGCTCTCGCTTCCCTATTCCCGGGAAATGCTGGTTGGAAGCAAAACGGTCGCCAGTTTTCTGGTCTCTGTCCAGAGTTATTTACTGGTACTCGGAGTTTCTTCGTTTTTTATGATTGAAGCGGTGCTTATCCGACCCGACCAATACTCTTATGAAATCCTTTGGAGCTATCTCAAGATTAGCGGCCTGGGAACCCTCTGGTATTTGTGTTTGAGTCCGGTGGCCGCGTTGAGCGGGACTCTTTTGGGTGTTGTGGTCAAGTCGCGTTGGAAGAAGGCCGTTCCTTTATTTTTGGTTGGGGTTTGGTTTTTGGGGAATGCCTTGGTGCCTTGGGGTATTCTCGTTGGACTTAATAATATGACTAACATGAAATTTCCGCCCGCCTATTCATTCCTTGATAATTACGGGATAATGGCCGCATTGATCCTAGTTGTTCCGGCAGTGGTTTCCTATGGTTTGTACCGCTTATCCGCCTATGTGTTGGAGGATAAGGTGGAATTATAATTAAAGTTGTTGGCTTATTCTGTAAATAGTAGTATAATCTCATCTTTGACAGTTAAGAACTATAAAAAGCTTGAAAGCCCTGTATTTGCAAGGTGTTCAAGCTTTTTTGTATTTTAACAAAGTGAGTAATTTTTTTATTTCTTAGCAGTGTTCAA
>NZ_JAFLRH010000041.1 GCF_017310645.1 Paradesulfitobacterium ferrireducens | reverse complement strand
TAAACAGATTGTATGGCATAAAGCGAAGTAGCATTTTTAGACTTGGATATACTAAGCCGCATAGCAACAATCCCCTCCAATCCCTTACATTATAACACATTACGCAAAATTACGCACTAATAATTGAAGAGAATTTGACATTTTTCCAATAAAAAAAGCCCTGTTTTCAAGGCTTGTAGGGATTTCTATATAAACGCAAGTGTCAAAGACCCGTTTTTTTAATTTTAAGCTAGATTCGTTGAGTGTTGGCATAATAAACCTCCCTTAAGAAAATTAAACTGACATTTGAAAGATTACCATAACCCAATATATAATGAAAATGTATAATAATCATGTAGGCTTTGCAGTGTATTTATCGGGCGGGGAACATTAATTGAACCTTAGTCTGTTGAGGGAATAGCTAAATGAAAACAATTAACCGGGTATTCGTTCTAGTAGGAGTACTTCTAGCTTTATCATTAACCGGCTGTATTAAGACTGAGCCGGTTAAACATGTTACGCTCACCAATTTAGAGCATGTTTCGCCACCTGAAAAAGGATCCAAAGAGACTTTATATGTGGCTTTAGCCGTCGGGTTATCCCCGACGCAGAGTATAGCCAAGTATCAGGCTCTTACCGCTTATTTATCCGAGACACTCAACCGGCCTGTCGAGTTGGTTCAGAAAAAAACCTATAAGGAAGTTGACGACTTGATCGAGGAAGGAAAAGTTGACATTGCGTTTGTTTGCTCCTCATCTTACGTTATCGGCCATGAAAAGTTCGGCGAGCGTCTGGTAGCTGTGCCGATTGCCAATGGGTCACCGTATTATCAATCCGTGATCATTGCCAATGCCGGCACAAATATTCAAAACTGGTCTCAACTCAAAGGCCGCAGTTTTGCTTTCGTCGACCCTCAATCGACGTCAGGAGCTTTGTATGCGCTGAGTCTAGTGAAAGATCGCGGTGGTCTTAATTACTTCAAAAGTTATATTTATACCTATGGTCAAAGTAATTCAATCGCCGCAGTTCGCGACCACCTGGTCGATGCAGCGACGGTGGATAATTATACCTTGGCATCCACCTTAGCCAAGTCTCCGCAATTGGCCAATACGATCCGGATTATTGACACTTCCCCGGAGTATGGGAATAATCCCGTCGTAGCCAGTCCCAGGCTGGATGAACAGACTTTTATGGCCGTTCAGAACACTTTGCTGAAAATGGACAAAGATGTTGCAGGACAGGAAGCTTTGCAAACGGCCGGGTACGACCGGTTTGATCTGTTGGAAGACAGCATCTACAACTCTGTTAGAGACCTGGTTGAGCTGAATAATTCAGTAAGGAACCTTAAGGAGTTAGGAACTTAAGGAGTAATTATTAATTAAACACTAATGATTGATAAAAACTAATTGAGCAGAGTTGAGTTCCATGAGGAGTGAACCTATGAATTTAGTCCTGCAAAGAATGTTGAGCCGAGTGTTGGGCGTTACCTTGCGAGCGAAAATCATGGGTCTGGTCGTAGGCTTGCTTCTCACTTTGGCGGCGGCCGCCATTTTCCAAACCGAACGCAGTATTGGTCCATTTTTAAACCAGCAGTTGGATGTTCAAGGGATATCAACTGCAACTTATATTGCGGATCGCAGTCCGGAATATATCTATCGCTGGGATTTGTTTAGACTCTATACTTTGGTGCGTGATGCGAGAAATAGCAATGAGAATATCCGCTATATTTTTATCGTTGATCCTGAAGAAAAGGTTCTGGTGGACACCTTCGGGAATGCTTTGCCTAGTGGTCTGTTAAAAGCCAATCAGGTCGGAGCCAGTGAACCTTTTCATGTCAGTGTGATTGACACTGAAGAAGGGTTGATTCGCGATATGGCTTTACCTATCTCCGGAGGTAAATTAGGAACCGTACGCATTGGCATGTCCGTGAAAGGAATTGCTCAAGCCAAATCCAACCTTTTGACAAGCTTAATCCTAGTGACTTTTTCTGTCTTATTACTGGGGATCTTTTTGGCTACTCAGCTATCTCGTATTCTGACCACACCTTATCGCCGAATGATGGAAGGGACGAGAATCATTGCTGCGGGTGATTTAAGTTATCGTTTGCCGGAGTGGAGCATTCAGGATGAGGGTGGGCAATTAACCCAGGCCTTTAACGGGATGATTGAAAATATGGAGGCATCTGCCCGCAAGATCGAAGAACTTAGCATCATGCGCCGGGGTTTGGCGGGAAAGGTTATGCGTCTGCAAGAAAAGGAACGGCTTCATCTGGCACGTGAGCTTCACGATGAGACGAGCCAATCATTAGCTTCTCTGCGTCTTGGTCTAAAATATGCGGAAGAGGCTCCAAGTCTTGAGGAAATGAAAACTCGATTAACAGATGTCCGACACTTTCTGGATGAGACATTTGATGGAATTCGCCGGCTCGTGACCGAACTTCGGCCGCATGTTCTGGAAGAGGGCGAAATTGGTCTGGCGATTAAACGTTATGCCGAAGAATATAAAAAACGTTTCGGGATTGAAGTCGATGTTACAATAGCCGATCTCCCCGAGGGACTTTCCAGTGAAACCGCAAGTTCTCTCTACCGGATAGTTCAGGAGGTTCTTACGAATGTTGTCCGTCACGCGAAGGCCAGTCAAGTAAGTATTGTCCTTAATTCGTATCAGGAGGACATTAATCTTACGATAGAGGATAATGGAATTGGCTTTAATGTACCGGAGGTCATGGCCAAGAGAGTTGAAAACCGGAAATTTGGTTTGTTTGGCATTCAGGAAAGGGTGATGGCTTTTGGCGGGACTTCTCAAATTGAATCGGCACCAGGTCAAGGGACGACTATTTATGTTAAAGTTCCGGGGGGTGCAAATGTATGGAAAAATTAACGGTAGTGCTCGTTGATGATCACCAGGTGATCCGTAAAGGATTGCGGTTGGTGCTCGAGGATAAGGGAGAGATTGAAGTTATTGCCGAAGCATCGACAGGTGAGGAAGGGATAGAAATATGCACCAGGCTTGGACCCGATGTGGCCGTTATGGACCTCAGTTTACCTGGCATTAGTGGAGTGGAGGCAATTAAACGAATCAAAGAACTTAATCCAAAGCAACGAGTGCTTGCGCTCACAATGCATGAAGATGCCTTATTTTTAGAAAAAGTGTTGTCAGCAGGCGGCAATGGCTTTGTCCTGAAGCGGGCGGCGGATGAGGAACTCTTGGCTGCGATTAAAGCGGTTTGCCGGGGAGAGGTGTATATTGACACCGGCCTGCAAGCATATCTTGTGACGAGGGCGCTCAAGCCGGAAGGCCAAGCGAAAAGCAGGGTTACAGTTGAACTTACGGCGAGGGAAAAAGAAATTTTGCAGCTTGTGGCGCTTGGTCATTCCAATCAAGAAATTGCGGAAAAGCTAATTATCAGTGTGAAAACGGTTGAAAATCATAAAACTCGAATTAAAGAAAAATTAGGAATAACGAGCCGGTCAAAATTAGTGAGATATGCAATGGACCAAGGGCTGATATAGGTAAAAACACCTATATCAGCCTTTAATAATTGAAGAGAGTTCCTCATGTGTTTATAACTTGTGAAGATTATAATTAGGTGTAGAAAAATCTCAGATTTTGTACAATAGGAGGGACAAGGAATGTCCGAACTTATCAAGGAGGAAGGTCCACAAAAAGGAGCGGGTCAACAAAAAGTGTCAAGGCGCAATTTGTTGGCTGATCTTGCCAAAGCCACAGTTGGTCTGGCTGCGGGAGTTGCCGTTCTTTCCGCCTCAGCAGGGCAGGTTGAAGCCGAATCTTCCACTCCACAACTAGCTCCATCACCTGCGCCTTTGGCAAAGCAAATCCCGCAGGATCAACTCATCCTGCGGATGCAACGTGAACTGTATAAAGCACTGCAAAAGCCTGCCGAACAGAGACAGTGGGCTATGGTTATCGATCAACGCAAATGTGTCGGCTGTTCATCCTGCACCGTAGCCTGCAAAGCCGAAAACAAATTGCCCCCCGGAGTCGTTTACCGGCCGGTTATTGAAGAAGAGTACGGAACATTTCCGAATGTTTCCCGCCGTTTTTTACCGCGCCCTTGTATGCACTGTACAAATCCCCCGTGTATCAAAGTCTGTCCCGTAGCCGCTACTTACAAACAAAAAGATGGGATTGTTGTAATCGACTATGACAAGTGCATTGGTTGCCGTTACTGTATTTCAGCCTGTCCTTATGGAGCGAGAACTTTCGACTGGGGAGAATATTACACCGAAGGAACTCCCGAGTTGGAAAAATACGAACTGGAACCGGCTTTCGAGTATGGGGAAAAACGGGCACGTGTTAAGCACAATTCCCCGATTAATAATACAAGAAAATGCCATTTCTGCTTGCACCGGTTAAATGAAGGCATGCTCCCAATGTGTGTCACGACCTGTATTGGACGGGCGACGTACTTTGGGGATAAGAGCGATCCGGAGAGCCTGGTGTCTGAGTTGATTGGCAGTTCCCGTGTCATGCGCCTTAAAGAAGAACTCGGGACTGAGCCGAATTTATATTATCTGGTCTAAGGAATAAAAGAGAGGAGGGCCAAAATGCAAAAGCGTCTTTACTATATTCTACTGCTTATCCTGACCGGAGTTGGTTTCTGGGCACTGGGAGTCCGTTTTATGGATGGAATGTCGGTCACCCATTTAACAAGCTATTTTAGCTGGGGCTTATGGGTTGTTTTCTATATTTTTTTTATCGGGCTCTCTGCTGGTTCGTTTCTGTTATCAACCATGATCTATGTATTTAGAATGCACGCCTTGGAAAGGGTAGGGCGGCTTTCCCTTCTAAGTGCTCTCTTTTCGCTGATTGCCGGACTCATGTTTGTCCTTATCGATCTCGGCCATCCGGAGAGGTTCTGGCATACCCTGGTTTACCGGAATATGAGTTCTGTTCTGGAATGGGAAATCCACTTTTACCTGCTTTACATTTTACTTGTTTTAGGTGAACTCTGGCTTGTTATGCGGGATGACCTCTCGGCCATGGCAACGAATGACACCGGGATTCGTGGAACCCTTGGAAAAATTCTCTCCCTTGGATACAGGACTGCGCCAACTCAAGAAGGACAGGCCAAACAAGCGCATACAGTAGAGCGCTGGGTGAAAATCCTTGGCATTATCGGAATTCCGATGGCCTTAGGAGTCCATGGCGGAACCGGTTCCATTTTTGCAGTCCAGATTGCCAAGCCTTATTGGAATAGCAGCATAGTGCCAATAATCTTTATCGTTTCGGCCTTGGTTTCCGGCTCAGCGCTCGTTACTTTCTTATACTCCTTCTTTGGGGAAAAAGATGCGGAAAAACCCAATGTCCTTGCTTCCTTAAGCAATCTCCTCATTATGTTTATTGGAATCGATCTTATTCTGGTATTTGCGGAGTTCCTGATTGGACTATACAGCGGAATCCCGCAAGATATGCAATCCTTAAAAGCAGTGGTTGCCGGACAGTACGGCCCCATTTTCTGGATAGGTCAAATCGGACTGGCGGCACTCTTGCCGATCGTCTTGATTAGCTTATCCCACAAAAATGGTTCAGATCTCATGAAAGGGTTGGCGGGGCTATCGACGGTCATCGGAATCATAGCCGTACGCATCAACCTGATTCTGCCGGCCTATGTTTCACCTCAGATCCCCAGCTTAGAGAAAGCCTATGTGGATTCCCGCCTGGTTTACAGCTATTTTCCGAGTTCCATCGAAATACTAACTTCGATCGGCATAATTGCCCTTGTGGTATTATTATTTAGTGTCGCCTGGGAGTTGCTTCCGGTTGTAAGCAACAGCGGCCATCAAACTTCTGGAAGGAGGACTGAATCCTATGAAATCAACACCAAAGGGCCAACACACACGGCGTGATTTTTTAAAGACCACCGTTTTTCTTGGCGGAACAGGACTTTTAGCGACGCAAGCGGGAGTTTTCGGCAAGCTTGCTGCTGCTAATGCTGCAACCACAGGGGCGAACGGGGACACTTATGAGCTGGCTAAACCGGAAAATGTCCTTTATACCTGCTGCTTGCAGTGCACGGTGGCCTGTTCGATTAAAGCAAAGATTTACGACGGAGTTTTATCCAAGATCGATGGGAATCCCTACAGCCCGGCCAACATGGTTCCCAATCTCCCCTACAATTTGCCGCCGGAAGATGCTGTCAGGGTGGACGGCAAGCTTTGCCCCAAAGGACAAGCCGGAATTCAGCATGCTTATGATCCTTACCGCTTGCGCAAGGTGCTCAAGCGGGCAGGCGCCAGAGGATCAGGCAAATGGAAAGTGATCTCTTTTGAGCAGGCTGTCGATGAAATTGTCAACGGCGGGCAATTGTTTAAAGAACTGGGTGAAGGCCGTCAGGTCACCGGACTCAAAGATATTGCCGTTTTGCGCGATGCCAAGTTAGCTAAAGACATGGCTACAGACATTGCGGACATGAGGAAAAAGAAATTCACCGTGGCTCAGTTCCAAGAGAAGTATAAAGACAATCTTAATGTACTGATAGATCCGGAACATCCAGATTTGGGACCGAAAAACAATCAGTTTCTTTTCCAAGTGGGGCGTATTCACAATGGCCGCATCGAATTCAGCAAACGCTTTGTAAATAATGCCTTTGGCAGCGTCAACTGGATTGAAAAAACCACACTTTGCGGCCAAACCAGCAACAAAGCCTGGCTGCGCTCCACGATGGATTACAAGGATGGAAAGTGGACCGGTGGCGTCAAAGCGCCCCGTCCGGATTGGGCTAACATTGAGTTTGCCCTAGTGCTCGGAACGATTGTTTTTGAAGCGAACTACGGACCGGTTCAAGAGAGTGAGCCGATTACTGACGGATTGGTCAGTGGACGTTTGAAACTCGCCGTAGCGGATCCCCGCTTAACTAAAGTTGCTAGCAAGGCTTGGAAATGGCTGCCTTTAAAACCAGGAACCGACGGGGCTTTGGGCCTGGCCATGATTCGCTGGATCATGGAAAATAACCGTTATGACCAGCGTTACTTGGAAAACGCCAACTCGGCTGCGGCTAAGACTGACGGTGAGACCTCCTGGAGTGATGCTAGTTATCTGGTGAAAATCGTAGACGGCCGTGCCGGCAAATTCCTGAGAGCGGATGAAGTGGGGCTCGGGAGTAAGGAACAGTTTGTGGTGTACCGCAGCGGGAATTTTGTCGCGTTTGATCCCAATGATACGCAAAAACCGGTTGAAGGGGATGTCCTGGTTGATACAGTATTTAAAGACATCCAATTGAAAACCTCTTTGCAGCTTTTGAGGGAAGAAGCTTTTAAACGCAGCCTTGACGAATACGCCGAAATTACCGGACTCAAAGTGCAGGATATCATCGATGTGGCCCGGGAGTTTACCTCCCACGGCAAAAAGGCGGCTGTCGAGTTTTACCGTGGAGCAATCAAGCATACCAATGGCTGGTACAATGCCCAAGCCCTTATTTCCTTGAACTACCTCATTGGCAACCCGGATTGGAAAGGCGGTCTGGTGAAACCGGCCGGAGGTTTGGACTATGTCGGTTCTAAGCCGAATAAACCCTATGACATGAGCAAATTGCATCCTGGAAAATTAAGCGCTTTTGGTGTTCCGATTACCAAGGAAGGCTGGCAGTATGAAGAGTCCACACTCTTCTCCGGCTATCCGGCCAAAAGGCCCTGGTATCCGTTCAGCGGGAATGTCGCTCAGGAAACCTGGCCTTCCATCGCCGACGGTTATCCCTATCCGATCAAAGCAGTTCTGCTTTCCAGCCATACGCCCATGTATTCCGTTCCCGGCGGTGTACACCAATTGCGGACTCTGCTCGATCCCCAAAAAGTGCCGCTTCTCATTGCCTGTGATATTGTGATCGGGGAAACCAGCATGTACGCCGATTATATTTTCCCGGATATCACCTATCTGGAACGTTGGACCGTTGGCCAGGGGCCTCATCATGTCCGCGTGAAATCGACGGCGGTTCGCCAGCCTGTTATTCCGGCTTTGACTGAGACGGTTGAATTAGACGGGGAGAAGCTGCCTCTGTCTTTGGAAACGTTAATGATGGCGATTGCTAAAAAGCTAAATCTGTCCGGTTTCGGGACCAATGCTTTTGGTTCAGGGATGAACCTGAAGCGCCCGGAAGATTTCTATCTTAAATTGGTGGCCAATGTGGCCTACGGGGATAAAGAAGGGGATGTGGTTCCCGATGCCAATGACAAAGAGCTTGAACTATTCAGGCAAAGCCGCAGGCATCTCTCTCCCGCCGTATTTAGTGAACAGGCCTGGCAAAAAGCTGTGAAACCGGAAGCTTGGCGTAAGGTGGTTACGGTCCTAAACCGGGGGGGGCGCTTTGAAAGCGCCGACAAGGCTTATGTTGGGGAACAACAGCGCTATACCTTGGGCAGTATCAAGCGTTTCTATATCGAAGAAGTGGCGACCAGCCGCAATTCCATGAGCGGCAAGTATTTTTCAGGTTACGCAATCTATGAAGAGACTCAAGATTCTATGGGCAAGAAGATTGAAGTAGAGGGAGATCTCAAACTCATCACCCATAAGGAAGTTTTTATGACGCAATCCAGAACAATTAGCAACTATTGGGCAGAGTTAAGTATTCAACCAGAGAACTTTGTCCAGCTCAGCCGTCAGGATGCCCAGAGACTTGGCGTCAAGAATGGGGACAAGGTCCGGGTCAAATCCCATAGCAACCCGGAAGGTGTGCATGAATTGGGCAATGGCCGGCAACGTTTTGTTGAAGGAACCGTCAAAGTTCTGGAAGGAATTCGTCCGGGAGTCGTTGCTGTTTCTACCGGTTACGGACACTGGGCGTACGGCTCCAGTGATGTGGTGGTTGACGGGGTGGTTATCAAAGGAGACCCGAGACGGGCCACGGGCATTCATATCCAGCCTATATTCCGCCTGGATGACAATCTGCGTGGAACCCCGCTGAGTGAGCCGATCGGCGGAAGCGTGTCCTATTATGATACTTGGGTGACCGTACAAAAGGTATAATTAAGTTATTAAGATCTCTACTAGGGCTTGGAGGCTCCGTGATTAAAACGGAGCCTTTGATATTGTACGTTTTATGGCTATTCTTCGCAACCTAGCAATCTATTTATCTGCTCTCTTTTTCCTAAGCACTGTTTCCCGAAACTCAGCTCCCGCAAATTTAAGCGTGCGGAACAGCCATATTCCAATTGCACGGACATGGTGCCACCACCTGTGGCGGTTCAGCCAGAGCAGCCACCCGAGCAGGAGAACAATAAGACCGCCGATTCCAAGCACAAGCGGGCGGTATTCCTTGTAAGTTGAGCTCGCAAAGAGCCCGAGTGCGGCCAGGTAACGGTCTTGAAGCGCGTTGGGCGGAGAGGGGAGCTGAATCACTTCCAGGACATTGTTTTTGCTGTTCAGGTTAATCCGAATGTAGTGGTAATAGCTGTCTTTGGTCAGGAGCTCTGCCCCGGCTCCCCCGCTGATGATATAGTTCACTTTGTCTCTGGTATAGCTGAAAAAGGCATGGATATGGGAGAAGTAGACCGTGTCCACCCCGTATTGGCTCATTAGTCCTTCAAAACGCCTGGCTTCTTCTTTGTCCGGGAAAGCATGATCCAAATTATTGGTCCCGCTCAGCTTCTGGAATTGCTGTTCAATGAGGTTGGTTTTTTCAGTCGGGGGTTTGTCCGGATAGGTATTGGGCTGCAGGTCTGCCCTCGGGTCGCTGGACGGGATATGAGAGATGACGATGATGCGCTTGCCCTGGGCTTTCTGTAAATCGCTCTCCAGCCATTGATACTGCTCTTCAGGGATGGCCCGCTTCTCTGTCCAGCCGCGGGAACTGTCCAGAAAAACAAAGTGCGTGTTCAGGTAATCAAAGGAATAATAAGGCGGGCCGAAAAGCTCGGTGTAAATCGGGCGGCCGTTTTCCCGGATGTCGTGGTTGCCCAGCGTAGTATACAGGGGCACTTGCAGTTTAGAAACCGTTTCATAAAACAGGCGGTACCGGTTGGGCTCTCCGCCAAAGACCAAGTCCCCATTATCGATGACAAAGGCAGGGCGGAAAGCGTTAATCTGATCAATGATTTGGCCGAAGGTCTTATAGCCGTTGCGGTTATCTCCGAGAATCACGAATTCGGAAGCTTGCGGCTCTTTCAGGGTGAGCTCCAGGGATTTTTCCTCATTGGGTGCGACGGATATGGTTAAAAGAATCGTATGGGGATCAATCACCTGGAAACTTCCATTGGGAAAGGTCGTAGCAAGCATTGCAGGATTGACATTTTCTACGCGCAAGAACATATTTTTAGCCTGCGCGCTTCCCTTGATCCTGATTTTCGGGGTGGGGGCCAAGGCCCTTAAGAGCAGGCTTTCCTGCCCTTGCTTTTCTTTCATTGTGCCTTTGACAAAGCCCCCTTCAATCGTAACCGCCGTTCCGTCCCAATTATAGGATGAAGCGGAGGTATAGGGGTCAAAAGATAACGGGAGCGGGGAAAAATCGGCGTGAATTTTATAATTGCTGTAGGCATAGAATAAAAAGCTGCCAGCCGCCGACACGGCGATTAAGAGGAGTAAGATCGAGAGTTTTTTGATCACTTTTGAATCCACCTGCTTTACTTTTGAATACTAGACAAAAATGGTAAACTTAATCGTAACCCCAAATTGGTTATTCCGGTTAAATGTTTATTAAACCTCCAAGCGATGCGGGCGCTGGCGATGCCGACGACAATTCCGGCCAGGATATCAGTCGGCCAATGCAGTCCGGTATAAAGGCGAGCGCAAGCTGTCAACACCGCGAGCAAGGTGAAAGAGTAGCTGATCCACCGTCCGGTTTTTCTCCAGGACGCCCCTGCAAAGCCGAAGCTGCCTGCGGTATGATCGCTGGGAAAAGAAGCGTCAAGGGCATGGGGCACAAGCTGGATAAAGCTGCCTTTGGGCAGGAGAGCAAAAGGGCGGGGCCGGAACCAGAGATGTGAGATTAAGATATTAAAAAGAAGGGCCAAGAGTCCCGCGAACACCATGATTACCAAAGTATGGCGGCTGTTTGTATCACGTTTGGGCAAGAAAAGCCAAGCTGCAAGAAACAAAAGCACGTAGAGCTCCAGCGCATATTGAGCGATAAAGGACAGAAAACCGTCCACTAAAGGAATATGGCCTGCCCACCTGTTAATTAAATGATAACCAAAAAGGTCAAACGAATTCATATTTTTTCCTCCTCAAACGAGATTAAGATGTTTAAGCAATTGTCACCTTAGATATAGACGAATCTAAAAGCCGATGAGTTCATTAGAAAACAAATAATTTTTATGTTATAAAGAGTATGGGAAGCGGCAAGCTGATAAGGAGTTGTTCAACGTGTTTGTCTTAGATAACGTCCGGTATAAGAACATCCTAGATGTCAGGCACCTGGTGCTGCCGGATAAGAAAATCAACTGCATTTTAGGGGAAAGCGGAAGCGGCAAAACCACGCTCTTGCGCCTGTTAAATAATTTGGCCGCCTGTGACAGCGGCTCCATTCTCTGGCATGAACAATCTCTGTATGAATTAAATCCCATCGAACTGAGACGGCGGGTTGTGATGCTCGGACAAAACCCGGTAATTTTTGATGGCAGCGTCCGGGAGAATTTGTTTATCGGTCTCAAATTTGCGGATAAGCCCTGCCCGGGGGATGACAAGCTCAGGGAAGTACTCAAGCAGGTATCTCTTCATAAGGATTTGGATGTGGAGGCTGCTCAGCTCTCAGGCGGGGAGAAGCAGCGCCTGGCCCTGGGGAGGGTACTCCTTATGGAGCCGGAGGTATTACTTTTGGATGAACCTTCTTCAGCCTTGGATGAAGACACGGAAGAAATTTTAATCAGAAGCTTGGTTAGGTATGTAAAGGAAAATGAAATAACCCTGATTATGGTCACCCATGCCCGCAGGATTGCGGAAGAGTACGGAGAGTATATCGTTGAAATCGAACAGGGCCGGGTGAAATCAGTCCGTGAGAAGGTTTCGTAAATGGTAAAGAAGGAGATGTATTGAATGGAGCAGACCATAGACCTTACATTTTGGCAATTGGCGGCAGCGTATCTTTTCGTTCTTATTCTGGTGATGATCGTCAAGGTGAAGGGGATTCCCCGCGAACGGGAAATTCTCATTGCCGCTGTACGGATGACGATTCAACTGGTGCTGGTCGGATACATACTGGCCTATGTCTTTGACCATAGCCACCCGCTGTATACGATTGTGATAATTGGGGTGATGGAAGCGTTTGCCGTTGTTAATATCTTTAAGCGGGTCAAAAGCCCGATTTCTTTGAGGCTCAAACAGATTATCGCGCTCTCCATGGTGGCCGGTTCCTTGGCAAGCATCCTATATTTCATCTTGGTGGTGATTAACATCACTCCCTGGTATGAACCAAGGTACTTTATTCCCATTGCCGGGATGCTGGTCGGAAATGCCATGACTGCGGTTTCTTTAGGAGTGAGCCGGCTGATTGAAGGGATGCACGCCCAGAAGCACTTGGTTGAAACGGCCTTAATGCTGGGGGCAACCCCGAAAATGGCGTCCCGGGACATCATCAACAAGGTGTACGATGCGGCCATTATGCCCACAATTAATTCCATGGTCGGAATGGGCATTGTCTTTCTGCCGGGGATGATGACCGGGCAGATTTTATCCGGAGCCTCTCCCCTCCTGGCAATTGAGTATCAGATCGCGATTATGCTAGGGCTTGTGGGGAGTGTCTCCTTGACGGTAATACTCCTGGTGCAGCTGGGCTATAAAACATTCTTTAATAGATACAGTCAAATGGTAGAAGGAGATATGTGACAGCCAAATAAAACAAGAGTTATGTTAAGCCAAATATTAGAAGGGGATATAACAGCAAATTCTATGCTATAATTAGAGAGAGCAATTATCGTCATAGATTTAAGAAGAAAGGAACAAACCATGCTGGCGCAATTTTTTAAGACTAACATGGTGTTGGTGAATTTTGTCTATCCCCTGATTTTCTTTCTGATGGGTTTTGGCATCTTGCTCAAAAATACCGTCCACAGCCGCTTCTATTTAGCCAAAAGCCTGCAGTTCTTGGCTTTCTTTGGCATTCTGCATGGAATCTCGGATTGGGGCAATATTTTTATTCCGATTCAAAAGGCTTATTTGAGCGAAGATTCGATGTTTGTTCTCGATTCCGTCAAGCTTTTAACCAATGCTGTTTCCTTCTTCTTTCTTTTCTATTTTGGCCTGCACTTGCTGGTGCAGACGAAAAAATTAAACTGGAAAATTCTCCTGATTCCGATCTGTGTTCTGGCTTTGTGGTTTGCCAGTTTTATTTTCTTGGGCACGATTTTAGTGACAGAGCAAAATAAGGATTGGTGGTTTGCGATTAGTGACATCTGGGCCCGTTATCTTTTGGCTTTTCCCGGGGGGGCTTTGAGTTCTTATGCTTTGTTTGCCCAGAGGCACCAGTTTCAGAGTTTCGGCGCGCCGATTATGACCCGTACTCTTTTAGTCGCTGCGGTTTCTGTGGGCTTGTACGCGATCACGGGAGGTGTGGTTGTTCCCTATGCGCCGGTTTTACCGGCGATGTTGTTTAACTCCAATCTCTTTTTCACCACTACCGGAATTCCGGTGGAGCTGTTTCGTGGGTTAAGCGGGTTTCTGATGGCCTTGTTTATCTTAAAGATTCTCAAAGTGTTTGATTTGGAATACCAGCACTATTTTTACCAGGCTGAGCGAGATAAGGCGGTTGCAGAGGAAAGAAACCAGATTGCCCGGGATCTTCACGACGGGATGATTCAATCAATTTATGCGATTGGACTGCGTCTCGAGATAATCCGCAACATGCTCGCGGATAAGAACGCAATTGAGCAGTCCGAAGCTGAACTCCACACTGTCATTGGCAAACTTAATAATATTATCAGGGAAATCCGGGATTATATTAAGAAACTGAAAATCCCGGCTGACCTAAAGCTAAATATGAAAGAAGAAATCGAAAAGCTCGTGGCGGAGATGAAAGTCGGGCATCAATTAGAAATTGACCTCAAGTATGACTATCGTGACCATGAGAGTCTGCCGCTGTCGCAGAGCGTCCAAATTTATTACATTATTAAAGAAGCACTGAGCAATATTATCCGGCATGCAGAGGCAAGCCAAGCAACCATTGTGGTCAAAGGCAATCCCGATGATTTAGTTGTTGAAGTCATCGATAATGGCCGGGGAATAGAGAATCTCAATGACGTTTTTAATAAGGAAGAATGTGATTTCTTAAAACAAGGAATCAGAAATATGAAATACAGAGCCCGCTCTTTTGGAGGAACTTTGTCGATTTCTTCCGGAGCCGGTGGCGGAACCAGAGTATCCTTGCATGTGAGTAATGGAAGGAGAAAAAAGCATGGACAAAACGATCAAAGTGCTGCTTGTTGATGACAGCGAAGTGGTCAGGCTCGGCCTGCGCAGCCTGCTCAGCATGTATCCGTTTATGGATATGGTCGGTGAGGCAGCCTCGGGCAAGGATGCGGTGAACCTGGCACTTAGCCGCCGGCCGGATGTGGTATTGATGGATATCCGGATGCCGGAGCAAAGCGGGATTGAAGCCTGCAAAGAAATTCTATCGCTTCTTCCTAACACTTCTGTGATTATGCTTACTTCCTACGACGACGATGAGGCGATTTATGACTCAATCATGGCGGGAGCGAGCGGTTATGTGTTAAAAGAGATTTCGGCTCAGGATTTAATTCACGCCATTAAACAAGTGGCCAGCGGTAAATCCTTGCTCGATCCATCAATTACCACTAAACTCTTGAAAAGAATCCGCAACTCTGAGGAAGCGCGCAAGATCGGTGAGTTAACAGAACAGGAAAAGCTAGTGCTATTGCATATCGCCAAGGGGAAGACGAACAGAGAAATTGCCGCTGCCATGGTCTTAAGTGAAAAGACTGTACGCAATTACGTAACCCAAGTACTGGCTAAGCTTGAACTGAACAACCGGGCGGAAGCGGCTGCTTTTGCCGTACGCTACCGGTTGGGCTAAAGAAGAGTAGTTTTAATTATAGGGAGCAATGTCCTGCTCAAATTCGGGACATTGCTCCTCTTATTTTGGAGATAAAGCTCACTATCACAAACTGCCTCCGGAATGTCATAATTGGCCTAAAAGATGTTCCATGCAGGAAAATGTGAAAGGAGGAACAGGTACAGCCGATTTTGTCAGGGGAGGCTCCGGTTTCAGCGTAAAGATCAGAGATAAGAAAGTGAGGTAAGGAAAAAGATGATCACTAGTTTCTTGACCATGCCCCACGTGGTGTTCGGGGTATGGGGAATTATGACGGCCGTTTGGGTGCTGGTCGAACTCCTAAATTACAGTGAGAAGAACTTGGGACGGCTTAAAATTGCCAGTGCTTTAACCACCGTTTTTAACTGGTTGGCTTATGTTATTGGCGGTTGGTGGTATGTTGTCTACTATGCCGCAGACAAAGCTATGATCAAGAAAGGCCCCTTCCCGGCGGCGCATGGGTTTTTCATGGAGACCAAAGAGCACGTATTCTTTATTTTACTTCTGTTAAGCATGCTCCTTCCGGTCATCGTTTATAGCAACAAATTGTCCGAAAGCAAAAGTATTAGGAAACTGGGGATTGTGGTAGCAATTATCATGGTCATTCTGGGCTTCGGCATGGAAGGTTTCGGCTCCTTTATCACCCAGGGGTTAAGACTTGGAATCTTAGGAGGGAAGTAAGATGGAAAACGGTATCTTAAGCAAATCAACTGCAGGATATGGGCTCTCCCTGGCAGTTGTCAGCATATTCAGCGGGTTGTTGGTGATCGTTAAGGAGACCTATACCCCACTCATGGACTGGATGAAAGCCTTGACCGGGCACCACTGGATTACGCACGGAGTGTTTGATATCATCTTGTTCTTTGTCCTAGGCTATCTCTTTTCCAAGTCCAATCTGGCCCAAAAGATGGATGCGGATAAACTGACCAAAATTATTATCTGGTCCGTTGTGATTGGAGTAGTCCTGATCAGTGGGTTTAACTTGGCTCACAATATATAAAAAAACTGCCCGTCTAATAGATAAAGACTCCTGTTGGTCCCGTCCCGGTTAGTACTTGCCTGGACGGGACTTTTTCTTAAGTGGCTAAAGGCCAATGTGAATGCTGCCGGGGGATGGAGTTTGCCCGTCTGAGCCTTCTATGTTAAGATAAATTAAAAAAACAGGGAGGGCGCAAGCTTGCTGGTTTGGCTGACGATGATTGCGGTTTGGGTCATCGACCGTCTCTTGAAAGCATGGGTTCAGGGGCATTTTGTTCCCGGGGATTCCATCGTGGTGATACCGAAATTTTTTCACCTGACCTTTGTGCTTAACCCAGGCGCGGCCTTCGGGTTATTTGCCGGCCGCACCTGGATTTTTATAGTGACGGCAGTGATTGTGCTGGCTGCGGTGGTCATTGCCCAATTTCGCATCCCGCGCCGGGAAAAACTCATTCGCCTGGCCTTAGGCATGATCGGCGGGGGTGCCTTGGGAAATTTGTATGACCGGGTAGCGATCGGGCGCGTCGTGGATTATTTTGACTTCAAAGTCTGGGCCTATGTCTTTAATTTTGCAGACAGCATGATTGTGATCGGGGTCGGGCTCCTGCTCTTGGAATTTTACCGGCAGGAACGGGCACATAAGGTGAGTCAGCCTGTGGGAACGGAAGACCTGAATAAGGATTTGACGCTATCGCAGGATAAAGGCTCGGAGTGATTAAAAAGATAAGATAAAATAAGACGAAAGATAGTTTCATGAAAAATTGCGTTGTAAGAATCGGGGAGCGGTCAGAGTTTGGTGAAAAAGCTAACTGAAAAAAATTTAGGGGAAACGCAGGCTGCGCATGCTGCAGATATTGCTCAAGTCGAGCTGAAGTCAGAAGATGCCCTCGACTTGGACAAGGATGATTTTGCAAGTGAACTCAAAATCCTGTCTTTGCCGGTAGATGAACGCCTGGATGTGGCCTTGGCCGCAGCTATGGGAAAAAGCCGTTCTTTTGTCCAGACCATCATCGCTGAGGGCCGGGTGCGCATTAACGGCAGCCCGAAAAAGGCCAACTATAAACTGCGGGAAGGGGATAAGGTCGAGGCGGAAATCCCTGCACCCCAGGTTTTGGACGTGGCTCCTGAACTGATCCCTTTGGATATCGTGTATGAGGATCAGGACGTTTTGGTGGTTAACAAGCCGCAGGGAATGGTGGTGCACCCGGCTCCGGGTGCCTGGCACGGTACGCTGGTCAATGCCCTGCTCTACCACTGCCGGGATCTTTCCGGGATCAACGGGGTACTGAGGCCGGGAATCGTCCACAGAATCGATAAAGATACCTCAGGACTCTTGGTAGTTGCAAAAAATGATGAAGCGCACAGGGGCTTGGCTGAACAGATTAAGGCGCACACCGTGGCGCGCAGGTACCGCGCCCTGGTCCATGGCTTGATTAACGAGCCGTCCGGAACCGTGGACGCCCCGATCGGGCGCGATCCCTCCGAACGCAAGCGCATGGCGGTAACTTTTGAGCATTCCAAAAGAGCTGTCACCCATTACCAGGTGCTGGAGCGCTTTTCTGAGTACACCTATCTCGAAGCGCGCCTGGAAACCGGAAGGACGCATCAGATCCGGGTCCATATGGCCTATCTGGGGCATCCGGTTGTGGGCGATCCCCTCTACGGCCCCAAGCGCAGCTCTTTTAACCTGGAGGGCCAGGTTCTCCATGCCATTCATTTGGGGTTTAAGCATCCGCGCACCGGCCTGTACTTAGAATTTGAGGCTCCGCTGCCGCACTATTTTGAGCAGGTGCTTAAACAGCTCAGACGTCCTGGATAAGACCAATGAATGTAGGTTTTCGGAAAGGGATAAAGGCAAATTTGGGAATTCGGAAACGAAAAATATCAGGGTTTAGGTGGTTACTATGCCTATTGAACTATCCATGCAAACAAAAGTTAATCCGGCGTGTCCTGTGTGCAAGGGGGTAGGGCAAAAAGTACGCAAAGTAACGGTGGAGCACCAGGTCCAACCCGGTGTTGCTATTGGATCAGGTGTTGAGGGAGAGCCCTATTTCCTGTGCAGAACTCCTGAATGTGACGTTGCGTATTATTCGGAAGATGCCAAGATAGAAGACAGCAAGACGGAAAACGGCGGGAAGATAATCCGGCAAGACCGGCTGGTGAATAAGATATGGTTTAAGCAAGTCTCGCCTCCGATACCCATTTGTTATTGTGCGAAGGTGACGGAGGAAGAGATTTTGCATCACGTCGCCGTGGCCCAATGCTGCTCGGACTTGGACGATATCAAGCGGCATACCGGCGCCAATACGGGCTGTGAATGCCTGACCCAAAATCCTGCCGGCGGCTGATGTTCGTCAGTGGTGCAATCGGTGATTGCCAAAGGTTTGAAGATGAGAGGTAAAAATTGAATCAATTAAAGGAAATTCAATAAAAGTCAATAAAAGGAAATCTTATATTAAAAACAAACCAATTGACTTTTAAGCTCAACTAAAGT
This sequence comes from Paradesulfitobacterium ferrireducens, assembly GCF_017310645.1. GTDB lineage: Bacteria > Bacillota > Desulfitobacteriia > Desulfitobacteriales > Desulfitobacteriaceae > Paradesulfitobacterium > Paradesulfitobacterium ferrireducens. The sequence continues at coordinate 67,932 of NZ_JAFLRH010000041.1, read as the reverse complement.
AAACTTAGGACAAATAACAGTGCCTTTAATGCGGTGTCCCGTGAGACGCCAAAGGCAGACGGGTAAACAGGGAAGTACTGTCTGCTTATGCGCAGACAGTTTTTTAATATACGGCATACGGCATTTTAACCCGCGAGATGTTAACACTAACCTTAGGTGCGCTGATTAATAAGCGGGTATTCTGAAGGAAGGGAGTGCAGGCTGTGGAGGGAAATGTCAAGAGCACGATTATGGATGCCGACGGTGTCCGCAGGGCTTTGACGCGGATTGCTCACGAGATTATCGAGAAAAACAAAGGCACGCAAGATGTTGTCCTGATTGGAATCAGGCGCCGTGGAGTGCCGCTGGCCGAACGAATCCAAAATAAGATTGAGGAATTTGAAGGGGTTAAACTTCCGCTTGGAATCTTGGACATCACGCTTTACCGCGATGATTTAACAACGATCGACGTTCAGCCGGTGGTGCACGAGACCAAGGTTCCGTTTAGTGTGCACGGGAAAAATGTGGTCCTGGTGGATGATGTACTTTACACCGGACGCACCGCCCGGGCTGCGCTGGATGCGACCATGGATCTGGGCAGGCCCCAGCGGATTCAACTGGCAGTTCTCATTGACCGCGGGCACAGGGAACTACCGATACGGGCTGATTATGTGGGCAAAAACCTTCCGACTTCCAGCAAGGAAGTGGTGTCGGTGCGCGTGCAGGAAATTGACGGGGCTGACGATGTGCTCTTGCTGGAGAAACCGGAGTAAGCTCTTCGCAGCTGTAAGCTAACCTTCTCCAAGGTGATCCTAAATACAAAGTGATTCCAAAATCCAATTTTTTTAATAGGTAGTTTCCCCTTTAAGGACATCCAGCGAGATGGCCAAGGGTAGACGAATTTGGCATGTGCAAAAAGCCATCTTCCTCTTGCCCTTAAGGGTAAGAGGATTTTTCAGTTTCAGGACGCTTTTCAAACCCCCAAAAATCTGCCGGAACCGTATGTTTGGCCGGCGTAATTTCCAGAATAAAAATGGGAGGGATTTAGGATGAAATGGAAGCGCAAAGACATATTGGATCTAGAGAGCTTAACTCAAGAGGAAATACTTCACATTCTTCATACGGCAAAACCGATGAAAGAGATTCTTTTACGGCCGATCAAGAAACTGCCGACCTTAAGAGGAAAATCCATGATGAACCTGTTTTATGAAAACAGTACCCGTACCAGAACCTCTTTTGAAACGGCAGCCAAGGTTTTGAGCGCCGATACTTCCAGCATTGCGGTAGCTCAGAGCAGCGTAAGCAAAGGAGAGACTCTCCTGGACACAGCGAAGACGATTGAGGCGATGCGCGTGGATTTGGTGGTTATCAGGCATTCAGCGTCCGGGGCTGCCGCTTTTTTGGCGGAAAACCTGGAGGCAGGTGTGATTAACGCCGGAGACGGCCAGCATGAGCACCCGACCCAGGGTCTTTTGGATATGTTTACCATGCAGGAACACTTGGGGGAATTGAGCGGCAAGAAAATCCTGATCGTCGGGGATGTCCTTCATTCCCGAGTGGCCCGCAGCAATGTCTGGGGACTGACGAAAATGGGTGCGGAAGTGGTCTTAGTGGGACCGCCGACCCTGGTGCCGCCGGAGCTGAAAGTTTTGGGCGTCAAGCTGAGCCATGATCTCGATGCCGAACTTCCGGGGGCCGATGTGGTGATGGCTCTGCGCCTGCAGTTAGAGAGACAACAGAGCGGGCTGTTCCCATCGCTCCGTGAATATAGCCAATTATACTGTCTTACCATGGAACGGCTGAAACGGACAGGCAAAGATACCTTGGTGATGCATCCCGGACCGATGAACCGGGGAGTTGAGATTTCCAGTGAGCTGGCGAACAGTGCTCAGGCGGTGATCGAAGAACAGGTAACAAATGGGGTTGCAGTGCGCATGGCTTTAATCTATTTGCTGATGGGAGGGTCCGGAAATGTGGTGGCTTAAAAATGTGCATATAATAGACCCAAGGCAGGAACTGGCAGGAGTGCGCGATGTGCTGGTAGCAGACGGGAAAATTCTGGAGATCGCTCTATCGTATACTGAAGAAGAGGTCGCAGCCAAGTCCAGCGGGGAAGAGGTTAAGACGGTCGAAGGCAAAGGCAGGTACCTTTTCCCGGGCCTGATCGACGTACACACACATCTGCGCGAGCCTGGGCAGGAGGATAAAGAAGACATTTTAAGCGGTTCGCGGGCGGCGGTTCGCGGAGGCTTTACTTCGATTTTGGCGATGGCCAACACCTCCCCGGTGATTGACCAACGGGCCCTGGTGGAGTTTGTGCTCAATCAGGGGCAAAGGGCAGGACTGGCCCGGGTGTATCCGGTGGGAGCGGTCAGCAAAGGGATGAAAGGGGAAGAACTGGTCGAAATGGTCGAGCTGGCGGAAGGAGGAGCGGCTGCCTTTTCCGATGACGGCAAGGGCATCCAGAATGCCGAACTCATGCGCCTGGCCTTGGAATATGTGAAGCTTACCAAGCGCCTGATCATCAGTCACTGTGAAGACTCCAATCTCCAAAATAAAGGGTTTATGCACAAAGGCGAAGCTTCAGCCCGCTTGGGGCTTAGAGGAATTCCTTCAACCGCAGAGACCGTGATGCTGGCGCGCGATCTGCTCCTGGCTGCGGAAACGGGGGGCAGGCTTCATGTGGCCCATGTTTCGACCCGTGAAGGAGTGGATATGATCCGGGAGGCGAAAACCCGGGGGGTGGATGTGAGTGCTGAAGTAAACCCGCACCACCTGATCTTTACGGACGAAGAGATTACCCTGACCAACACCTCGCTGAAGGTTAATCCGCCCTTGCGTTCCCGCGCGGACAGGGAGGCCTTAATCGAGGGTTTGGCTGATGGGACGATTGACATGCTTGCTACGGACCACGCCCCCCATACCTGGGAGGAAAAAGCGCGCCCCTTTGCCGAAGCCCCGTTTGGTATCACCGGTCTTGAAACGGCCTTAGCGGCCGTCTGGCAGCACCTGGTTAAGCCCGGAAAGCTTACACCCGAGCGCATGATTGAAGCCTGGAGCACGCTGCCGGCGCACCGCTTCGGCTTGCCGGGGGGTTCGCTGCAGCCGGGCCAAGCGGCGGACATGGTACTTTTTGACCCGGAGCTCAAAGAAATGATTAAAGCGGAAGACCTGCGCTCCAAAGCGCAGAACACCCCCTTCTTGGGACAGGAACTTCAGGGATTTGCGGTCATGACCTGGGTGGAAGGCAAGCTCGTATTTTCAAGATAATAGGAGGGATGCCTGTGCTTGAAGAAATGAAGGTTAAGAAAAATGAGCCTCTGGGGGAACACCTGTATCATCTCGTGCTCAAAGGCGCAATAGCGCAGGAAGCTCAGCCGGGGCAGTTTGTGCATGTGCAGGTTTCCAAATCCTATGATCCTTTACTGAGACGCCCTCTGAGTATCGCCCGGATTTCCCCTGAGGAGCAGGAGATAACGGTGCTTTATCGGGTTCAGGGACGGGGCACTGCTTTGCTGACGGAGAGCATGCCAGGCTCCCGTCTCAGTGTCCTTGGCCCTGTGGGAAGAGGGTTCAGGATACCGGCTGCAGGAGAGTTGTGGCTGGTGGCCGGGGGAATCGGGTCTTTTCCTCTCTACGCTTTGGCTGCCGCCGCCCGTGAGCGCGGCGTTAAGGTCAGGCTGTTCTGGGGCGGGGAAAATGCTGCTTTTCTGGCGGCTGCCGGGCTTGAATCGTGGCAGGAGCTCGGAGTGGAAGTTCAGCCTGCGACCATGGACGGCAGTCTTGGGCATCTGGGACTGATTACGGAAGTGCTGGCGCAACATCTAAGCAAATTGAAAGAAGATAATTTCCAGAAACCGGGTTTGACCGTGACCGCAGCGGCTTGCGGCCCGAACGGAATGCTCAAAGCCGTTGCGGCTCAGTGTGCGGCAGCAGGCCTGCCTTTAGAAGTCTCTTTAGAAGAACGGATGGGCTGTGCGGTTGGAGCCTGCTTAGGCTGTGTGACTACGGTCCGCGATCAGGAAGGCTCGGTGCGCCGGGCCAAAGTATGCAAGGATGGCCCGGTTTTCCGGGGAGAGGAGGTCGTGTGGGATGGGGATTGATCTTCAGGTAACTCTGGCAGGCATAAGTTTGCGCAACCCTGTTCTGACGGCTTCCGGCACTTACGGCTTCGGCGAGGAATATGCCCCTTATTGCCCCGTGGAAGCTTTGGGTGGGATTACGGTCAAAGGCATTACCCTTCAGCCGCGCTTGGGCAATCCGGTGCCGCGCCTGGCCGAGACTCCGGCAGGACTTTTAAATGCGGTAGGGTTAGAGAACCCCGGCCTTGATGAATTTATTGAGTCGTACTTGCCGCGCCTGCGCCGGCTGCCTACGGCAGTCATTGCCAATATCTCCGGCTTTGCTCTGGAAGAGTATGCGGAAATGGCCCAGGCCCTGCGTTCTGACTCAGGGCTGGCCGCTTTGGAAGTCAATATCTCCTGCCCGAATGTCCGGCATGGGGGGATGTATTTCGGGACTGACCCCAAAAGCGCGGAAGAAGTCCTGGCGGCGGTAAAAAAGGAAACCGATCTCCCGGTCATTGCCAAGCTTTCTCCCAATGTTACGAACATCGGCGAGATGGCCAGGGCTGTAGCCGCCGGGGGAGCGGATGTGGTATCCCTGATCAATACCCTGCTCGGCATGAGCATTGACATCGAAAAGAGACGTCCGGTATTAGCCAATACGTTTGGCGGGCTGTCCGGCCCGGCCGTGCGCCCGGTGGCCGTGCGCATGGTCTGGCAGGTGGCAGAGGCTGTAAACCTGCCCATCATCGGGATGGGCGGCATAAGCACCTGGCAGGATGCGCTCGAGTTTATCCTGGCTGGAGCCAGCGCAGTCAGCATCGGCACCGGAAATTTTGTTAATCCGCAGGCTCCCTTGGAGATCGTGGACGGGATCAGGGATTACTGCGAACGCCATGGATTCAAAGCGGTCAGCGAACTGGTGGAGCTGGCGCATCGAAGGGATTAGGGTTGAAAGGGGAAAACTCGGTGGCTGAGGAACTGAATCGTAAAGTGATCGTAGCTTTGGATGTTGAAGGCCGGGAACAGGCTTTGTCCTTGGCCCGGGAGCTTAGCGGGAGCGGCTGCTGGGTTAAGGTCGGACTTGAACTCTACGCCTGTGCCGGTCTGGGCATCATTCAGGATTTGAAAGATCTGGGTCTTAAGATCTTTTTGGACCTAAAACTCCACGATATCCCCAATACGGTGGCCCGCACGGTGAAGGCCTTAGCCGGAACAGGGGTGGACATGCTCAATGTGCACTGCAGCGGGGGGTATGAGATGATGGCCCGCGCAGCGGAAAATGCCCGCGAGGCCGGAGTTAAGACCGGCTTTGTGCCCCAACTGATTGGAGTGACGGTGCTCACCAGCATGACGGCGAATGAATTGGCGCAGGACCTGGGAGTCGGGGGGGAGCTCGAGGATCATGTCGTGCGCCTGGCCTTACTGGCCAAACGGGCAGGGTTGGACGGAGTGGTAGCCTCAGCTCAAGAAGCGCCGGTGCTGAGACAGGAGTGCGGACAAGATTTCCTCTTAGTCACACCCGGTATCCGCCCGGCCTGGAGCACAACGGATGACCAGGCCCGGATTGTGACGCCCAGGGCAGCCATCGCTGCCGGAAGTTCCTATCTGGTGGTGGGAAGGCCGGTCACCCGGGCGGCTAATCCCCGTGCAGCATTGGATAGGTTATGGGAAGAATAAGTTATGAAATGCAACAAGATATAAGCAGCAAACCGAATGGTTAAAGTATGCTGGCATTCATAAAACCGAAGAAGGGGATGGCAAGACTATGGATCAGGATAATAACGAACGGATGCTCCAAATCTTCAGAGAGAGCGGCGCCCTCCTCGAAGGGCACTTTCTCCTTACCTCAGGCAGGCACAGCGCAGAGTATATGCAGTGTGCGCAAGTGCTGCAGTACCCGCACCTGGCGGCAGAACTCGGTGAGCACCTGGCCCGCTCCTGGCAGGGAAAGGGGATTGAGACAGTAATCGGACCGGCAATGGGCGGGGTTTTAGTTGCCCATGAGGTCGGAAAAGCTCTGGGGGTAAGAAGCCTGTTCACGGAGCGGGAAAACGGGGTCATGCGATTAAGGCGTTCGTTCCAACTGGCTCCGGGGGAAAAAGTGCTGGTCGTGGAAGATGTGATCACGACCGGCGGCTCAGTCAAGGAAGTTCTGGCCGTGGTGCAGGAAGCGGGAGCGGTGCCGCTGGGAGTAGGGGTATTGGTTGACCGCAGCGGAGGAAAAGTGGATTTTGGCGTTCCCTTAACCAGCCTGCTCCGGTTAGAGATTGCGTCCTATGAGCCCGCTGACTGCCCCCTCTGCCAACAGGGTATTCCGTGGATCAAGCCGGGCAGCCGCACCTCAAAAGCTCAAAGCTGACAACTAGTTGCTAAACGAAGGCATATTCTTTACAAAAAGAAGATAAAGTTAACGAGATGCAAATCTCGGAAAGATTTGGTATAATGCTTGCGCAAGTATCTTTCCGGGAAGGGGTCGAAGCGATGAAAAAGATGATTCTCTTTATTGTCGATTCCCTTCACCCTGTCGTTTTAGGGCGGATGCTTTCCGAAGGGAATACACCGGCCCTTAAATTTCTGGCGGAGCATGGCCACTACACAGAACGCGTGGTTTCTTCGTTTCCGACCATGACTCCGGTGGCTACCAGTTCCATCATGACCGGAAAATGGCCGGATAGCCACCTTGTCCCCGGCTTTATCTGGTACAACGAGGAAACCGGGAGAATGATGGATTACGGTGCTACTTGGCAAAGTGTGCTCAAGCAGGGACCGGAAAAAGTCGTGCGCAATTTGCTGCAGCGGCTGAATCAGGAACACCTAAACCGGGAGACTCCCACGGTTCATGAAAGGCTTGAGGATAACGGTTTCGTGACCGGAAACATTAACTTTTTCATTCACCGGGCCTCGGAACTCTACCAGGCTAAAGTACCTAACTTAATAGCCTGGGCCACCCGCTTGCGCCTGTACAAGGAAAAAGTGTTCGGCCCCAAATTACTCGTCTTAGGGGAGTTGATCCATCCTCCGCTTAAGGGCGGGCCTTTTTCTTTTCCGAAAGGGATTTTCCACCGTTTTGGGATTAATGATGTTTTCTCCGGCAGGATTGCCGCCCAAATTATCCGGGAGGGTAAACAGCCGGATTTCCTAGTGGTGTACTTGCCTGACAATGATAAATACTCGCACCAATACGGGCCCCTGCGCAGCGGTCCCTCCCTTGAACGTGTGGATCAGCAGATAGGCCTGGTCCTGGATGCCCTGGGCTCCTGGGAACAGGCCTTGGAGGATAATGTCATTATTGTCACCGGAGATCATTCCCAGACGACAGTCGGCCTCGACAACGAATACCAGATTGACCTGGACCGCACCTTGCGCATGTTCAAGCGCCTCAAGATCACGGACAAGGAGCCCGGAGACCACGAAATCGCCATCTGCCCCAATGAGCGCATGGCTTTCATCTACCTGCTGCAGCGCCCCAAACAGCTGCTCCCGGAAGTGGCCGGGATTTTGGCCCGCGATTACCGCAATGCCCAGGTAGCCTGGCGGGACCGGAAAAACAGGTATGTAGTGGTTGAGGGAGGAACGGAAAGGAAACTTATTTTTTCCCGCCGCGGCCCGTACCGGGACAGTTTTGGGCAGAGTTGGAATTTCAGCGGGGATCTGTCCGTGATTGATGCCAAAGTCAGTGCCGAGGGTAAGCTTGAATATGGCAAATACCCGGACGCTCTCGCCCGCCTGATCTCGGCACTGGAAGCGAGACGCGCCAGCCGCGTAGTGGTCTCAGCCTTGTCCGGATATGAATACTTCGGCGAAGGAGCGCCCATTCATCCCGGCGGAGGCAGCCATGGTTCCCTGGAAGAGGAAGACTCAGTCGTTCCTATGATTGTGAGCGGCACCGAGGATGATTTAGACAATCCCCGGATTATTGATCTGTATGGGCTGGTGATGAGGCATTTTCGGGTGCAGACTTAGAGTTTTGTGTTCCCTCAGATTAAAGGTTTGAGGGAACTTTTCTTTTTAGGTATCATAGATCGCGTTAGGGTATCAAGGATTGCCGATCTTAAATCTAAGCTCAATGCTATTACCTAGTATTCCAGTAGGGATTTAGGTAATTTTTTATTGACGAACTTTATTATTGTTTGATACAATACTTCCAACAAAACATATAAAAACCGATTGGAATACTTGGAAATAAGGAGAAGAGTTATGTCCATTACCGTAAAATCAATGAACAAACAATTTGGGCAAAATAACCACCGGGTTGAGGCGTTAGCCGGGATTAACCTGGAAATAACGGACGGTGATTTTGTATCCCTGGTTGGTCCGTCAGGATGCGGCAAATCCACTCTCTTAAATATCATCGCCGGCTTGGATCAAGCAACATCAGGCGAGGTATTAATTGACGGCTGCACGGTGCAGGGACCGGGAAGCGACCGGGTGATGGTCTTTCAGGAATCTGCTTTGTTTCCATGGCTGTCCGTTTTGGATAACGTGATGTTTGGACTCAAGCTGAAAGGAATTGAGAGACGGGAAGCGAAGGAAAAAGCCCATGAATATCTGAAAATGGTTCATTTATCGCGTTTCACCCACGCCTATCCGCATGAATTGTCCGGGGGCATGCGCCAGCGGGTGGCCATTGCCCGGGCCTTGGTGATGGATCCGAAATACTTATTGATGGATGAACCCTTCGGGGCTTTGGACGAACAGACGAAAATCCTGCTCCATGCGGAGCTGCAGGAAATATGGCAGAAAACCCGCAAGACCATTTTGTTTGTCACGCATAATATTCGGGAAGCGGTCCAATTGTCGAACAGGATTTTAGTCTTCGGAACCAGGCCGGGCTTCATTAAAAAAGAGTTTACCGTGCCATACTCCAGGCCCAGATCGGAAGGGGATCAGAACTTAGTTCTGATTGAGAGGGCCATTCTCGATGAACTGCGGGAGGAAATCGAAAAAGTAATGCGGGAGGAGGTTGACAATGATTACAACTTTACGCCGGGTCGTCTTCCTTGGCATACTGATCGGGATTTGGGAAGCAATATTTAGACTCGGCATCTGGCCGCCATATATGTTTCCTTCTCCTTTGACCGTGGTCAAGACCTTAGTCGCCGGATTTGGGGATGGTACCTTCATCATCGCCTTGGCAGCCAGTTTTCAGCGCTTACTGGCCGGATATTTTCTGGCCGTTCTGATCGGCACCGTACTTGGGGTACTGATTGCCCGCTCCCGGATTATGGATGAGACGCTGGGCATGCTCGTCATCGCTTTGCAAAGTGTGCCGAGTATTGTCTGGCTGCCTCTCGCCTTACTGTGGTTCGGCATGGGTGAGCCGGCCATCATTTTCGTGGTGGTACTGGGGGGCACCTGGACCATGACCACCAATGCGGCGGCCGGCATTAGAAATGTGCCCCCTGTATTGGTGAGGGCTGCCCGGACCATGGGGGCATCCGGTCTTGCTCTGTTTGCCAAAGTGATCTTTCCGGCCGCGATTCCGTATTTCATCACAGGCATGCGCTTGTCCTGGGCCTTTGCCTGGCGCGGCCTGATGGCCGGGGAATTAATCGGGAGCGGCAGCGGCTTGGGCCAAATGCTCATGTTTGGGAGGGATGTCGGGAACATGAGCCTGATTTTGGCGATCATGGTTATCATTGCGGTGATCGGCACCACCCTGGACAGTATTGCCTTTCGCCGGATCGAACACACTATCCTCAAACAGTGGGGATTAAGCAAAGCGTAGTGGGGATTAGCCAAAGCTTGTTCATAAGGAGAGGAAGGAATATGACAATTAACCGAAACCGGAGTGGAAAAAGGAATCTATTTTATAAATTGAGACGCAAAAGCAAACTGATTGTAAGCGCTTTGATGGCCGGCATCCTGCTGCTGCTCGCAGGGTGCGGCAGCGCCGGCGCCTCAGGCGCTGCCGGTTCAGCCGGCGGTCAAAAAGAGACGGATATCGTGAAACTGGGATATTTTCCGAACATTACCCATGCCCCGGCTTTGGTCGGCCTCGAGAAAGGTTTTTTCCAGACTGAGCTCGGCAACGGCGTGAAACTGGATACGAAAGTGTTTCCCAATGGATCGCTGTTCATGGACGCTCTGTCCACAGGACAAATTGATATCGGGTATGCGGGGCCCGAACCGGTACTAAGCCGGTATCTCCAGGGCGGCGATGTGGTCGTATTGTCCGGTGTTGCGACCGGTGGGAATGTGTTGGTGGCGAGAAAAGATTCCGGAATTGAAAGCATTAAAGACCTGGAAGGCAAAACGGTAGCCACGCCGGCCCGGGGGTGCACCCATGATATTTCCCTGCGCATTCTCATGCAAGCCGCCGGACTTAAAATGCAAGACCAGGGTGGGACAGTGAAGCAGGTTACCCAGACACCGGCAGATATGCTGACCCTGTTCCAGCAGAAACAGCTGGATGCGGCGGTGGTTTCCGAACCATGGGCCTCGCAAATGGAGGCGTTGGTGGGGGCAAAAGTGATTGTCGATGCCGGCCAAATGCCCTGGCAAGGCAATCTGCCCAGTACCGTTCTTGTTTCAACCAAAAAATTTGTGCAGCAAAACCCAGAGGTCGTGAAGAAGATTCTGAAAGGGAATGTCGATGCCATCAATTTCATTCAGGAAAATCCTGCGGAAGCAGCGGCTTTAATTAATCAAAATTTAACCCAATTGACGAAGAAGAAACTGACGCCGGAAGTCGTGCAAAAATCCTTGGCCCGCACCCATATCACCTCTGACTTGGACCCGCAAATCCTCGCAGACATGGAGCAAAAGGCTCAGGAATTTAAGCTCGTCCAGGGTAATATTGATACCAAAGGTCTGGTTGACTTGACGTTGTTGAAACAAGTTTTACAATTGAAAGAAAGCAGGTAGGGTATGAAAATTTTTGATGACGTCACCGAACTGATTGGCCAAACACCGGTCGTAAAATTGAACCGGCTGGTTCCTGAGGATAGTGCCGAGGTTTATGTCAAATTGGAATATTTTAACCCCAGCCGCAGTGTCAAAGACCGGGCCGCCCTGAACATGATCCTGGCGGCTGAGGCTGCGGGATTACTAAAGCCTGGGGCAACCATTATCGAACCAACCAGCGGCAATACTGGAATTGGCCTGGCGATGGTGGGGGCTGCCCGTGGTTATACAACCATCCTGGTGATGCCGGATACCATGACCAAAGAGCGGATTGCCATTCTCAAGGCCTATGGTGCCGAAGTCGTCTTAACCCCGGGCCATGAACGCATGCCGGGTTCGATCAAGAAAGCCGAGGAGATTGCGGCATCCATCCCGGGTAGTTTTATTCCCAACCAGTTTATCAATCAGGCGAACCCGGACATGCACCGCCGGACGACCGCCCTGGAAATCATTGAGCAAATGGCTGGGCAGCTCGATGCTTTTGTGTGTACGGCAGGCACGGGGGGAACGATAACCGGAACCGGAGCAGTTTTAAAAGAAAAAATCCCGGGCATCAAAATTTATGTGGTGGAACCCTTGGGCTCGCCGGTGCTGTCCGGAGGCAAACCGGGTCCGCATAATATCCCGGGCACCAGTCCCGGTTTTATTCCGGAAACCCTCAATACCAATGTCTATGACGAGATTTTTTTAATTGCGGACGAAGAGGCCGCCCAAATGACGCGCGCTTTGGCCCGCAGGGAGGGGATTCTGGCAGGGGTTTCCGCCGGAGCGGCGGTCCATACGGCCCTTAAAGTTGCGAAGGGCCTGGGTCAGGGTAAAAAGGTTCTGGCTATCGCGCCGGATACCGGCGAACGTTATTTGAGTGCCAATGTATTTGCGTAAAGAGAGTCTTTTTAGATGTGAGAAATAACACTTGAATCATCCGCAAGGAATTCGAAGAGAAAACAGGAGGGGAAGGATATGGAAATAACGGTTAAACATGTGCAGGGCATGCACTTTCAGGGCACTGGGAGTACGGGTAAAATCATCGAGGTTGACCGCCCCGTTGACGCCGGCGGGGACGGCACCGGGGCCGGACCCATGGAACTGGTGCTGATGGCTGTGGCCGGTTGCAGCGGGATCGATATTGTCGATATACTCCGAAAAATGCGGGTGAGCCACTCCCGTTTCGAGATGTTTGTGACTGGGCAACGGGCAGATGACCATCCGCGGGTTTTCACCGGCGTTCATATCGTCTACAGGTTCTGGGGGAGGAAGTTACCGTTGAATAAACTGGAACGGGCGGTCTCGCTGTCGTTAAGCAAGTATTGCAGCGTAGCCAACATGGTGAACAAGACCGCTGAACTGACTTATGCAGTCGAGGTGGCAGAGGAAGAATAACTCTCACGTTTGGTTAGATCAATGGGTTTCCCCACCCAAAAGGCGAAGATAACCAGCAAGGCAAGAACGGTGAGCGGAAATGATGCTTTGCTTTCCCCGCCTTTTAATACTTTAAAGGAATTGGCATTGCCCTTGCGGATGATTTTTATGCCAAATTCCCAGAGTTTTTTCAGGAAAGAGCCAAAGGAATTCTCCTTGTGGCTTTTTTGTCATGCTTTTCCCAGTAGTTATCTTTATAGGATACGGCGCTGGTGTCCGCAATTTTTTCGCTGCTGTAATAGCCGCCTCCGGTGGGGGCATGCACCTTGCCCTGCTTCTCCAGATAGATAATGCCTTCGAGCAAATCGCCGTTGGCTGCATCCAGGGCGGCTTTGGCTTCCTCGTAGCTGATAAATAGTGAAATCCTAAGTAAATATTAGATGGGTTTAGCTATTGGTATTCTTATCTTAGATCATGATTGTGGCAAGAAATATGTGCAACAATTTACAAATCGGTCCGGAAGTACTATCCTATATCCAGAAAGCCTGAGCAAAATTAACCTTTCATAAAAAAGGCTATAGGGAAAAGAGGAGTAATAACAAAAATGAATCCGTACTTGTGGCTTTTAAGCATTGGGCATCTGATTGTCGATTTGGGCCAGGGGGTCCTTCCTATTTTAACGCCCTTACTGGCCCAAAATTTTCATTTAAGCTATTTTCAAATCGGGACCATCACTTTGGCATTTACATTTAGTTCGGCCATTATCCAGCCGGTTTTCGGAGTCTTGAGCGACCGCTACAGCATGCCCTGGTTAATGCCTTTAGGGCTTTTCCTTTCCGGCTTCGGCTTGGCTCTGACCGGAATCATTCACTCTTACGGCTTATTGCTGCTGGTAATTTTATTAAGCGGAATCGGGGTGGCCGGATACCACCCGGAAGGGTCGAAGGTAGCCCATTACGTAAGCGAAGAGGGCAAAGCCGGAGTCTCGATGGCGGTCTTCTCCGTCGGGGGGAATCTCGGCATTGGCCTTGGCCCCATGCTGGGCATGTTTGTCCTGAGTTTTAACGGTCTGGGCTCCATTCATGGTGTCATGATTCCGGGATTATTGGGTGCTCTCCTCTTTATGTTTTTCCACCCAAAAATTAAGAAAATCCTGGCGCAACACTCGCTTCAGCAAAAAAAGAGCACGGCTCAAACCGCTGCCGGTGGCAATAGGCTGGGCAGCTTTACCTTCCTCATGCTGTACGTCACCATCCGGTCCTGGATCCATGCCGGTCTGATCTATTTTATTCCCTTTTACTTTCCCGGTTTCAAAGGGATTGCCGAGCCGGAATATCTGGTGAGTACGTTTTTGCTGGCCGGGGCTTTAGGCACCGTGTTGGGCGGGCCTTTTGCCGACCGTTTCGGCGGCCGGAGCGGTCTGTTAGTTTCCATGATCATTTCCCTTATGGCAATTTATCCTTTTGTGCATTTAAGCGGCACTTGGCTGCCCGTATTAGCTTTTATTGTCGGCGCCTCCCTGATCTCAACCTTTTCCACCACGGTGGTTTTCGGGCAAAGCCTTTTTCCTGAAAATATCGGGCTGGCTTCGGGGCTCTTACTCGGTTTCGGGGTCGGGATGGGCTCGATCGGAGTCACCCTGCTGGGAGCGGTCGCGGACCGCATGGGCCTGCCCTTTGTCATGAACGTGATCAGCCTGCTTCCGGTTCTCGGGATTATCCTTGCCTTTACCCTGCCGGATGTCAGGGCCGGGGGAACTGTAGCGAAGGCGGGAAAAGCCTTGCAGCAGCAGGCCTAATGATAGTTTGAGCTCCTAACAATATTTTGAGATAATATGAATATATCGACGTTGGGGGTGGATAAGATGCCGCATATTAGACCGAGCTCTGACCTGAGGAATAGGTATAATGAGATATCGCATTTGCCATAAATATTCTGAACCTGTGTATATCACAAAAAACGGTCAAGGTGATTTAGCGGTGATGAGCATTGAGACCTACGAACGTCTCGTCGGCAAATTTGAACTATCTAAGCATCTGAATGAAGGCATGGACGATATCAGGAGTAATAGAGTTTTACCCGCGGAGGATGTATTCCGCCAAGTCGAGCGTGAGATTAAGGAATGATAAGTTACAAATCGTTCGGATTCTGTATGTAAGACGGGATTGGGTTAATCTGCTTTAAGTCATTCTAATTATGGGTCGCGAAGTTGTCGTTGCGATTACGGAAGGCAAACTGGACTTTGGCCCGTGAGAGCAGATGTTTTACGGTGAATTCGACGGTTGCCGTCGCAAACGTGTATTGGTCAAGATTATTGGGGAAGGAAGCTCACGCCCAAAGCGTTAGTTGATGAGGACGCAGGTTTGGAATCATTTGGGAGATTAATTGTCCTAGAGGGAGTGGGTACGGTAGGGTGAACAGGCCGTGAAGAAGTTTTGGGTGTTGAGTTAATACTGGGTCGTGAGTTAGTGTGATTCTAAAGAAAAGTGAGACGGTAGTTCGGGTCGATAGACCGCTGGTTGTTTAGGGCATTAAAATGAATCGTTCAACTATGTCGAATCCTGAGGGGGTCATCCTGTGGGGGTCAGACCCCGGGCGAGCGACCGACCCCGGGCGAGCGACCCCGGGCGTGCGCGGGCGTGCGAAGTGAGCAGTGGGCATACCTATTTTTGCCGGATGCTATAGCATGTGCTATATTTACAATGGGGTGTTTCTGATGCAGTATTGTGATATTGTTAAAGCTGTGAGAGTTAACTTAGGAATTACACAAGAACAACTTGCGCGTGAATTAAATATCAGCTTTTCGACAATTAACAGATGGGAGAATGGTCACACCATCCCTAGCAAGTTGGCAATAATGCGTTTTATAGATTACTGCTTACAACGAGACGTTGACAATACCATCATTGCCGTGTTGAAAGACTTATAGAATCTAGCACCTTGTAGAGAATTAAGCTCTTACTCAAAAATTTGGTACGAAAAAAGTACATGGAGGTTAACTATGCAAACGGTATTCGAACTCTGTAAACCGAGAGCGAGTGTTTTCGTTGATACGACCAGAGATGATGTCTTAAACCTCAGCGATCTAGTTGAGGATAGAATTGATGTGGATAAGTTTTTCAACGAAAACTTCCAGACCAAAGGGATGGAAATCCTCTTAACCACTGCATTTAAGCGATTCAAAGGGGAATCGAGCACCGGGGTAGTCAAGTTAACCCAAGCTATGGGCGGCGGCAAGACCCATAATATGTTGGCGCTTGCTTTATTGGCTAAAAATAAAGAATGGCGCAAGAAAATTTTGGGTAAAGAGTATGATTCAATCAGTGATATTAGGGTTGTGGCCTTTTCTGGGCGGGAAAGTGATGCGGATTACGGGATTTGGGGCAGCATTGCCGAACAGCTGGGCAAAAAAGAAGTCTTTAAAGATCTTTATACCCCTCTCAAAGCCCCGGGCGAGAGTGCGTGGATCAAGCTCCTGCAAGGGGAAAAGACCTTAATTCTGCTGGATGAGCTGCCACCTTATTTAGAAAATGCTAAAGCAATTACCGTGGGCAATTCTGATTTATGCAAGGTCACGATTACGGCGTTGTCAAACTTATTCTCTGCCTTGGGTAAAGAGCAGTTAGCTAATGTCTGTTTAGTATTCTCGGATTTAAAAGCTACATATGAGTCCGGTAGCGAGATGTTACAATCAAGTTTTAAAGAACTGGAAAATGAGGCGAACCGTTCAGCGATTAACATTGAACCTGTGGCTCTGAACTCTGATGAGATTTATGACATATTAAAGAAAAGACTATTCGAGAGCTACCCATCCAGCAATTCAATGGCTGTGAACGAAGTGGCGGTGGGGTATAAAGAAGCACTTACCAGAGCCAACAAAACAGGGCTAACCAATTATACAGGTGAGAAAGTTTATTTAGGCATCAAGGATTCCTATCCTTTTCACCCATCGATCAAAGAATTGTATGCGCGGTTTAAGGAAAATCCTAACTTCCAGCAAACCAGAGGCCTAATCAAATTAATGCGGCAGATTATCCGGCAGTTTTATGAAAACGGAAGTGCCAAGTTTAAGTATCTGATTAATGTATTTGATATTGATCTTAACGACCGTAATATGCTGTCCTATATCAAACAAATCAAGCCTTCGCTGGAAGCGGCGATTAGTCATGACATTGCCCAGGCCGGAAAATCGGTTGCTGAAGGAATTGATGCGGAAAACGAATCTGACAAGATAACCTATGCCCAGGATGTCGCCAAATTACTACTAATGTCCTCCTTGAGTGAAGCGACACATGGTTTATTGGGGTTGACGGAATCGGAAATTCTCGGATACTTGTGTGAACCACAAGTTGAACTAAATAACTACAAAAAGGATTTGGAAGAGATCAAGACCCAAAGCTGGTATTTGAAAATGGATAATCGCGGTCGCTTGTATTTCCAGAATACCAAAAATATGATCGCGGAGATGAATACGCTCGTTGAGTCTTACAACAACGAAAGCGCGAAGAAAGAGCTCAAGAAATTCCTCGAGGAAAACTTTAAACCCGAGGATAAAAAATGTTATGAACTCCTTTATGTATTACCGGCGATTGATGAGATCCAGCTTGACATGAACAAAATTTCCCTGGTTATATTTGAACCTTACGCCGGCAATAAGCTTCATCCTGACCTGCAGGCTTTTTATGATAACGCAACGTTTAAGAATCGCGTCATGTTCCTCTCGGGCCAGCGCAACGTCATGGAAAAGCTATATCACAACAGCAAACGTCTAACCGCGATCCGCCAGATCATTGCCGGTATGAAGGGAGAACATGTTCCGACAACTGATCAGCAATACAAGGAAGCCGACAGCCAACACGATAAAGTACTGCAAGCGTTATTGCAAAGTATCCGCGAAACATTTATCACCTTGTATTTTCCGACCAGGAAAGGGATTATGTCCGAAGACTTTAAGCTGGAATTCAAGGAAAACTCCTTCAAAGGTGAGGAACAAATCGTCAAAGTCTTAGCCAGTCAGCAGAAGTTCTTCGACTATCAAGCCGATGACCGCTTTATGGAAGAAATGCGTGAACGCTGTGAGGATCAATTATTCACACAAAAAGAAATGACCTACAATCAGATTAAGGAGCGGGCTGCTACCGAAGTGCGCTGGCCGTGGTATTATCCCAATCAGCTTGACGACTTAAGAAAGGATTCCCTAAAAAAAGATAAATGGCGGGAAATCGGCGGATATCTTGTGAAAGGACCTTTTCCGAAAGAGCCAACTTCCGTAATCGTCGAGCAGACCGATTATGATCAGAAGACCGGGGAATTTACCCTGAAAGTGCGTGGGGTCAGAGGCGACAAAGTGTATTATGATATCGGAGCCGAGCCAACAACCGCTTCAGCAGAGGCCCCTGCGATATTTGTTACCAAAGAACCGCTGATGAACTTTATTTGTGTAGATACGTCAAATGAGCATCCTACCGGACCGGTTAAAGAATTCATCTGTTCTGTTCCACTAAAATACGATCAGAGAAGAAGTGTTAATGGCAAAATCCTTCAGCTGCAGACCCATAAAGATTTTGAAATACGCTATACTACAGATGGCAGCAGTCCAAGGGAAAATGGCGGTATCTACACGGGCGAAATCGTACTGCCGAAAAATTGTAAGTTTGTCCGAACCTTTGTGACATACAAAGGCCGACCCATTGAGGAAAAAGATATTGCTATTGCCGAGACTAAGGGGGAGTACGAGTTTAAGATTAATGACAGTGCCCCCCTGGAGTTTGAGTGGAACATTCAGAAGAAATGCAAAGATACAGAATCGACGTATCAGGAACTGGCGAAATTAAAGAAGCTGGAGGGCTCGTTCATTCGGCATTTCACTGTCGTCATCTCGGAAAAAGAAAACAATAGCAATTATATGGAGATTTCTACGGCAAAAGTTCCGTATGACGCGGATAATTTGCAGGCTACAGTAGACCTAATCCGGGACACAGCTTTCAAGAATAAGGAAGTTACAGTTGAATTTGATTACAAAACTATTTTGTTTACCTCCGGTCTGCAGTTTAAGAATTGGATCGAAGTAAACAAATATGACATCACGGAAATACAAAAAGAAGGAAAGATAAGACAATGAGTGTTCGGGAAATAACCTACGGCTTCGGAGTTAACCCTCAGCAGAATGCGAATCATTTCTTTGTTGTTTTGCCAGCGGATAAAGAACAACCTGTCCAAGTCTATGAACGTTTTCAATGGACTGACGGTAGGGAACAGAAGTTAGAAAAGGCGGACCGATTAAGAATGGAAATTTCTCGATATAAATGGAGTAAAGTCAGTGCCGATTTAACATCTGAATTTAATGCTCGCCTGCGGAAAGATAGGTTAAGAGCCGGACGATTTGTCGTTGGTGGAACTCCGGTGGAAAAACTATTCGGCAAAGAAATGATGGTCTTGCTTTGGGGGATTGAAGACTGTGATCCTTCGGTCATTCCGACCGCTATTAGAAATTGGAAAGGGTTAATGCCTGAAGAGCGTTGGTGGCTCTATACCATGACTAACGCCAGTACGGGACAACTCAAAGACAAAAGAGGATGGCGGATCGCTCTTCGGTATGCCTTATGTGAAAATCCTATCAGGGAAAATCCGCAACTCAGTCTGCTGGAAATGTTCGAGGAGGAATAAAAGTACGATGACAGTTTCATTTATAGAAAAGCAGTTTCCGGTTTCCAAAGTGAGTAAAGAAAGTTATAAAGAACGTAAAGCTGGAGCGAGTCAAACTTTAACAGGTCTTGGTAAGTGGTGGGGTAGGAAACCCTTGGTTTTAGCACGGGCTGCAATCCTTGGATGCTTGATGCCTGCCAGTGATAATCCGAAACGAGATATGGAGATCTTTCTCAAGATTATGAGCATGGATAATCATGGCCTTGAGCTGCGTAAGGAAAAATCCTATACAGCAACCGAAATGTATGAAATCGCAATGAATAGTAAAAAACTACGCCACCGCATTAACGACTGGTTTGACACTACTGGGGACAAGGTCAAGCTTAACATTGGTGTGAATAAACGAGAGGTAGAATTCGCTGTATTTAACACACTAGGGTACGATGAAAAATTAACGAAGTGCATCCGGCCGGAGCAGCTGGAAAATCTCGACGAACAAACATGGAACGAAATCAATCAGCATCTTGGCACCTCGGCTCAAAGTCTCCAAGAGCTAGTCGAGCAATTGTCGGTAAAAAGGTATGGTCGGAATGTCGTCGTAGGGGATTGTTTCTGTGGTGGTGGGAGTATCCCTTTTGAAGCGGCGAGAATGGGTTGTGACACTTTTGCCAGTGATCTTAATCCAGTGGCAGGGTTGCTAACTTGGGCGAGTATCAATATTCTAGGAGCAAGTGATCAGGAACTGCAGGAAATCAAGCGATTTCAGCAAGATGTCTATAAAAAGGTTGAGCAGGAGATAGCAGATTTAGGCGTTGAGCATAATGAACAGGGAGACAGGGCCTTTGCATATTTGTATTGTGTCGAAGCCAAATGTCCAGAATGCGGGAAAAGGGTGCCACTTGCACCTAGTTGGGTCATCGGAAAAGGAACCAAAACTGTCGCCAAACTTGTAGAAAATGACAAGAGCTTTGACATTGTCGTTAAGATGGGGGCTACTCCTGCTGAGATGAAGGAAGCTGAAAACTCCGGAACAGTAGGAAATAATGGTCTAAAATGTCCCTCGTGCGGGAAAACCACCCCAATATCATCGTTGCGGCGAGATCGAAGGGGTGAAGGTGGCAATATAATCTATGGACTCAGAAAATGGGAAAAAGCCGAGGTTGATTTTCGTGAAGATGATATCTATAGTGAGAGACTCTATGCCATAAAATATGAAAAGGCTGATGGTAAGCGCTATTATCGGCATCCCAATGAAAGAGATCTACAAAATGAAGCCAAAGTAAAACAAATTGTCGCTGATCATATTGTTTCTTGGCAGGAACAGGGATTAGTGCCGAGCATGGAGATAGAGAGCGGGTTAGAAACCGAAAGGCTTTATAAAGAACGTGGGTGGACTCATTGGCATCATCTTTTTAATGCTAGGCAATTACTGTCGATGGCCTATTTATTGAAGGAAATCTTCACTTTATCAAGGTCAAAAAGGGATAAAGTAGCAGGAATTCTAGGAGTAAATAGGTGTGTAAACTATAATTCAAGACTATGTAGATGGTTAAGTAACGCTGATACAGAGCACGGAAAAGACACATTCTATAACCAAGCTTTGAATACTATATTTAATTATTCCACCCGTTCATTTTACGATTTGAGTGGAACCTTTTCTATCGAAGGAAAGACTTCAACTGTGCAAAAATCAAATAATAAAGAGGTACTTATAGGCGATTCACGTGATATTAATAGATTTTGTAACATTTGGATAACTGATCCACCATATGCTGACGCAGTTAATTACCACGAATTATCTGAGTTTTTTTTAGCGTGGGATAATACACTTATACAGCAAACATTACCCAATTGGTATACTGACAGCAAAAGGATTCTAGCTGTAAAAGGGAATGAACTTTTTTCACAAAGTATGATTGATATTTATACGAATCTAGCTAATCATACTTATGATGACGGAATGCAGGTTGTAATGTTTACCCATTCTGATCCCACAGTCTGGGCACAGCTAGCATTGATTATGTGGAAATCAGGGCTTAAAGTCACCGCTGCTTGGAATATTGCTACAGAAACTGACAGTGGCGGGCTTAAAGACGGTAACTATGTCAAAGGAACTGTTTTACTTGTCTTAAGAAAACAAACCGAAAATGAGACAGCGTATCTTGACGATATAAATTTTGATATTAAAGACGAAGTCAAAGAGCAAATCGATTCAATGCGGGCTCTTGATGACAAGGAAGAGCCAAATTTCTCGGATCCGGACTATGTCCTTGCTGCTTATGCGGCGTCTTTGAAAGTGTTAACATCTTATAAAAAGATCAGCGGGCTGGATCTTGACTATGAGTTGGACTTAGCGATCAATAATCCGTCAAAATCCAAAGTCGTGGCGATTATCGAAAATGCGAAGCGTATTGCTTATGATTTTATTATTCCGGTAGATTTTGATACCTATTTGTGGAAAGACCTAACCCATGCGGAACGGTTTTATATCAAAGGCTTGGAAGCGGAAAAACATAACAACTACCAAATCTCCACGTATCAGGAGTATGCACGAGGATTCTCGATCGGATCCTACAGTCAGCTGATGGCCAGCGAAAAAGCCAATACCGCCAGGTTGAAAACGCCCACCGAATTTGCCATGCGAACCGTAAGTGACATTCCGGATTTTGAAAAATCGGTATTGCGCACCGTTCTAGCAGCAATTTATATTGCGATCAAGGAAGACGGGGTGCCGGAGAAAGGATTATTCCATCTTAAGCAGCAGGTTCCGGATTACTGGGGACGCCGGGATATGATCAAGCAGTTGCTGCTGGTCTTAAAGGATACAAAAGACATTGAGAATATGCCGCATTGGGCTGAAAGTGCGGAAATGGCCGACCATCTGTACGTTTTGGTCGATAATGATCACGTTTAATAAGTAGGTGAGCAGATGATCAATCGGTATTCGTCTAGGCGCAGCAAACTTAGCCAAGCCTTTCTGAACGAAAAATTAAAGAATGCTGTGAGTTATGATCGGATCGCCGGATATTTCTGCTCATCTATCCTGGAGATCGCCGGGGAGAGTATAGAGAATGTCACTGGCAAGGTTAGGATTATTTGTAATTCCTCCCTGAATGCGGAAGATGTGCAGATTGCAGCCTATGCTAATCTCAGAATGAAACAGGAATGGTGTGAGTATTTACCAGAGGAAAAGTATTTTGATGAGAACTCCGCTCTTAGATTAAGAAAGCTTTATGCCTTATTATCATCAGGGAAACTCGAAATTAAGGTTATGCCCGATGAGATCTATGGGCTGATGCATGGTAAAGCAGGCGTTATAACTTACCGGGATGGAAGCAAAACCTCTTTTTTAGGTAGCATCAATGAAACCAAAAGTGCCTATACAGTTAACTACGAAATGCTTTGGGAAGATGACAGCCCGGAAGCTATTGTTTGGGTGCAGGAAGAATTTGATTTCTTCTGGAACAGCAGATACGCCGTCAATCTCTGTGATTTTGTAATTACCGATATTGACCGGATTTCTAAGCGTGTTGTGATTCCTCTGAAAGATTGGCGCGAAGATAGCGATGATGTTGTGCCGGCTGTGGCAGTAGAGGAGACGGTATACCGCCGAGATTTTGGGCTATGGGAGCATCAGAAATACTTTGTCGAGCTAGCTTTTCGTGAACACAAGCAAAAAGGTGGCGCTCGCTTTCTATTAGCCGATATGGTTGGGCTGGGGAAAACGATTCAGCTCGCCATGTCAGCCAAACTGATGGCCTTATATGGAGATAAGCCTGTCTTAGTCATCGTACCTAAAACGCTAACTTATCAGTGGCAAGAGGAACTTAAAACATTATTGGATATGCCGAGTGCCGTTTGGACTGGCCGAGGCTGGATCGATGAAAACGGCTATGAGTACCCTGCTGATAGCAATCGGAGTATTTTAAAATGCCCTCGCCGCGTGGGTATTATTTCGCAAGGACTGATTACACGGAAGTCAGAAGCGGCCGAATTGTTAAAACAGCTGAAATATGAATGCGTTATCCTCGATGAGGCACACCGGGCAAGGCGGACCAACGCTGCGAAGGACCCAGACTTGCATAAGGCGCAACCTAATAATTTGCTCGCTTTTTTAAATGAGATTACTTTTCAGACGAAAAGCTTGTTGCTTGCCACCGCGACCCCGGTCCAGATCAATCCAATTGAGGTCTTTGATTTATTGCACGCGTTATCCTTGCCAAATGAGGCTACCAAAGTATTGGGAGATAAGCACAGTATTTGGAGAAAAAGGCCGCAAACCGCTTTGAACTATGTCTCTGGTAATGTGGATGTTCCTACTTTGGAATCGGAAATGTGGGAGATTGTCCGGAATCCGTTTCCCCAGAAAATCGAGAATAACCGCCGTATTGAAATTATCCGAAATCAATTGGATATTTCCGACGATACTTTTGTCTTGCCGCAAAACATGTATTCAGAATTGCGCTTAGCGCAGAGACAGAAAATTAAGGAGTTATATTTTGACGATAACTTTGTGCAAAACCATAATCCGTATATCCGTTCAATTATCCGTAGAACAAGGAAGTTTTTAGAAGAGACTATAAACAAAGAGACAGGCGAGTATTATCTGGAAAAGATCGAAGTTGAACTCTTCGGAGAGAAGGATGAAGAGGCTCTTGAGCTTATGGGGTATTTGTATCAAGCGTATAAGACCGCTGAGGAATTCTCTACCTTGCTTTCTTCGCGCGTAAAAGGTGGCGGTTTTATGTCAACATTGATGCTCAGACGAATTGGTAGCACCATGCTTGCCGGCGAAAATACGGCCAAGAAGATGCTAGCTTGGACTGCAGAAGGAAAAGAACGCATTAAAGATTTGTATGATGATCTTTTCGATGAAGATGATGAGGATGATGAAGAAAGACGCAGTGAGATTAAAGAGCTTACCTTAGAAGAAGTTCGCTGTTTGGAAAAACTGGTTAAGGTCTTAAAAAACAATAGAGATACGGATCCTAAATATGAAAGAGTACTGAGTATACTGCAAAATGGGGTTAATGACGAAGGGGCTTGGAAAGATAAAGGTTGCATTATTTTTTCACAATACTACGACAGTGCTAAGTATGTTGCCGAATTATTATCCAAAGACTTAAAAGACACGCGGATTGCTTTGTATGCCGGTGGTGATAAGTCTGGGATATACGAGAAAGGCAATTTTCGCAAAGAGACTAAAGAAAATATTAAGAAGGCAGTTAAGAATCATGAACTAAAAATTCTCGTGGGTACAGATGCTGCCTCAGAAGGCCTAAATCTGCAGACGCTTTCCACCCTCATCAATCTTGACTTACCTTGGAATCCCACACGCTTGGAGCAAAGAAAAGGACGCATTCAGCGGATTGGCCAGATCAGCAAAAAAATATTGATCTATAACATGCGGTATAAGGATTCTGTTGAGGATAAGGTGCATCTAAAGTTATCGGAAAGGCTAAAGAGTATTCACGATATTTTTGGCCAAATCCCCGAAGTCCTTGAGGATGTCTGGATTGCGATGGCCCAAAACGATGAGAAACGCGCTGAGGAAGCGATCAATAAAGTACCGAAACGGCATCCTTTTGAACTGAAATACGAGCAGAATATCCTTAAGACCCAGGACTGGCAGTCGTGTACTTTTGTTTTGAATAAAGAAGAAAAGTTGAAGGAACTGCTGAAAGGTTGGTAAGCCTGTTTGGGGTTGAAATGGTTGATTAATATTTTGCCAAAAGACTTTGAGTATCCTAAGTCTTATGATGTTATGAAAGCGAACAATGAGCGGGATTTTAATATTAGTCAAGAGTAGGGAGGTGTCCTATGAATGCCAAAATTTCCGATATAGTAAAGAAGTTTGCTACCACTCCGTTTCTGTTCGTCGGTTCCGGGTTGACCCGTCGATATTATAATTTGCCCGCTTGGAGAGGCCTGCTCGAGATCTTTGCCCGGAGGGTAAAGGATGATGACTTTGCCTATATGAGTTATGAAAGCAAAGCCAAAGCAAGCAATCCACAAGCTGGGCTGTATCCGAAGGTTGCTGAACTTATCGAAAACGATTTTAACGAAAAATGGTTTACCACTCCGGCAATGCGACAGCTAAATGAGGCTTACTTAAAGGAAGTAAAAGAAGGAGTTTCTCCTTTTAAAGCTGAAATTGCCATGTATATCCAGTCTCATTCGGGACTCGTTGGAGAATACCGTGATGAAGTGGAGAAATTACGTACTATTTCAAAGAACAGTATCTCTGGGATCATCACGACCAACTATGATCGTTTTTTGGAGTCTGTGACAGATAATTATGCTTGCTATATAGGGCAGGAACAGTTAGTGTTTTCGGCTATCCAAGGAATTGCTGAAATTTACAAGATACATGGCTCTACTTCACAGCCCGATAGTATTGTGATAAACGAAGTAGACTATTTGGAGTTCGATAAAAGAAGCGCTTACTTGGCGGCAAAACTAATGACTATCTTTTTAGAGTATCCGATAATTTTTCTCGGCTATTCTATAGGGGATCCCAATATCCAAAAGATTCTAAAGGCCATTGTAGAGTGCTTGTCCGTTGAAAACGCTAAGAAATTAGAGAATCGCTTTGTGTTTATCGAATACGAAAAAGGGTTTGGAAGTGTTGAAATAGCTCCCCATACAATGACATTTGATGGCAAAATGATTTCAATGACCAAAATTAAGCTTGAGAATTTTGCTTTGCTTTATGATGCATTGGCAGAAAAGAAAACGAAATTACCCGTGAAGCTCCTCAGGATGTTTAAGCAAGAGTTTTATAATTATGTATTAACCAATACACCGACGGCAAATTTACGTGTGGCCGGAATAGATGATACCAGAGTCGAGGATGAGGAGTTAGTCCTAGCTATTGGTAAGGCAACCGATTTTGGGCTCAAAGGTTTAAAAGGCCTAACCAGCAATGAGTGGTATCGAGATATCGTTATGGATGACCTAGAGTTCACTGCAGATGAATTATTGGAATTTGCTTATCCAAGTATTATCGTGCAAACCAATAGGCTTCCATTGAATAAGTATTTGTCTCAAGCGACCAAAGATTTTCCTAGATGCAGAGAAGATGCTGCAGCAAATGAATTTGAGAATATCATTAGCAACAGTATTAAAAAGTACCGCCATAGAGTAACTATTCCAGATCGAAGTGTCAAGGGAATTATTGCTGATAAGCAAAATTCATTTGAAAAGGCGACAAGATTAATAGCCCATTTAGAACAAAATGAAATAAATGTAGATGACTTAGAATCCTACCTTAAATCCATTTTTCTTAACAACGAAAATATATTAGAAATGGCAACAACTGCTGAAAAAACAAATCTTCGACGTTTAATTCGAATTTATGATTATCTCAAATTTGCGCAAAAGTAAAGGAGCCTTGGTTAAAGTGAATAGCATTTATCCACCGCTCCAAAGCTCCTTTGGTCCGACACAAAGCACAGTACAAATGGAGTGCTAATCAGATTAACACATATTTGAGAGTGCTTTATTAACTAGTTTATGCAACAATAATGTTGTTATTAATAATACAATAATAAAGTTGATTTGTCTATACTGGTAAGCCTATCCAAGCCTATCCACAAATCGGGAAATAGAATAGAATCTTTCTCCGAAAATAAGAGTCTCGGGTTGATTAGGATAGGGCAATAAGCAGAAATAAATTTGTGGTTCGTTTGATAGTACAATTAATTTCAGGTGGGAAGCGAATTCATGTAAATGTATGTTGGGATTACCGATTATGACCGGTTTAAAACACTAAAACAGGCCCAATGTGATGAAGTGAACTTCTGGAAACCGGGAAGTCATGCTTATTTTTGATGCATTATCCTCTCTATGTCGTTCTATTTTGATGAACAGGACTGGATACCGGTTCCACAGGACTGGAGTCGCAATATTATTCAAGGTAAAACATATGACTGGTCCGAGGAGACTGGTCTGGCATTATATAAACAGGTGCAAGAAAAACTAAGATTTCAGAGTATGACACTGAAAATGTTTGTCTTTGATAGTGAGATAAGATTCTACGCCTTTTACGAGCAAAAAGATA
Organism: Paradesulfitobacterium ferrireducens; assembly: GCF_017310645.1. Taxonomy (GTDB): domain Bacteria; phylum Bacillota; class Desulfitobacteriia; order Desulfitobacteriales; family Desulfitobacteriaceae; genus Paradesulfitobacterium; species Paradesulfitobacterium ferrireducens. Next base: position 40,914 of record NZ_JAFLRH010000041.1, on the reverse strand, counting down.
AAATCGAAAAAATCTTGGAGAGCTTTCATGGGAAAGACTTAATGCTAGTATGGGGTATTCAGAAATTAAAACAATTTAGGGATGTTTTCAAAGAATATTTGTCCTGAATTATAAGAATGGGGGTAAGCAATTTTGTTTGACTACATACTAACGTACTCGAAAATCAAGTTTTACCCGTTGGAGCCGGTTAAGGAAGACATCAAAATTGAGGATATTGCTCATTCCTTGTCATTGATGACTAGGGCTAATGGGCATTGCAGCCATTTTTATTCCGTTGCACAACATTCGGTCAATTGCTGTCAAGAGGCTAAAAGCCGAGGGTATTCTGAACGGGTCCAACTCGGTTGCCTTTTGCATGATGCCAGTGAAAGCTACATATCTGATTTAACAAGGCCGGTAAAACGAAACTTGCCGGAGTACTTTGCCATTGAGGAAAAGCTGCAAAGTGTAATCTATGACAGATTTGGGTTGGATAATTTATGTCAAGAAGAACTTAAGCAGATTGAAGAAGTTGACGACGCTCTGCTGCATTATGAGTTTGAAGAATTAATGGATTTTAAACTATTAGATGCTCCGCCAAAACTGGTCACTGAGCATGACTTTAGCCAAAGGGATTTTGGCAGCGTGAAAAAAGAGTTTCTAGCTAAATTTAATGCAATAACTCGTAAGAAAACTAGTATTAAATGCGTAGGCATTGATGGTTGTAAAGGTGGCTGGGTTGTTGTTACATTAACTGATACAAGCTTTGAAATTAATATGATTAAGAACATTGGTGAGGTCTTTAATGCCCATAACGATTACGACAGTGTAATTGTTGACATGCCAATCGGATTGCCGGAGAGTACTACTGACGTTCGTCCGGACGGTGCCGTCAGATCGCTCTTAAAAGGCAAGGCTTCAAGTATTTTTAATACCCCATGTAGGCAGGCTGTTTATGCAAATAGTTATGATGAAGCCAATGAAATCAATAAGCGGATATTGGGGAAGGGACTGAGCAAACAATCCTATGCAATTTGCGGAAAGATTAAAGAGATAGATAAGTTTGTAAGTGATTTTCCGGAGTATAAAAATCACTTAGTAGAGAGCCATCCGGAGTTATGCTTTGCGATGCTCAATTCGGGAGAGCCAATTTATGACAACAAGCATACATATCAAGGCGCAAGAAAAAGAATAGAGCTGCTAAGCAGGTATTACGATAAAACGGAAGAGATAATTAGCTATGCTAACAATTCTCCAAAACTCATGAACTGCTTGGATGATGTAATTGATGCACTTTGCATGGCGGTTACCGGTATGATTGCTCATGATAACCTATTGAAGACTATCCCTGAAAATCCTATGATGGATAAACAGGGTATATTGATGCAAATGGTTTATGCAGAGAGAATGTAGAAGGCGAGCTGCAAGAGGAAGCAACTGTTGCATATTTTGCAACAGTTCAAAATGAAAGCCAAAGAAAAGTTGAACGGAAGGTTGCGTACTAGGAACCTCCTAAATCTGAGGGTAAGGGAATTATATGCAATTATTAGCTGTAATTATTGCCTTGATCATAGTTTTGCTTTTTGGCTTTTGGTCAGGTCGACGAAAACAAAAATTAACGAAAAAGCAAGAAGTAAAAGTTTACCCCTTGAGAAAGCGCAGCCGGGCTAATTTGCGGAGGATTAAATAAGCCAGTAAACTATATTGCGTATGGAAAACAGTTAAAGCTTTTTTATTCCTACCAATACACGGTGTGGACCGGGAGTTCCGGGTGGAAGAAAGGCTACCCGGTCTCCCGGTTTAATCAGTCCTTCTCCTAACGGGTAAGCTTTGTGATTAATGAACACGGCTTCTATTTTTTCCAGGGGTAAATTCAACATAGTGGCTAATTCTATTGGGTTACACTCTCGTTCAAGTTTAAAATAATAAGGTATGGGCCAGTTCCGCTCTCGAAAAACATCACGCAAAAACATGAATGCCCGAATCTCAACTGTGTCCGGAACAGTAGTTTCCTGAGAATTGTTGTTTACCATGTTCACCCTCCATGATTCTTCTCGTTCAATTAAGCCTGCTCTAAAACCTTAGTATATATTAATCAGCTCTCCATATCCATAACATTCAAATATACGGTCATGATCCAAAAAGGAAATTGCTCCTGGGCCGCTGGCAGGGCATTTACTTTTGTGAATTTGACGGGCCCCCGTTTTCGTACCTGTTTTGTAAAGATTCTAACCTGTAGTTCGTAAAAGGCTTCACTATGCGCATTATTTGTATAAAAAAACCAGCGGGGTTTAATGGTTTCCGCTGGCGAGTGTAAGTCTTATCTTTTCTTCTTTTGTCGTATTTCAGCCTGAATCCAAACGGTTTAGATAAATCCGATGATACCTTGCAAAAGCATTATAACAAAGTTGCTTACAACCGGAATGAGCAGGGATACCATGAAGATATCTTTGTAGGAATCCTTATGGGTAAGACCAACGATCCCCAACAGAGTGATGACGGCGCCGTTATGGGGCATCGTATCCATGCCGCCGGAAGCAATTGAGGCAACCCGGTGGAGGAGTTCGGGACTGACACCTACCCGGTTGGCCCACTCCAGGTACTGTTTGCCAAAAGCATCAAGGGCGATGCTCATGCCGCCGGAGGCAGAACCGGTGATGCCGGCCAGAACGTTTACCGCTACAGCTTCCGAGGGAAGCGGACTGCCGGAATGCCCGATGCTGAGCAGGGCATCGGAAATAGTTTTGAAGCCGGGCAATGTTTTGATAACGTTACCATATCCCACCTCTGAGGCGGTGTTCATCACAGCGAGCAAGGAACCGATCGCTCCGGCGTTAATCGCCTTGGCGACATTTCCTTTGATTGCTCTGGGATTAATAGCTATGGCAATCAGGATACCAACCACGAGAGCAATGATTAAGGCCCAGTTGTTCATTGTCCCGACAATTCCTGCTTTAGGAATGCTGTAGGGAGGCTGGGTTACCCAGGAACTGATGTCCCAATTTGGAAATACTGCTTTTTGCAGAATGAGGGTGATGACGAGAACAGACGCTAAGGGAATTAGAGCTACCCAATGATTGGGCAAAGTTTTACCCTCGAGCGAATCCGGTTCGTTCAGAGTATGTCTCCCATAGCCTTCCCCGGCGGCTTGCGCCTTGCGTTTCCGATATTCCAGCCAAAGCATGCCTGCGCCAAAAATCAGAATAGCAGCCAGAGTTCCGTAGACCGGTGCAGCAAACAAGTCGGTGTTAAAAAACTTCATGGGAATGGCATTCTGGATTTGCGGTGTCCCGGGAACCGCTGTCATGGTAAAAGTAAAGGCACCCAGGGCAATGGCTCCGGGCAGGAGCCGTTTGGGAACGTTGGCTTCACGAAAGAGGGAAGCGCCGAAAGGATAAACGGCAAAAGCCACCACGAAAAGACTGACACCGCCGTAGGTCAGGATTGCGGCTGACAGTACCACAGCCAGGATGGCCTGTTTGGCTCCGACCTTACTGACAATAGCTTTAGCAATAGACTGAGCCGCTCCCGATTCTTCCATCACTTTGCCGAAAACCGCTCCGAGCAGGAAGAAGGGAAAGTAAACCTTCGCATAATTAGCCATGTTCGGGAGGAAGACCTCCGTATATGTTGGCATTAACGCCATACCGGACAATACGGCTGCCAACAGGGCAAAGACAGGAGCAAAGAAGATGACGGAAAAGCCGCGATAAGCCATATAAATCAGTAGTGCAAGGCTTAATATAATACCTAAAACCGCCAATTTAATACACCTCCATTTGATTCAAAAAAATCCTAACCCCTTCACGACTTGCCTCTATCTCTCCACCCTAAAAATTCTCTAAACCTGCAGCTCCGCTAAATCCTTAAATAGCTCCAAGGCGGCGGGATTCGCCAAAGCATCCCGGTTGAGGACCGGCTCATTGTGGATGATATTCGCAACAGCCATTTCCACCTTTTTCCCGTTTAGCGTGTAAGGAATATCCTTGATCGCCAGGATCTTGGCCGGCACATGCCGGGGTGTGGTGTTTTCCCTGATCGTCTTCTTAATTCTTTTTTGCAACGCTTCATCCAGTTCAATCCCCTCTGCCAGCTTGACAAACAGGATCACCCGCACGTCATTATCCCACTTTTGCCCGACTACCAGACTATCCTGGATTTCGGGCAGGGATTCTACCTGGCGGTAGATTTCCGCTGTGCCGATGCGTACACCGCCGGGATTCAAGGTCGCGTCGGAACGGCCGTAGATAATCACGCCGCCAGTTTCGCTAATCTCCACATAATCTCCGTGCCGCCAAACATTGGGATATACGTCGAAATAGGCCTTTTTATACTTGATTTGGTCCGGGTCGTTCCAGAAATAAATGGGCATCGAAGGAAACGGGGCGCTGCAGACAAGTTCCCCCTTGTTCCTCAAGAGCGGTTGGCCTTGACTGTCATAGCTTTCCACTTTCATGCCCAGGCCGCGACACTGGATTTCACCTGAATAAACGGCTCCGTTAGGATTGCCCAAGGCGAAGCAGGAAATGATGTCTGTCCCGCCGGAAATGGAAGAGAGACAAAGATCTTGCTTGATATCCCGGTACACAAACCGGAAACTGTCCTCAGAGAGCGGGGAACCAGTCGACAGAATAGCTTTTAAGCGGCTTAAATTGAAAATCTCTCCCGGTTTTAACCCTTCCTTTTCCACGGTACTTAGATACTTGGCGCTTGTGCCAAAAACAGTGATTCCTTCGTCCTGCGCACACTGCCAAAGGGCTCCGGCATCCGGATAAAAAGGCGAGCCGTCATAGAGGACCAAAGTTGCGCCCACGGCCAAAGAACTGACCAGCCAATTCCACATCATCCAACCGCAAGTTGTGAAATATAGGATGGTATCTTCTCTTTTCAGATCGGTATGGAGCATTAATTCTTTCAAATGCTGAATCAATGTCCCCCCTGCGCCATGCACAATGCATTTAGGCACACCGGTCGTCCCCGAAGAATACATGATATACAGCGGGTGGTTGAAAGGCAGCTGCGTAAACTCGATTGCCAGACCATCCTCGGGCGCCAGAAACTCATCAAACAAAACCGATTTTGCCACTCTCCGGATGTCCGGTTCTTTTTCGGTGTACGGAACCACCACGACTTTTTCAATGCCCGGTATTTGGTGCAAGATTCCGGCCACCCGTTCCAAAGAATCTAAAGCCTTACCATTGTAGTAGTAACCATTGGCGGTAAAGAGCACTTTGGGTTGGATTTGGCCAAACCGGTCCAGTACTCCTTTGATCCCAAAATCAGGCGAGCAGGAAGACCAAATGGCTCCGATACTGGTCGTTGCCAGCATGGCAATGACTGTTTCCGCCATATTCGGCATAAAGCCCGCCACCCTGTCTCCTGTGGTTACGCCCATGGCACGCAAGGATTTGGCCAGCCGCGCCACCCGGTCATAAAGCATGCCATAAGTTAGCCGGACTGCCTCCTGTCCTTCTCCCTTAAAGATCAGGGCGATCTTGTCATCCCGATAACGCAGCAAGTTTTCCGCGAAATTTAATTCCGCGCCTGTAAACCAGCGGGCAGCCAACATATTATCAAAATTCTCCACAACCTGGTCATAGGTACGGGAAACTTTAATTCCGCCAAATTCCCACATTGCCGCCCAAAAAGCCGGGGCATCCTGAATTGACCACTCATATAATTCGTGATACGATGATATCTGCTGCTGATATTTTTGATTAACCAGTTGCATAAATTCCGTCATATTGGTCTTGGCTTTGCGTTCTGATGACGGTTCCCACAATTTTTCCTTCATTCATCCCGCCTCCAGTAAATCCTGTCCGACATTTTCTCCGCCCTTATAGCTGGCTCCACCCCCCGTCAATGGTATACCCTTGAGCCGTAATGGAAGCAGCGGCATCGGAACACAAGAATAAAGTCAGATAGCCGATCTCTTGCGGAGTGAGCAACCGCTTTTGGGGTACCGGGCGCAGGATCACTTCCTGCAAAGCCTGTTCTTCCGTTATCTGGTGGCTCTGGGCCAGACCCTTCAGTTGATTGCGCACCAGCGGGGTATCGACATATCCGGGACAGATCGCATTGGACGTAATTCCGTTAGTAGCTGTTTCCATCGCAATTACCTTGGTCAGCCCTAATAACCCATGTTTGGCCGAAACGTATCCCGCTTTGAAAGCGGAAGCAAGCTTGGCGTGGACAGAGGCAATATTGACAATCCGTCCGAAGCCCCTGGATTTCATGCCTGGCACCACAGCCTGCGCCAGTAAAAAGGGGCCAACCAGCATAACTTCCAACATGCGGCGGTAAACCTCCGGGGCAAAGTCCTCCAGAGGTGACACATGCTGAAAACCGGCATTATTGACTAAGATATCTATTTGTTCCTCCTTTACTTTTTGGCTAAAGTCTGGCTGGGTAATATCGCCCGCAAACACTTCCACATTACTCACGGCCGCAAATTCCTGCAACTTTTCTGCGGAAACATCGTTAACCAGTACTTTGGCTCCGGCGTCATGGAGAGCCCACGCAATGGAGTTGCCAATGCCTGAGCCGGCACCGGTAACCAGGGCAGCTTTCCCCTGCATGTCGACTGAAAAATTCATGGTTTAGCAGCACCTCCAATTTTAATGATTGTGACAAAACTAAGTTTCTAACGTCGACGTTGCCAGTTAAACAGAGCAAAAGCCATGCCAACTCGCAGGCCTTGCTCGCAAGAAGAAAAAACCCCGCACTTTAACCGGTGCTGCGGGGGCAGTTTAATCTAATCTGAAAATAATTTGAAGTGTAGCAATTCAGCAACATCTATAGATTAGAAATTTACTGAATACTTAGACTACAAGGCTTCGCCTTGTTGATGTAGCGCAGTTGCTACATGCTGCAGCTGCGCTACATCAATCAACCTACCTGTTGTCCAGCAAACCGTATTTCTCCATTTTACGGTAAAGATTTGTGCGATGAATCCCTAATATTTCTGCGGCTTTGACTTTGTTGCCGCCTGCAGCTTTCAATGTCCTGATAATTGCCTCTTTTTCCGCTTCGGCTAATTCCTGAGCCAGAGAATTCAACTGACCATTGCCTTGTCTTCTCATCGGTTCCCTTAGATATAGGGGTAAATCCTCCAACATAATCTTATTTCCTTCGGCTACATTCACTGCCCGTTCCAGGACATTTTGCAGTTCCCGGACATTACCCGGCCAGGAATAAGTCAGGAAAAGCTCCAGCACAAGAGGATCGAGTGCTGTCTCGGTCAAACCCAATTCCCGGTTGAATTGATCTAAAATGTACTTGCTCAGGAGGAGAATGTCTTCTCGGCGTTCGCGCAACGGTGGGATTGTGATCGGAAAAACATTTAGACGGTAATAGAGATCCTGCCGGAATTCTCCGGCCGCGACCATCTCCTCCAAGTGGCGGTTTGTCGCGGCGATTACCCGGATATCCAACTGTTGAAGCAGATTACTGCCCACCCGTTCTATTTCCTTTTCCTGTAACACCCGCAGGACTTTCGCCTGCATGGACAAAGGCAAGTCTCCCACTTCATCCAGAAAAATCGTCCCGCCATTGGCCAATTCAAACTTGCCGGGTTTGCCGCCTTTTTTGGCTCCGGTAAAAGCCCCCTCGGCATAACCAAACAGTTCAGCTTCCAGCAGTTCCGCCGGAATAGCGCCGCAATTGACGCGGACAAAAGGATTGCCACTGCGGGAACCTGCGGCATGAATGGCATGGGCAAACACTTCCTTGCCGGTGCCGCTTTCCCCACGCAAAAGGACCGTAGATTTTGTTTGGGCCGCTTTCTCCGCCAGTTCTTTGGCTTTCACTAGGGACTGACTGTGGCCGATTATATTCCCAAACGTATAACGGTGTCGTTGATAACGCTGCAGTTCTTTTTCGTAAAATTTCAACTTGTGTTCAAGTAAATGGAGTTTTTCCATTAAGGTGCGTAATTCCTGGACATCCCGAAACATGACTTTGCCCACAGCCCCAATGATCCGGTCGCCTTCACGCAGGGGCAGACGCATGACCACAGCTTCTTTTCCATGCAGGTTCATGGCCTCGCCGATTTCGGCCTTGCCTGTGCTGGCCACAATTTGCATTCTGCTGTTGGGGATGATTTCCGTCACGTGCCTCCCCACCGCTTCTTTGGGATCTATTTGCAAAAAACGGCAATAGGCATTGGTGATTCTGGTGACAATTCCCTGAGTGTCCGTCACCACAACCCCGTCATAGGCTTGTTCAAAAATCTTTTCCAGGCTGGTAAGCTCGGTTTGGGTATCTCTTAATTTGGCTTGGAGTGCTTGCAATTCGCGGCCGTCCTGAAAAATGACCATAACTCCAACCAATTGACTTTCTTTGTAATAAGGTGAATAGTTGGCAATAACCAAATGTTCGTTTATAATTATATGTTCGGAACAGGGGGTTGAGGTTTGCAAGACTCGTTCCAAACACGAATTAGAAAGAATGCCGGTAAATTTTTGGCCAATTGCGTTGGTTGCTGAGAAGTTAAGCAAACGGGCTGCCGTCTGGTTACAAAGAACTATTTCTGTTTCCGTGTTCATAACTATAATTCCGTTTGTTGCGCTATCCAAAATAGCAGTGATTTCGCTAACAGCAGTTATTTCGCTTCTTTCCCAAGCCATCTATCTCACCTCTAATAACTATTGCCCCAGCCAGTCCGGCTTTTCCCCTGTTCTTGTATACTTAACCTTATTTTACAGCTCAGGAGCCATCAACCGCAAATAGACATGATGTTGCATATTTTGCAACAGCTCAAAATGAAGTGGGTTAGAATCTGATCTTAAAAAGGACGCTATTTGGCATACAAGCACCGTAAAAACACAGTAGATCGTTGAAATCCTAAACTTTTTAATCCCGTATCAGAATACGGGGTTTTTATTTTCGTTTCTTTTGAGTCGAATAGTGTCAAAATAATACATATTCTTTTAATTGAAATAATATTATAATCATTATAAAATAATACTTAAAATAAGCATAATTTAGAAGGGGGATATCAATATGTTAATCAAGATAAACCTCATTCTGAAGTCCAAAACCAAGTTGGAGTAACTATGAGACAATCATTGATTATATTACTATCGTTCGGGTCTTAATCCAATTGTGAATTAAGGAAGACCAACAAGAAATACTTGATCAAATTGACAAGCTTACTGACTTTGTAAATTTATACTTAAGAAAAGAAAAAGTTTTCAATTAATTGGGGAAGAGGGCGAAAACGGTGAAAATAATTACGAAAAGAGAGGAATTGAAAGCTTATCTTGGTGCGGAAGTTCAGGAGTTGCTCTTTAGCATATATGACGGTTTTGTCAGAGTGATAGACCCAGTCAAAAACAGTGTTGAAGTAACGACTAGCGATCTCATTGGGCTTCAAAATAAGCCGGGATCTACGTGTTTTGAAATATGGAATAAGAATAAAGTGTGTTCAAATTGTACTTCCCTCCGTGCAATGGTTAACAATGAGCCCATAAGTAAGATTGAAACCAGAGATGGTCTGGTTTATCTGGTTCATTCAATACCTTTTAAATTGCCTGAAGGTAGAAAAGTCGTACTTGAAGTGTTAAAAAGTTTAACCAAAATCCCTGTACAATTAGGTATCTACAATTATCCGGATACTGATTTTATAACCTTGTTGCATACGGTAGACAGATTAAACGAAAGAGTGTACAGAGATGCCTTAACCAATGCGTTTAACAGAGAATATCTAACAGTAAAATTAGCGGATTTAATTACAAAAGGAAATTGCACTTTGCTAATGGTTGACATAGATAACTTTAAAAGAATTAATGACACCTATGGTCATCCTGTAGGGGATGCCATCCTTAAGAAATGCGTCGGCGTGATTAGTTCGCATTTAAGATACAACGATATAATTGTCCGCTATGGCGGAGACGAATTTTTAATAGTCCTTGTGAATATTGGTAACAAGGAAGCGAAAGAGATAATTTCCCGTTTGCAGCAGGCTGTTAAGGACGATTCGTTTGAGTATGAGAATATGTCTATTAATTATGATGTTAGTATTGGAAGTTATACTGTTAAAAAGAGAAATTTAGATTTAGCCGAGATAATGAAGAGAGTTGATCATTCGATGTATGAGGTTAAGAGACAAAAGCAAAGTATGTGAAAGACTGCTAACAGGACAAGAATCGCGGCCCCGGCCATTTCTTGGCTCGGAGACGGTTGAACTCATCTTACGGACGCTGACAAGGCGTCTTTTTACTTTTAGCAGGATTTGCTTATATGATGGTTGAATAAGTATTTGATAATTGATTAGTGATTGAACACTGGGGGTATCATTATGTTTAACAGTAACAGGATAAAAAGTATTTAATAAAAATCAGTTGGCACAAATCAGGTGTCCCAACAATCAACTCAATATGCAACTTCAAATTTTGGTTATGCAGTGATGTTTGATGTCGAGACAACTGGACTTAGCCCGTCAAGGAATGAAATTATCGAATTTGCAGACACGGGAACCAAGAGTTGATATATCCCATTGTGCTTTGGCTGATGTTAATGCATGTATCGAACTTCTTGAAAAGGCCAAGATGTTGGCATCAAAGAGCAGAAATTTTACCCAAAGAGGAATCCCTCAAAATCTATAAAAAAGGAGAACCATACGTGATTCACGAGATACGACTTCAGACTAAGAAACGAGACGATATGCTCGACATAACGGCGCAGGTTGAGAAAATTCTGGCTCAGGAGAATGTTCAAGAGGGACTGGCCGTAGTCTACTCATCCCACACCACGGCAGGGATAACGATCAATGAAAATGCCGACCCGGATGTCCAGAAAGACTTTCTGCGCAGGCTTGATGAGATTTATCCATGGAATATGTCTACAGACCGGCACATTGAGGGCAATTCCGCTGCCCACATGAAAGCAAGTACGGTAGGGGCATCCCAGACGGTTATCATTCAAAACGGGAAATTGCTCCTGGGCCGCTGGCAGGGCATTTACTTTTGTGAATTTGACGGCCCGCGGCCGCGTACCTGTTATGTAAAAATTCTTAAGTAAGTGAGGAATTATCACCATGGGCAAAACAGTGGAATATTCACAGGTAGTCATGTCAAACGTTATGCTGCCGCAGCATGCTAATCCGGCAGGGAACGTTCACGGCGGGGAGATTATGAAATTAATAGATAGTGCCGGTGGAGTGGTAGCCCACCGGCATGCCCGCTGTAACGTTGTTACCGCAAGGGTAGACGAACTTGAATTTATTCATCCGGTTCGCGTTGGGAATATTGTAACTTGTTATGGGAAATTGACTTTCGTCGGTAAAAGCTCAATGGAAGTTTCAGTCACTGTCACCGTTGAAGATGTCTTAAAGGAGGAACCGGCAAAGATTGCCTTAAAGGCATACTTAACTTTTGTTGCATTAGATGGAACCGGAAAACCAAAACAGGTACCGCCTCTGGAAATTGTCAATGAAGAAGAGCGCCGCTTATTTGAGGAAGGGCGGCAGCGTTATCTTGCATATAAGCAGCGTAGGAACAAAACTAGTTCTTAACTGTTTTGGCAAATGGGGATTTTAGGCCAGGAAGTTCACCCTGGATTGCTTAAGGAAAATTCAGAGTGTTTCATGGCAATAATTTTAGTTCGGGACCACTCGCTATGTAGGTGTTCGTCCACGAAATTATGTTGTAAGATTTTTAATAGCTCTTGATCCTGATGGTTATCTTGGGTCAATTTCTCGATTAAAACTTTATAATCTTTCATTGCTTTTTGCTCTAACAGGATATTCATGGAAAGTGTCTCATCTAAACCCGCCATGGAAATAGCACTTCCCGCGAGCTTACCGATAATGTGTGAAATCATATCGCCCAAGACTGTGGGCTTGCCTCCGAGTTCTTTGATTTTTTCGGCGATGTTATCCGCATGATCTTGTTCAACGCAGGCTAAACGTTCAAAGACCAAACCGCTGTACGTACCTTGAAAGGCTCTGTATTGGGCATGATATAAATCCACTTGATTCAGTTCTAAGCTATAAAACCAGTTGAGCTTTGAAATTAGTGCGTCTGTTTCCATGGTATAATGCCTCCGTTCAATCTTAATATCCCATGAAAACAGGCCGTTTATGTAAAGGCGGGTAGCACCAGGATAATCGAATAATCCTTCTTGGATAATATTTGAGTAAGAAGTCACTGCCAGAGTTAACACCCGGCAGTTTTTTTGCGGAAAGACGCGATGTATACACTATATTTTCTTAAATCTATACCAAATGTCCCGCGGATTGTGGTATTATTTTGAGTATGTAGGTTCTTTTTGACGCATTTATAGTTACATTCCGAACGGTAAGCTTATTTAACCCAAAGATAACTTAACATCTAGCGTTTAATAATGAGAGAAAGAGGAGGATTACCAATGACCAAGACCAAAACGATGGATGGCAACGAAGCAGCGGCCTATGCATCCTACGCCTTTACCGAGGTGGCTGCGATTTTCCCGATCACTCCATCTTCGCCCATGGCCGAGTTTGCCGACGAATGGGCGGCCCACGGCGAAAAGAACATTTTCGGCCAGTCTGTGAAAGTTGTCGAGATGCAATCCGAGGCCGGTGCCGCCGGGGCAGTACACGGTTCTTTGCAAGGGGGCGCGTTGACCACAACCTACACAGCTTCCCAAGGCTTGCTGCTTATGATCCCGAACATGTATAAGATTGCCGGGGAACTGCTTCCGGGAGTCTTTCACGTGACCGCCCGGTCCTTAGCGGCTCATGCTTTGTCCATCTTCGGAGATCACCAGGATGTGATGTCTGTACGGCAAACCGGTTTTGCCCTGCTCTCATCTGCCAGTGTTCAGGAAGCCATGGACTTAGGCTTTGTGGCTCACTTAAGCGCGATCAAGGGCAGGGTGCCGTTCTTGCATTTCTTTGACGGCTTCAGGACGTCTCATGAAATCCAAAAGGTCGAACTCATTGACTATGAAGATGTCAAAGGATTGGTTGACTACCAGGCGCTCCAGGAATTCAAAAACAGAGCGCTGAATCCGGAGCACCCGGTACTCAGAGGCACTGCCCAAAACCCGGACATCTACTTCCAGGGTCGGGAAGCCTCCAACCGTTTTTATGACGCGGTACCGGAAATTGTTGATAGCTACATGCAAGAGCTCAAAAAACTGACCGGCCGCGAGTATCATCCGTTCGATTATTACGGGGCGCCGGATGCGGAGAAAGTCATTATCGCCATGGGTTCGGTTTGCGAAACCATTGAAGAGACCGTGGATTATTTGATGGCGAAAGGGGAAAAAGTAGGGGTTATCAAAGTCCATCTCTATCGTCCTTTCTCGGCCAAGTATTTCTTCAACGTCCTGCCGAAAACCGTCAAAAGAATTGCGGTGCTGGACCGGACCAAGGAACCCGGCTCCTTAGGTGAACCCCTCTACCTGGATGTCACCAATCTGTTCTATCAAAGTGAACTGAAGCCTTTGATTGTCGGCGGCCGCTACGGGTTAGGCTCCAAAGATGTCACTCCTTCCCAGATCATGGCCGTGTTTGACAACCTCAAACAAGCCGTGCCGAAGGACCGCTTCACCATCGGCATCAATGATGACGTTACCCATACTTCTTTACCAGAAGGCGAAGCCATCCAAACTTCTCCCGAAGGAACCATCGCCTGCAAATTCTGGGGTCTGGGCTCAGACGGAACGGTCGGCGCCAATAAAGAAGCCATCAAAATTATCGGGGACCACACCAACCTCTACTCCCAGGCTTACTTCCAATATGACAGCAAAAAATCAGGCGGGGTCACGATTTCCCACCTGCGCTTTGGCAAGAAGCCGATCAAGTCTCCCTATTACGTGACGGACGCCAACTATGTCGCCTGCCATAATACCGGGTATGTCTACCAATACGATTTGCTGCAGGGCTTAAAGAAAAACGGCACATTTGTTCTTAACTGTCCCTGGACAGAGGATGAACTGGGCGCTAAACTGCCGGCTTCCATGAAAAAGTATTTAGCGAAAAATAACATTAACTTCTATATTATTGATGCTGTCTCCATTGCCGGGGAAGTTGGGCTGGGCGGCAGGATTAATATGATCATGCAGGCTGCCTTTTTCAAACTGGCCAATGTGATTCCGGTGGATGAGGCGATCGGCTATCTTAAGAAATCTGTGGAAAAAGCCTATGGCAAAAAAGGCCAAGGCATTATCGACATGAATCATAAAGCGATTGACCGCGGCATTGAAGCCTTGGTCAAAGTAAATGTCCCCGCAGATTGGGCAGATGCCATGGATGAAGCAGCGGCTGCAGCGGATGAACCGGCCTTTATTAAGGATATCTTACGGCCGATGACCCGTCTTGAAGGGGATAACCTCCCAGTGAGTGCCTTCACGGGCATCGAAGACGGCACCTTCCCCGCCGGAACCAGCGCTTACGAAAAACGCGGCATCGCTGTAAGCGTGCCGGAATGGCAGGCCGAAAGCTGCACCCAGTGCAACCAGTGTTCCTTTGTCTGCCCCCATGCCGCGATTCGGCCGTTCCTCTTGAATGAAGACGAAAGCCAAAAAGCACCGGCCGGCTTTGTAACCAAAAAAGCCATCGGCAAAGACTTTGAAGGGCTGCAATACCGGATTCAAGTCAGCCCGCTCGATTGCACCGGCTGCGGCAACTGTGCCGAAGTTTGCCCGGCCAAACAGAAAGCACTCGTGATGAAACCCGCTGCCGAGCAGACGGAAAGTCAAAATCCCAACTGGGCCTTCGCAACCACGCTCAGCAATAAAGGAGATCTGGTCAAACCGAATAATGTGAAAAACAGCCAGTTTGCCCAGCCGCTCTTTGAATTCAGCGGTGCCTGCGCCGGCTGCGGTGAGGCGGCTTATATCAAACTGCTTACGCAATTGTATGGCGACCGCATGATGATTGCCAACGCCACCGGCTGCAGCTCGATCTACGGCGGCAGCGCTCCTTCCGTTCCTTATACCACCAATGCCGAAGGCAAAGGACCCTCCTGGGCCAACTCCCTCTTTGAGGACAATGCCGAGTTCGGTCTGGGCATGTACCTGGGAGCGAAGAGAAACCGTGAAAAACTCGCTGATTTGGCGCAAGAAGCGATTGAGACTGCTATCAGCGACAGACTGAGAGACGCTTTGCGTGAATGGCTGACCGGCATGGATGACGCTGCTGCCTCCAAAGCCGCTGCGGCCAAGCTTATCCCGGCGCTTCAGGCAGAAGCCGCAGGCAATGACCTGTTAGGGCAAATCCTGGCCAAAAAAGACTATCTCATTAAGAAATCTCAATGGATCATCGGCGGGGACGGCTGGGCCTACGATATCGGCTACGGCGGTTTAGACCATGTCCTGGCCTCCGGGGAAAATGTGAATATCCTGGTTCTGGATACGGAAGTTTACTCCAACACCGGCGGCCAGTCTTCCAAGTCGACCCCGACTGCTGCGGTAGCTAAGTTCCAGGCTGCAGGCAAGCGCATCCGCAAAAAGGACCTCGGCATGATGGCCATGAGCTACGGCTATGTGTACGTCGCCCAGGTGGCCCTTGGTTCGAACATGGCCCAAACCTTGAAGGCCATCCAAGAAGCGGAAGCTTATGACGGGCCTTCCCTGATAATCGCTTATTCGCCTTGTATCAACCACGGCATCAAGTCCGGAATGGATAAGAGCGTCCTGGAAGCTAAGAAAGCGGTTGAAGCCGGATACTGGCATCTCTACCGCTTTAATCCGGAGCTGGCCGATCAAGGGCAAAATCCGTTCAGCCTTGACTCCAAAGAACCGGTCTCTTCCTTCCGCGATTTCATCCTGGGTGAAGTCCGGTATGCCTCCCTCCAGAAAACTTTCCCGGAGGTAGCCGATCAACTCTTCAACGCTGCCGAGCAGGATGCTAAGGTCAGGTACCAATCATATAAGCGGCTGGCGGAGTAAAGTTTTCGCCGGTGGAACACTAGGATAAGCTGAAACACAGAAAGAGAGATTGATCAGAATCTGGTCAGTCTCTCTTTTTCAATGGGGTAATTCCAAGGAGATTTAACTCCCGCACAAGCTCCCACTGAAGATAATTCGAACAGATGCTATCAACCACATCAATGGTATTGCTTTCCTTGTCTGCTACCTCGTACGGAAAATACTCGAAGCCGGCACTTGCGGAAATGCGGCCGCTGTATTCGTATTTGCCAAGGAGCAAATGGAGAAAAGTTGTCTTGCCTCTGCCGTTTCTGCCGGTAAAGCCCAATTTTCAATAGAGCTTTCGAGTACAGCTAAATCCCGGGCTTGGGGTTCTCCTGCTCATAAATCTTATCCAAACTAACTCCTAATCCGGCAAAATGATAGGAGAGCGCGGTCTCATGGTTTTTATAGGTGGTGCTGTCAGAGATATTGTTCTCCTCAAACAGGTAGACAGTGACTTCCTTATTGAGAGGATTAATGATCCAGTATTCTTTAATTCCGGTGGCCATATATAAATCCAGCTTCTTAATTAAATCCTTGCTGCGGGTACTTTCGGAGATGATTTCCACCACCAGCGCGGGAACGCCCATATAGTAGTCTCGCTCATCTAGTTTCTCTTCCAGGTCACAGATAACCATCAAATCCGGCTGAACGACGTTAATATTCTCCTGACTTCTCTTTAAGGTGATATCAAAGGGGGCCAACATGGGCCGGCATTTTTTCCCCTGAAACCAAGTATAAAAGATGAAGTGAAGCTCCCCGAGGATCTTCTGGTGAAGTGTTCCAGGTGAAGCAAGGAGATGAATTTCCCCGTCAATGTATTCGTAGCGCTCATCACTGTTTTCAGTCAGCTTGAGGAACTCTTCGTAGGAAGCTTTGCGCGGCCAAACCTCGTAATGCTCGGCCTGCTCCCTGATCAATCCATCCTCAAGCGAAACCTCGTCCGGATCATCACATGAGGAAAGTTTGGCCACTTTGCGGCCGTTGCTTGTGATGAAAATATCTTCTCTGGCGGCGAGGCGCAGGTATTTTCCGAGATTGTTTTTGAGGTCGGTTGCATTGACTATCACTAAAAAACACCTCCAATTAGCTATTTTAGCTAAAATGGCTAATTGGATTATACCAAAATATTTCCAGAGAGTCAAAGGGAGCCGGCGATAAGGCGGAACTGCTGGATTTCAAACTTACTGCATTTTTTGGATATTTTAGGAGGAAAGGATAGGAAGCGTGTTGAATGCTTAGAAAAGAATCTTTTCATTCAACGAGTACCAAGACTGCTGTAAATTGAATGCTCTTACCGAATGGGAGGAAGAGGATGAATTTTATTGGAAATCTTATCTGGCTGTTATTAGGCGGGATTATTGCGTCTGTTTTATGGTTTATAGCCGGTTTAATCCTGTGCGTCACAATTATTGGGATACCATTTGGTTTTCAATGTTTTAAGATCGCGCAATTCGTACTGTGGCCTTTTGGCAAGGAGATAGAACTGGGTCACTTCGGAGCGGGAGGGCTGCTTTTGAACCTGATCTGGCTCGTCTTTTTCGGATGGGAGTTTGCCGTAGCTCATCTTGCAATAGGACTAATATTTTGTATTACGATTGTGGGTATACCTTTTGGAATTCAGCATTTTAAATTTGCTAAGCTGGGGCTCATACCATTTGGGGCCAAAATACGATAAAGCGGGAGGAGAATAGAAATGTATTCTGATATTAACGAAAGATTAGAAGAAAACCGACAGGGCATAGCACGCCTGCATAAAATTGATGCCATTCTGCAAGAGTTGGAATCGGAACAACGGAATCTAAAACGCAGGGAGAAAGAGCTGAAAGTTATCCTGGAAAAAGAAAATCAGGATGTGGAGAAGCTTGAACATACAAGCATGGCTTCACTTTTCTATGCGATGTTGGGCAGTCTGGATGAACACGTTGAGAAGGAACGCAGAGAAGCCTTGGCCGCACAGCTGAAATATGAACAAATGAGAAAAGATTTGGAGGATATAAAGGATCAGATCACAAAATTGTCCGCTGAACGCTCGGGCTATCTTGAGTGCCAAAAGAAATATGACCGGCTCTATGTGCAAAAGAGAGAAATCCTCTTGCGGGAAAATGGAGAAACGGCTCAAAAGATACTCGAACTAACAGATAAATTAAACCTCGCGAAAGTGAATCTTAAAGAAATCAATGAAGCTTTATCCGCTGGAAATGCAGTGCTAGACAGTCTCAACCGTGTTCTAGGCAGTCTTGACAGTGCTGAAGGATGGGGGACTTGGGACCTTATAGGTGGGGGATTGCTCACGGATCTGGCCAAACATTCCCATATTGACGATGCCAAGGCGGAAACAGTAAATACCCAGAGGTTGCTGCGCAATTTTAGGACAGAGCTAACCGATATCAAAATCGACTCAGAGATCGTCATGGAAACAGACGGCTTTGGGAAATTCGCAGACTTCTTCTTTGACGGACTGATCGCAGATTGGTTTATGCAATCGAGAATTCATGAATCCCAGTCAAGCACCGAGGAGGTAAGAGCCCAGGTGCTGAGCGTTATGAACAAGCTTGAGCACATGAAAACCCAGGAAATAGCCATTCTCAAAAGGCTTGAAGCGGATATCAGTGAGCTTATTGTGAAAGCGTGATAGCAAGGGTGAGCGTCGGTGTTTATTACCAAGAAGGGAGACATAGTTGCCATGAGTATAGAGCTATATGAGCGACAACAGGCTTTAATTGAGCTTTACAGCAAGTTGTTAGAGGCTGAGGCAGAAATCGCTGACGGCGCGGAGGGAAAAGATTTTTTTGAAGTGGCCGAAAAATTGAGGGCTAGTGTTCATGGAACGGGATAGTATCGGTTCGCTTCAGCAAATGCCGGAGCGCTGTCCACTAGTAAAAAACACCATGCTGCGATTGAAAGGATATCGGAGCATGGTGATAGAGAATTACGTGGTGTTTTATATTGTGAGCGGCGATACCGTGCAAATAAGACGTATACTTTACGGCCGCAGGCAGTATGAATATTTGCTCTGAGAAAACTAATCGTTCTGGTCGCTCTCGATGAATTTTTTGAGAGCAGACAGTTTTTCATCCCAATAGTGTTCAAAAAAGGCAAGCCATAGTTTAAGTTCCACCAGGGGTTCCGGCTGAAGCTGGTACCGAGTTTCCCGACCGGCCTTCTGACTGATTACAAGGCCCGCATCGGAAAGAAATTGCAGATGCTTGTTCACAGCAGTACGGCTGAGTGAGAAGCATTCCGTAATCGCAGCAATCGACATTTCCCTCTCGGCAAGCAAGTGTAAGATCTTGCGCCGAGTAGGGTCGGCGATTGCCTCAAATACATCGTGCCTAAACCCTGAGGAAGCCATCTAAGCCTCGAGATATGAGGGAAGCTTCTCTTTAACGGTTTTCTCCCAGCCGCCGTCCATCATGTTGCGAACGACAGTATGTGGTTGCCCGAACTCTGTGACTTTGTCTGCAGCCCAGCCGGAATGAATCAGGGTAAACTCCGTTTTTCCGTCCCCTAACTCTTTTAATTCAAAAACAAGGTGCCAATCTTTACCCCAGTCAAAACCGATCCGCTTCGGTGGGTCGAGTTCCGTTACTTTACAAGGTGAATCCCCGAATTGACCTGTGTGCAGTACGAAGTCATGTCCTAAAATAGGTTCAAAAGTATTAGGCATCCACCAAGCACTAATACCTTCTGAGGTTGCCGCAGCTTTCCATACTTTTTCAATCGGAGCATTGATAACAACCGTCTTTCGGATTTCCGGGAGTGTTTGCATGATCATACCCTCCAAATTTAATATGACACCAGAAGGTGTCATAAGTTATTATAACACCATTTTGTGTTATGTCAATGCTCATGTCCCGCTCTATGGGAACTGGTGATTCAAAATGGCGAACATTAAACTAAGTTTTGTCGATAATAATCGGAAAAAGTATTGACGCAGTCAGAGGCATTTGTTATTCTAAGCTAGCAATGCTGTAAGGTATTCCTGCTTCCGCTTGTGGCTTTTTTTATTTATTGAGGGAGGTTAAGATGTTCACGTTAGTTGATTTAGTCCAACCGGAGACTCTGGAAGACGCTTATCAATCGCTG
Organism: Paradesulfitobacterium ferrireducens; assembly: GCF_017310645.1. Classification (GTDB taxonomy): domain Bacteria; phylum Bacillota; class Desulfitobacteriia; order Desulfitobacteriales; family Desulfitobacteriaceae; genus Paradesulfitobacterium; species Paradesulfitobacterium ferrireducens. Next base: position 20,946 of record NZ_JAFLRH010000041.1, on the reverse strand, counting down.
ATAAGCAAGAGAAGCAATACTGTTCTTGGCGGCTGTGCTTTTCTAAAGCTGGGTTCTAAGAGAATCATGACGGGTATTGACTTGTCCAAACTGAACCTGAACTACATCAGAGAGCAGCATGGTTTTATCGAGATTGGAGCTATGACAACCTTTCGGGATGTGGAAACAAGTTCACTTTTAAAAGAGTCGTTCAACGGGATTCTGCCGCAAGCGGTTAGTCAGATTATCGGGGTGCAATTTCGCAATGTCGTAACCGTGGGAGCCTCTGTTTTCTCTAAGTATGGTTTTTCAGATTTAATCACGGCTTTGCTCGTTCTCGACACAGAAGTCGAGTTATATCATGATGGCCGCATGAGCTTACAGGAGTTCTTAAATCAACCACCGAAGAAAGACATTCTTACGAAGGTATTCATCAAAAATGACCAGAGAATAGCTTCCTGCCAAAGCCTCAGAAATTCCGCCAGTGATTTCCCGATTCTCAATGCTGCAGTATCCCAAGCGGACGGACGCTGGACAATTGCTGTAGGAGCCAGACCTTTAAAAGCTGAATTAGCCCTTCAAGCCTCGGAACTCTTGTCTCAGGCTAATGTCTTAAACGATGAAACGATCGAGGATGCGGCTAAAGCGGCTTCAGAAGAATTGACCTTCGGGACGAATGTCAGAGGCAGCGCTGAATATCGTCAAGCCATGAGCAAAGTCCTTGTTCAGAGAGGGATCACGGAGGTGCTGGCATGCTAATCAATCTGAGTATTAATGGCAAAGACGTGAGGATAGACGTAGCAAAAGATGAATTCTTAGCAGATACCTTAAGAGCGCAGGGTTTCTTAAGTGTCAAAAAAGCATGCGATACCAGTTGCTGTGGACTTTGCACCATCTGGATCGACGGCAAGCCTACGTTGTCCTGCTCCGTGTTGAGCATAAGGGCCGACGGCAAAAAACTCACAACGATCGAAGGCCTGCAGCAAGAGGCCGCGGAGTTTGCCGAAGTGCTCACGGCTGAAGGGGCAGAGCAATGCGGCTTCTGTAGTCCGGGCTTTACGATGACCGTATTGGCCATGAAAAGTGAACTGAAAAACCCGAGTGACGATGAAATTGTTCATTATTTAACCGGGAACTTATGCCGCTGCACCGGCTATATGGGCCAGCTCAGAGCGGTTAAAAAGTATTTGGAGGTGCTAGCGTGAAATTTGTAGGACAAAGCATCTCCAAAATTGACGGGATGGCTCTGGTGACAGGCAAACCCGTTTACACGGACGACATCGCCCTCAAAAACGCCTTAGTTGTCAAGCTGCTGCGCAGCCCCTATGCTTTTGCTAAAATCAAATCCATCGACACCTCCAAGGCCGAGCAGCTGGATGGGGTCGAGTGCATCCTCACCTATAAAGATGTTCCCCAGGCCAGATTTACCTTAGCCGGGCAGTCTTATCCGGAACCTTCTCCGTATGACCGGCTCATCCTTGAAGATATTGTCCGTTATGTCGGGGACGAAGTAGCCATCATTGCTGCTGTGGATGAAAAAACCGCTCTCAAAGCGATGAAGTTGATTAAAGTCGAGTATGAGGTTTTTGAACCTGTCTTGGATTTTGAAAAGGCGATAGGGCATACATCGGTGGTCCACCCGGAAGAAAACCTCTCGACCAACTTTGAAATAGGCTTGCAGAAGGAAAAGAATATTGTGGCTTCACACCGCTTTGAAGTCGGGGATGTGGACGGCGAATTGGCCCAATGCGATGTGATCGTTGAAGAAACGTATTATACCCAAGCGCAAGCCCATGCTATGATGGAGACTTACCGCACGTTTACCTACCTTGACCATATGGGAAGGCTTGTGGCCATTAGTTCCACTCAGGTTCCCTTCCACATTCGGAGACAATTAGCGAGAGCCCTGCAAATTCCCGCCAGTAAGATCAGAGTTATTAAACCAAGGATTGGCGGGGGTTTCGGAGCTAAGCAAACCGGTGGGGGCGATGTTTTTGCCGCTCTGGTCACGTTAAAAACCGGGAAACCGGCAAAGATTATCTATGACCGACAAGAAACCTTTTCCTGTACCACCAGCCGCCATGCGATGCGCATTAAGGTTAAAATGGGGGCAGATAAGGAGGGCTTGATTAAAGCCTTGGAACTTCAAGTCCTATCGGATACAGGAGCCTACGGAGAACATGCCTCAACCGTGCTCGGCTGTGTCGGGGAATATACACTCCCGCTTTATAAGGCTAAAGCGCGGCGCATCACGGGACATGCTGTCTATACCAACAAGATGCCCGGGGGGGCGTTCCGAGGGTATGGAGCAACCCAGGGTACCTTTGCGGTCGAATCTGCCGTGAACAAACTTGCGGAGAAATTAGGACTGGACCCAGCCGCAGTCCGTCTGAGAAACATTGTCAAAGCCGGTGATACCCTTATTAATTACCCCAACCATCCTTTAGGAAGCTCAACTCTTGATCAATGTATTCTTAAAGGTCAGGAACTGATCGGGTGGAAGGATAAATACCCTGTGCGTCAAGTTGCCCCCAACAAGGTCAGAGCACTGGGCATGGCGGTCACGATGCAAGGCTCGGGCATCGCCAACATTGATACCTCAACCGCTGAGATAAGACTCAATGATGATGGCAATTTTACGCTTCTGATCGGTGCTACTGACATGGGCACAGGCTGTGACACGATTCTCACGCAAATGGCTGCCGAAGTCTTAGAAACTTCGATGGAACAGATTATTGTCAACGCCGCAGACACCGACATTTCTCCGTACGATCCGGGTTCTTATGCCTCCAGCACCACCTATGTTGCGGGCATGGCGGTTGTGAAGGCGGCAGAGGACTTAAAGCAGCAAATCCTAGCCCAGGGTGCACGGTATTTGGAAGTATCCGCTCAGGATGCTGAACTGGACGGGAATGTTGTCAAAACGCTTAAGGGAGACAAGGAAATAAGCCTGTATCAGATTGCTGAGCTGTCTGTGTTAGGAACGGGCAGACAGCAATTAGTAGGGCATTCAACCTATGGCAATGAAATATCGCCCCCGCCATTCGTCGCCGGTTTTGCCGAGGTTGAAGTCGACTTGGAAACCGGGAAAGCGGAACTTGTCGATTATGTTGCCGTTGTGGACTGCGGTACCGTCATTAACCCCAGCCTGGCCAGGGTCCAGACCGAAGGTGGAATTGCTCAGGGAATCGGAATGGCGCTGTACGAAGACGTGAGGTACGATCAAAAAGGGAGAATGCAGACCAACTCTTTTATGCAGTATAAGATTCCTTGCCGCAAAGATATCGGTACGGTTCGCGTTTTCTTTGAGAGCAGTTTTGAACCTACAGGACCGTTTGGCGCTAAGTCCATCGGGGAAGTCGTTGCCAATACTCCTGCACCGGCCATTGCCCATGCGGTATACAATGCAGTTGGAGTAAGGGTACAAAGCCTTCCGATCACTCCGGAAAAAGTGTTTATGGGTATGCAGGAACTTGCAAGGCTTTGATTTTATTTGTTATTGACCATACGGGAATCCTCTGTTAAACTCAAACTAAGTTTACAACTGCATAGAGTTCATATAATCGCGGAGATATGGTCCGCAAGTTTCTACCAGGCTGCCGTAAATAGCCTGACTATGAGCGAAAATGTACCTAGGGCGTTTTGGATAAAAACCCAGGCGGGCAGGTTTCACTCATTTTGATCTGAAATCTTCCATCTGGGTTTTTTGTTTTACTTAAAAGAGTATTACTTATTACTTATTACCTAGTACTTACTTCCAATCACCCTAACAATGTGAGTGTGGTGTGTCATATGCTGGAAATCCCCAAAATTGATAATGAAGAACTATCTTCTAACGCACGGAAAGTCTTGCTTAGCATGCTGCGTGAAGGAACATTTGATGAAGCTGGGAAATTGCCGGCAGAAGAAGTGCTTGCGCAAAAGTTAGGTATTAGCAGGACAGTTATACGTGATGTGCTTGCATCCCTTGAAGGAGAGGGTTTTATAACCCGCCGGAGAGGAATTGGAACGATTGTCAATAAGCATGTTCTGAAAGTAAATTGCCGGCTGGACCTTGAAAAGGAGTTTCTTGAAGAAATCGCAGATGCTGGGTATCATCCTTCCATTGCCTATGTAAAACCTAGCATTACTCAAGCGAATCAAGTGGCGGCCCAACGGCTGTTAATCAATGAAGGGGATAGTCTTATTACAGCAGAGCGCCTTATCCTTGCTGATGATAAACCGGCAATACTCTGTGTTGACCATATTGCCCAGTGGGCTTGTAGACCTATCTATGCTTGAAGAGTGGAAGTTAATACGATTTAACGAGGATAAGTCGATCTTAGAAATAGGCTCCTTAGTCACTCATGCTAAGCTTGAAGAGCATCCTCTTATTAAACAGTTTTGTCCGGCTTTGAGTATGGCTGCATCAGTTGTTGGGAGTCCTCAAATACGAAACCGGGGGACAGTCGCAGGCAATCTGCAGAGCGCTTCCCCAGCCGCAGATTGTGCCCCGCCGCTTTTAGCTGTACGCCTGGAATGGTCTTAGCTTCGAAGGCTTTATTGGATAAGAATCCAAACCCCACTGATGAAGAAATTCGCAGGGGACTTTCCGGGAATCTTTGCCGCTGTACCGGTTATCAAAAAATTGTGGATGCGGTTAAAGAGGCAGCAAAAAGTTAAACCGCATCTTATTCCCCGCTCTCCAGCAGCCGCTCCACCACCTCAGTCTTCGGCGTGAGGTATAAGGTCCAGTTCTTATCGTAAATAACCATACCCGGCTTTCCTTCTTTGGGTTTCTTAATATTCTTCACATGGGTGTAGTCCACCGGGACTTGGGATGAACCCCGGGCTTGGCTGAAGTAAATCGCCAGGGCTGCGGCTTCTTCCAATGTGGCGTCATCCGGGAATTCCTCTCCGTCTGCCAAAGGCACGATCACATGGGAGCCGGGGATTTCTTTCACGTGGAGCCAAAGATCGGTAGGTTTGGCTTTTTTCAAAGTAAGCCATTCGTTTTGCTTGTTATTTCTTCCAACCAGAATCTGGCGTTCTGTGCTTGAATAATAAGAACGTGGAACCGGGTCCGGCAGTTTGCCGGATTTTTTGTTTCTTTGACCGGGGCCGCTCTTAGCTGCCACATAACCTTGTTCAGCGAGTTCGGTGTGAATTTCCTCAAGCTCTGGCAGGCTGGCCGCTTGTTCCAGGCTTACGAGCAAAGATTCAAGATACCTTAACTCCGCGAGCGCGCTCTCTTTAAGCGGCTCTGTTTTGTTCAGCGTCGCCTTGGCTTTGTTATAAAGGCGGTAATAGCGCTGGGCGTTTTCGTTGGGAGTGAGCTGGGGGTCGAGGGGAATCGTGAGCTGGGGCAGGTTGGCTTCGTAGTAATCTTCGACGGTGGTTTCAGAGGCTCCCGGCTGGATGCGGTAGAGATTGGCGGTCAGGAGTTCGCCCCATTTCTGGTAGGCGAGGGAGCTGCGGGCTTCAGCCAAGGTTTCTTCATAGATGTTCAGTTTTTTGCTTAGATGGGCTTGATGCTCCTGAACCACCTTTTTGAGGGAGCCCCGTTTGGCTTCTAAGGTGTTGCCCGAGCTTTTAAGGTCATAGAAACGGGAAATGCACGCATTCAGGCTGGCGAAGCTTTCGCGGCTTAGGCTTTGATACTGCTGGAAGGGGAGAAATGTAAAAGCGGAAGCCTGCTTAGTCATATAATAAAGGCAAGGTTCAATCGGACTCTCCGGTTGCGGACAGGCCAAACGGCGGTAAGACTGAAAGAGGCGGCTTAAGTCGATGTCCCCGCATTGTTCGAGCCGGGTGTCTTCGACCAGTCCGGCCTGCAGCACCAGTTCGCGCGCCAGTTCCGGGCTGACTCCGGCCAGGCGCTTAAGCAGGATGCCGGTGAGCTTGGAACTGAGGTTTTCGCTCTCATCCTCTCTGTTATCTTCGCCATATAGGGCGGCGCGCCAAGTGTCTTCGTCTGAGGTTGGCTCTAACTTGCCCTGAGAGGGCGGGGTGAGGTAAGGGCGCCCGGGAAGTACTTCCCGGTAACGGCTTAGAGCATGCGAGTAGCGTTTGAGCCCGTCAATAATATTAACTCGTTCAACGAGAATCAAGTTGCTGTGCTTGCCCATGATTTCCAGGTGCAAATGATACGTAGCCAGATCCCCGCGCTCGTTATAGTTCTGAAACACGAACGTAATCAGCCGTTCCAACCCCTCTTGTTCCACGGCGATGATTTTAGCACCTTCCAAGTGTTTGCGCAGAATCATGCAGAACATAGGCGGAGTGACGGGGTTTTTCTTATTCACCGTGGTGATATGAAAGCGCGCGGCAGTCGCGCTGGCATTGAGCAGGAGGCGGTATGAGCTGCCTTGGCCGCGCAGCAAGAGATGAACTTCTTCTTTTTCCGGCTGATGGATTTTATCCACCCGGGTTCCGATAAGCTGGGGTGCAAGCTCTCGGACTAAGTAGTAGAGTGTGACGCCGTCGAGGGCCATAACGGGAACTCCCTTTCGTTGAAAAAGATTGATAGGAGTCAGGAGTCAGCTAGAAATCGCTACTGAATTCTGACTACTGAATTCTGAATACTAATAGTAAATTTTCGCCCTCTAAGTATACCAGCCCATGGGTATTTTTTCTAGGGACAAGGCATAAGCATGTACTAAATCAGGTATGAATGAGAGGAGGAGCTTAGGTACATGCGGCAACAAGCGTGGCACGTCTTGCCTTGGCTGGAAGTGGTTAAAACCCTGGGCGTGCATCCGGGCAAGGGACTAAATCTGAAAGAGGTAAACCGCCGCCTGAGTGAAGTAGGGCAAAATGTCTTAGCGGTAAAAAAAGGGGTTCACCCTGTTTTTCTATTCCTGGGGCAATTCAAGGACTTTATGGTGCTCGTGCTCCTGGCGGCTACGGTGGTGTCCGGGCTCCTAGGGGAGCTGGCCGATGCGATCACCATCATGGCGATTCTCATAATTAATGCGATTCTCGGATTCATTCAGGAGTTCCGGGCCGAGCGTTCCATGGAATCTTTGCGTTCCCTGACGGCCCCGGAAGCGAAAGTCATGCGCGAAGGGGTGGAACAGCGCATTCCGGCATCTGAGCTTGTCCCCGGGGATATTGTGCTGATCGAGGCCGGGGACCGCATTCCCGCAGATATCCGCTGGATTCAGGCGGTGAATCTGGAAGTGGAAGAGTCTGCCCTGACTGGGGAATCCCACCCTGTAAGCAAGAGTATTGCCCCCATCATGGACGAACTGACTCCGATGGCTGACCGTCAGAATATGGGGTACATGGGAACGGTTGTAGTCAATGGGCGGGGTGCAGGGGTTGTGGTCGCGACCGGAATGGAGACGGAGATGGGTGTCATTGCCGGGATGATCCAGAGTGTCGAAGATGAAGAAACTCCTTTGCAAAAACGCCTGGCCCAGCTTGGCAAATGGCTGGTTATTATCAGCGTCTTGGTGTGCGTGGTCGTAGTGATTACCGGGATTTTGCGCGGGGAAGGCTTCTATAAAATGTTTTTTGCCGGGGTCTCGCTTGCGGTCGCAGCGATTCCGGAAGGGCTGCCGGCGATTGTGACGGTGGCCCTGGCGATCGGGGTGCAGCGAATGGTCAAGAGACAGGCCATTATCCGCAAGCTCCCGGCGGTGGAAACCCTGGGCTGTGCCACCGTCATCTGTTCGGATAAGACCGGGACGCTGACTCAGAATGAGATGACGGTGAGGCAGATTTTTGCCGGGGGCAAAATGGTTACGGTCTCGGGTCAGGGATATGATCCCAAAGGGGATTTTCACGGCGGGGAGCCGGGCAGAGAAGGAGAGCCCCTGCGTGAAGCGCTTAAAATCTCGGCCTTGTGCAATAACTCCAAACTGACCAAGAAAGGGGTTCAAGTTGCCGGGCTCTTCCGCTCGGCAGCCAAAGAAGCACCTTGGGGCATCGAAGGGGATCCGACGGAAGGCGCGCTCCTGGTCGCTGCGGCTAAAGCCGGGATTTGGCGCGAGACCTTGGAGCGCAAGGAAGAGCGGATCGGGGAAATCCCGTTTGACTCCGACCGCAAACGCATGAGTGTCATGTACAGCTCCAAAAAAGGGAAATATGCCTATGTCAAAGGGGCGCCGGATGTCATCCTGAAGCTGTGTACCCATGAACTCACCGATCAGGGGCGGATCGAATTAACGGAGCTGCGCAAGCGCAGAATTCTGCGGGCCAATGACGAGATGGCCAAACAGGCCCTGCGCGTCCTGGCTTTGGCGGAGAAGCCGCTGGCCGAAAGCGGCGCGCCGGACGAGCGGAGTGAACAGGGGTTAACTTTCGTCGGACTCATGGGCATGATCGATCCGCCGCGCGCCAGTGCGGCCAAGGCGATTCAAGTCTGCCGCCGGGCCGGGATCAAGCCGGTGATGATCACCGGGGATCATCGGCTGACTGCGGAAGCGGTGGCCAAAGAACTCGGGATCATGCGGCAAGGGTCGGGGGAAATCCTCACCGGGGCGGATTTAGAGAGCATGTCGGAAGAGGATTTGGCGAAAAAAGTGATGAATGTTTCGGTCTATGCCCGGGTTACGCCCAAGGATAAACTGAGAATTGTACGGGCATTTAAGAAACACAACCAAGTGGTAGCCATGACCGGAGACGGGGTGAATGACGCACCCGCCGTCAAGGAAGCAGACATCGGGGTGTCCATGGGCAAGACCGGAACGGATGTCACCAAGGAAGCATCGGCCATGGTCCTGGGGGATGATAATTTCGCCACCATCGTGGCGGCGGTGGAGGAAGGCCGCGCCATTTACGACAACATCCGCAAGTTTATCCGCTACTTGCTCTCCTGCAACTTAGGAGAAGTCTTAACCATGTTCCTGGCGACTTTGGTTGGCTTGCCTTTGCCCCTGCTCCCGATTCAGATTCTATGGGTGAACCTGGTGACGGACGGGCTGCCGGCTATGGCGCTTGGAGTCGACCGAGCGGAACCGGATATTATGAACCGGCCGCCGCGCACACCGGGTGAAAGTGTGTTCGCCCGGGGCTTGGCCCGTAAAATCGGGATTCGGGGGACGCTTATGGGAATCGGAACCTTGTTTGTCTTTGTATCCGCCCTTTTCATCGGAGTTGATATCCTGGGGGCGCGCACCATGGCGTTCACCACTCTGGTTTTTTCCCAGCTCTTCCATGTATTTGACTGCAAGTCGGAGACACGCGGAATTTTCGAAGTCGGGCTGCTTTCGAATCCCTATATAGTGGCAGCCGTTGCGACTTCCGTAACCATGCAGCTAAGTGTTATCTATTTACCGCCGTTGCAGGCAATTTTCAAAACCACGGCCCTAGTGGGCTGGCAGTGGGGCTTAATCCTCGCCGTAGCCGGGGGACCGTCGGTCCTAATCGGACTTGTCCGGCTCTTGCGCCGTCCGATGCGTGTTAAACCTTCCCTAGCCCAGCGTTAAATTAATTCGACCCATTGCTGCGGTTAAGTCTAAACGGCAGCCCAAGAAAAGATGCGTACAAGCATTGAACGAGACTTCATGCAGTCGTGTATACATTCCTGCAAACAGTTGACCGGCGGCAGATGCTCGTAGTATTCTTGAACAGGAACAGTGAGCGCCGCGTAAGCTGTAGGGGAACAGCCTGAAAGGCTAAGAGCTGCATAAGATGGTGTAATACTTAGCGGCACTGAGCCATTGGATGTATGATAGTAAGGCGACTGGGAGGGAAGAACATGGAATTTGTTAAAATGCACGGTCTGGGAAATGACTTTGTCTTCCTGGACCATTTTTCTGTGTCCCCGGCAATGGATTATCCGGCACTGGCCCGCCGTCTCTGCGACCGGCATTTCGGCATTGGTGCAGACGGTCTGATCGTCATTCTTCCATCGAATACTGCCCATGTGCGCATGCGCATTTTTAATGCGGACGGATCGGAGCCGGAAATGTGCGGCAACGGCATCCGGTGTGCAGCCCGATTTGTTCATGATAAAGGATATGTTGCGGTTAACCCCATCACCGTAGAAACCCTGGCCGGAATTCTGAGCTTACGCCTTGATTTTGAGGGTGAGGAAGTCGCAGGAGTACGGGTCGATATGGGTGAGCCCATCTTAAAAGCGGGCCTAATTCCGGTGCTGGCACAAGGAGAACCAGTGGTTAATGCCACTTTGGAAGTCGAGGGCCAACCGATCCATTACACAGCGGTATCCATGGGCAACCCGCACTGTGTGATTTTCGCAGATGATTTTGAGGACTTGGATTTTGACCGTTTGGGTCCTGCTATTGAAAAACACCCTCAGTTTCCGCGGAAAACGAATGTGGAATTTATTCGGGTTGACTCAAACTCGGAACTGACGATGAAAGTCTGGGAGCGCGGAGCCGGACCAACACTGGCTTGCGGCACCGGAGCCTGTGCCTCGGCTGTGGCGGCGGTGCTCAATGATAAGACGGGGCGCGCTGTAACGGTGCATTTGCCCGGAGGCGACCTTTTCATCGAATGGGCGGCGGACAACCACGTCTATATGACCGGCCCGGCGGCCTATGTATTTAAGGGAGAACTCCTTCAAAGTTAATCATTCGAAAAATTATCTCTTCCTAAAATAAAAAGCAATTCAATGTCTATGTGAGCTCTACTGCTTTAAATGCAGATAATAATTTTTCTTAACTGAGGAGGAAGTAACATTGGAAGAAGCACTAAGAATCAAAGCCTTGCCGCCGTACTTATTTGCCCGCATTGATGAGAAGGTCTCTGCAGCCAGGGCTAAAGGAGTGGATGTCATTAGCCTGGGCATCGGGGATCCGGACATGCCGACGCCGGATTATATTATCGAGCGCCTGACCCAGGCTGCCCGGAACCCAGCAAACCACCGCTACCCCTCTTATGTGGGAATGCTTCAGTTCCGCCAGGCTGTGGCGGATTGGTATAAGCAGCGCTCCAAGGTAGAGCTTGACCCTAAAAAAGAAGTCGTGACTTTAATCGGATCCAAAGAGGGGATTGCCCATATCGCTTTTTGCTACATTAATCCGGGAGACATTGCTCTGATTCCGGACCCGGGCTATCCGGTTTACGGGATTGGCACCATGCTGGCCGGAGGAGTTCCGTATAAGATGCCCCTGAAAGCAGAAAACGGATTTTTGCCTGATCTGGACAGCGTCCCGGAAGATGTGGCCCGCAAGGCCAAGCTTATGTTCCTGAACTACCCGAACAACCCGACCTCGGCGATTGCGGATGAGGAATTTTATCTGAAGGCTATTGCTTTTGCCAAGAAATACGATATCATCCTTTGCCATGATGCGGCTTACTCCGAGATTGCTTTTGAAGGGTACAAGCCTCCAAGTTTTCTCAGTCTCCCGGGTGCGAAAGAGGTGGGAATTGAATTCCACTCCATGTCCAAGACCTATAACATGACCGGGTGGCGGGTTGGCTGGGCCGCCGGGAACTCCCGTGTAGTGGAAGCCCTGGGCCGGATTAAGTCAAATATTGACTCCGGTGTTTTCCAGGCGGTGCAGGAAGCAGCGATGGCAGGCCTGGCATCCCCTCCGGCTTTCGTCGAAGAGATCTGCAAGACTTACCAAAAACGCCGGGATATCGTGATTGACGGTTTGAATGCTCTGGGTTGGAATCTGCCCAAGACGAAAGCAACCATTTATGTCTGGCCCCAAGTGCCGCGCGGCTATACTTCCGCTTCCTTTGCCGAGGCGGTGCTGGATAAAGCGGGAGTGGTGGTGACTCCGGGCAACGGCTACGGTGAGTACGGGGAAGGATACTTCCGCATTTCACTCACGGTTGGAACGGAGCGGCTGCAGGAAGCGCTCAAACGCATGCAGCAAAGCCTCGGGAAGTTTGAATTCTAAATAAGCCGGAATCAATGTATAAAAAGGGCCGTGAGGCCCTTTTTGTCTTGGCCAGGCTAAGAGGTAACGAGGCAGAGATGAACGTTCTGAGCTTTTTAATATTGGGAATTGATAGTAGAGATATGATATAATCTGAATGATATTTCTGACTGGTGCATATTTTTTATCGAGCTTATGACAAGGGGTGCATAATAAGTGGCGACCAGCATGACAGGATTTGGCCGGGGTGAGGCCAGTGGAGAAGGTTACCAGTTTACGGTGGAGCTAAAAGCGGTCAATCACCGCTTCTTGGAAGTGGTGGTGCGGCTTCCGCGCAACATGATGAGTTTCGAGGAACCGGTGCGCAAACTGGTGCAGGAGAAACTCCAGCGCGGGCGGGTGGAGGTTTATCTTAATCCGGCGCAAACGGAAGAAAAAAAGAGATTGGCTAAGGTTGACAAAGATTTAGTGCTGTCGTATGATAAAACACTGAAGGAACTCGCATTATCCTTACATACTGCCTATGAGCCGGATATTTACCGTTTGGCGGCCTTGCCGGAGGTTCTTTCCCTGGAAGAAGCGGAAACAGATCTTGACAAGTTGTGGCCGGTCTGCGCTGAAGCCTTAACCTCCGCTCTGGATAATTTTATCCGGATGCGGCTAAAAGAAGGGGAGAAACTAACGGAAGATCTTTGGGGGCGCCTTAATCTACTGGAAGCGTCTTTGGCTAAAATCGAGAAAAGGTCGGATTTGGTCGTCGCTGATTATCAAAAGCGCCTGCGGGAAAGGGTGCAGGCAATGCTTGGCGAAACCGTGCTCGATGAGGCTCGCCTGGCTAATGAAGTTGCGTTTTTTGCGGACCGGGCTTCGATTACGGAAGAGATTGTGCGGTTTCAGAGCCATTTGGAGCAAAGCAGAAAAGCACTTAAAAGCGCTGAACCGGTGGGACGCAAGCTCGATTTTATCATTCAGGAAATGAACCGGGAGATCAACACCATTGGTTCCAAAGCCAATGATTTAGAGATTTCCCAGGTTGTCATAGATGTCAAAAGTGAGTTGGAAAAGGTCAGGGAACAGGTTCAGAATTTAGAATAGGTAGGGGGTTTAACTTTGGATATCAAGCTAATTAACATCGGGTTTGGCAACATTGTCTCAGCGAACCGGATCATTTCCATTGTCAGCCCGGAATCCGCTCCGATTAAGCGGATTATCCAGGAAGCGCGGGATGCCGGCATGCTGATTGATGCGACCTATGGCCGGAGGACGCGGGCAGTCATTATCTGTGACAGTCATCATGTCATTCTGTCGGCGGTACAGCCTGAAACGGTCGCACATCGTCTCTCCAGCAAAGAATCCGGTTCCCATGCGGAAGATCCGGCTGATTAGGTGAGTGAGTGTGGAGAAAGGTGATGGCTTACTGATTGTCCTCTCCGGTCCTTCCGGAGCCGGCAAGGGTACGCTCTGCCGGGAACTGCTCCGTCTGGAGCCGAATCTTCAGTACTCTGTCTCAGCGACCACCCGTCAGCCCCGCCCTGCGGAAGTGGAGGGAGTGCATTATTTTTTCCGCACCAAAGCAGAGTTTGAGGAGATGATTGCCAAAGGTGAGTTGCTGGAATGGGCGGAGTTTTGCGGCAATTATTACGGAACCCCTATTTTTGGAGTGGAACAGGCACTAACCGCAGGCAAAGACGTTATATTAGAGATAGAGACCCAAGGGGCGCTTCAGGTGAAAAAACGCAGCCCCCATGGATTGTTTATTTTTGTTGCTCCGCCCTCGCTTAAGGCCTTGTCCGAAAGAATTCACAAGCGCGGGACGGAAGCGGAAGATGTGATTGCCAGGCGGTTAGCCACTGCCCGTCAGGAAATAAACCTTCTGACGGAATACGATTATGTCGTGGTCAATGATGAAGTTCCTGCCGCGGTGCACAAGTTGCGCAGCATTATTGTCGCAGAGAAGTGCCGTGTTGAGCGGAATCGATTTCTCTTTAAGGAGGAACATTCATGAGACAGCCTTCACTTGATGTATTAATGGATCAAGTAGACAGTAAGTACACGCTGGTGGTCGTTACGGCCAAACGGGCGCGCTCATTTATGGAAGACGGCAATTCTGAGGGTGTGAACAAGGGTATTAAGCCGGTGAGCTTGGCCCTGGAAGATATAGCCCAGGGCAAAATCCGCTACGAACGGACGCGCGAAGGGATTAAATAAGCAGATAAGGTTGTTTACAAGTTAAGGCTTTGTTTCGAAGGTAAAGGTTTATTAATGAAGTAAGTTATTATGAAAGTAAAGCTATTATGAAGGTAAGGCTATTATGAAGGATAAGTTTGTTCTGGTCGGAGTTACCGGCGGGATCGCCGCGTATAAGGCTGCTGAGGTTGTCAGCCGTTTGCGCAAGCTTGGGGCAGATGTGCATGTGGTCATGACGAAGGAAGCAGCCCAGTTTATTGCTCCGCTGACGTTGCAGAGCCTCTCGGCCAATCCGGTTCATGTGGAGATGTTTGCCGAACCCAAGCTTTGGAATGTCGAGCATATTGCTTTGGCCGAACGGGCGGAGGCGGCGGTTGTCGCTCCGGCGACCGCTAATATAATAGCCAAGCTGGCCGTGGGCCTGGCGGATGATTTGCTCTCGACCGTGCTTCTGGCGCTCCGGTCTCCGCTCTTTCTGGCTCCGGCCATGAATCATTGGATGTATCATCATCCCGCAACCCAAGAAAATCTTAAACGTCTGAGAGAACGCTCGGTGCATCTGATCGGCCCGGCTGCCGGCTTTCAGGCCTGCGGGACGGATGGGGACGGGCGCATGAGCGAGCCGCCGGAGATTGTGGAGGAGCTTGAACGCTTCTTCCGGGGAAGGCAGCTATTAAAAGGAAAAAAAGCGCTGGTCACGGCAGGAGGCACCCAGGAACCCCTTGATCCGGTGCGCTATATCGGAAACCGCAGTTCCGGACGCATGGGATACGCCATCGCCCAGGCCTTGCAAGAAGCCGGGGCCGAGACAGTGCTCGTGAGCGGACCGACATCGCTGGAGCCCTTGTCCCAGGTTGAACATGTGCCGGTCATGACGGCCCTCCAAATGCGAGACCAAGTCTTAAAACGCTTTCCGGAAACCGATATCGTGATTAAGGCTGCGGCGGTCGCCGATTACCGGCCGGCGGTGCAGTCGGAGCAGAAGATTAAGAAGCAGGGAGAGGGAGAAATTCTTCATCTGGAACTTATTCCGAACCCGGATATCCTAGCTGAGCTCGGGCGCTCGAAGACCAGGCAGGTTCTCGTGGGTTTTGCTGCGGAAACCGAAGAACTGATTAAACATGCGCAGGACAAAATGCTGCGGAAAAACGTGGACTTGCTGGTAGCCAATGATGTGACCAGGCCGGGGGCGGGTTTTGGCAGCCCCACCAATATTGTTAGCTTTCTCTTCCCGGACGGGAGAAGAATAGATTTACCCCAGCAAGATAAAATCGAAATTGCGCGCAAGCTGGTGCAAGAGATTGCGGTTTTGCTCGGCGTGAAGGGCGTAAAGGAGGAAATTTAACAAACAATGGCTAAAAAACTTTTTACCTCTGAATCTGTAACCGAAGGGCATCCGGATAAAATCTGCGACCAGATTTCGGATGCAATTCTTGATGCAATCTTTGAAAAAGATCCCAATGCCAGGGTGGCTTGCGAAACCTCGGTCACAACCGGGCTGGTGCTCGTGAGCGGAGAAATTACCACCTCCTGCTATGTGGACATTCCCCGGGTTGTGAGGGAGACGATCAGGGAAATTGGCTATACCCGGGCCAAGTTTGGGTTTGATGCGGATACCTGTGCCGTGCTTACCTCCATCGGGGAGCAGTCCCCGGATATTGCCATGGGAGTGGACAAGGCCCTGGAGGCGAAAACCGGGGAAATGTCCGACCAGGAAATTGAAGCCATCGGAGCCGGTGACCAAGGCATGATGTTTGGCTATGCCACCAATGAGACGGAAAGCTATATGCCTCTTCCGATTGACCTGGCACACCGGATGGCTTTGAGCCTGAGTAAAGTGCGTAAATCCGATCTCCTGGACTATCTGCGTCCGGACGGGAAAACTCAAGTGACCGTGGAATACGAAGACGGCAAGCCGGTGCGCATCGACACGATTGTCATCTCAACCCAGCACCATCCGGAAGTCAGCCAGGAGCAAATCCGCAAAGATCTGCTCGAACATGTGGTCTTTCCGACGGTACCGGCGGAACTGCTGGATGAAAAAACCCGCTATTTCATTAATCCCACCGGGCGCTTTGTCATTGGCGGTCCCCAGGGGGATGCGGGTCTTACCGGGCGCAAAATTATCGTAGATACCTATGGCGGGATGGCTCGTCACGGAGGCGGAGCTTTCTCCGGCAAAGATCCCACGAAGGTTGACCGTTCTGCGGCCTATGCCGCCCGCTATGTGGCCAAGAATATTGTCGCGGCCGGTTTGGCTGAGCGCTGCGAAATCCAGATCGCTTACGCCATCGGGGTGGCTCAGCCGGTGTCCGTATCCGTGGAAACCTTCGGTACCGGTAAAATCTCGGATGAAAAAATCATTGAATTGGTGAAGAAAAACTTCGATTTGCGCCCGGCCGGGATTATTAAAACTCTGAACCTGCGCCGGCCGATCTACCGTCAAGTGGCGGCTTACGGCCATTTCGGCAGGCTGGATCTGGATCTGCCCTGGGAGAAGACCGATAAGGCGCAAGACTTAAAAGCGCAAGCCGGGCTCTAAGGTGGGGAGGAAAAGGGCGTGCTGCAAGAGGAAGAGATGGTAAAGGAACTGCGCGAAACCGTTGCCAGAATTCTAAGAGTTCCCTATTATCAAAAGCGTTTGGGAGAGCTGGGAATTACGCAAGCGGAAGACATTCAGTCGCTTAAAGATTTTCAGCGTCTGCCGCTTACCAGTAAAGAAGATTTAAGGCTCAACTACCCGTTTGGGTTAATGGCCGAGCCTGTGGACAACTTGGTGCGGGTGCATGCTTCATCCGGAACCACCGGCAAGCCCACGGTTGTAGGGTATACCCGCAAAGACGTTCAATTATGGGCCGAGATCGTGGCCAACGGCCTGCGCCTGGCGGGGGTTACTTCCAAAGATGTGGTCCAGGTCGCATATGGCTATGGACTATTCACCGGGGGTATGGGGCTGCACTACGGATGTGAAGAACTGGGTGCCCTCGTCGTGCCAATTTCCGGGGGCAATACCCAGAGGCAGCTTATGCTTATGAAAGACTTCGGGACCACCGTTTTGGCCTGTACTCCATCTTATGCCTTATACTTAGCCGAGAGCTTGGAAGAAACGGGGATCTCGCGGGATGAACTGCGCCTTCGTATCGGAATCTTCGGAGCGGAGCCCTGGACGGAGGGTATGCGGGAAGAGATCGAGTCCCGCCTCGGCATCAAAGCCATAGATATTTACGGCTTGAGTGAAATCATGGGTCCGGGGGTGGCGATCGAATGTGAGGGTCAGCACGGGCTCCATATTGATCCGCACTTTTATCCGGAAGTTTTGGACGAAAACGGCAGCCCCTTGCCAGAGGGAAAAAAAGGAGAGCTGGTGTTTACCACGCTCGAAAAAGAAGGATTTCCGGTGCTGCGCTACCGCACCAAGGATTTGACCACTCTCCGCTATGGCAAATGCGAGCATTGCGGACACGAGGGCTGGACCATGGACCGGGTATCCGCCAGAGTGGATGATATGCTGATCATCCGGGGTGTTAACGTTTTCCCCAGCCAAGTGGAGGAAGGGATTTTGGCGGTGGGCGGCTTGGAGCCGCATTACCTGTTAGTGGTGGAACGGGTTGGAACCCTTGACCAATTGGAAGTTTGGGTGGAAGTGAACACGGCGAGCTTCCTGGATGAGGTGCGGGAGTTGGAGAACCTGCAAGAACGGGTTAAGCGCAGTATTGAAGACATTATCGGCATCTCCGTGCGCGTGCGTCTGGTTGAACCGAAAAGCATCCCGCGCAGTGAAGGAAAAGCCAAGCGGGTTATCGACAAACGCAAAGGTTAAAGGAGGGAACGAAGGTGCTGCAGCTATCCATCTTTTTAGAGAACTCCCAGGGCCGGCTGGCCCAAGTCTTAAGCGTCCTGGCAGAGTTAAAGGTCAACATCCGGGCGCTTTCCCTGGCAGATACCAAGGATTATGGCGTTTTGCGCATCATGGTGGACGAGCCGGAAGCCGTAGCAGCCAAGCTCAAGGAGCGGGACTACGTGGTTTCAACCACTCCGGTATGGGTGCTTAAGGTGCATGACCGCGCGGGCGGGCTGTCCGAAGTCTTGAATCAATTGGTCGAACAAGGGGTTTCAGTTGAATATATGTACGCCTTTGTTGAGAAGGCTGGGGAAGCTGCCCAAGTGGTGATCAGGGTTCAGGATGAGCAAGTGATGAGTGAGGCTGTGAAAAAGCTTTAACTAAAGTATACAGGAGTCAGAATTCAGGAGTCAGGAGACAGGATCCAGAATGAGAGAATCGCCGCAACATTTGAGTAACATCTAATTCTGAATAACTGCTTAGTAACAAGCAATAAAGAAACACCCCTGGGTTCAGGTCATCCCAAGGGGTGTTGTCTTGCCGCTTCAAATTTTATATCTTTCTTAGTTCTTTTCCGGATCGCGCAGCACCAGGTTCATAATAATGCCGACGGCAGTGGCCCAGGCCACACCGTGATTGCTTACGCCGATGCCGAGAGCGAAAATAACCGAGGCTATAATCAGGTTTTTGGTGTGAGAGAAATCGACTTTCGCTTCAATCAGGGTGCGTAAGCCGGCCGCGCCGATCATACCGAAGAGGAGAATCGTCACTCCGCCCATAACTGACTGCGGAATAGACATGACCAAAGCTTGGAGCGGATTGAACATGCTCAGGATGATGGCGATGAAGGCGGCAACCCAGAGATTGCGCGAACTATAAACGCGGGTGACGGCTAAGACGCCGATGTTTTCCCCGTAGGTTGTGACCGGGGGTCCACCGAGGAAGCTGGCGACACCGGTAGCCAGACCATTGCCCAAAAGGACGCGGTGAAAGCCGGGGTTCTCAATGGGGTCAGAGTGGGTAATGTTGCCGAGAACAATCATGTGTCCTAGGTCTTCGATGATCGTGACCAAAGCCAAGGGAGCCATCAAGAAGATTGCTTCTTTATTCAAACTGGGCAGCTGATAGGTTGAGAAGTTTACCGGGAAGGCAATAAGGTGTTCAAAAGAGGCCTTTACCCCAGTGAAGTCCACAATTCCTAAGAAAGCAGCCACAATGTAACCGACGATGATAGCGGCCAGAATCGGAATAATCTTAAGAAATCCTTTGGCGTAGATGGACAGGATCAGGGCAACAGCCAGGGTAAAACTTGCTACATACCAGTTGGTGGAAGCCATTTGAGCTGCCACCGGGGTAAGACTCAAGCCGATAATGGCAACGACCGGGCCGGCTACAACCGGAGGGACAATTTTATGAATCCAGGCTGTGCCGAAGACTGACATGAGCAGGTATACTATGATATAAACAAGTCCGACTGCGAGGGCTCCTCCCATCGCGGAGGGCAGATCATTGGAGTTTTTGACAAAGATAGTTAAGGTTCCGATGTAAGCAAAAGATGAACCGAGGTATGCGGGCACCCGGCTTTTGGTGAGGAGCAGGAAGATAATTGTGCCGATGCCTGAGGAGAGAAGTGCGATCGCCGGACTTAGACCGGTGAGAAACGGGACCAGAACGGTTGCGCCAAACATTGCAAAAACGTGCTGCAAACCAAGTGGGATTGCTTGGGCAAGGGGGAGTTTTTCGTGGATTTGAACTTCTGCGGCCATGGAAAAACCTCCTTTTTTCATTAAAGAAAACTTGGCTTGTGCCAAGCCCCTAGGGCGCAGGTAGAAGCCTTAGTTGCACTTATGCGCCCACAGACTTGCACTTTCCGAATAGCTAAACAAAAAACCTCTTCCTTGCCCGCGAGCAAGAAAGAGGCACCCATGCCAAAAAATATCATGGTTCACCATTTCCTTCTTAGCCTCACGGGACTAACTTAAAGGGAAAAGAATTTTGTTTCGTTCAGAGCATACCATAAAAGTACAAGTTTTGACAAGATATTTTTTTGATGAGTTTCCGCTTTTTGCATGCAAACTTTTTGCATGGAACTAGCTTACGACCTTTTTCTGTTTCTTGATTTTACCGGTGATAAGTACTCCAATTACGATTCCAATAATTAATAGCCATTTTAGATAGCTGTTCTCTTCAAAAAAGGGTTTGAGAAACGGCTCGTCCGTAATCATTTTTCCGGCGGTGTAGGCAATAACAGCGGATCCAATGTAAATAATCACCGGATATTTCTCGATGACTTTGATAACCAAGGTGCTGCCCCAGACCACGATCGGCACACTAACCAAGAGACCGATCACAACCATTAAAAAGCTGCCGTGGGCCGCCCCGGCTACCGCCAAGACATTATCCAGCCCCATGACTGCATCCGCTATAATGATCGTGCGAATGGCCGCCCACATGGTGGCGCCTGACTGCACATCGTGTTTTTTCTCTTCCACCAAAAGCTTATAGGCCATCCAGATAAGGACTAACCCTCCGGCTAAGAGCAACCCGGGAATTTTCAAAAGCCAGACAACCACTAGGGTGGCGGCGGCTCTGATGATAACAGCGCCCAGGGTCCCCCAGGCAATGACCGCTTTTTGGTTTTTAGGGGGCAGGTTGCGGGCGGCGAGACCGATGACAATGGCGTTGTCTCCGGCCAAAACCAGATCAATGATGATAATCGAGAACAGGGCTGAAAAAAACTCAGTAGGCAGGAAATTCAAACAAACCACTCCCTCTTAGATTATATATATAGTAAGTACTCAGGAGATAGGAGTCAGGAGCATAATAGAGAATCGCACATTCAAATTACTGAATTCTGACTACTAAATTCTGAATACCTATAAATATGATTTCCGTTTTTTAGAAAAAAATCAGGGTTGTTGCACAAAAAAGACCTTTACCATGATGGTAAAGGTCTTGCAACAACATTCCGTTGTCTGCAGAGCCGAGGGCAAACCCTGAGCTGACGGCTTTGCAGTAAAGCTACTCCCCTTAAGCTATTTGATATGATGATACCGTATGAATGGGGCGGAGTCAATCCCTTAATGAAAAAACGAAATTAAACTATTTTGAATCGCTCTCAATTTAGTCTCTGGTAAGGAAATATGCTAAAATAAG
>NZ_JAFLRH010000037.1 GCF_017310645.1 Paradesulfitobacterium ferrireducens | reverse complement strand
TCTGGTGACAATGCCGGAGGGGTTCCACCCGTTCCCATCCCGAACACGGAAGTTAAGACCTCCAGGGCCGATGATACTTGGACCGAAGGGTCCTGGGAAAGTAGGTCGTTGCCAGGTAAGCGTAAAGAGAGCATTTGTCTATACGGATAAGTGCTCTCTTTGCTTCTACATACACAATTGATAATATCAGGTTAAAGTTCGAGAAACCAATCATTACTTTTGTCTGCTGCAAATAAGCCAAAGACTGTCTCAACATTGTTTTTGCGCTTTATTTCGAGATAGGTTTTTCCGTCTTTTAGGCTCACATTCTCAATACTAAAATAAACATCTCCTGTACCAATTTCCACCTTCTTAGAATGAGCGGAAATTGGTATTTCTTTATCGATCATTTGCTCTTTTTTTGATGTCAAGCCGCAGATCGATGCCGGAGTTTTTGAAGCGGGTTCTATCTTTAAATCTAGATGGCTGCTAAGATTGGAGCGAGCAGAGCTGTGCTTGGAAAGGTTGATGTTCGAGTAAAGGTTAACGTTCGAGACGGCTTCTAAAGAAATGATTCTTTTCTTTCTCTTTAGTTGGTTCTTGCATAGATTTACCAGGATAGTCTTGGCCCAGGAATGAAAGACTTCGTTTTTTCTTAGCTTCCGAATATTTTGATAGAGAGTGACGATTGTATCCTGCAAGATGTCCAGTGCATCATCCGGATTACCCAGATATACATAGGCCAGCCTGTAATACTCATCCTTTTGGTTCATGATTAACTCTAAGAGAGCGTCTTTATTGCCGCTTTTTGCCTGCTCAACCAGGGAAGCTTCGCCCATTTCTTGACCCCCTTCTATAGCTAAGAGTCATTAGCTGCTTCAAAAGTTCAATCAAATTAAGCACTTTTTCATGGTATTTGTCAAAAGACAGGAAATAACATTGCCAGTGTGAATGTTTGCGAGATATAATTTGGGTTAAACAAGCGGGATTTTTGTAGATGAAGTATATAGGGCTATTCTGGTAGAAAGGAGTTTGATCAAGTTTGTTATTGCCCATCTTGCAGATCAACTCAGAAGACCTTCCCGAATATGCGATCGTGTGTGGAGATCCGAAAAGAGCCCAGTATATTGCCGGAAAATTAGATCACAGCAAAGAACTGGGATTTGCCAGAGAGTATCGAACCTTTGCCGGTGAATATAACGGAGTATTAATGGCAGTGGTAAGCCATGGAGTGGGCTCTCCGGGAGCGGCGGTTTGTTTTGAAGAACTTATCAAAGCCGGTGTTAAGACGATCATTCGGGTAGGCACGGCAGGATCTTACCTGGAAGATGTAAAACCCGGAAGCTTAGTGGTAAGTACGGCTTCTGTTCGTGAAGAAGGTCTCACCCGCCAGCTGGTACCCCTTGGCTTCCCGGCGGCTGCCGACTGTAAAGTAAGTGAAACGTTATATCAGACGGCACTGGAAATAGATGACAAGGTGAAGAAAGGGATTACGCTGTCCCTGGATGCATTCTTTGCCGGAGTCGAAGAATTCCCGCACAAAAAATACCAAAAAGCAGGCGTGATTGCAGTTGAGATGGAAATATCAGCCCTCTATGTCATCGCATCCCTAAGAGGGATCAGGGCAGGCGCTATATTGGCCATTGATGGCTACGCAGATGCCGATTTAGCCCAAGAATATAATCCGCATACGGACATAGTGGCCCAGGCCATTGAAAGAGAAATTGACATTGCAATCCGCACCATTTACCGTTTGGAGAGTTGATAGTCATGAGTGGCAGCTGATGCTAAGATCGCTTTAATCATTTTCAGCCATACTGTTTTCAAAGTGGTTCTACGGCCATCGGAACAATTCCATTTAATTCTAGCATGAAGAGAGCATCTACCCAAGTAGATGCTCTTTCAATATGTGATTTTTATCACTTAACTAAATTATACGAATTTTCGTTTATGATAGGAATGCGTTAAAACGGGCAGAAATGTAGTAGTAAAAAAGGTTTAGATTAATGCTATGATGCATATAGAGAATGTTTAACCGGTTAAACAGAGATATGCATAGAGCTTAGGGGGGTAAGGCAGACTTTATTTAGGCAAAGGCTGCGAAAGGTGATGGAAAATGATGGGAAAGTAAAAGAGAGGGATAAGGGCTTAAAAATCTTGACAGCAGCATTAGCACTAACATTTGTTCTCGGCGGTTCCTTATTTCCCAAACAGATGAATCTGTTAATGCAGAGTGTGCTTAATTTCATCTCAATAAAGTTTGGGTGGCTCTATTTGTGGATGGTGCTGGGTTTTGTAATTTTCACTCTATGGCTGGCCTTCAGTAAGTATGGAAATATTAAACTTGGCGCCCCTGACGATCAGCCCGAATATAGCACTGTTTCCTGGTTTGCCATGTTGTTCAGTGCTGGAATGGGGATCGGTCTGGTTTTCTGGAGTGTGGGAGAGCCTCTGTCCCATCTGGCAAGTCCACCTGCGGGAGACCCTTTTTCTGAGCAGGCTTTCTGGGATTCCATGCGTTACACCTTCTTTCACTGGGGTATTCACCCATGGGCGGTTTACGGACTGACCGGACTGGCCTTGGCTTATTTCAGCTTTAAGAAACAAGCTCCGTTATTGATCAGTTCTGTTGTCAGACCTTTACTGGGTAAGCGCACGGATGGCTGGATGGGCAAAGCGGTTGACGGGTTGGCTGTTTTTGCCACCATATTTGGGGTAGCCACTTCTCTCGGAATGGGAACATTACAGATTAACAGCGGTCTGAATTATCTTTTCGGGGTTCCGGAAACAAACACGATTAGTGTTCTCATCGTAGCAGTGATTACGGCCTTGTTCACTTTGTCGGCGATTTCGGGGATTGGAAGAGGCATTAAGATTCTAAGCAATTTGAATCTGATACTGGCCTTTGCACTTCTGATTTTCATGCTGGTAGTTGGCCCTGGGCTTTTTGCCGTCAATCTGATTATCACCACGGTTGGCAGCTATCTGCAGAATTTCCTGAGTATGAGTCTGGCAACAGAACCGACCCAACAGGCGAGCTGGGTTACGTCTTGGACAGTTTTTTACTGGGCCTGGTGGATTGCCTGGGCACCCTTTGTAGGCGGTTTTATTGCCAGGATCTCCAAGGGCCGTACGATCAGACAGTTTATCATAGGGGTTCTGGTCGCGCCCACGGTCTTAAGTTTCCTCTGGATGGGGACGTTCGGCGGGGCTGCTCTCTATCTTCAGACCAAAATGGGAGAGAATATCGCTCCGACCGTAATTAAGAATATAGCGTCCGGATTGTTTGTTGTTTTTCACCAATATCCGTTGGCCGGACTTTTGTCAGGATTGGCTTTAATGTTAATTGCTGTTTTCTTTATTACGTCGGCAGACTCGGCGACCTTTGTGGTCAGCATGCTGCTCTCCGGCGGAGGCTTGGAACCCAGAAGTTCAACCAAGGTTTTATGGGGCGCAATTCAAGGCGGGATTGCCATCGTGCTCCTGCTTACCGGAGGATTGGCAGCCCTGCAGGCAGCCTCGATTATCGCTGCTTTCCCTTTTATGCTGATTATGGGTGTCATGGCTTTTTCGCTTGTGCGTGAGCTGACCAGGGACAGGGCTATAAAAGAAAGGTAGCTAAAGGCTTTTAAGGAGGTGATGCAGCCCGAGGAGGGGTAAGTCATTTAGGTAATTGCAGCATTGTAGTAGGAAAGGAATGGAGGACTATTAATGTTTAAATTCACAGCCGAACAACAAGTATATGATATCAACGGCGTTAAGATTGGGGGGCAGCCGGGAGAGTACCCCACTGTTCTCATCGGCAGTATTTTTTACAGAGGGCATAAAATTGTCAAAGATGACATGAAGGGTATGTTTGATGAGGACGCTGCCAAAGCACTGCTGGATCAAGAAGCTGAGCTGAGCGCGGAAACAGGAAATCCTTTTATTATTGACGTGTTGGGCGAGTCGGTGGAAGCGTTGACGCGTTACGTCGAATTCATCTTAAAGAATACCAAAGCCCCCTTCCTTTTGGACAGCATTAGCCCCGAGGTACGTGTGGGGGCGCTCAGACAGTTGGGCAAAGACCCGGAAGTTACGAAACGCTTAATCTATAATTCCATTGATGAGCATTTTACCGAAGAAGAGCTGGCAGCAATTAAGGAAAGCGGGATCAAAACGGCGGTTATCCTGGCCTTTAGCAAGAAAGCCCTCAAACCCAAGGGACGGGTTAAACTCCTTACGGGTGACGCAGACAAAGAAGGCCTGATTGATGCCGCCAAAAGGGCAGGGATTGAACAGTATCTGATCGACCCCGGTGTCCTCGATGTTCCCAGTGCCAGCTGGACTACTGAGGCCATCAATACGGTGAAAGAAGAGTTCGGTTATCCCGGAGGATGTGCCCCGTCCAATGCAGTTTACCTTTGGAAGAAAATGCGTTCGAAAGGAACTCCGTTCTTTGAGGTAGCGGGAGCATCTGTCTTCACCTATCCGGTTACCCAGGGCGCAGATTTCATTCTGTATGGACCGATGATGAACGCACCTTGGGTTTACCGGGCTATGGCTGCCACCGACGCCATGATAGCTTATAACAATAAACTGACCGGAGTAAAACTGGGTACAACTGAACATCCGCTCCTAAAACTATTTTAGAGAGATAGAGAACGGTTGGATCTAATCTATACAAAGGAGTGTTTTAGATGCTGCCAAAGTACAACATCCTCACTGAGGAACAAGTACAAATGATTCACGATGAATCCATTAAAATCCTCTCAGAAGTCGGCATGGAGTTTGAGTATGAGCCTGCAGTCGAGGTCTTTAAGAAAGAAGGGCTCAAGGTTGAAGGCCGCCGGGTGTATTTTACCAAAGACTTTATAGAAGCCAAGGTAAAACTGGCGCCCTCCCAATTCACCCTGCATGCCCGTAATCCGGAGCACAATTTGGTTTGCGGCGGAGACAATATTATCTATATGCCCGGGTATGGAGCCCCCTTCATTCATGAAGCAGACGGCACCCGCCGCAAAACAACCCTGCAGGACTATGAAAATTTCGCGAAACTGGCCGGAGCCAGCAAAAACCTGCATATGACCGGGGGGACGATGGCTGAACCCCAGGATATTGCGGATGAAATTCGGCACTTAAAAATGCTCTACACCTCAATTAAAAGTTCTGACAAGTGTTTCATGGGGAGCGCGGAAGGCCGGGAACGGGCCGAGGATTCGATTGAGATTGCTTCCATTCTCTTTGGGGGCAAGGACGTAATTAAGGAAAAGCCGGTGCTTATTTCTCTGATTAACTCCCTAACTCCGTTAAAATATGACGAGCGGATGCTGGGAGCCTTGATGGCCTATGCGGAAGCAGGACAAGCTGTGGTAATCGCTTCTCTGGTAATGGCGGGTTCCACGGGTCCTGCGGCGATGGCCGGAACTTTAGCTCTCCAAAATGCTGAAGTCTTGGCCGGCATCTCCTTGGCTGAGAGCATCAACCCCGGTACCCCGGTGGTATACGGTTCTACCTCGGCCTTGAGTGACATGCACAGCGGCAGCCTGTCTATCGGCAGCCCTGAGTGCGCTTTGTTTATCTCTGCCAGTGCCCAGCTGGCCAGGTTCTATGGAGTGCCCAGCCGGTCCGGCGGCGGTTTGAACGATTCTAAGATTGTTGATGCCCAGGCAGGGTACGAATCCATGATGACGTTGATGGCTGCCAGTGTCACCGGGATCAATTTCGTCCTGCACACGGCCGGCATTCTACAATATTTCATGGCCATGTCTTATGAGAAGTTCATCATGGACGACGAAATGGCCGGTATGCTCCTGCACTATCTGAAAGGTTATCACTTTGATGAAGACGGTCTGGCCTATGATGTGATTGCCAAAGTCGGACCGGGGGGGCATTTCCTGACGCAAAAACACACCCGGAAAAACCACCGCCGGGAATTCCGCATCGCAGAATTGAGTGACCGCAACGCCTATGATACTTGGGCTAAAGAAAAATTGGATACCAATCAAAGAGCGCGCAGGAAATGGCAAGAAATTTTGGCGAACTATGTGCCCCCCGCTGTCGATGCGGCGCTGGATCAGAAATTGCAGGAATTTATAGCGAAACGGACGCAAGAATTAATGTAAGCTCAGCTTGGACACGGTCAGTAAGCAAAAGTACCTGAGGGAACGGATACCTGAGAAAAACAAAAATATTAGAAGGATTATTAAACGGAGGTTAAAAGAAATGAGCGCAATCTTTGAAGAATTAAAGCAGGCAGTTATCGACGGCGACGAAGATATTACCGCAGAATTGTCCCAGAAGGTTCTGGACGAGGGGATAAATCCGGTTGACGCAGTTCAGCAAGGCCTTATTAAAGGAATCGAAATCGTAGGTGAAGCGTGGAAGGCCGGCGAAGTTTTCCTGCCGGATGTAATGATGTCTGCCGAAGCGATGAAAGCCGGTTTGGCTCTCCTGGAACCGGAAATCGCCAAACTCGGAATCAGCGAAGGGGAAGCTAAAGGCAAAATCGTGTTGGGCACCGTTGCCGGAGATATTCACGACATCGGCAAAAATATCACCGGAGCCATGTTCACTGCAGCCGGATATAAAGTATTTGATTTAGGCACCGACATTAAACCGGAAGCATTTATCGCCAAAGCTCAGGAAGTGGGCGCAGACATCATCGGGGCTAGTGCCCTGTTAACAACGACCATGGTCGGGCAGAAACAAATTATCGAGTACCTGAAAGAAAACGGTTTAAGGGATAAATTCAAAGTATTCGTCGGAGGCGGCCCTACGAGCCAAGCCTGGGCCGATGAAATCGGTGCTGACGGCTGGGCCGAAACTGCTGATGATGCAGTCCAGCTTGCCGGCCGCGTGCTTGCCAAGTAGTTCGTTTAAGTCTTTAAAGGGTCACGTCGTGATTCCCCCGGGAAAGCGTGAGCTTTCGGCGGGAGTCACGCTTCCCACCTATCAATTAAGCTTAGGGCTTACGAAAGGGGAATGCTGTTTATGACGAACGGCACTAGTACAAAAAATCGGACTGTTTTGTATGTTTCCGCTGTCATCGTGTTGTTATTTGTCTTGTTTGGCATGTTTCTCCCGAGTGAGATGGGCAAAGTTGTCAATGCCGTATTTGCCTTTCTGACAACTGATTTCGGATGGTTATATTTGTTATCTGTTTCTGGATTCATAGTCTTTGCCTTTGGCATTGCATTTAGCCGCTATGGAAAAATCAAGCTCGGACAAGACGATGATAAGCCGGAATTTAGCAATTTCCAATGGTTCGCCATGTTGTTCGGCGGCGGCATGGGAATCGGCCTTGTGTTCTGGTCGGTGGCCGAACCGATGATGCATTATGCGTCCCCGCCTTTTGGCACAAGCAATACGGTTGAAGCCATGCATACGGCGATGCGGATTGTGTTCTTTCACTGGGGCATTCATGCTTGGGTTATTTTCGCCATCGGGGGCTTAGCTCTGGCTTACTTCCAATTTCGAAAAGGTCTGCCGTTTTTGATCAGTTCCGCCTTTCATCCGCTGCTTGGCGATCGGATTTACGGTCCGATTGGCAAAGCCATTGACATTCTGTCGGTGTTTGCCACGGTGTTCGGTGTGGCTACCAGTCTTGGGCTTGGTTCAAGTCAGATTGCCACCGGTATTCAGTATATTTGGGGAATTAAGGCGACTCCCGGGACTATTTCGATTATCATAGCGGTTATGACTGTCCTTTTTACCCTAACAACAATATCCGGTTTGCATAAGGCCATGCAGGCTGCAGCCAATATCAAGGTCTGGCTTTCGATTGCCTTTATGGTGTTCATCTTCCTGTTCGGGGGCATGGTGTTTATTCTCAATACCTTTACGGATTCCATCGGTGCCTATTTGCAAAACTTTATCGGTCAGAGCTTATGGATGGGCAATATTTCCTGGCTGAACGGCTGGACCATCTTCTATTGGGCCTGGTGGATTGCCTGGGCTCCGTTCGTTGGGCAATTCGTAGCCCGTGTTTCCAAAGGCCGCACTATCCGTGAATTCATTCTGGCTGTTACCTTGCTCCCGGTCGGTTTTTCATTCATCTGGCTCTCGATTTACGGCGGCGCGGCCTTCAATCTGGACAGTGTGGCCAATGGAGCCATTCAGGCAGCAGTTAAAGCGGATTATACCACCGCCCTGTTTGCGCTTTTGCAACAGATGCCGCTATATGTGATAACTGCTCCCCTGGCCATTGTGCTGATCGTTGCTTCCTTCGTGGCAGCGGCTGATTCCGCCACCTACGTCCTGGCGATGCTGACTTCGAACGGTGATATGAACCCGAGCAAGAAGCTGCGCAGCTTCTGGGGGATTGTGCAGGGTGCAATTACCATCATCCTGATTCTGGTCGGCGGCAAAGCCGCGTTGACCGCCTTGCAGACTGCTTCGATTGCGGCGGCCTTCCCGTTCATGCTGATCATGATCGCGATGTGCTTCAGCATCTACAAAGCCCTGCGCGCGGACAGCGGCGCCAGATAAACAAAATAAACCAAACTCAACACCCAGGATAACGGATGCCTGGGTTTTTTTTCAATCGGGTAACAGCTTTAATTATTGCAGCTTCAATTAGGCGAGAGGGGGGAACGGACTTAAATGGATCAGTCAATAAAGATGATTATTGCGTGTGAAGCTTATCGCGGAGAGCTTGCGGCCTTTGCTCATGAAATCAAGGTTCCTATCCTGTGGATTGAGCAAGCATTGCATAATGTCCCGGATCAACTGCACAGGATAATTCTTGAGAAGGTCAAAGAAGCAGAAAGCAGATTAAACCCCGGCGACACGGTCTTGCTCTTCTTGGGCAACTGCGGCGGAGCTTTGACAGGAGTATACTCGCAAACACTTAAACTGATATATCCGGATGTGGCCGACTGTATTCCGGTTATTTTGGGTTCGCTGGCGAAGTTTAACAGCCTGCAGGCAGAAAAGCCCGGTTCTTTTTATCTGAACAAGAACTGGATTGATGCCGGGGAGGATCCCTTAAACTCCAGCCGCAAATATATTGAAGCCTATGGAGAGAAGAAAGGCTGGAAAGTCGCCCAGCTTATGTACAAAAACTATACGGATTTTGTCTTAATCGATAACGGGTGTTATGATTTGGATAACTATCGCCTTCATGTTCATGAATCATGTTCCAGGTTTGGCAAGGCCTACCGGGAGGAAAAAGGGGATCTGAGATTCATTGCGGCCATTTTAAATAGGGAATGCGCGATGGTTGAGATTGCTCCTAATTCTCCGGAGCAGGCCGCTGTTGAGTATAAGAGCAGAGGGGAGTTCTTCCCCGAGAAGCTGACAAAAGAACAAGTCGAGGGGTAAGGGGCATTGCTCAGGGTAAAGGCATTTTTCGGATAACCTTACAGATGGCTTGGAGGAGATGATTGCATGAAGCTCAAACTGATTGGTTGCCAGTCGACGATGAATGAGGTGCGCTGGCTGGGAATTGACCAAGAGATGGATAGTGAGTTTCTCGACTATAGTTTTCACGCCAGGCCGGATAAGCTTCACCGGAAGCTCCAGGAATTAATAGATCAGAGCCAGGATTATGATCTTATCATTCTCACCTACGGTCGTTGCTCAAACTCGGTAGTGGGCCTGGTGTCACCAAGGGTTCCCCTGCTTTTTCCTGCCACCCATGACTGTATCGGCCTGATGTTGGGTTCCAATGCCAGGCATATGGAGATGTTTAGAGAAAACTCGCTCACATATTATTTCAGCCAGGGGTGGCTGGATTATGGCCGGACTCCGTATGCGGAGTACCTGGAATATGTGGAGCAATTCGGAGAGAAAAAGGCCAAGAAGTTGATTGAGGCGTTGTACGGGCGCTATCAGAAAGCCGTGCTCATTAAAACTCCCGGGATGAGAGATCTTGAGGGTTACCGGCAGCAAGTAAAAGAAATAGCCGACTTTTTTGGGTGGAAAGTCGGGGAGATCGAAGGGGATCTCAATCTTCTGAATGCCGTGGTCCGGGGTAAGAAAGCTGCAGAGACCGTGTATGTAGAGCCCGGTAAACCTGTAACATTAGAAATGCTGAGGAGTGAGCGTTATGAAAATTAAGATTAAACCGGGGAGAATGATAGAACTTCTGCCGGAGGAATCTTTGCTGGCCGCACTGGTTCGGTATCAACTGCCCGTGCCCAATGTATGCAATGGAAAGGGGACGTGCGGCAAGTGCAAAGTCCGTATTACGTCAGGGGTTTCGGCTCCGACTCAGGCCGAATTGAAACACTTGAGCGGGCAGGAAATTGATGAGGGCATCCGGCTGGCTTGCGCTGTAAAACCACAGGAAGGTATGGAAATTGAGCTGGAATCAGGTGTGACTTACGATCGTAAGGAAGCCGTTCTCCGTAATATGATGCAAACAGAGCTAAACCCTGGTTTGGAAAAGATTTTGCTTCGAATTTCGGCCCCTTCTTTGGCAGACGAGCGTGGTGATTGGGACCGCGTGGTCGACGAAATAGCCGGGAAGCGTCCGCACGCAAGTATCCATGCTGACCTGTCCCTCTTGGAAAAACTCCCCCAGGTTTTGCGGACAAAAAATTTTAAAGCTACTGTGACCTTATGGGAAAACGAGGTCTTAGACGTGGAAGCCGGAGATACAACGCAAAGTATTTTCGGCGTAGCCCTGGATATCGGAACAACCAGCGTCGCAGCAGCTCTGGTCGATTTGAAGCGGGGAACAGTCTTAAAGACCGTCTCCAGTGAAAACGGTCAAACAGCCTACGGTGCGGATGTGATTTCCCGTATCTCTTATGCCAATGAGAGTCCTGAGCAACGCCGGCAGCTTAGAGACAGGGTGAGGGAGACCGTAAATGCTCTCGTGGGTAAATTGACAGAGGCAGAAGGGA
Source organism: Paradesulfitobacterium ferrireducens (assembly GCF_017310645.1). Lineage (GTDB taxonomy): Bacteria > Bacillota > Desulfitobacteriia > Desulfitobacteriales > Desulfitobacteriaceae > Paradesulfitobacterium > Paradesulfitobacterium ferrireducens. The sequence goes on along the minus strand of NZ_JAFLRH010000037.1, from coordinate 80,696 downwards.
TCACTGCTGATTCTATCTATACCATGACAGTGGTCGCCAATACCACCATGAACCATCTCTTTCTTGGCTTGGATGTTTCTTGTTTAGCAGTATCTCCCTTTGTTTCAGCGTCTAACAGTCCTTTGAGTTTTGCTGCCGCCGAGCTGGGCATCAAAATCAATCCCAGGGGCAAAATCCTGCTTTTTCCCAACATCGCGAGTTTTGTCGGCGGGGACACAGTCGGAGCTGTGGTCGGGGCTCCGGAGGTTTTGGCAGAGGGTACTCATCTGTTAATCGATCTGGGCACCAACTGTGAACTGTTCTTAAAAACGTCTGAGGCCATGTATGCTTGCTCCACTGCCGCAGGTCCGGCTTTTGAAGGGGCGGGCATTACCCAAGGAATGAGGGCTAAGCCGGGTGCCATTGAAGGTGTCGCTATTACGGATCAGGGGGTAGAAATTGAGGTCATCGGTGAGCAGGCGGCAGTGGGTATCTGCGGGTCCGGTCTGGTCGAGGCGATTGAACAGATGAAGCTGGCCGGGATCATCAATAAGCAGGGAACGATTGTTGACCCTGCTAAAAACACTGCTTTGAATGCGCCTTTGCGGGAACGGATCCGTCCCGGGGGCAAAGACGGGCGGGAATTTGTCTTGGCTTTCGGCGGAGCGGACGGAGTGGATGTGGTTCTGAACCAGAAAGATATTGGGGAGCTGCAACTGGCTAAAGGAGCGGTTTGTGCCGGGATCAAAACTCTCCTAAGTCAGGCGGGACTTACCCTTCAGGATCTTGATTCAGTGGTGCTGGCCGGTACGTTTGCCAGCTATTTGAATGCCCGGAGTATCTTGGAAATAGGTCTGGTGCCGGATATTGCGCCCGAGAGAATCCGGGCTGTGGGCAACTCCGCTCATGTAGGAGCAGTGCGGGCGCTTCTGAATCACGAAGAATATAAACAAGCTGGATTGCTGGCCAAAGAAATTAAGCATATCGAACTCGGGGGCAATAAAACCTTTACCAGCTTCTTTATGAAGAGCATGTATATTGAGCGGGCCAGCTAAGCCGAGCTAAGCCGAGCTAAGCCGAGCTAAGCCGAGGAAGTGTTAATGGGATTCACCGTTACACTTTGTCGCTTTTTTTCTTACTGGCTAAGATTTTGCCCAAGTTTTCCTCCAGGAACTGACGGACTTCAGTGGAATTCTCAAAATAATAATCAGCACCGATTTCTGAGGCGAAGGCTTCAGTGACAGGGGCTCCGCCCACCATTACGATCACGTTTTTGCGGAGCCCCTGGGCCTCCAGTTCTTCGATAACATCTTTCATTACGGACATGGTAGTAGTTAAGAGGGCCGAAATCATCAGAAAATCAGGTTTTTCTTTGCGGACAGCGTTGGCAAATTTTTTCGGTGTCACATCTACTCCTAAGTCGATTACTTTGATACCAATGGACATGGCCATTGTTTTAACGAGGGTGATGCCGATGTCGTGTAAATCCCCGGCCACGGTACCCACTACCACTTTGCCGAATCCCCTTTTGGGCGCAGTGGTTAGATGGGGTTCTAAGACAGATAACCCGGCATGCATAGCCCTGGTGGCCATCAGGACTTCCGGGATAATCACGCGCTGCTCCCGGAACTTGTCAGCCACACTGTTCATCCCGGCAATCAATCCTTTTTCTAAGATGGAATCTGCAGGATACCCCTGGGCCAGAGCGCGTTTGGTCAACTCCAGGGTTTCTTCGGCTTCCCCTTCGGCAATCGAATAGATAATGTCATCATAAATCATGGGCTCACCTCAATCAAAACAAGCTGTTTTTATAAGTCAAAGGGGTTACCCCGATATAGCGGCGAAAGATTTTAGCGAAATAACTTTGGTTTTTGTAACCGACAGCTTTAGCTACCTGTTCCACACTTAATTCAGGCTTTTTCATGAGCTCGACCGCTTTTTCCACTCTGACCCGGGTCAGATAATCATTAAAGGTGCAGTCCAGCTCCTGCCGAAAGAGGCGGGACAAATGGGAGGGGCTAATAAAAAGGTGATCGGCGGCATCTTGTACAGTCAGAGGTTTATGGTAGTTCTCCATAATATAGTTGCGGGCTGATTTAACGAGACTGAGGTGTTTTTTATCGGTGAGCGCAAAAATTCCTTGCAAAAATGTTTCCACAATACCCCGGATTTTATAAAAAAATTGTTCGATGCGGTCAATGGGCTCGATTTCAGCATTAAATTCTTTTAACATAGCCATAGCCTGTTCAGCATCAGCCCCTCCCTCCACAGCCGCGCGCGATGTGAGAGACGCCAGTTCGAGGACGCGAACTCGTATGGTGTCCTTGTCACCCGCGGCTTTGGTATAGAGGTCGGTCAACAAGCTTTGGAGATCATTCACAGCCCGGGTTTTATCCCCGAGACGAATATATCTTAAAAACCGCCGTTCATTTTTCAAATAGGCTTCATAGCCGGTTGTGCCCGGGTTCTTTTTCCTGTCTTCTAAATCATGGTGAATTTGTTCTTGCTGCAGCCGGTAAGCGTTTTTCTCCTCTAAAGCCTGAATATTTCTCTTTACTAAATGGTTAACAACCACGAAGAGCAAATCCGCTGCTGCTTGTGACTGTTCCGGTGAAATCACTTCCAGGCTTTGCACTTTTTCATTCAGCTCATTAAAATCAAAGTCCGGATTACTGCTTTTCAACTCTTGTAAAAAGAATTGATCAGGCTCCCACATCAAGACTTGCCCGCAAATAATGCTCCCGAGAGAAACACCTTGCACCACTATGGGTACAGCCCAAATAACCAATCCCGCGTGACAGCGGAAGAAATAGGGTTCATCCCACTTGGCCGCCTCTGCAGACGCACGTTTGTAGGAATCAATGCATTTTCTCTCGCTTGCCGGGTGACTGCGAATAAGCCGGCAGAAATCGCATCTTTCCCGCTTCCCCAGGATCGAAAGAGTTTCCCCTTTATGGTTGACCGCTTCGATATGCAGACCGGTTGCCTTGGAAAAGCTCCCTAATATTTCTTCAAGATATTTAGGATCCAGAACATCTTTTATACTTGCCTTTTTCATGTATATTCCCTCTAGCTGGAGTAATGTAAATTGAATTACATCGGCAAAATATAGACGACCATCATAATGAAATGCAGTACCCCGCCTAAAGCCACAAAAACATGAAAGGTTTCGTGAAAGCCCACCCGCTTGGGCAGGAAACTTAAGCGCTTGCGTGCATAAATCAGCGCCCCCACGGTGTAGGAAATTCCGCCTGCGATCATCAGGACAATCGCTCCCCGCGGCAAGCTTTTTACTAATTGGATGAAAGGGACCACCGCGATCCAGCCTAAGAGCACATATAAAGCGGTAGAAAGGGTGCGCGGGGCGTTGATAAACCAGAGCTTCAGCAGGATGCCGCCGAGGGCCAGGCTCCAGACCGAACCCAGCATGGCCCAGCGCCAGGCTCCGTGCAGTCCGTAGAAAAGCACAGGGGTATAGGAACCGGCAATCAGTAAGTAGATGGCCATGTGATCCATCTTGCGTAAAACCAACTGCTTGCGCGGGCTCACTTTTAACCAGTGATAAATGGAGCTGGCTCCGAACAGCAGAATCAAACTAGCGGCATAAATAACCATCGTGATCAGCTTCGCGGGATTTTCTCGGGTGTTGACGATAATAAAAACCAACCCTCCGATGGCTGCCAGAAACGGCACAAAGTGGGTCCAGGTATTTAACGGCTCTCTCATTCCTGCAACACGTGACATTTAGAAAACCACCGTCCTATCTCAGTATATCAGAAAGCATAACTTCGTCAGTGCGGAACAACTAACAAGTTTTTCTAAGCTTAAGTTTAGAGCATTAGGTTGGCAAAAGCAAACTTGGGTTTATTAACCTTTTTGTAACCTTTATTAAAGATTTTGTAAAACAAGAGCCAAGAGAAACGTGTATTGTAGGAATAACAGGAAAAAAGTTTAAGTTATGAGAAATGCCCAAACGAGCAAACTTAAATTAGCGGCAAAAAACGGCGGAGGACAAGCTCTATGAGTATTAGCAAAAGTCTTAGAAAGAGTTATTCCGGAAGGGTACTGGCCTCGATTGGGCTCATTCTAATCTTAATATTAATAGGTACAGGGGCTTTGGCGTATGCCGAATTAAGCAAGATTAAGGTGACGCAGATTTCCCGCACAGACGAGGCTTTAGGCATCAAGCCCCAACCTCCCGCTGAGGGCGGAAATCCCGATAATTCTTCAACTAATGGCTTTCCCGCGCCTGAGCCGGTTGCCAGCTCAGAGATTCGCAACATCGCCTTATTCGGAGTGGATACGGGCAGGCTGGCCAACGATGTACCGCATTCAGATACGATTATGATTCTGACGGTCGATCAAAAGCATAACAAGATTAAGCTTTCATCAATTATGCGCGACAGTTATATAGAAATTGAAGGCCGGGGGAAAACCAAAATAACAGAAGCATATACCTATGGCGGGCCGCAGCTCGCGCTGAAGACCCTTAACCAAAACTTTGACTTAAATATCCGGGATTTCATCACGGTCGATTTTGTCGGCCTCTCCCGCATCATTGATGCCGTTGGCGGAGTTGAGCTTGAGGTCAAGACAGCAGAGATACCGGAAATCAACAAATACTTAAACGAAGTGGCTCAAATGAGAAAAGAGCGGGCTGTGTTTCTTAAAAAAGCGGGGGTTCAAAAGCTGAATGGGATGCAGGCGGTTACCTACGCCCGGATTCGGAACGTGGGCAACGGGGACTTCACCCGGGTTGATCGGCAAAATAAGGTGCTAAATGCCTTGGCCAAACGGGTAAAGGAGCTGGGACCTGCAAAATATCCGGCTTTGCTGGATCAATGTTTGCCCTATGTGGAAACCAGCATGTCTCCTTTGGAATTGACGCGTCTTAGCAAAGATATGATCTCTGCGGGTTTGGACACGCCGGAGTGGCAGCGATTTCCGCTTGACGGCCAAAGCAAAGGGGAAATGATTAAAGGGATATGGTATTTGACATTTGATTTGGATGCAGCGAAGGAGCAAATGCGACGGTTTATGTACGAAGATTTAATCCCGGTTTCAAAATAACGGCTAACTCTGGGAGAATAGCGGAATAGGGCATGGATAAGGATCGGAGGCGGGCTATGGAATTTATTTTACTGGTAGTTAAAGTGTTGGGAGTCCTTGCTGTCATCGTTGCCATCGAGACTTTTCCGGCTTACTTAGGAAGAAAGAAGGTTAAAGGCAGGAAAAAAGGTTCAAGGGATGGAATTACTGAAAGTAATGAAGTGAGTAAAAGCAATGAAACGGATAAAAGCAGTGATTCCATGAAAACCACTATCGATGACTCGGCCAAAACCGCTTAGAAATGGGAAACATGTTTTGCAAAACGATGGAGTGGGTGGTTTGATGAATGAAGACAAAGCTAGAGTCTTGGTGGTCGAGGATGAAGAATCTATCCGGCGTTTTATCACCCTGAACCTGAACGCGGCCGGGTTCAGTGTGGCCGAGGCGGCAAGCGGGGAGGACGCACTGGCTTTGCTAAAAGCGTTTGTGCCCCAGGTTGTGGTCTTGGATATCATGCTGCCCGGAATCAGCGGCCTGGAGGTCTGCCGGGTAGTTCGGGAGCGGATGCCGGGAACCTTTATTATCATGCTGACCGCAAAGGCTCAGGATACGGATAAGATTTTGGGCTTGGAGCTGGGAGCGGACGATTATATGGTGAAACCCTTTAACCCGCTGGAGCTGATTGCCCGTATTAAAGCACTTTTGCGCCGCAGCGCCGGCACGGAGGAGAAAAAGCTAATTCTCTCTGCCGGGGTCTTGCGCTTAAATCTCTCGGCCAATAAGCTTTTCAAAGGGGAGCAGGAAATTGAACTGACTCCGACTGAGTTTGCCATGCTCAGACTGTTCATGGAAAACCCGGATAAGGCTTTGAAACGGGATGAGATCCTCGATTCCGTGTGGGGCGAAGATTATTTCGGAGATACCAAGACCTTGGATGTCCATATCCGGCGCCTGCGCGAGAAGGTCGAGGATACCCCGTCAGAACCTAAGTACATTAAGACGATCTGGGGTTACGGCTATCGCTGGCAGGAATCATAAATACGGGAGTAAGTTTATCAGGGTATTCAGGAGTCAGAATTCAGAATTCAGTAGTCAGTAGAGAGTAGGAATTTCTTGCATGTTCTTCTTTCGAAGTTTTGAAACTCATTTAAAAGTTGGCGGCATTCGCTTGAGATTGACCGTCATCTTTATGTTGATCATTGTCATTACAGTGACTATTCTCGAGGCCTTGCTTATCTATACCGTTAAGCAGAACTATTACGGCAGCCTGGAAGGAAGCCTGACCAACCAGATTAAAATCTCCGCTGATTTTTACTCCAAGTATTTTGCGGACGCGACCCTCCAAGAGAATGTTCTGAACAATGTGGATGCTTTCTGGAAGCAAAGCAATGCTCAAGTCGAGATTGTGGACAAATCCGGTAACATCATCATGGACTCGATCGGCATGATCCCGCCGCCGGCTGACCCCAGCACAGATATCCAGGATGCTCTCAAAGGAAAAACCGGAAAATGGGTCGGCAGCCTTCAATCAGAAAAGGTCATGGCAGTCTCCTATCCGCTCAAGGCCAATAACGAAATTGTAGGCGCCTTGCGCTTTATCACCTCTTTGCGCGAAGTTGACCAGGATGTGCACAAAATGGCCTATGTGTTTATCGCGATCGGCATTGCAGTGATCATTGTGGCCGGTCTTATTAGCGTTTTCTTGGCTAACACCATTATCGTACCCTTGCAGGAGGTCACGGCGGCGGCCCAGAAAATGGCTGCCGGGAATTACACAGTCCGCAGCCGCAAAGAGCGCGAGGATGAAATCGGGAAACTGTCCGACACCCTGAATTATATGGCTGAGGAAATCACCAATCGCGACCGTATGAAAAATGAATTTATTTCCTCCGTTTCCCACGAACTGCGCACGCCCCTGACCTCGATCATGGGTTGGGCCATCACCCTGCAAAATGACCGTTTTCAAAATAAGGAGATGTTAAACGACGGGTTGGGGATTATCGCCAAGGAAAGTGAAAGACTCACGTATATGGTGGAGGAGCTATTGGATTTCTCGAAATTCATCTCCGGCCAAGTCACGCTCCAGCCGGAGGTCGTGAATCCGGCGCGGCTCCTGGATGAGATCAAGATACAGCTTACTCCCAGGGCTGTGCGGGAAAACATCGGCTTCGGGGTGCATTGTCCGGAGGACATTCCCTTTCTAACGGCGGATGCGAACCGGTTGAAACAACTTTTTATCAACATTTTGGACAATGCTTTTAACTTCACTCCGGCAGGCGGGCAGGTAAGTTTCAGCGTGGTGAGCGCCAGTGAAGGGATCCAATTCTGTGTGGCCGATACCGGCTGCGGCATCCCGGCAGAGGAGCTGCCCTATGTTAAGGAAAAGTTCTATAAAGGAAAAAGCTCACGCTCGCAAAACGGCATCGGGCTTTCTATTTGTCAGGAAATCGTGGAATTAATGAACGGGAGTTTGGAGATAAGCAGTGAGCTTGGGCGCGGGACCAAGGTCTATGTGCTGCTCCCGAAAGAGGTGGAAGTCCATGGTTAAAGGGTTAAAGACCATGGCTGCCCTCTGCTCGCTGCTGCTTTTGTTTATACTAAGCGGCTGTGCCGGCCCTCCGTGGGAAACGGCAGGCAGGATCGTACCCCCGCAAAGCGGTAACGGCCCCTTAGCCGGTACATGGGCCATCGACCAGGAATTCGGGACCGGACTTAACACAGGGCAGAACACGGGCCAGAACTCAAGGCTGAATACCCTTACCCCTGCGGCTCAGACCTGGATCGGCAAGACGGCCCAGTTTTCGCAGGAGGCGGCAATCATCGGAGAGTACTCCTGGCCTCACCCTGTCTTTAAGGTCAAAAAAGTGAACACCCAGGAGTATTTACTCTCAAAATACTTAACATTGCCAGGGGATCTGGCTGTTCGGGACAAGGAAGTGTACGTGGTGACCCTGTCAAACGCAGATAACTTCCTAGGAGAATTCCTAAGACTTGATGATGCGCGTGTACTTGCCTTTGTGCAAAATAAAGTTTTGTTACTGACAAAAACATCGAGTATGGTTGATGCTTCCCTAGCCTCAGCGGTGGCCGCTCAAGACGCGGCGGCAGAAGACGAGGCAGCAGAACCCGGCAAGGCCGTAAAATCAGCCGGTGCCGCAGGCGTTCTCCTGGGGCTTAAAACTCCCTCGCCTGAGGCCGGGCAGAAGGCAAGCGCCTACACTTACCGTACCCTCTGGCTGGCTGCCACTAATCGACATCTACATCCCATATTGGAAGACAAGGATATCTTTTTTCCGCGTCTAAGCGGTTTTTGGAAGCTTAAAGTGCGCCGGGTCGAAGAAGGTACGAAGGCGGAAGATTTGCTTTTAGCCTATGATGTTTCGACTAAGGACCCGGAAGCGATGCCGGAAGAATTAAAACCGGTTCTGGGTTCTCTTTTCTGGGAAGGCAGGGAAGGGGTGTTGGCGCGCAGCTTGAATTTCGTCGGGAATGACTTTGTGTCCTTTGAAAACAGCGGCTCTGGTGTGTTTGACAGCAGGGGGGTATTGGGAGAAAGCGGCCACTCCTGGTTTGATAACAGCTTCCAAGTCAATCCTATAGATAACCTGGAAACACGCCAGGGAATTACCTTGTCCGACCTGGCCGGGGAAAGAGGGACTGCGGCTTTCAGCAACGCCAGCGCTCAAGTTTTAAGAGCCCTGGAACAACGTCCGGACTTAGAGACGGGCAGCAGCGACCAGGGACAAAACTGGGGACTGGTACGGAAAAACGGGCACTGGCTGCTTCAGGGCCGCCTAAGTTATCAAAGCGGCGGCAAGCCGGGATATTTGGACTATAACATTAATCTCGTTCCCCCATCCAAGCTCGTATCATTTGACACCTTATCCCTGAGCTGGCAAACGATTAAAGAACGGGTGCCGGATGCGGTGGATGCCTTTACCTCCCCGAACCGGAGCCTGGCGGTTGTGGCGACCAGAACCCGGCTTTATGTGTATGCCATGAATGAAGGCCGGCTAGGAAGCGAACCCCTGGCCAAGCTGGACTTACACGAAGGGGAAACTGTGGTGATGGCGGAATGGGCCACCGGGTTATATGTTGACAACTGGGAACAAAGCTTCCGGGCAAACGGTGCGAAATAGGTTTATTTGAAAAAGCCGTGTTTTCTTTATACTTATTTAATAATCTCGTTAGGGAAATTCAAGACCCGTCCTTTAGAATAGGATTAGGAGGCTTCCAATAAATAAAGGAGTTGAATTGAATCAATGAAGTTAAAAAAGAAAACAGCGATGCTGATGAGCTTTACCTTGGGCACGCTGCTGTTTGCGACCACGGCCTTGGCCGATATCGCCAACAAGAGTGGGTATGAACAGTTGAAGGATTCTCTGAAGCTGACGGCTGAAAAAGCTTCAGGGGAGTTCGACAGTTTTACCCTGGATATTTCGTTCGTGGTCAAAGATAACGGGGAAATCGTCATGTCACAGAACCAGTTAGAGAAGTACGACCGTAAGAACGGTGCCAGCGAAAACACGTTTTCCAATGAAGACATTTCCGGGCGCAGCTATAGTGGTTACAATTATTTTGACAAGAACACGATGATTGGTTTCAGCAACGGAGATAATACTTACCATGTGACCGAGTTCACCGATGAAAGAAAGTTTAATTCTTTTGATAATCCCTTTAAGCAGGAAGAGGCTGAAGATGTAGAAAAGATTGCCGATGCCTTAGTGGGCAGTCTCAAAGACTATGTCATGGTCAACGAAAATCCCGATGGCAGCAGAGAACTTTCCGGTTCCTTAAGTGAGGTCCAGATTCCGCCCTTGGTGAACGCGGTGTCTTCCTTTGCGCTCAAGCAGGAGTTTAACCGGCCTTATGAACAAAGAGGACTAAATTTAAGCAAGGACATTTATGTCAAAGAGGTCAAAGGCACGGCCTCAGTTAACAAGGACGGGGTTCTTGAGAACGTTCTGGGCACAGCAGTGCTTTCCGGAACGGATGCCCAAGGGAAGGCTCACGAAATCAGCATCGAAATTCTGGGCAAAATGACCGATATCAACTCAACCGTGGTCACAAAACCCGACCTCACCGGTAAAAATGTGGTCAAAGAGGTTGCCAAGTCTGCTGAGTATGGCCCGGAATTCTCCAACCCGCAGAAATTTGTGGGTAAATTCAAAAATGACATTGTCATTGAAAAAGACGGCAAACTCGTCAAAGCGGGCGAAAGAATCGTTGACATCACAAGTATTGACAGCCAAAGCGTGAGCGGACGCTATCACGAGGAATACGCCCAGGGATTTGAGCAAATGGCCTCTAAAGACAAAGAATTTAATTTTGAAGGAACTTTTGAGCAGAAGAGTTCAAGAAATGCCCGGCTTACGATTAATACGGATTCGAGTAAAACTTACAACGGAGATATGTTCTTTGATGAATACGCCGGGAAGATATACTTTAATGTCAACTATCTTTTGAGCAGACGCGGTTATGATTCCAACTACAGTCCGGCTTTTGAGTAAAAGAAGAGAAGTATAACGGATGAGCTGCCGGGTTAGACTCCCGGCAGCTTCCGCGTGTACCCGCGCGCGTCTACCTGCAAGGGTCGAAGGAACTTAGTAGTGGAAATGCTTGGCAGATCTTGGACATCTAGTAGCTTCCGATGCTGGTGTGGATATTATTGTTGGAGGAACGTGAATGGACAAAGTGATCGAGATCCAAAACTTGAGTAAACTATACCCCAATGGACGGGGGATTCATGAAATCAACCTGGACATCTACCAAGGGGACATCTTTGGTTTTCTGGGCCCGAACGGGGCCGGGAAGACCACAGCCATGAAAGTCATGACCGGATTGATCCGGCCTGACCGCGGGGATGTCAGGATTTCCGGCTACAGTGTGATTGAGGATTATGAGAAGGCGATGGCAAAAGTCGGCTGTATTATTGAAACAGCCGAGTCTTACCCTTATCTCAGTGCTTTTGACAACTTGAAACAGGCGGCCCGCTACTACCCTGGGGTGGATCACAAGCGGATGGATGAGGTCTTGGAACTTACGGGAATTCTGCGTTACAAGAATGAAAAGCCGAGGAAGTTTTCCCTGGGGATGAAGCAGCGCCTGGGAATCGCCGCCGCGATTCTTTCCCGGCCCCAGATTGTGATTCTCGATGAGCCCTTGAACGGGCTCGATGTCGAGGGCATGATTGACATGCGCAAGCTGATAAAGCACCTGGCGGAAACCGAGCAAACGACCTTTTTTATTTCCAGCCACCTGATTCACGACGTCGAGCTGACCTGCAACCGCATCGGGGTGGTTTACAACGGGAGAATGCTCAATGTCGAGAGCATGGACAGCATTCTTAAGAATTACGCGACCCTGGAGAATTATTTTGTGAGTGAGGTAGAACGAAATGGCCGTGTTCCAAGCCGCGCTTCTTAACGAAGTCGAGAAGCTTTATAAAAAGAAAAAAGCCTTTGTCGCCATCATCCTGTCCCTGAGCATGATCGTGCTCGGACAACTGATTATTGTCGGGGTGCGCACCGGCTTTGGGGTGCGCGGGGTGGGGAGCGCCGAGTTCCCGATCCTGGTGCTCTCGGTCGTGGTCAATACCATTCTCCCTCTGTTTACCGCTTTGGTCGCCATCGACAGTTTCTCGGGCGAGTTTTCCCACAATATGATGCGCATTACCCTTACCCGGCCGGTGAGCCGGTTCAAGGTTTTCTCGGCCAAAGTTACGGCTATTTCCCTGTTTATCCTGGCCAACCTCCTTTTGCTCCTGGTTTTTTCGGAACTGGCCGGTTTTCTCTTTAATGCCAACTCAGCCAGTTTCGGAGGGTTTGCCCGCACCGTCCTGGCGTACCTGGTAAGTTTCCTGCCGATGCTGGTATTGGCTTTGGGGATCGTGCTCCTGGCAAACATTTTTAAGAGCGGGATCAGCGTCTTTTTTCTTTCAATTCTATTCTTTTTGGTATTCAAAGTCTTGGGTGTCTTCTTTTCTTCATATGCCAGCCTGTTTATTACAACTCATCTCGATTGGTATAACCTGTGGCTGGCTCATTCTTTCCCCGGGTGGAAGATCCTGCGCCAACTGCTGATTATGGCGGGATATGGTATAATGTTATTTACAGCCGGATTTTATCTTTTTGACAAGAAAGAGTTTTAGGGTGAGGATATGAACCTCAAACGGCGCTTAAGCTTAGCCAATGCGGCGACAGTAATCATTCCTGTGCTGATTACTGTTCTTGTTGCCTTGGCTTATATTTTTATTTTCAGCCATGTGATGGGCAGAGATATCTCGGTCGAGAATTACCAGAGGCTGTCCGAGATTAAGCTGGAACTGATAGAAAGCGGAAACAGCATCCTCAGACAGAAACCGGAAGCGGTGGAAGAAGAGAGCTTTCAGAAAAATTTGCAGGAGAGGCTGGCCGCGATCAACGGCGAGCTGATTATTATGAAGGATGATGAAGTCCTCTTTTCCTCGCGCAATTTCAGCAAAATCGAACTGGCAAAGTTTACGCTGGAAGGGAATAAAAAATGGGGGAAGGACCCGGTTCTTGTGGGCAATCTGGCCTACAGCGTGGACGCGGTTTCCCTTGATTTTAAAGACGGCAGCCACGGCAGCGTCTTGCTCCTGGCGCCCGTAGACCGCTCGCTGAGCAGTCTCACCGGTTTATTAATCTTAACCGGGGTGGTCCTGGTCCTCTCCTTTGCCTTGACTAATTTCCTGATTTCTTACCAGCTGTCGCGGGTAATCTTAAAGCCTCTTTATAATCTGCAGCAGGCCGCAGCCGAGATCAGCCTGGGGAATCTGGAACGAGAGATCGTGGAAGAGGGGGATCAGGAGATACGGGCGCTCTGCCGCGATCTTGAACTCATGCGGATTAAGCTCAAGGACTCGATTCGGACGCAGCTGAAATATGAGGATAACCGCAAAATGCTGGTTTCGAGCATTTCCCACGATTTGAAAACACCGGTCACTTCAATTAAGGGGTACGTGGAAGGGATTTTTGACGGGGTGGCCAATTCCCCGGAGAAAATGGAGCGCTACCTGCGCACTATTTATGCTAAAGCAGAGCAAGTGGATACCATGATTAACGATTTGCTGCTCTATTCCAAACTCGATTTGAACCAGATTCCCTTTAATTTTGAACGCACAGACATTGCCGGCTTTGTACATGAGTGTCTGCTGGAGAGTGAGCCGGAACTGGAGCGGCATGGGATCAGGTCAAGCTTTGAGAGTGAGCTTGCATCTAAACGAATGGTTTTGCTCGACCGGGACCGGATGAAGCGGGTTATCATAAATATCCTGGATAATGCCCGCAAATACATGAATAAGGAGCAGGGGGAAATTAAAGCGCTGGTGCGCGAAACCAACACCAGTATTATCATTGAAGTGCGGGATAATGGTTCCGGCATCAAAGAAGAGGATCTGCCGCATATTTTCGAACGCTTCTACCGTTCGGATGCGGCCCGCACTGAGATCAAAGGGAGCGGGCTGGGGCTGGCCATCGCCAAGCAAATCATTGAAGGGCATCACGGCCGCATCTGGGCCGTGAGCCACGGAGGCGAGGGTACGAGCATTATGATTTCGCTGAGTAAGATGTAGGTTGCAGGAGGTTATTATGAAAAGAATCCTGATTATTGAGGATGATGTCAGTATCGCGGAGCTGCAGAAGGACTACCTCGAACTGGCTGACTTTGAGGCGGACATCTGCCCCAACGGATTGGACGGCTTAAACATGCTCAAAGAGAAGGAGTATGATCTTTTGATCCTGGATATCATGCTTCCGGGGATGGACGGCTTGGAAATCCTGCGCAGCATGAAGGATGAGAAAGACATCCCGGTGCTCTTGGTCTCTGCCAAAAAAGAAGAAATCGACAAGATTAAGGGCTTGAGCCTGGGCGCGGATGATTACATCACCAAGCCTTTCAGTCCCGGGGAACTGGTGGCCCGGGTCAAAGCCCATCTGGAGAACTATGAACGCTTAAAGCACCGGTTCCGGGACGGGCTAAACCGGAGCAATACCTTGACCATCCGCGGCCTCAAAATCGAGAAAGACTCGCGCCGGGTCTTTGTCAACGGCCAGGAAGTGAACCTGGCCCAAAAGGAATTCGATTTGCTCACTTACCTGGCGCAAAACCCGAACCGGGTCTTCGGGCGCGACGAGCTGTTTGAGCGGGTCTGGGGGCTCGAAGCCCTGGGCGACTCGGCCACGGTGACTGTGCACATTGCCAGGGTGCGTGAGAAAATCGAGAGTGACCCGTCCAATCCGCAGTATATCGAGACCGTGTGGGGAGCAGGGTACCGGTTTAGGGTGTAGGAGGCTTGTCTACATCGTCGACACTTGCAAGGTTGAAATAGGGTTACCTAATGAGACCTTCTGCTGCTCTCCAGTAAGGAGCAGGTACGAGGGAGACCGCATGCGGCAGGAGGAGTCAGCGCCGTCATAATACCTGGGGTAAAGCAATGGACACGTCCTAACGAGAGGAACAATACTTCCTCTCGTTTTTGTCTTTAATGGGCACTGTTTCTGGAAAATCTAGCTGTTTTAAGCGGGGATCTGAACCGCGAATTCTCGTGTTGGAGTCAAAAAAAATATTTAAGATTATGAATTGACAGAAAAGAACCGACTAATTATAATTAAACCACACATATAGAAACGCGTACCACATACAGAAACAATAAGGAGGGTTATATGGATTACTCGGCAATTACAGTGCAAATTGAGCAGGCTACCGCCATTGTCATGCTAAACCGTTCAGGCAAAATGAACGCAATTTCTATGCAGATGCGACAGGAACTTGCCGATGCTTTTCAAAAGCTCGGTCAAGACAAAGATGTCCGGTGCATTATCTTAACCGGAGGGGATAAGGTTTTCTGTGCAGGGGTTGATGTTAAGGAATCACCTGGGTACATGGACATACTTAATTCGGATTTATTGTACCGGGTGACACAGCGCAGGTATTCCATCTATCAGCAGGTGGAATGGTGTCCTAAAGTTACGATCGCTGCTTCGGAAGGCTATACGTTTGGCGGGGGGTTTGAGTTGTTTTTGGCGTGTGATCTGCGAGTGGCTTCGGAAAGTGCCAAATTCGGCTTTCCGGAAGCACGGCGGGCTACTCTCCCCGGCGGCGGCGGCACTCAGAGACTCGTTCGCGAGGTTGGGCCGGCCCGCGCCAAGGAGCTGATTATTACGGGTAGAACGTTCGATACCCTGGAGGCCAAGGAATTCGGAATACTCAACCATGTCGTGGAAAGCGGTCAGGCTTTAGCAAAGGCAAAACAACTAGCCAGCGAAATCACGTCCGTGCCGGGAACGGTAGCAGTCGTAGCAAAGTGGGCTATTAATTCCGGCATGGGCATGCCGCAGGAGTATGCCTTAGATTACGAGGCATCTCTTTGTACAATTCTTAGCAATACCAGGGAGCGACAAGAGAGGCTGCATGATCTTGGCAAGTAGATAAGGCTGATGGTAGGGAAGGAGATGTGACTGGCTGATGGGACTTATTGACTTGACACAAGAAGCTGTGGAAGCAATGCTCAGGCCGAAATCGATTGCTGTCGTAGGGGCAAAAGACGGTCTGCGGAATATCAAGTGGCTGCAAAAAATCAGGTACGACGGAATTATTTATCCCGTACATCCTACCAAAGAAACGGTTGATGGCTTGACGTGCTACCCGTCCTTACTTGACGTGCCTGGTCCGATCGACGCTGTAGTGTCGCTGGTGCGGGCGGAATTGGTTCCGGATATTATTGACCAAGCTGCAGCCAAGCAAGCCAAGGTGATCACTGTTTACGCGGCGCCGGTATCTAACGGGGGTCAGATATCCCTGGAGCAAGTTATCCGTGAGCGCGTCATGCAGAAAGGAGTCCGGGTAGTCGGTCCGAATGCCCTCGGGATATTAAATATTAAGGATAAAGTAACCTCCGGTTACAGCTCTGCTCTTGCAGTGGACGATATTGAATTCAAGCCCGGTTCTGTGGCCGTTATCTCGGCCAGCGGGGGTTTAGGTGATGCTATTTTAATTGAGATGTTACATCGGAAAGTTGGGGTTAATTACCTTTTTCACCCCGGCAACGAGGCTGATCTGACAATTTCGGATCTATTTTTGCTGGCTGCTGAGCAGCAGGATGTTGGAATTATCGCATTATATATCGAGGGAATACGGGATGTACCGAGATTTATCCATGCGGCTCATAGGGCTTTAGAGCAGGGGAAAATCGTTGTTGCCTTGAAAGTTGGCAAAACAGAGGCAGGCAAGCGCGCGGCTTACGGCCATACTGGGGCGATCATGGCCAGTGATGACGTATTTAATGCCTTCTGCAAGCGCTACGGTATTGTGCGGGTGGAGGATGCCAGCGATCTGATAACGACGGTGCAGATGTTTGCTTCCGCTTGGCCCCAGTTGCCGTCGGTTGGGAAGTTAGCAATGCTTTCTGCTTCAGGGGGAGTAACAACGCTCTTGGCGGAGGCGGCAGAGCAGAGCGGGACTCCGCTCGCGGAATTTACATCGGACACAGCTGCAGATTTAGGGCAGCTTCTAAAATTCGCGCATTTGAATAATCCCCTTGACCTCACTGGCCAGGTGTTGGCAACCCCGGATGATCTTAGGCGCGCGCTACATACTGTGGCGGATGATAAGAACGTTGCTGCTGTTCTGTACGGAATTGGCTTGGCTGTAGGAGGGAAAGTTCCGGCAACTGTGGTCGAAGCGTGCAGCAGGATTAAAACCGTTACCGGAAAGCCGGTAGCAGCTGTCATGTTGGCTAGCAGTCAGTATAAGAGAGGCTACCACTTGCTTGAAGATGCCAGGGTTCCCCTGTTTCGGGGAAGTTTAGAGGCCGCTGCCCTAACGATGAAGAAGTTCGTTGAACGCAGTGTGAGCACGGAAAGTCTGCGTTCGGGTTTGTTAAAATATTACGCTTGGCAACGGGAGAATTCTCAGGCTGATATAAGTGGGCTCTCCAGTACGCCGAACGAGAGGGAGGTTAAAACATTTTTAGCTGCCCAGGGCTTGCCGGTAGCCAAAAGTGGAGTGGCCGGGGACTTACAGGAAGCTATCAAAATAGCGGGCCAGATTGGTTATCCGGTAGTGCTGAAGGCGCTTAGCCGGGCTATCGTACACAAGACCGAGGCCGGTGTGGTCAGAGTCGGAATCAAGGATGAAGCTGAGTTGACTAAGGCCTACCAGGAAATTGCCAATAACCTGCGTGTAGCAAAGCCTGGAGGTGTGACCGCGGATGGTATGCTGGTAGAGGAATATGTGGAGGGCATCGAGGCGCTGGTTGGTTTCCTGGTGGACGAGAGTTTCGGTCCGGTCGTCACGATAGGCAGTGGTGGTATCTACGTGGAAGTGTTAAAAGATCTGTCCTGGCGTCTCGCCCCTGTGTTTGCCGAAGACGCAGCGGACATGATTGGTGAATTGAAAGTGCTGCGTAGTTTGCTCAAAGGTGTACGCGGTGCTGATGCAAGCGACTTTGATGCGTTGGTTCAATTCATAAGCAACTTCTCCCAGATCGCGTTTAGACATGCCAACACAATTAGTATGCTGGAAGTCAATCCTTTAAAGATTTTGCCAAAAGGAAAAGGGGTCAAAGTTGTCGATGCCCGGGTTTCGATTAGGACGTGACTGAGTTGTTGGTTTTAGCATGTAAAAAAGAGAAAGGAGTGGTTAAATATGGACTTTAGATTAAGCCCGGAAGAGGAGGCTATGTCCCAGTTTGCTTATGAATTGGCTACTGGTAAATTTGCGGCCAATGCTTTTACTTGGGAGGAAAAGGAGTATCCATGGGAAAATGCGCGCATCTTAGCAGAACACGGCTTGTTAGGCATGGTTTTATCTGAGGAAAACGGCGGCGGCGGGCGGCCTATGATCGAAGGCATCCTGGCTATGGAACAAATTACACGGATATGTCCTCACACTGGAGATATTGTGCAAGCTGCAAACTTTGGACCAATCAGGTCTGTAGACTTATCTATGGAAGACAAAAAACTTAAAAGAGAAGTGATTGAAGCCGTAATTAGCGGTGAGCACACTATTTCACAGGCTATGACCGAGCCGGAGGCAGGATCAGCGGTCACGGATTTACGCACCACAGCGGTGGAGAAAGGCGATGGATTTGTTATTCGGGGCAGAAAGGTTTTTTCAGGGCATGCTGATGTCTCCACATATTTTCAAGTCTATTGCCGGTTTGAAGATGGAAAAATCGGGTCTGTTCTGATGAAAAGGGGAATGGACGGATTTAACATTGGCTTACCCCAGAAGTATATGTCCGGAGCCCATTACTGTGAACTCACCTTTGATGATGTATTTGTTCCGAAAAACCACGTGATTACTCATGATTTTCGGAAACTCATGGGGGCCATGAATGTTGAACGATGTGGCAATGCCAGTCGCTGCGTTGGCGTCGCTCAAGCAGCGTTTGACCGGGTGCTCCAGTACGTACAGGAGAGAAAGCAATTTGGTCGCTATCTGTATGAATTTCAAGGTATTCAGTGGAAGTTGGCGGACATGTATCGGCGGCTGGAGGCAGCTCGCTGGCTGGTGTACAGGGCCGTTGTCAATGCTGGCATGGGGGTGAGTGCGCCCATGGAATCATCGCTTGCCAAAATCGAAGCGAACGAAATGGTTCAATATGTAACCAACGAGGCGTTGCAGATTTTTGGAGCGTACGGTTATAGCAAGGAGTTGCCGTTGGAGTATCTTTACCGCAGGGGAAGAGGCTGGGCCATCGGAGGAGGAACTTTGGAAATGCAGAGGACAAGAGTGGCAGCAAGTTTGTTAGGCAAAAAAATTAGCCAGCGACCTGAGAAACCTCGTCGCCAGCAAGGGGAGGAGTAATATGGCACCTCTTACCGGGGTTCGCGTGCTAGATCTCAGCACGGTGGTGGCCGGGCCTTTTTGCACAATGCTGCTTGCTGACATGGGTGCAGAGGTAATCAAGGTGGAAAGGCCCGGACAGGGTGACTTGGCTAGGGAACTTCGTCCTATCATCAAAGACGAACAGGGGACGGAAGTAAGCGGCAGGTTTGCAGGACTAAACAGGGGCAAAAAAAGCATCTGTGTAGACTTAAAAAGTAATCAGGGGCAGGATCTTATAAAGGAACTGGTCAAGAACTGCGATGTCCTGGTAGAAAATCTAAGGCCGGGGCAGATGCGGCAGTGGGGATTGGACTATGACAATCTAAAAAATGAAAAGTCCGATCTTATTTACGCATCAATCAGCGGTTTTGGCAGTCCAGTGTTCGGGGAATCACCCCTTATGAAAAAAACGGCCTTTGATCTTGTACCGCTCGCCTTAAGCGGGTTCATGGATATGAATGGCGAAGCGGACGGAGCGCCGCAACGGCCTGGAGGAATTCCGCTCGGTGATTACTTGCCGGGGGTATTTTCGGCTTTAGCAATTGTGGCGGCGTTAAGACAGCGGGATAAAACAGGACAAGGAAGTTTCATCGATTGCTCAATGTACGATTCCGTCCTGGCTATTTTGGAGAGACCGATTCAGATATATTTGGGCGAAGGTGTAATTGAGACCCGAAACGGTGGCAGAGTACCGCAGCCATACGGTGTTTTCAGAGTAAAAGATGGCTATATAACCATCGGAGCTCTGGGAACCTCGATGTGGCAGAGGTTGTGCAAGGTCATCGGCAGGCCGGAGTGGATAGAAGATCCCCGTTTCAAGACGCAAGCAGAACGATATAAGCATTATTACGCAACAATAGAGCCGGAGATTGTGTCATGGTGCCTGGTAAGGACCAAGGAAGAAGTGCTGCAAGTCATGGAAGAGCACGGAGTTCCTGCTGCAGAGATCAGAAATATCGCTGAAGCTTTGAAGTGTCCGCATATCAGTGCTCGCAAGCTTCTAAAGGAAATTCCCCTGAGCAGGGGAAGCACCAGAAAAATTAAAGTGCTAAGAACCCCATTCATGATGTCATGTATGGCCGATAATACAGATCCCGCTCCTTTGCTGGGGGAGCAGACCGAAGACATTTTGAGGGGTATTTTAGGATATGGCGACAAGGAGATCGAGTCCTTATTCACAGAGAGTGTGATTGACAGACCCCGAGGTTAACCATAAACAAATTGACACAGCAGAAGGGTGGTATTTGCATGGAGATTGATTTTGGTCTAGAGGGGAAGGTTGCTCTGGTAACCGGAGGCGGCCAGGGGATCGGGTCGGAGATCGCCCTAACGCTCAGTAAAGCCGGGTGTAAAGTGGCTGTTGTGGATATCGCTGAAGAGGCGGCGGAAAACGTAGCCAAGCGAATCAGGGACAATGGGGGAACATCCCTGGCTATCAAGGGGGATGTAACCAGCTACGATTCCGTATGTTCGATGGTTGAGGCCGTGAAAGATCACCTTGGAGTTGTACAAGTTTTAGTGAATGTAGCAGGTGGAGGCACACGTGGATGGTTTGCAGAATCGGTGCCATCGACCTGGGACAGGGATATCCGTTTAAACCTGTTTGGGGTGATGAACTGCACGAAGGCGGTCATGTCGGGTATGGTGGAACAGAAGAAAGGGGTGATAGTGAGCATCACATCCGAGGCCGGTCGGGTAGGTGAGGCCGGCATGGCGGCTTATGCAGCAGCCAAAGGAGGAGTGATCAGTTTTACCAAAAGCATAGCCAGGGAGCAAGGAAGGTTTGGGATCAGAGCGAATGCCGTGGCTCCGGGGGCCACTATGACTGAAAGACTGGCACCAAGATTAACTGAAAAATGGGACAAAATGGTGAAGTCTTATCCACTGGGAAGGTTGGGAGAACCCACGGATGTGGCAAACTTAGTGCTCTTCCTGGCGTCAGATTTGGCCGGTTTTATTACCGGACAAATTATCAGCGTCAGCGGCGGATATACCATGCTATAGCAATTCGGCAGTTGGCAAAGGAGGGTTCTTATGATTGAAGACATCAATAAAGAATTTATTATACCGGAAAATTGGCTTAAAGTTGAGGAACTGAAAGAAGGAGTCAGGGTAAACCTGATGGCGGGCCATTGTCAGGATTGCGGTACCGTCTTCTTCCCGGCATATCAACGCTGCATCAAATGTGGGTCGGAGCAATGTAAACCCTTGGTGTTGTCCGGTAAAGGGACATTGTACAGTGAGACTGTGGTGCACCAGGCGCCGAATAACTTTTCCACACCGTTTAGAGTAGGTTACGTCTTGTTCCCGGAGGGTCCGCTTGTATTTGGGCAGTTTGTCGATATGCGCGAGATCCAAATAGGAGACCAGGTGGAGGTGGTACTCGGAAAACTCAGGGAAGCTGAGAGCGGTGAAGCAGGATGGGCATATATGTACCAGCCAACAGCAATAAGCTCAACGAGAGGTGAGAATTAAATTGGGAAATTCAGCAGAAGTATTTATCTCCGGCGCGGGGATGACGAATTTTGGCTGGCAGAAGGACAGCTTGATGACGGAGTTAGGTGCCGAGGCCTGCAGCAAGGCCTTAAAATCCGCAGGGATAACCATGAACGAGGTGGAAGCGTTATTTTGTTCCCACTCTTTTGGAGGAAGGGTGGTCGGTCAACGCATTCTAAGGTTCTTGGGCACCAGAGGGATCCCCGTAATAAACTTGGAAAATGCATGCGCAGGCGGATCCTCAGCCATCAATATGGCCTGGGCAGCAGTGGCTTCCGGTCAGTATCAGACGGTGATTGCCCTGGGAGTTGAGCAGATGAGCAGAGGCCTTATTCCTCCCAATGCGGATAACTATGAGGCCGCCCTAGGACTTACATTGCCAGCCAAATATGCAATGCGGGCCAAAAGGCATATGAAACTGTACGGGACAACCGAAAAGCAACTGGCATTGGTGGCGGTAAAGAATACGGAAAACGGCAGCCTTAACCCGTACGCCAAAAACCAGATACCTTTGACCTTGGAACAAGTTCTGGCAGCGCGCATGATTGCCGAGCCGCTCACACTGTACCAATGTACGGGTAACGCCGATGGCGCGGCGGCGGTAGTGATAACAAGCAAGAGGCGGGGGAACAATCAAGTGCGCATAAGAGCCAGTGTCCTTGGTTCCGGCAGGTACACCAGCATTAAAGATGAGGGCCTGTCGGCAGATGACGAATTGGCCCGCCGGGTAGGAAAATTGGCCTACGAGTTGGCCGGGGTTGGGCCGGAAGACATTGATTTGGCCGAAGTGCATGACGCTTTTACCATCGGCGAAATTCTGGCTTATGAAAATTTAGGATTCTGTCCGGTAGGAGAAGGCGGACGTTTTGTTGAAGAAGGACAGAGCAAAAGAAACGGCAGGTTGGCGGTAAATGCCAGCGGCGGACTGATTGCACGGGGGCATCCTTTGGGAGCGACGGGTGTAGCACAGGCGTGCGAAGTGTTTTGGCAACTCACCAAACAGGCGGGAGAAAGGCAGGTGGAAAGGGCTAGAGTGGGACTCACCCACACCGCCGGAGGAGCCACGCCGAATATAGGGTCCGGTGCCTGCGTGGTTTCAATCTTTAGCATATAAACGGAGGAGTTATGAAAGCGGAAGGGCATGAAGAGGGACAGTTGCAGACTGCCAGGCGGGTGGCCGAGCTGATGATGCTTTATTTGACCCATGGACCAGCCATTGGGGTGCGCGAGGCAGCCAAGTTGATGGAGATTCACCCAAGCATCAGCCAGCGTTTGTTCAGCACTCTGGCGGCTACAGGGATGGTCATTAAGGATCAATCGACCGGGAAATACAGGCTGGGTGCATGGGTTGCCGATCTGGGCGCTGTAGCGGCGGGTTCTTACAGTATGCGATCCTTAGCCGAACCGTATATGGTTAAGGTCAGGGATGTGACTAAGGAAACAGTTACCCTGCACGAGCGGTGGGGTGACAATCGGAGAATATCGCACGTAGTCGAAGGGTTGTATGAAATAAGGCAGATTCCGAAGGTGGGAACATACCGCTCACTTTTGATAGGGTCAAGCGGAAAAGCAATTCTGGCATTCCTGGAAAACAGGGACGCAGAAACAATCATTAATGGCGTGCAATGGCCGTTGAAGACACCAACAGACAAAGTTATGTCGATGGACGAGTTTCTCGACAATTTAAGAACTGTCAGACGAAATGGCTTTGATGTTACCGAGGGCGAAAGCGCGCTGGGGGCAGCGGGCATGTCCGCCCCAATCATCGGAGCAAGAGGCTATGCAGTTGCTTCGCTGACCGTTTCGGGTCCTGCATTTCGGTGTACCACTGACTTCTTCCAAGAACACGTTCACGTCCTTAAGGAAGCCGCTTCTAAAATATCAATAATGATCGGTGGAAAGGCGAATTAAGATGGGTGCAGTAGTTTTAAGGAAAGGAAAAACATGATGAAGGATAATGTGTTGATAAAGACTCTAGGGATTGTCCTAACCCTATTCATCATTGCCATGATTGTGGTGCCGGCGGTCGGTTCTACCCCTATGTATTTTCAAAGGGGATTTGCCTTGTTGCTTTCGTTGGTGCTAGGCGTTCTTTACAAGCCAACCCAATCAACCCGTCTTCCTACTTTGGCAAGATTTTATGACATCTTGATTATAGCCTTATCCGTGGCCGGGTTCGGTTATCTGATGCTGAATAGCACCGCTATTGTAGGAAGAATCGGTGCGGGTAACATTTATGACCTGGTGTCATCGTTGATCAGTTTTATAGTGGTAATGGAAGTTGCCCGCCGTTGGACGCCACCCGCCTTGATGATTTTGGTTTTGGCGTTTGCTGCCTATGCATTTTTGGGACATTTAATTCCAAGCAGAGTGATAGGGCACCCGAGGATATCCGGAGAACAATTTTTTACGTATACCATGACTAGCCAGGAGGGGATCCTGGGTTCCGGCGTGGCAGTCATGGTAAATGTGATATTCATTTTCATGGTTTTGTCAGCGGTGCTGAAGCTAACGGGCATAGGAGAATTTATCCTGAATATTTCCAAAGCCCTGGTCGGCCGGTTTACCGGTGGGCCGGCTTTGGCCGCGGTTGTTGGTTCATCGCTGTTTGGCATGGTCAGCGGCAGTCCGGTGGCTAACGTAGCCGCGGTAGGAACGATAACGATTCCCATGATGATCAGGATGGGATACAACCCATTCTTTGCCGGAGCGGTCGAGGCAGTGTCCTCCACGGGAGGACAGATAATGCCCCCTATCTTGGGTTCGGTGGCTTTTTTCATTAGCGAGGTCACCGGCACTCCGTACATTAAGATTGCTGTCTACTCCTTAATTCCCGCCCTGATTTACTATGGCAGCGTCGGGCTCGCCGTGTCGCTGGAAGCCTGGCGACAAGGGATAACGGGGCTTCCGAAAAGTGAACTCCCTTTAGTACGGGACGTTATGAAGAAGGGATGGTACAGCTTAATCCCTTTGGTGGCGTTAATCGTATTGCTGGCGTTGGATTTTACACCGCAAAAGGCGGCCTGGTACGCTATTATCACCGCAGTATTAATCGGCGTTATGAAAAAAGCTGGATGGAAGAAATTTGTTGATGCTATGGTAGAGTCTGCCCACTCCAGCTTAGGGGTGATGATCGCGGTAGCTGCTATCGGTATCGTGGTGGCCAGTCTGGCCTTGACTGGCTTGGCCCCCAAAATAGCTACCATGGTAGCCAGCGTAACCCAAGTTTACTGGATGCTTGGGCTGCTGGTGATTGCCCTGTTCGGCATCGTCTTGGGCATGGGTTTGCCCCCGCTGCCAGCCTATATAGTGATGTTCGTGGCTGTAGCCCGGCTCATTCCTTATCTTGGTTCCCTCGGTTTTAACGAGTTGTCGATCCACATGTTTATGTTCTATTATGCTGCCCTGGCCCCGATTACGCCACCTGTTGCCCTGGCGGCATACACGGCGGCCGGTATTGCCAATACCGATCCATTCAAAGTAGGCTGGCGGGCATTCGGCATAGCTTTGCCTGCCTTTGCGCTCCCGTTTTTATTCGTCCAGCACGAGCAGCTGCTATTGATGGGAGATCTGTGGCCGGGAATTTTGCTTCCACTTTTGAAAGCGCTTATTTTGATATTCGCGGGCTCGCTTACGGTAATCGGATGGTTAATTAAGCCTATCGGCCTTCTTCGCAGGTTAGCTAGCGTGGTGGCTGTGGTGTTGGTAATTTTGCCGGTATCTTGGAGCTGGCCGCTCGCTCTGCTCATGGTTTTGTTGATAGTTATTTCGGGCGTCTATAACGGTGGCATATCCAAGAGACGTAACGGAAAAGCGGCAGGGGAAGCCGGATAAGACAAAAAATTTACCAATAATTCAAAATGTAAATTAAAGTACAACAATTAAAATACGAGGAGGAGAATTAAGTGAAAAAAGTGCAAAAAAAATTCAAGTTTCTCATGGCTGCGCTCCTGGCAGTATCTCTGGTTCTCGCAGGTTGTCAGGGTGCCAACACTACGTCAAACGGCGGGAATTCCACGGAAACAGGCAATTCTAAACCAAAATCCCAAACTCAAATGGCCCTTGGTTCTGGGGCGATGGGGGCTAACCTTTACTTATATGCAAGTACATTGTCTAGTATTGTAGCGAATAAACCGGATTATGGTGTAACGGTAACAGTGCAATCAACTGGCGGATTCGAGGAAAACATGAACCGCTTGGCGCGTATGCAGCTTGATTTAGCCTGGATTGCCGCCCCGGAAGCCGGCATGGCTGTTAAGGGAACGGGAGATTTTACGGGAAAGGCCGAAGAGTATAAACATCTTCGGGGTATTGTCGCCATACCTTACGGAGGAATTCAGGTTGTTACCCTCGCCAGCAAAAATATTAAGACTTTAAGCGACCTAAAAGGTAAGACGGTAGCAATAGGTGCCGCCGGCAGCTCAGGAGCAAAGCTTTTCCTGCCGACCTTATTAAAGGAGGTTGGTGTAACCGACAAGAATTCTAAACTGATCACCATGGGGGCAGATCAGGCCAGCGATGCCATTAAGAACGGTACCATTGACGCCCGCACAGCTCTCAGTATGCCGCCGCTGGCCAGTTTTACCAATCTCGCCGTTTCAAAACCGATCCGATTGCTCGGAACGGACGCGGCTACGTTGACAAGAGTGATGGATCAGCTTCCGGGCACTTACGTGACGAAGATCAGCAAGAATGCTTATCCCAACCAGGATAACGAAGAAGACATTTTGACGCTCGGCTTTGCTTCTCTTCTGGCCACCAGGGATGATATCAATGATGATGCCGTTTATAATCTTACCAAAGCCTTTTGGGAGAATATCGAGGAGTTTGGCAAAGCCAATCCGGAAGCAAAGAAGTGGAATATACAGGATGCACTTAAGGGTATGTCCATACCTCTTGCCAAGGGGGCAGAAAAGTTCTATAAGGAAAAAGGTGTTTTGAAGTAAAAAAGTGGATTTGGGTGGCGGTTTAATACGCCACCCATCCGGTAACAAGGAGTTGGAATTGTGTTAGTCTCGGAAAAAATCGCAAAATTTGTGCAGGACTGTGATTCCACTAAACTGCCTGACGGTTTGCTGGACCAGCTTAAGATCCTTCTGGTTGATGCCTTTGGAGTGTTAATTGCGGGCTCAACGGCAATTGGTGCTGAACCGGTGGCTGATTTAGTTGGACATTGGGGAGGCGCACCGGAGGCGACGGCTCTTGTTTATGGGGGAAAGGTGCCGGCACCGTCTGCTGCTCTGCTCAACGGTATCATGCTCCATGCCCGGGAATTAGACGATGATCACGAAGAAGCAAGCATCCATGCGTTTGCGGCGGTGCTCCCGGCCGCCTTGGCGATGGCCGAAAAAGAAGGTACAGGGGGAAAGGAATTTCTTAGCGCCCTGATTGCGGGCTCTGAAATAAGCTGCCGGTTGGGAATGTCAATAAAGATTCTTAGAGGTTGGCATTTTTCGGCGGTATGTGGGACTTTTGGAGCGGCAGCGGCTGCCGGTAAGCTGATGGGATTGGACAGCGAAGGCATAGTCAATGCCTTGGGGCTCGCCTTCACGCGGGCTGCAGGCAATCTGCAGCCAGGAAGAGAAGGTGCCATGGCCAAAAGGCTGCAACCCGCTTTCGCCGCCCAGGCGGGGGTGCTTAGCGCTGAATTGGCCAGGGCGGGAATTACTGGGCCGAAACAGGTATTTGAAGGGCAGTACAATTTCTTTCGCCTTTATGACAGCGATTACTATGCTCCGGGCGAACTGCGGCACCGTCTGGATGGTGCGGAGTATGACCGTGGAGCACTTGTTAATGGCCTGGGGGAAACGTTTGAAGTTGGCAAGTTAATTATTAAACCTTACGGCAGTTGTCGGTTTACGCATGGACCACTGGAGGCGGCTCTGAATTTAGCCCAGAAACATGATTTGTCGGTAGAGAGGATAGAACGCATCGAGGTTTTGGCCTGTCCGCGGGCAGTCAGGGATTACGGCAAGCCTTATGATGCGCTGGCTGTCAAAACACCTGAGATAGCTGCTCAGTTCAGTATACCGTATGTTGTTTCGGCGGCCATAGTTCACCGGTCCGGTTATATTGACGCCTTTGAAAGGGAGGCTGTTTTGGATCCGAGGATAATGGAAGTTGCTTCGAAGATAACTGTCAGTGTGCACCCGGAGGCCGCATTGAAAGTACCGGTTGAAGTAAGAATTGCTACGAAAGACGGAACCGTGTTTGTGGAAAGGATCGATGCGCTGAAAGCCTCGCTGCAAAGACCGATGACACAAGATGAAATACTGGAAAAATACTGGAGAAATGCCCGATATGCGAAGAAGACTATTGCCCCAAATAAACTTAAGCAACTGATTGAACTGGTACTAAATATCGAAGAGGTCAAGAACATCAACGAGCTTACGGAACTATTATCATAACATAACACGACATAACACCGATGGAGGGAAAACGATGGACTGTGTTGTTCTCGTTAAGCAGGTTCCCGACCCTGAATTGCGGCTTTCTTCACTGCGGATAGCCAGGGACGGGAAACAAATAGAATTTGGTGAAGCTGCACAAGTGCCTAGTCCATATGATGAAAACGCTTTGGAGATGGCCCTGCAAATGAAAGAAAAAGCTGGCGGGAAAGTGGCAGTGATCAGTCTGGGCGACAAAAGCGTGGAAAAAACGTTGCGTAAAGGACTGGCTTTGAAAGCTGATGAGGCGGTGTTGGTTGGAGATAACGGTATTGACCCGTTTAATTCCTACCAGGTGGCTATCGGGCTGCATAGCGGTATTCAAACGTTGGATTTTTCTCCTGAACTTATTCTCTGCGGATCCCAGGCCGCCGACACTGACGCAGGGCATATCGGTCCATTGGTAGCCGAATTACTTGGATGGCCATGTGTGAGCCTGGTGACTGATATCCAACTTATAGATCATAAACTGGTTGTCATACGCCAGGAGGATGACATTGAGTCTACTTGGGAAGTAGATTTGCCGGCGGTTGTAACGGTAAAATCGACACCGATGAACCAGATCAGGTATCCCAAGCTAAAAGATGTCATTATGGCCCAACGGTTGCCTGTTAGGCGTATGGACGAGATGCTTGCGGAAAATACCGTCAAAGAACGTCCGGAGACTTGGGGCAGTAAGATCTCTATTGCCCAGTTGGAACTATTGAGAACCAACAGGAAGTGTCACCTAATCACTGCTAACGAGGCGGAAAAGATAGCAGAGGAAGCGGTTCGTGAGCTGGATTCTATGGGGCTGATGTGAGGGTGTGTGAAATGAGAAAGATTTTAGCAGTATATGTGAGCCGAGCAAACACTGATTTAGTGTTGCAGGGAGATTTCTTTACATCCGTTACAGGTTATGCGGAGGAACTGACTGCCCCTGTGGATTTGGCCGTGTGGGGGAATGTTAGCGGTCCGAAGGTAGATGAAATAAAGGATGTCTGCGGTGTTGCCGATCAACTCTTTGTTCCGCCTAAGACCGATTTTAAGGAGAACAATGAACTGGCTGCGGCTTGGGTATTTGAAGTTGCACGAAAAACCAATGCTTCCATAATTATGATGCCGCATAACCAGTCAAACGTGGAAATTGCTGCTCGTTTGGCATTTAGGTTGAAAGCTGGTCTGGTAACTGATTGTGTATCGCTGAAAATCGAACAGGGAGATTTAAATGGCTTAGTACGGCCCTTGTACGGAAGCAAAGTGATCGCGACCTACTCCGCTTGCGATCCTTTGGTTGTCACCATAAGGGATAAACGGCAGGAAGTTAAGGGCGTCCAAGAACGCAGCAGGTCGTTTGTCTTTCAAGAGGTGACGGTACCAAACATTAAGGAGAGGGTAAGATTACTTGGAAGACAGGTGATGAGTGGGGACGGCGAGGTTAATCTCCTTGGGGCAAAACTGGTCATAGGTGCAGGGAGGGGTGTTGGGAGTCCCGAAGGATTGCAGTTCGTAAAGGATCAAGCGCATAAAATAGGAGCCGCCCTAGGGGTTTCCAAAGCTGTGGTGGATGCGGGATGGGCTCCCGTGACATCACAGATTGGTATAAGCGGAAAAAAAATAAACCCTCATATTTATATTGCCGTAGGCATTTCGGGCTCAATTCAGCATATGACTGGTGTTGCCGGAGCACGAGTTGTAATAGCAATCAATACAGACAAGGAAGCGCCGATCATGGAAAATACGGATCTGGGTCTTGTTGGTGACTATAAGGAAATATTGCCAAGCCTTATCTCAATGATTGCCACCAGGCAATGATTGCTGCCAGGGAAAATTGGGGATTAAAGGAAACCTGGGGTTCTTGCGCCTATATCTTCAATGATGTAGTCCCTGTCAAATGCCAAAACCGAGTTTTTCAGGAGACACTAACTAACAGGAATCTTTACGAAAGGACTAGGCCCAATATGAAGCTATACGAATATATGGCGAAAGAGATTTTCCACAAGAGCGGCATAGCCGTCCCCAGAGGGGCGGTCTATACCAGGGCGGAAGATGTGGTAGAGTTTGTTAGTCAACATGCACAGGTGGCGATCAAGTCTCAGGTGCTCTCCGGCGGGCGTGGCAAAGCCGGAGGGATTAAATTTGCCGACAATGCGGAAGAGGCGGTAGAGTGCGCCCGCCAACTCTTAAACTTAAAGATCAAGGGCTTAAAAGTAGAGACAATCCTCGTGGAAGAAAAACTTCAGATTGATAAAGAAATCTATGTTGCCATTACCGTTGACAGTTCAGCCAAACGTCCGCTTCTGCTTGCATCTGCCGCAGGGGGCATGGAAATTGAGGAAGTCCCGGACGAAAAATTAATCAAGCGCTTAATTGATATTAACATTGGGCTTAGACCCTACGCAGCTAAAGAGATTGCCCGCCGCCTCGGCTTGAATAGGGAGGAAGCGGCCCAGGTAAGTGAAATCATTCTAAAAATGTACCAAATCTTTTGCGCTTATGATGCTGAGCTTGTTGAAATTAATCCCCTGGTAGTGTCCGAAGGGCGGGTCTTGGCTGCTGACGGAAAAATCACTCTCGACGATGAAGCAACTTTCCGCTATCCTCAGGATGTCCCGATTGTTGAAGAGCGGACTGAGCGCGAAGTCAAGGCGCGCGAGCTTGGTATCTCTTATGTGGAACTCGAAGGGGACATTGGGGTCATGGCTAACGGTGCCGGGATTACCATGGCTACCATAGACATTATTAAATATTTCGGCGGGGAAGCGCGCAACTTTATGGACGCAGGCGGGGGCGCGAGCACAGAAGCGATGGTCCACGCCTTGGAAATTCTCCTTTCCACTGAGCCCAAAGCCCTTCTTATCAACGTATTTGGCGGTATCACCCGCTGTGATGATGTCGCCCGGGCGTATGTGCAAGTGAAAAACTCCCTGGATATTAAAATTCCGGTCGTCATACGCCTGGTTGGCACAAACCAGGCCGAAGGCGTCGCCATCCTGCGTGATCACGGCATAGATTCATACGAAGAAGTCGGAGAAGCGGTCAAACGAGTAGTGGCATTAGCCCGCTCAAGTGCAAAGGGGGCTTAAATCGTGGCAATTATCCTAAACCAAAACACCAAAATCTTAGTGCAAGGAATTACCGGTAACCAAGGGCAGTTTCATACAGCGCAAATGCTCACTTACGGGAGCAAAATAGTCGCCGGAGTCTCTCCGGGCAAAGGCGGGCAACACGTTCACGGAGTGCCGGTTTATAATAGTGTGGAAGAAGCAGTGTCAAACGAGAAAATAGATGCTTCCGTAATCTTTATCCCCGCGAAATTAGTCAAAGAAGCTGCCTTTGAGGCTATGGAAGCCGGGATTGAGACTCTGGTCATCATCACAGAACATGTACCGCTTCATGACGCTATGGAGATTGTTGCCTTGGCTCAAAAAGAAGGTGTAGGAATAGTAGGACCTAACACTTTTGGCATCATCTCGCCCGGGAAGTCTAAAATCGGGATCATGCCCAACACTATTTTCCTCCCGGGAGAGGTCGGGGTGGTCGCCCGCAGCGGGACTTTAAGCTATGAAATAGTTTCTCAGCTTAGCAAAGCGGGAATTGGGCAGTCCACAGTAGTAGGCTTGGGCGGGGATAGGATCGTAGGGTTTTCTTTTGTTGATATTCTCAAGAAATTTGAAGCTGATCCTGAAAGCAAAGCCGTAGTGCTGGTGGGAGAAATCGGGGGAAATGCGGAAGAAACAGCGGCAGAGTATATTAAAGGGATGAGCAAACCTGTCGTAGCATTCCTCGCAGGCAAGAGCGCCCCTCCCGGCAAACGGATGGGACATGCCGGGGCAATTATCGAACGAGGGAAGGGGACTTTCCAAAGTAAAGTTGAAGCCCTCACCGCTGCCGGAGCCCATGTTGCATCTCTGCCTTGGGAAGTGAGTAAATTTGTAGCTGAAGTAATATAAATCTTTTCGGGGCTTTCACAAAGCTCCACGAAATAACGAGAAACCCCGCGAAAGTTTTTTCGTGGAGCTGGCTAATACAGGCAATATACTTTATCGTTCATAGATTACCTGTCTCTTTGCAGCGTCTGCATACACGAATCCAGGTGTATGAATGTGCTTCTCCAATCGTTCAGGTGTTTCAACTTTTACAATTTTGTCAATCAGTCTGGGTAAGACAGTCTCCACGAGGGTATCCCCCCCTTTTTTTTGCTTGGGATAGAACATAATTGCAGACGTGCCTAGTAGTTGGAAGCAACATACGAGGCACAAATGAGGCTTAAGAGGTCATACATGCAGTTGTTAATATTTCTTAAGTTATTTTGTCAGTTAAAAAAGTTATGCTAAAATGACTTAGTTACAAAGGTTTAAACCGAATTTTAACGAAAGCCTTATGCCGGTGTGTATGTGTATGGAGATTATGTTTACTTCTTTGATGAGCTAAAGGATATAAAAGCAGACTACGGGTTCCATAGGATCGCTTAGTAGGGGATATACCCGGTGATTCAGATCTATGGTGGCCATTCTGTTTTTTACCTAATACTATATGATATAATGTAAGGTAGGAACACGTCATAAAGGAACGGTGATACTAGATGAGTATGCCTAAGGAAGAGCTCCACCGTCTGGTAGATCTATTGCCCGAAAAAGCTATATCGATAGCTAAAAGGTTCATGGAGTCTATCATACTGGAATCACGATTAGAGGGCATTAACTGGTTAAATGCTGAACTGGCTGATTGGCCTCCATATGATTGGGGGCCCGAAGGTGTGCCCAAGGGTAAGCCCGTGCGTTTTGTAGAAGGCAAAGGGCTGGAAATCGAAGGGAGTCAGAAAAATTGAGTACCGGTATCCAACCAGGAGATGTAGTATTGGTCAACCTTCCTAAGCATGAACCTCAAGGACATGAATAGGAAGGCCTCAGGCCGGGAATTATAGTAGCTGTTCCAAGCGGATATCTTCGTTACCCGATTGTTTTAGTTGTTCCGGTGACTTCACAAAGCGGAAATTGGGCTAACCAAAATCCAATTCTCTACCATCAGATACCTCCCGGCGCAGGTGGGCTGCCAAGGCCATCAGTAGCTTTAATTGACCAGGTTCGAGCGGTTGATATGAAAAGGATAACTACCTACGTAGGAGCATTGGAACCGCAGCAGCTTCAAAACATAAGGGATAGTTTAGTCGAACTGATCACGGCATAAGAGTTGCCATTTCGTTGGTGCAAAGTATCGGACGACTCCATATTTGATCATTAGGTTCATTAGGAGGGGTAACTTATGAATCCAGAAGTTATAGGTGTTAAAGCTCAGGACGATTATACATTAATCTTAACTTTTGAAAATTGTGAGATTCGTGTATTTGATGTCAAACCGTATCTAGAGTATCCTTTTTAACGAACTAAAAAATATGGATTACTTTCGATCCGTGAAGCCTGCGAACGGAACCGTTGTATGGCAGGGTGGTCAGGATATATGTCCGTATGAGTTATATGAAGATAGTATTCCTTTAATGAAAATTGGAGATGACGATCAATGGACGGAAGAAGATGAACAAGCGGTTGCTGAGGCTGAAGAGGATATTAGGGCAGGGCGTGTGTATACCTTGGAGGAAGTGGAGAAGGAATTGGGCTTATGAAGCGTGCCGATATTAGGCTCGCTTTTTTGTATGGGCGGGGAAGCGGTTCGCCATTTACGTGCACTTCGCTACTGAGAAATCCAAGTAGTGAGAATAGCTTGACAACTCCATTCTACACTTGTAGAATAAAAGCAGATTCTACAAGTGTAGAGGAAGATGAAGATGAATAAGATTCCTAAGATATCGGATGCCGAATGGCAGGTTATGAAAATATTGTGGGAAAAGGCGCCCGTTACATCCAGCGAAATCGTCGAAAATTTGCGCTTAAAGACCGGTTGGAGTCCTACCACCATTTACACCTTAATTAACAGGCTGGTTAAGAAAAAGGTGGTGGCCATTGAGAAAGGTTCCTCGCCGTATCTATGCAAACCCCTTTTATCCCAAAAAGAGTACCGCAGCGAAGCCCGCAATTCTTTCCTTAAGAAAGTTTATGATGGTTCCCTGAACCTCCTGCTGACCAACATTCTCGAAGAAGAAGGACTGACTGAAGAGGAGGTTGCCGAACTCAAACGCATTCTGGATAACAGCAAGACCAAGGGGAGGTGAAAGTTTGGACGTCCTGTATGCCGTTTTCGATTGGGTCGTGTTTTCTTCCTTAGTAGGATCTTTGATGAAACACTGCTGAACCATTCAATTGAGATGACAAAGTTCGCCGGCCGGGTAAAAATTGGAGTATAGCGATTACCAAATTAGATTTTCGATTGGGTCTGAGAACTCAGCCAATAAACTGGCCGGCGTTCACCTTGCTTTTTCAAATAACAGCGGACCGGACAAGTCTTTTCTACCCAAGGGCAAAGTTTTGGGGTTGCTTGGTACAAGCGGTAAGTTTTATTCTTTTAACTCACCCTTCACCATTGAGGAAGAGTACCTGAACCGGGAAGAAATTTGAGGTTCCAGTAACGGGGATTAAACTCAATTGAAAGTGTAAGACATATTTGACGAATTGATCACGACAAAAAGTGGCAGGGGAGTCATTATTGATTCCCCTGCCCAAATATTTCAGCGTAAAAATTGCAATATTACGTATTGTGTAATATAATATTACATCATGTGTAATATTGGAGTGGTGTTATGCCGGGTAAATTATTCCCGTTAGGCGGGCCGGTGTCTGAGCATGATATTGTGGATCGCGAAGACTTTCTAATTTCTCTTGAAACGCGCTTGTCTGAGGGCCAAAGCATTATGTTAGCCGGTCCGAGGAGAATCGGCAAAACATCGATAGCCCTGGAGGTCTTAAGACGGATTAGGACCAAGGGTTGTTATACGGCTTTGATAGATCTGT
This sequence comes from Paradesulfitobacterium ferrireducens, assembly GCF_017310645.1. Lineage (GTDB taxonomy): Bacteria > Bacillota > Desulfitobacteriia > Desulfitobacteriales > Desulfitobacteriaceae > Paradesulfitobacterium > Paradesulfitobacterium ferrireducens. The sequence goes on along the minus strand of NZ_JAFLRH010000037.1, from coordinate 45,991 downwards.
TTCGCTATAACTCAAAAAAAGAATTAGCCTTGGGTATCATCAATGCGTGCTATGAGAATCGCAGCGGAATTAAAAAGACAACAACCGCTTTGAAAGACGGCCTTAAGAAAATAACCGGCTCTGCTAAATTAACGGCCAAGATACAAGATCTGGAAATTGCTTTAGGCTTGCCGGCAGAAAATAGAAACGATGATGAGTTACTAACCTACGCTCTGAAACTGCCGGAAGTTCTTGCTCAAACGGATAACAGGCAGATCGTACTCGTATTTGACGAATTTCAAGAAGTCATTCGGATTGCCGGAGAAGAGACGCTCAAAGTGATGCGCTCATATTTTCAAACTCAGGAGAACGCTGCTTATCTTTTTTTAGGATCAAAGGAAGGTATGATGAACACAATTTTTGGCGATAAACGGCAAGCATTCTACCGTTTTGCCACCATCCTTCCGATTCCTGCGGTGTCTGAGGCTGCCTGGGGAACCTATATTTCAAAAAAGTTTGCGGAAAAGAAAATAACAATCAGCCATCAGACCGTAACAGAGATTCTTAGCAGAACCGGAGGCCATCCCCAAGACACCATGCTTTTATGCTCAGAAATCTATTATGCCTTACTGGAAGCAGGTGAAGATAAACTGACATTTGCTTTCGTACAACTTGGCCATGCAAGGGCTTTAGCAACTTTATCTCCGGTCTTCGACGAAATTTTGGACGAATTAGGAAAAACAGCCCTTACCCGCAATGTCTTAATGGGCTTAGCTGCGGGTAAGCGGATCTATTCGGGCTTAAGCAATAACCCCAACGAAATCAAACGAGCGGTTGACACTCTTATCTCTAAAGGAATTATTGAAAAATCCGGTCGCGGAACGTATCATTTTATTGAGCCGATGTTGAAAGACTATTTATTAGAGACACTTGAAGTATATTAAGCTACCTAACCCTATAAATCTCCCTAGATGAATCAGCGAATTAGCAACACTGGAGGAAATTATGCAGCACAAATTTTCCCGCACCGAACTTTTAATTGGCCCGGAAGGGATCGCTCGCTTAAGTCAAAGCACGGTCAGTATTTTCGGCATCGGAGGAGTAGGTTCTTTTACCGCCGAAGCCCTGGCTCGTGCCGGGGTAGGAAATTTAATCCTGGTGGACTTTGATGAGATCTGCCTGACCAATATTAACCGGCAGTTGCATGCTTTGCATTCAACCGTCGGTCAAGCCAAAGTCGAGGTTATGAAAAAACGGATTCTGGATATTAATCCGCAGGCTCGGGTCGAAGCGATCAAAGCGTTTTACACGGCAGAGGACGCGGACCGTTTCCTGGGCCGGAAGCAGGATTATGTAGTAGATGCGATTGATACCGTCTCCGGCAAAATCAGTCTTGCTAAAGAATGCCTGGCTAGGAAGATCCCTTTCATCTCGAGCATGGGGGCCGGCAACCGGCTCACGGCCGCGAATTATGTAGTCGCGGACATTTCCAAAACCAGCGGTTGTCCCTTGGCTAAAGCCATGCGCAAGCTGCTCCGCAAAGAGGGTATTACCCGGGGAATCAAGGTTGTCTATTCACCCGATCTGCCGCAAGAGCCCAGGCAGGATATGCCGGACTGCAGCACGAATTGCATATGCCCCGGCGGGGATGCCCATTGTGCCAAGAAAAGGCAGATCCCGGGAAGCATTTCCTTCGTACCTTCGGTGGTAGGCCTCCTGATAGCAGGGGAAGTTGTGCGCGACTTGCTGGATATTAAGAGCACTTAATCCGGAGCTACGCTAAAACCGAACTCAGAATTCTTTCCCATCTTTTTGTGTTCAGCATTGGCAACATTCCCTGTAACAGTTACCAGGATGCCATTTTCTGGACCGTAATCTGACTCGGGGTTTTTAAATTTGATTTGGAGAGTACGGGTCTTTGCGTCATATTGGTAATTAAACATATAAGTGATAAAACTACTATGCATACCCTCCATCACCGTTATATTTTCAGGATTTAGGGTGGATATATCCATATCTTGATTAAAGGTGATAGAAATATCTGTCTTTTGAGAAACATTCTGTTCTCCGTTAAAAGGTTTAGTAGTTAAAATCCAGCTATTTTCATAAAGCGCATTTACTTGGGGGCTATTCGGTGTTTCCGTCTTAGGAGATTGATCTATTGGAATGTACGGTTGAGTGTAGTTCGATTGGCCTATTGGTGTTATCTTGTTTGGGGTACAAGATGCTAAAAAGAAGATGACAAAGATAGCTGCAGATATCAATAAAAGTAGAAGTCTAGCAAGTTTAGTTCTACGCAAAAAAACCACTCTAAAACCTTCTTTTCAAAGGACTGAAAGGAATGATTGGCTAACCCTAGATGAGAACTAATATAACTGTTACCAGTGGCATTGGAGTGTACTATTATTTTTTCAATAAAAGTACACTCCATGCTAAAGTTAGTTATTCACCCAGTTATAGGTTACAGTCACATAAGCATTATCACTTAATCCAAGTCCATAAAATAAAGCGTCCGAAAGATCAATTTCTGCACCGTTATTTCTTAGCGGATTACTAGGATATAACGGATTAGCCAAAGTATTGTGAACTTGTGTGCCTGGGTTACTGTCAGATATATATTTATCCTTCGAAACCATTCTATGGGAGCTTGTCCAACCATTATGGAAGTTCTCGTATTTTGCAAACCATGTTTCACTAGTGCCACGAGTTAGATCACCGTATTCTTCATATCCCCAATTATCCCTCACGCGCATTTCAATTGAGGGGGTTACCCATACATAATTTGGATTCCAGTGGTCATCGTTCTCATTGAATGGACCTATATCCCAAACTGGAACATCATAGTAGGTAGTTCCATTGTAGGATACGTTCACAGTATATGTGGTATCGGTATCCGATGAATTTAAGGATTTACGGCTAGGGAGCGCTACAAAAATGTCTGTTGACTTAATGACGTGACCATTAGCTGTTGTATAACCGACCAATCCTTCCCTAGTGGCTAAATTAAAAGAAACAAATGGGTTAGAAACAGCGGTTGTACTTAAATTTTCGGACAGCACTAATCACTCTTCCGGTCATGGGGTCGGATTTCCCATTCTACTATATAGACACTTTTCAGTCCTAAAACGTTACAAATTTTACAAAGAATTTTCCGACAAATTACTACAATTCCAAGTTGCTTAAAAACAAGTAACATTTACTTTAACGAGGCTTGTCTGCTCGTCTAAATACTTTCTAGGTTCCGCGAAATTACAAGAAATAACGCGAAACCCCACGATAATTTTTCGTGGGGACAGGGCAATTAGCAAGGAAGTGAGGGATGCACGCCGGATGAACTGAACAGCTATTTAGGTAATTGACGAGGTGGAGTCTCTAAACCCCATACCTCGACCGTAAGAGCACAAATTCATTGACCATCAGAATAAAGAACACGACCGTGAGTCCCCCGGCTACCACGAGACCGCTCGTGAGGCCGTCAAACGTCGATACCCCCCAGAATCCGCTTAACTGTACGACAGCCGGTGCGGTCACCAGAGAAAAAGCGGAGATCCAGCGTTCCGGGCCGAGGGCTGAAGTGGTGGAGCTGGGGTCTTTTAGCATTTCCCGGGCGACCAGGACCGCTCCCAGAATCCCCTCCGACAAGGCCAAGGCGGCCAGGAGAATGAGTTCTCGTTCCGCTAAAAACGGAGTTGTAAAGATCAAGCTAATTAGCACCATCATCAGGCCGATAGTTAAGGCGGGAGGAGCCAGTGTGCTTAGGATGGCCTGCTTAGGGGGGATCGGAAGCAGGCGAAACAATTCCATGTGCTGGAGGTCATCCTGCCAGGAGAAGAGGAATTGGGTATAGCCCTGGAGGATTAAGAGGGTCAGAGGGAGCTCAAAACGGATCAGAACGTCAATTATCCGGTCGATGGACCCGCTTTGCAGCAGCCCTAAAAAGCTGGGAAAGAACAAGCGGATGGCGAAGAGCGGAAGCAGAAAGGAGATGAAGACCTGGGTCCAGTTGGCGCTGCGCCAGGTGAGCAGTCCTTTCCAAGATAAAGCCCAAGCTGGGGAAACATAACTGCGTCCTAGCAAGCGGCCGATGAACCCAGGCCCTTTCCTTGCCTGCCGGTAGCGCTTTAGTTCCCGCTGATCACGGGCCCGTATGAGGGTGCGCAGGGTATGAACCTCCTGGCTCTGACGTAAAGTCGGTTCCCACGGACGGCGGGCATAAAGAGCAATGGTCAGCCTGACCAGGATGATTAGGACGGCAGCCGGCACAATCCAGGCCCAAAGGGGCCAACTGAACCAAGGAAGGGAGACAGTGGTGAGCAGATGGGCATCCATTCCATTATTGGATGCGCCGGCCCCGGAATTCGGAGTGAGGATAAGAGGAATGTCGCCAAGCTGACTGCCGCCAAGTTGACTGCTGTCAAGCAGTCCGCCGTTCAGCAGCCTGATTCCCAAAAGGACCAAGGTGCCGATGGTGATTCCCCGCTTCAGCCAGAGGATCAATCCGCGCACATTGCTTAGGACAAAAGCCAAGAGCCACTGCAGGGTCAGCCCCAAAAGGCCTGACAAGGCCCACACAACCTGAGTAAGCAAGACGTCTCCGAAAGGGAACTTTACCCGAAGGAGAGTTAAGAAAGGCAAGATTAAGAGCGGCCCTAAGAGAGCGAGGGCAATTCTTTTGGCGGCGGGCCAAAGCCATTGCTCCAGAAATACGGTTGACTTGGGGAACGGGAATTGCGGCAGATGATGGACGTCTGCCGGACTTAAAAGGATTGCCGTTCTCCCGGAAAGAACAAACGCCGCCAGCAGCCACAAAAGTGGTACTGTCCCCAGAATTCCCTGGGCCAAGCGCTCAAGGCCAAGGAGGACGGGGAAGGGAATCCGGTTATACGGATCATATAAGTAATACCCGATCCCTATCAAAACGAAGGCTAAGAGGTAAAGATAAGTTACGGTCCCGGCCCAGTCAAAATAGACACTAATATAATGAAGGCGGCGTCTGAGGTGGTTGCGCATAACCCGCCAATGCAAAAGGATCAGGGCTTTCATGCGTGCTTTCCCCCTCCGGTCAGAGCCAGAAACACATCTTCCAGGGAGGAGCCGGGCAAACCGGAGGCAGCCTGCAATTCTGGTAATGTTCCTACGGCTGCCTGCCGTCCTTGATTCAGAATGAGAAAGCGGTCACAGACCCGTTCTGCCGTATCCAGCTGATGCGTGCACAGAAGCACGCCTCCGCCTTCGTTGGCCAGCTCCCGCAAAAGGTCTTTAAACTCCCGCTGCCCTTGAGGGTCGAGCCCGTTGAACGGCTCATCGGCAATCAGGATTCGGGGACGGTGGATGAGCGCGCACAGCATGGACAGCTTTTGCTCCATTCCTTTTGACAGGTGTACGGCCGCTTTGTCCTCCTTCCCTTCAAGGTGGAACCGTTCCACCAACTCCCCATAATATGCCTGAAATTCCGGTTCGGGGATGCCGTAAGCCATTCCCAGGAAATGCGCGTGCTCTCTGACCGTCAGATCCGAATAGAGCACCGGGAACTCCGGGATGTACCCGATCATCTGCTTGGCGGCAACCCCGGCAATGGAGAGCTGTTCCGGTCCGACGAGCACCTGACCGCGCTCGGGCTGGATTAAGCCCAGGAGCGCCTTGATTGAGGTGCTTTTCCCGGCGCCGTTCGGTCCGACGAGCCCTAAGATTTCCCCGGAATTTAAGGTGAAGGTCAGATCCTCAACCCCGAAATGTTTGTCATATTTTTTAGTAAGTCCCTCTACCTTTAGTAATGACACTATTCAACACATCCAATAGTTGGTTAAAAATTAAATAATTTTTACCGAGATGTTCTTCCACTGAAATATATTTTTATGAACTTTCATTCTGAATTCTGACTTTTGACTCCTTCGCCTAAAACTCCCTTGTGGAATAAAAGCGCAGGGATAACAGGTATGACAGTCCCAAAAGCGCCAGGCCCCCGATCAGCATGATCAGAGCGAGGCTGTATTCCGTTTGCCCGGAAAGCCATTGAATGATGCGCTCAATGCTATGCGGCAGAGAATAATTGCCAAGGCGCTTGGCGATGCTGAGGACTATTCCCCGGCTGAAGAAAAAGGCGAGGAAGATAATCATGCCGTAGATGTTGGATTTGGGATACCCAAACTTAAAATACACCGGATAAAACAAGGCGCTCATGAGAATTGCGGCAATCACGACTCCGACCACATTGCTTAGAGTAAGCGGGTAAACGTGAAACGGGATTCCGGCTATCTCTACTATAACATAAGCAAAGAGATAAGACACAAGCCCCAAGGCGGTATATAAAAAGATAGTCAGATATTTTGCGCCTACAATGGTTTTTCTGGTTAAAGGAAGGCTGTTCAAAATAATTTCCGATTTGTTCTTGTCATCGCGCAGGCAGGCCTGAAGCATGAGCAGGTAGGAGATGGCGACGGTGGAAGCGGTTAGAGCGGCATCCGGGACATTCTGAAAACCGAAAATCATGATAAAACCGTAAATCAGGACGAAAGCCAGAACTTTCTTCACATTCATGAGGTCCTTAAGAATGAGCGTAGCCATGATTTTCCCCCCTCACTGTATAGAGCATAATGTCTTCTAAGGTCGGCTTCTCGACCAGGGCCCGTTCTTGGAACGTTCTGCGGGCCAGAGACTTATCCGCGACTAGTCCTTCAAAACCGAATTGGTTGGTTTTCAAGCCCACAAACAATTTTTCGGCTTCCCGGTCCAAAAGGTTTTTATCCCCTTTCACAACTCCGTACTGTTCCAGAATGTCATCCTTGGCAGCACTGAAGACAAGCTTCCCTTCATTGATAAAGGTAATATAGTCTGCGATTTTGTCCAAATCGGTTGTGATATGGGTCGAGAATAAGACGGATTTTTCCTCATCCTGAATCAGATCGGCCAGAATCTCAAGCAACTCGGCACGCACGATGGGGTCGAGCCCCCCTGTGGGTTCATCCATGATCAGAAGATCGGCCTGATGGGAGAGGGCGACGGCCAGGGAAAATTTCATTTTCATGCCTTTGGACAGTTCTTTAATTTTAATTTTGGAGAACATGCCAAACGTTTTAAGGTATTGGTCAAAAGCGGCTTGATTCCAGCGACTGTAAAAAGGAGCGATGATTTTCTCCATCGAGGCAATGGTCAGTTCTTCATAAAAATAATTCTCGTCAAAGACAAACCCAATCCGGTCCTTGATTTGTTTTTCCGCTTGCAGGTGATCGAGGCCGAAAATCTTGATGTTTCCTTCATCTTTTTTCAGCAGATTGAGGATGAGCTTGATGGTGGTGCTTTTGCCTGCCCCGTTGGGTCCGATGAAGCCCATGATATAGCCTTTGGGAACATTGAAGCTTAGGTGTTTAAGGGAAAAAGTATTAAAGTTTTTGGATAAGCCATTGATTTCGAGGACATTTCGGCTTTCAAACATTTTGTTCTTGAAGCCTCCCTTCAAAAATGAAACAATAATAATTATTCTTCGTACATTAGGTCCAGCATATGGCGGAGTTCATGAGGGCTGAGTCCGATTCTGCGGGCAGCCTCCACAGCCTCGGCCAGTTTCTCCTTGACCAGGCGCAGGCGGGTTTCCCGCAGCAGCTCCTGATTTTGGGCGGCGACAAATGAACCTTTGCCGGGTACTGTATGGATATACCCATCGCGCTCCAGCTCTTCATAAGCCCTTTTGGTCGTGATTACGCTGATCTGCAAATCTTTGGCGAGAGTTCTGATCGAGGGCAGGGCGTCTCCCGCCGCCAGCTCTCCTCGAACCATCGCGTTCTTCAACTGGGTTATGATCTGCTGGTAAATAGGTTCTTGCGAAGCATTGGATATGATCATGTTCATGTGCGCATGCCAATCCTCCTTTGACAACAAAGTCCATACTGTATATATACAATATATACAGTATGGACTTTGTTGTCAATCGCTAAATATGTGTCACGTTTTGAAAAACTTAAGCATGCAAGCTCTTAAAGTTGATAAGCCGGTTTCCTATTCTGACTCCTGACTCCTCGTAACTTAAAACTTATCACAGGGCTTCTGCTACCCTTACTTCTGTTGGGCCAAGATCTGGCGGTACTTGCGGCTGACGGTGGCTTGGCTTACGCCCAACGCCTTGGCTGCTTTGGTGGTGGACTGGTATTGTTTCATGGCGAGTGTGACCAGTTCTTCCTCGATTTGCGCAAAAGCCTGCTGCAGCGGAATAACCTGGGTGAATCTGCTTCCGGTTTTACCGGAGACGGTGGCAGTGTCTGAGCGCATCAGGATTTTTTCAATGGCACCGGCATCGATGACTTCCCCGTCGTTTTTAATGGCGACACGCTGGATCAGGTTCTGCAGTTCGCGTACATTTCCGGGAAAAGGATAAGCTTCGAGCAGGTCAAGGGCCGAGTTGGATAAGCGCAGATTGCGCTGGTAGGTTTGATTGAACTGGGTCAGGAAAGAGTTGGCCAGGAGCGCGATATCTTCCTTGCGCTCCCGTAAGGGCGGGACTTCAATCGGAAAGACATTAATGCGGTAGTACAGGTCTTCCCGGAACTTCCCTTGGGCTACCAGTTCCGCCAGATTCTTATTGGTGGCGGCAATGATCTGAATGTCAAATTTAACCGGGGCGGTGGCGCCGACAGGGTAGACTTCGCGTTCCTGGATGGCACGCAGGAGTTTTCCCTGAATGAGTAAAGGAAGTTCCGAGATTTCATCGAGGAAGAGGCAGCTCCGGTGGGCCTTGACAATCAGGCCGGTTTTTCCCTGCTGGTTCGCTCCGGAAAAGGCGCCGCGTTCATAACCGAAGAGTTCGCTTTCCATAAGGGATTCCGGAATGGCAGCGCAGTTAATTTTGATAAACGGCTGCTCAGAGCGGTCGCTCAAGGAGTGAATGGTATTGGCGATGATTTCTTTGCCAACGCCGGACTCTCCGTGCAGGAGTACAGTGGCTGAAAACTGGGCCACCCTTTCTACCTCGCGCATGACTTCATGCATGAGGGGGCTGGCATATAACGGCAGGGTGCCCTGGGCTTGCGTGACCCGCTCCCGCAGCTGCTCCAGCTCCTGGCGGTAGCTTTCACTTTCTTGCCGGGTTTGTTCCAGTTCCCGTTTGAGGCGGGCCATTTCCGTAAGATCGCGCGAGGCGACGACGATGCGTTCCAAGCCCCCGGCAGCGTCAAAAATCGGGTTGCCGACAACAAGCAGGGGAGAGTCTCCTTCATTTTGCATGCGGGAGACTTTTTGCTCTTTCTTTTGAACCTCGCGAATCACTTTAGGAATTAAATCATTCACCTTTTTTAAGCGTAAAATCTGCTGGCCGATCAAGGACTGTGGGGGACGTTTCCATTGGGATGCGATATAATGGTCGCTGGCGCGCAGGAGCTTGCCCCTGGCATCAACGACAATAATTTCATCGTAAATGGTGGAGAAGATGGCCTCCAGATCCTGGTTCAGCTGTTTGACGGAGTCAAGTTCCATGGCCATGGCTTCGAGGGAAGGCAAATCCTGAAGCACCAGGGCAAAGCCGGTGACGACCTGGTACATGACTAAGGGCACGAAATCGACCAGGACTGCCGCCGGACTTAGAGGAGTTGTTATCACCTGATTCAGGAGCGAGTTCTGCGTGCGGTAGACGTACTGAAAGTTATTTAAACCCAGAACTTCGTGCATGCGCAGCCGGGGTAGATCAGAATGGTTAATGCGCAGCATCCGCAAAGCTTCCGCGTTGCTATTCACCACCGCATAACTCAGATCAACGATCATGAGGCCACGCGGAATGGAAGCAAACAAGCTGCGCAGCCAGGCCAACTCGCTGCTCGTACCCGTGGATACCATAGTCAGGAGGAAATCTTCCCGCACGATGTATTTTAGCTGGCCCTCATACTGTACGAGCGTAACCAGTTCAGCCAGCACATCGAGCGCGCGCGAGGTCAGGTCATTGAATGGCACAGGAGTTAAAGGAACATCAGTAACAACTTTGGCCATAATTGTTCCTAAGTCCGGATCGGGACTTAACAGCAAGTCAAAGCTTTTGAGCGCATAGATTTTGTCCTCATGGTGCACGAACACGAAGGGGTGTTCCTCAGTCTTAGTTTGCTCCGCGATTGCCGCCAAGGCCGCGTGATCTCCAATGAATATCGGATCGCGCAAAAATGTCCTTAAATCCATGTCCCCCGCTCCTTTTATGCATGCATGAATAGGCAATACACAGATGTATAACTTAATGAATTCAATATAGCACAATGTTCCGACAGTTTCAATAATTCCAAGCTTTCCGATATTGGCATAGAAATTGCTTTAATGTGTATTATACAGCGAATAAATGCTAAATCCGAAGGAGGGTTACAGTGAAGAGTTACGATGAGATCTACCGGTATACGCAAAAAGTCTTGGACCTTATTGAAAAACCGGGGATCAACCAGGAGGAGGTTGAATGGGTCAAACAAGAAACTTTAACGGGTTTTCGGGAGTATGTTAATCCGGGTTTCTTGGAATACCGCAAGTCGGTTACCCTGGGCGCCTTGGATGCGGCGGTTGAGTGGTCTGACGCCGGGCCGAACAGTTTTCGCGACATAAATGGAAAGGAATATATTGACTGCCTTGGCGGGTTCGGCATTTACAACGTTGGGCACCGTCACCCCAAGGTCATGAAGGCTGTAACAGACCAGCTTAACCGTCAGGCTTTGCACAGCCAGGACTTGCTCGACCCGCTGCGGGCTATGTTAATGCGGATTCTGGCAGAACTCACTCCAGGGGATTTAAAGTATTCCTTTTTAGTCAATAGCGGAACGGAATCTGTTGAGGCTGCGCTGAAGCTTGCGCGGGCTTATAATCCGAAAAAGCCCACGATCATCGCTGCAACCAAGGCCTTTCACGGCAAGAGCTACGGCTCTCTGGCCGGGACAGCCAAGGGAGTCTTCCGGCGGCCCTTTATGCCGATGCTGCCGGGGGTTCGCCACGTAGCGTTCAATGACCTTGATATGCTGCGCAAAACCATGCAGGCCTGTAAAATGGTTGGTGAGGACGTGGGGGCAGTTCTGCTGGAACCCATCCAAGGGGAAGGCGGAGTCAATATTCCGGATGACAATTATTTGCCCGGCGTGCGCCAGCTGTGCGACGAGTACGGGGCGCTGCTGATTTTCGATGAAGTCCAGACCGGAATGGGACGTACCGGAAAAATGTTCTGCTCTGAACATTATGATATCGCACCGGACATTTTGTGTCTTGCCAAGTCTTTTGGAGGCGGGATAATGCCCGCCGGGGCAACAGTAGCCACGGAAAAAGTCTTCTCAGTCTTATTTGAAAATCCATTCCTCCACACCACAACTTTTGGCGGAAATCCACTGGCGTGCGCAGCAGCCATTGCCAATATTAACGTTCTTATAGAAGAGAAGCTCCCTGAGCGGGCCGCATCTATGGGTGAATACATGCTCAAGGGTTTAAGGGAAGCGGCTAAGGGACATGTAGACAAGATTGTGGACGTGCGCGGCAAAGGTTTGCTCATGGCCATGGAGTTTGTGGATGACAATATTGGGTTCCAAGTCTCAAAGCACATGTTTGACAACGGGGTCTTGGTCTCAGGCACCTTGGTTAATGCGCAGGTCATCCGGGTTGAGCCGCCGCTCACCATTAGCCAAGAGGAAGCGGATAAAGTCTTCGATACTCTGGCTTTGGCCTTGGAGAAGGTAAAGCAGGGCAAATAAGCGGAGGACGTGAAGTCACTGAAAGCGGGGGCGTAATCCCCCGCATATACCCGCCCAGAAAGCCTGCGAAAAAATTATAATAATTAAAGGGGGATGGTAAAAGTATGTCAATTAATGCCGGGAATGCTCATCTTGAACAATTAGGATACAAACAAGACTTAAAAAGGGTGCTTCCACTTAGTTCTCTTATCTATTACGGGCTGGCTTATCTTGTTCCATTGACAATATTCACAACATACGGACTCGTAAATAACATGACCCATGGCATGCTTTCACTGACTTATCTGGTAGCAACCATAGCCATGACCTTTACCGCGTTAAGTTACGGGCATATGGTCAAGGCCTATCCAGTAGCCGGTTCGGTCTATACTTATGTGCACAGGTCCATAAGCCCCCATTTAGGATTTTTGTCGGGCTGGACAATCCTAATCGACTATATGCTGATACCCATGCTAAACTACTTGGTTGCAGCCCTTTTTATTCAAGAGGCTATTCCCGGCTTACCTACCTGGGCTTGGATTTTAATTTTTATTGCGATTGTAACTACGGTTAATTATTTTGGCATTAGATTAACCACTTGGGTTAATAGCGGCATCATCTGGATCCAGATCATATTCATTGTTGCATTGCTGATATTCATATTTAGATATTTAGCGGTCGGTGGTGGAGCCGGTACCTTCTTTGACTGGAGTGCTTTCTTCAATGCCACTGAATTTAATCAACCAGGTATGGGTTGGGGAATCATATTCTCCGGCGCAGCCATTCTTGCGCTCTCCTTCCTGGGATTTGATGCAGTGTCAACGGTATCGGAGGAGGCTATTAATCCTGAAAAAAATGTGGGCCGGGCAATTATTATTACTTGTGTCGGAGCCGGTATCGTGTTTATTCTGGTTACTTATTTTACGCAATTGGCATGGCCGACTGCCTGGAGCGAAATTAAGAACGTAGATACCGGGGCTTATGAAATCATTAACAAGGTTGCGGGTTCTTTTATGGGTTACTTTTTTACCGGGGCGTATGTAGTGGGCTGTCTGGCATCAGCTATGGCCTCCCAGGCATCTGCCTCTCGGATCTTGTACGGAATGGGCCGTGACGGAATTTTACCCAGAAGGTTTTTCTCTTATTTGCATCCGAAACACAAGACTCCGACAAATAATATTTTCTTGATTGCTGTGATTAGCTTGAGTGCCGTGTTTTTTAGCCTGGCTACAGCAGCCTCGTTAGTCAATTTCGGGGCTTTGCTGGGGTTTGTAATGGTGAATATTTCGGTAATTGTGCATTACTTTATAAAAAATAAACGGCGTTCAGGAACGGATATATTTAAATACCTTGTCGGTCCGGTCCTCGGCGCCTTGATTTGCTTTAGCATCTGGTACAACCTGGATATCAGTTCCAAAGAGTTGGGGCTTATCTGGGTAATTCTTGGTATCGTTGTTTTGGCTGTCAGAACTAATTTCTTTAGAAAGTTACCGCCGGAAATGAAGTTGGAGGAATAGAGGTGAAATCTTTATGAAACTAAGGTTTGGCTTGGTTCAAGATTCACCGGTTCTTGGTGACATTGAAGCTACATTTAGGAAAATCGAAGACTATACTGTCAGGGCAGGTAAAAACGGGCTCGCCCTAGATCTGATTGTTTATCCTGAACTGTTTATTACAGGTTACCTTCCTGAATTGTGGGAGAAGAAACCTACCCCAGAGGATGAAAAGATATGGCTGGAGCGCTTGGTAAGCTTTGCACAGCGGGAAAGAGTGGGGATTTTATGCGGACATCCCTCTTTTCGTGCAGAAAAGCTTTATAATGCGGCCTCGTTGATCACCGGAGATGGGGTAATAGGCACGTACGCAAAAGTCCATCTGTTTGGCAGAGAATCGGAGTTATTTACTCCAGGCGACATTTTTCCGGTATGGAATACTCCTTGGGGCAAAATATCGGTTCAGGTTTGTTTTGACCTTGAGTTTCCTGAAGGGGCAAGAATCGCCGCGCTTGAGGGCGCAGAGATTCTGCTCTTACCCACCAACAATATGGCTCCTTATGCCCGCTTTCATGAGGTTTATGCCATGGCGCGGGCAATGGAAAACGGAATCTTTGTTGTCTATGCAAACAGGACAGGATTAGAAAAGGATCTTGATTTTTGCGGAGGTTCATGTGTTGCCCATCCGAACGGTCAATGGCTGTTAGAGCCCCAGCGCGCCCCCGGTCTTTATGTATCTGATTTGGACACAGGCGAAAAGAAGGTTTTAGATCCAGCCTTGGATTATTTAAAACTACGAAAACCCGAATTGTACGGTGCAATACGAAGTTTCATTTAGAATTTTGATAAGAGAAGGAAGGAACGTCTGTGCGCAAAGTAATTGTAGCTGCAACGCAAATGAGTTGCTCCTGGGGGGTAGAAGAAAATATCCGGAAAGCAGAAAAGCTGGTGAGAGAGGCGGCGCTCAAGGGAGCCCAAATTATTCTAATTCAGGAATTGTTTCAGACTCCTTACTTCTGCCAGCAAGAGAAAAGCGAGTATTACAAGTTTGCCTCCGAACTTGAGAGCTCTGAAGCTATTCAGCGTTTTCAAAAGCTAGCCGCAGAGTTACAAGTCGTACTGCCTATAAGTTTTTATGAAAAGAATAACAATGCCAGATATAATGCGGTTGCTGTGATTGATGCAGATGGCAAGATTTTGGGTATATATCGCAAGAGCCATATTCCCGATGGACCCGGCTATGAAGAAAAATTCTACTTTAATCCGGGGGATACCGGTTTCAAAGTATGGAACACGCGTTATGCGAAAATAGGCGTTGGCATCTGTTGGGATCAATGGTATCCAGAAGCGGCGCGGTGTATGGTGCTTCAGGGAGCTGAAATATTATTCTATCCGACTGCCATCGGTTCAGAACCGCATGATCCCTCGATCAATTCAAAAGAACACTGGCAAATTACCCAGCAAGGCCACGCAGCAGCCAACTTAGTACCTTTACTGGCTTCTAATCGGGTCGGAACAGAAACCATTGACGACTCGACCATTACTTTCTATGGTTCCTCCTTTATTGCCGGACCTCAAGGCGATAAAGTAGTGGAAGCAGATTCTTCTGAAGAAACAGTATTAGTGGCTGAGTTTGATTTAGATCTGATTGAAACGAAAAGAATCGAATGGGGCATTTTTAGAGATCGGAGACCGGATCTGTACAAACCAATCTTGACATATGATGGATTTACCCAAAGATAATAAAGCCTGCACTGTTTACCTAAATTCTAACTTATGCTTCAGGATACCTAAGATAAATTAAGTTGGAAAGAAGGTTTTAGCTTGAGTGAATTTGATCTGGTGATAAAAAACGGGACATTGGTAGACCCTGAAAGGAACCAAATGACTGTAGGTCATATTGGGATTAATGATGGAAAAATTGCGGCTATTACAAGGGATGACATACACGGGAAAAAAGAAATTGACGCAGGATTGAATATTGTTACCCCCGGATTCATAGATATCCACGCTCATATCGATGGCTATTTATATTCCGCTCAGTGTGCGGTTCTTCAGGGAATAACCACTTCAGTCGGCGGTAATTGCGGCTTCGGTGTCTTTAACTTGGAACATTTTTTTGCGGAATTAGGGTCTCGCAAATTTCCGCTTAATCAGGCTATGATGATAGGGCATACAACCCTCAGGCAAGAAGTGGGGGCAACGGATCCTTATAAGGCAGCCTCAAAGGAACAAGTTAAGAAGATGATGGCACTATTAGAAGCTGCTTTTGCCCAAGGCGCCATTGGCCTGTCTTTTGGCCTGGAGTATTCCCCGGGGGCTTCTATTGAGGAAGTGTTAGCTCTCAGTCATATTGCGGCTAAGAATGACAAACTTGTTGCTGTCCATACGCGCACAGACTCTTGGGCTGGGATTGGCGCTGTCAAGGAGGTTGTACGGATTGCAGAATTGACTGGCGCACGGGTTCAGGTATCCCACTTAGTGTATCAAGTCGGTATGGGCATGATGAAGGAAGCCCTTGAGGTACTGAATGATGCAGTTGAAAAAGGTCTTGACATAGGCGCAGACAGCGGAATGTACCATGCCTTTGGTACATTTATCGGATCAGCTGTCTACAACGAAGGTTGCCTTGAAAAGTGGGGCTGTGATTTCAACCATCTGTTTGTAGCAACCGGAAAATATGCCGGACAGCGTTGTACCAGGGAAATCTACGACGAATTACGGGCTAACTATAAAGATGATGTGGTGGTGGCTTTTGCCTGCAAGGAAGCAGAAGTGTATGAAGCCTTATTACCGGAATATGTCATGGTTTCTACCGATGGTGCGGTAGGATCACCAACGCCCGGTACGGGGCATCCCCAAGACGTAGGGACATACCCGAGGTTCTTTCAAAAAATGGTCAGAGAGCAAGGAGCCTTATCTTTGCTGGAAGCCGTGAAAAAATGCACGCTGCTGCCGGCAAACAGACTTGGTTTATACACTAAGGGTCGCTTAAAAACAGGTTGTGATGCCGATATTGTTATTTTCAACCTTAACACAATTTCAGACAGGGCCAATTACCCCGGAATTGGGCAACCCGACTTAACACCGGAAGGCATAGACTATGTCGTGGTCAACGGTGAAGTTGTAGTGGAAAATGAAAAACTGCAAGATAGTATTCTCCCGGGAAAACCAATACGGGATGAATTGAAACGTTGGAGCTGGGGCTGATTCCAAATGCATAAAAATTTTCGGCAAGGGAGGAATGTCTTTGTGGCCTTAAAATTGGATAGTGAAAACTGTATCGGCTGCCGTTTGTGCCAGCTGGGTTGTTCCGCGGCTAAAGAAGGGGTGTTTAATCCGGAACTGGCGCGCTTAAGGATCGTGTCGGTGTACGACCGGTCCGGGCTCAATATCAAGAGTGCAGTCTGCACCCTCTGCCTGGCATGTGTAGCTGCCTGTCCGTCCGGGGCCATCTCGTACGAAAATGATAGGCTGTCCTTCCGGGAAAAGGAGTGTACGGATTGCGGGCTCTGTCTTGAGGCCTGCCCCGAAGGGATCATCAAAGCGCGGGATCACGGGGTTGCAGTCTGTGACCTGTGTAAAGGTGCACCCGAATGTGTCCAGTGGTGCCCGCACAATGCCTTAACCAATGGGGAGGTGGGCTAAGATGAGCTATCAAGGGAAGGTTCTCCGGGTAAACCTTGCAACCGGCGCTCACACGATTGAGCCGCTTCATGAGAAGTGGGCCCGTGATTATTTCGGCGGCAAGGGACTTGGTATCAAGTATCTCTATGAAGAACTTGCACCCGGGGTTGATCCGCTGTCTCCAGAAAATAAGCTGATCCTGATGACCGGCCCGTTTACCGGGACGGTTGTGCCCGTCTCCGGCAAGCTCGGGATTATCACCAAATCCCCGGCAACCGGGACGATTCTGGACTGCTCCATTGGCGGCCATTTCGCCGGGGAACTGAAGTTCGCAGGGTATGATGCGGTTATATTAGAAGGAAAAGCGCCGGCACCGTCTTTTCTTTATATTGAAGATGGGTTGGTTGAGGTGCGGGATGCCGCTGACCTCTGGGGTCAGGGGGCTCAGGATGCGGAATTGGCTTTAAGGGCCAAACTCAGTGAAGAGATTAAAGTCCTGGCCATCGGGCCGGCGGGAGAAAACTTGGTCACCATGTCCTGCATCACATCCGAGTTATACAGGCAGGCGGCCCGCGGCGGGGTTGGAGCGGTCATGGGAAGCAAAAACCTGAAAGCAGTGGCTGTGCGCGGGAACGGCAGCGTCACCGTGCCGGATATCCATAAGTTCACGGCCTTGGTCAAAGATTTCATGCGCACGGATACCCTTACGGATACCAACCTCTGGGCTTTTACAGACGGCACTCCCATGCTGGTGGATCTATCCCAGAATACGGGCATTTTGCCCACGCTCAATTTTCAGCAGGGAACTTTCGCAGCTTTTGAAAACATCAATTCCGATTCCTTAAAGAACGTACGGGCTGGGAAAAAAGGCTGTTTAAGCTGTGCCTTGGGCTGCGGCAACTACTCCAAGACAGGCCGGGCCTCGGTCGAGGGGCCTGAATACGAAACCCTGGCCATCGGCGGCTCCAACTGCGGCATCGAGGATTTGGAGGCTATCATCAAGTTCAATGACTTATGTGATAATTACGGGATTGATACGATATCGGCGGGCAATGTGACCGCGTTTGCCATGGAGCTGACTGAAAAAGGGATCAAGGACTTCGGCCTCAGATTCGGGGATAGCGAAGGGTATTTGCATGTACCGAAATTAATCGCTCACAAGGACGGAATCGGCGCGGATTTAGCCCTCGGGGTCAAAAAATTAGCGCAGAAATACGGCGGCAGTGAGTTTGCCATGCATGTCAAAGGCTTGGAGTTCCCAGGGTATGAACCGCGGGGCTCCTGGGGCATGGGGCTTGCTTACGCTACCTCCGACCGGGGCGCTTGCCATATGCGGGCGTGGCCGGTGGCAGAGGAAGCGTATGGGGAGAGGGATCCCTTTACGATTGAGGGCAAGGCCCAATTGGTTATGGATCTGCAGCATTACAATGCCGTTAAGTTTTCCCTGATTCTGTGTGATTTCTGGGCCCTATCCCTGGAGACCATGGCCCAAATGCTGTCCGCAGTGCTGGGAAGAGAAATCAGGGAAGAGGATTTAAGCCGGGCAGGGGAACGGATCGTAAATCTAGCCAGGCAGTTCAATGTCCGGGAGGGCTTTAGCAAGAAGGAAGACAATCTCCCGGAACGGATTTTCAAGGAAACGCTGAAAACCGGGGCCACAGCCGGCAAGCTGCTGCCCCGGGAGGAATTCGAGCGGATGCTCAAGGAGTATTATGAGCTGCGCGGTTGGGATGAAAACGGCAGCCCGTCTGCGCAAACCTTGGCCAAACTGGGGATTACGGGATAAAGTAATTTATTGCTTCTTAGATATAGGCCCTGTTCGCTGCGAGTAAAGAACAGGGCCTATGTTTTGATCTACATAAGGCTTGAATAATGAGCCGGCTTATGGAATAATAAATCATATAGGAAATCAATGGTAGTTGGAGGGAGTTGTGTTAGATATGTCGTTAGCTGCTATCTTAGGAAATTTGGGCCTAAGCATTTTATTCGGAGTAGTAGGAATTCTGATCCTGGCGGTAGGGTACTTACTTTTTGATAAACTGATTCCCTTGGATTTTAATAAGGAGTTGGAGAAAAACAACAGTGCGGTGGCGATTGTAATTGCCGGCTTACTCATAGGGATTGCCATCATTGTGTCACAGGTGGTAGCTGCCTAGAATCGGCTCGCCTAGAAAGAAAATGCTTAAGCCAAGTGGCTTAAGCACAAAGAAGGTACCGAAGTTTCTCAACCAATCAGAAAGTATAATTTTTGGGTGGCACAAGTGCAACTAAACAAGTGCGTTAGTCGTTCACGGACTAACGGGCTTCCGCCTTCGCTAAAGCAACAAGTGCGTTAGTCCCACCGGGACTAACGTGGCGCAAGCCGAGTTTTCTTTGCAGGAATAAAGTGTTGGATGAGTTCAGCGAATCGTTGTTTGCAAGTGGCATGCAGGTTTACATTTGATCTGCATGTTTTTCTTTTTCGTGCTGGAGTGCGTCATACTGAAAACGGAATTTCTGGTTGCAAAACGCACAATGCACGAATTTGCCGTCTTCACTCATTTTTGGCATGACTATCTACCCCCTTGGCTCTAGTTATAGACAAATTCGTTAAAGTTAATACATCAGTGCGGCGAAATTCTGTCTGGCACCTTCCGCACATAAACTATCAAGAGGTGAGGTTTTATGTTGAGGAAGATCTTTCAGGATTTGGCGGTAGAATTTTATTGGTTAAAAAGGGATTTATTACGCCGCTGGCCTTTGGATACTCCGGTTGGAGTCGTGGGCATAATAGCTTTAATATCCGGGATTGTTTTTATGATCATGATTTGGCAGGGGCTGGCCGCAGTCTTCCGCAACCTTATCCCTTGGGTAGCGGGTTCACAAGTCGGTAAGGTTTATTGGTCTTCCGTTGCCTTTAGCTTAAAAGCCAGTTTTGTGTTTCTCATATTCTGTACTTCTTTGATTGTTTTTATCATAGTCAAGCTGACGTCTAAACGTTAGGTTTCAACTTTCTGATTCGTTAATTTTCCTTAATTTTTCCTTAACTTTTAGCAAGAATTATTATTTTATCATTTTGATCATGATAATATTAGCCCAATAGTTCTAACGGGCTATTTGACTCATACATATAGAGGGGACAACCTTGGGTAAAAAGGCGGACAACTCTTCCGCCAACTCGTGGCTAATTTTGGAATTGTTTCTTGCACTCTGGAAATTGCTATGATAGAATTTTAACGGTTAAAGGGGAGGTTTGAGAACGTGGATTCGTTTTCGGGATTAACCGGCACCGATTTTTTTAATGTCATAATGGTTCCCACTCAAGTTGTGATTATCTTTTTTACATTTTATTATTTCGTGCTTTCTATGTTCGGCCTTTACCGCAAACGGGAAAATAAGATTTTAATCCCGGAAAAATCATTTGCGGTGGTTGTGGCCGCCCATAACGAGGAACAGGTCATCGGACCTTTGGTCGAAAACCTGTTTCAGATGGATTATCCCAGGGAACTGTTTGACGTCTTTGTGGTGGCGGACAATTGTACGGATAGAACAGCCCTTATCGCCCGCAGGGCCGGGGCTTATGTCCATCAGCGCTTTAACAATGTCAAAAAAGGCAAAGGCTATGCCTTGGAATGGATGTTTAACAGGCTCTTTCAAATGGAGCGCCAATATGACGCCGTCATTATCTTTGATGCGGACAACCTGGTGAAAGAAAACTTCTTAATCGAGATGAACTCCAAACTATGTCAGGGGGATAAAATCGTTCAGTGTTATCTGGATTCCAAAAATCCTTTTGACACCTGGGTTACTAACACCTTTTCGATCGCATTCTGGCTGTCCAACCGCCTGCTGCAGCTTTCCCGCTATAACTTAGGGCTGTCCAACGTTTTGGGCGGAACCGGGATGTGTATTTCAACGGATGTCTTAAAACAAATGGGCTGGGGGGCTACCTCCCTTACGGAAGACCTGGAATTCAGCATGAAGGCTCTTTCCCACGGGATCAAAACAACCTGGGCCCATGATGCGGTTGTGTATGATGAGAAGCCGCTGACGTTCGCCCAATCCTGGCGCCAGCGCAAACGCTGGGCCCAAGGCCAGGTGGATGTAGCCGGGCGTTATCTTATTCCTCTGGTTATTAAAGGAATACGCGAACGAAAAATTATGTATATCGATGCTGCCGTTCACCTGTTCCAACCGGCTCTGGTCATGATTGCAACTTTCTTTATGCTGACGAATCTTGTTTCTGCTTTTCTTCCGGAATACGCTCAGATTTTCTCGATGGTCATGCCCTGGACCGGCTGGCAGATTCTATCCGCAATTCAATATGTTTACCCTGTTGCCGCGTTGGCCTTAGACAGATTGCCTTGGCGGTCCTACCTCGGTTTAATCTTATATCCGATCTTTATCTATAGCTGGATTCCGATTGTCTTCTTAGGATTCTTGAACCGGAAGGACAAAGAATGGTCCCATACCAAGCATACGCGCTCGATCAGCTATGAAGACGTTATACGGGAGAAGAGAGTATCTACCAACTAGCCTGAGCGTAAATTAGAGGAGGAAGGCCGTGCCTTCCTCCTGATATTCTAATGGGAGAGAACCGATGGCACAAAAAGATCTGATGAAACTTATCGACAAGCCGGGGTTATTCATGGGCGCAGTAGCTTCTTACGAGGAAGCGGATGCGGTGATTTTGGGAATTCCGATGGATTTTACGGTGAGCTTTCGCCCCGGGACCCGCCTTGGTCCTTTAAGCATTCGCAATGTCTCGATTGGAATCGAAGAATACAGTGTCTATCAGGATAAAGATTTGGCCGATTATTCTTATTGTGATCTGGGCGATTTGGCTCTTCCTTTCGGGAATGTCCCAAAGTCCTTGGACATCATTGAAAGCGCAGCGCGTCTGATCCTTGACGATGGTAAGTTCCCTATTTTCCTTGGCGGGGAACACCTGGTGAGTTATCCGTTGATTAAGCCTTTCGCTGAGAAATACCCTGAATTGTGTGTAGTTCATTTCGATGCCCATGCCGATTTGCGTGAAGATTATCTCGGGGAAATCAATTCCCATGCCACCGTGATGCGTAAAGTGGCGGAGATGTTAAAGCCTAAACATGTATATCAATTCGGCATTCGCTCAGGCACCAGGGAAGAGTTCCTCTATGCCAAGGAGCATACCCATCTCGTCATCGAGGATGTGCTGGAACCGCTTCAGCGCGTGCTTCCCGAATTAAAGGGCAAACCGGTCTATGTAAGTCTTGATATTGATGTGGTGGATCCGGCCTTTGCTCCAGGAACCGGAACTCAGGAAGCGGGAGGAGCGAGCTCACGGGAGATATTAAAAGCAGTTCACGCTTTGTCCGAGCTTAAGGTTGTGGGGTTCGATTTGGTAGAAGTGTCACCCGCGCTTGACAGCAGTGAAAGAACTGCGCTATTAGCGGCAAAATTGGTGCGTGAAGTTATTTTAGGTTTTGTTGCAAACAAATAATTAAAAAACGCAAAAATCACTAAAATTTGGATTAATTATCCCGTAAAAAGCCTTTGACAGGCAAAGTATTTTTGTGTATACTAAAATTCGTCACTTGGGCGATTAGCTCAGCTGGGAGAGCGCCTGCCTTACAAGCAGGATGTCGGCAGTTCGATCCTGTCATCGCCCACCATGGCCCCGTGGTGTAGTGGTTAACATGCCTGCCTGTCACGCAGGAGATCGTCGGTTCAAGTCCGATCGGGGTCGCCATACCTGCCTCGGTAGCTCAGTTGGTAGAGCAGAGGACTGAAAATCCTCGTGTCGGCGGTTCGATTCCGTCCTGAGGCACCATGCGGGTGTAACTCAGTGGTAGAGTGTCACCTTGCCAAGGTGAAAGTCGCGAGTTCGAATCTCGTCACCCGCTCCAGTTTTCTTATCTTCTTTTTATTTAGGAGTATTTCTAGGCGCGTAAGTGGAAAAATGACTTCTGCTGGCCTTGGAATGAAGAAAACGCATTGTCTTATTTAGCTGGCGGCATAGCCAAGTGGTAAGGCAGAGGTCTGCAAAACCTTTATCCCCCAGTTCGAATCTGGGTGCCGCCTCCAAACAATTATGCCGAAGTGGCGGAACTGGCAGACGCACGGGACTTAAAATCCCGCGGGCCCTAAAGCCCGTACCGGTTCGATTCCGGTCTTCGGCACCAATATGGGTTTGTAGCTCAGCTGGTTAGAGTACCGCGTTGACATCGCGGGGGTCGGAGGTTCGAGTCCTCTCAAACCCACCATATGATACTTGAAGCTTCTCTTCGGAGAAGCTTTTGGCTTTCAATATCGACAATATAACAATCTTCGTGACATTATAAGATAAATTAGTTAATATATTATGTGATAATATATTTATTGGAAAGGTTGGGATAGATTATTTTAGGAGGCAAGTTATAAAAAAAACTAATTCAACTCTAACAATAATTATTGCAATGTTATTGATTTTATTGGTAACCACAACACCAGCTTTTGCTGAGTCTAAATCTCACCCTACTTATACAGATAAGCAAATTGCTGAATTAAAAATAAAATTAACTCATGAGGGAGTATCTGAGCTTCAGCAAACATCACTTATTAACAAGTTGCAAAAAGGTATTCCTCTAGATTCTATGGATCCGGTTAAACTCGCTTCAGTTCCAGAATATTTTTTCCAATTAGATCCAAACAACCCTATTAAAAAGTATGTTTTCCCAGATGGTTCATACATTAAGAATACCATGACTGTAAATAAAGAGATACCAATTACACTTGAGAACAAACAAGAATTAATTGATGCAATCGGGGTAGATGAAGCAAATAAATTATTAATGTACTCGAGTAATTATACTGTTAGCTCCGAGCCATATATTTACCGTAATACCTGGATACAAATGGATGGTACTTTGTCTGGTGGAGGGTTTGAATGTGCTTACGCCCTAAATCCAGGTGGTTATGGCTATATTATTAGTGTTTCTGACGCTGATGAATGGTCTATTTTGGGTACTTGTACAGGGGAAGAATTAACCATACCAACACAGTATCAATCCTTCTATTATTATGCAAATGCAAGACTTACTTGGCAATATATTGTTTACCAAGGGGCAGCTCAATTTACCTGTAAAGTAGACTTCTTTATCAATGGCGGAACTTCATGGGCTACTTATTCAGGGGTTTAAAACTAATTAAACTAATTTAGACTTCTTGTATATCTTCCAACCTTTCCTCAATAAGGATGTGATTGAATGAACACACTTTTTATTCTTGCTTTACCAATTACTTATCTAATTATTTTCCTGGTTTTTTTAAGACTTTCGTATTTGGCATCTATAGCGTTAAAAATATATATTACCAAACACTCTTACCTAAATAAGAAAAGGATAAATAAAGATTAGAGTGTCACTTGAGGCTGTTAATTCCCGGTCAAGATATTTGAAAGATACCAAGACCAAAAATAGCAAGAGAGAGCTTCAACTTAATGAAGAAACAGTTAAAGAGCTTCTTGAGCATAAGCTATTAATGGCACTTGTAAAAAGGACTAATGATAATGACTTTGTGTTTTCTAAAGTGAGGATGGACAGCAAAAAATAAGGTTTTGAAAAAGGCTTCATTATAATCGAATTCATGATTTAAGACATGACGTTGATTCGATAATGTGGGACGTAGGTGCATCATTTACCAGTGTTGCCGAACAATTAGGAAAGTACCGGAACTATTGCAGGGACATACAGCCATGCCTTAAAAAGGCTGGTGATATTAATAAACTTCTAAAATAAGGTATTTCCCCAAGTCTGCCAAAGTCTGCCAAACTTTCTGGGAGCCTTGGTACAAGCGGGTTTGGGTTTGGGTTGTGTACGTTCGAGTCCTCTCAAACCCACCATATGATACTTGAAGCTTCTCTTCGGAGAAGCTTTTTGCGTACCTCTGACCGGCCGCCAAGGCAGCGTTAAGGTATAAGGGCATTGCATTGACTTTAAACAGTTTCTTTAATATATTTACTTTGTTACTTTCAGCATGCTCTTGAATAGGGCTAAAAGGCGGTGATTTGTATGCATTCTGAGTGGCAAAGCAAGGCTCCGATTTATGAAGCCCTGCTTAAATATAAATCGAAACGAGTGGTGCCCTTTGATGTTCCTGGGCATAAGCAAGGCAGAGGGAATCCCGGACTGGCAGAATTTTTTGGGGAAAAATGTCTTGCGGTGGATGTTAATTCTATGAAACCGTTGGATAATCTTGTCCATCCCGTCTCTGTCATTAAAGAGGCTGAAGAACTGGCTGCAGCTGCTTTTGGTGCGCATCATGCCTTTTTCATGGTTAATGGCACAACCTCAGCGGTACAGGCTATGATTTTGAGTGTATGCAAACAAGGCGATAAAATTATCATGCCGCGCAATGTCCATCGAAGTGCCATTAACGCCTTGATCATCAGTGGGGCAATACCTGTCTATGTGAATCCCGGTATTCATACAAGGCTGGGTATACCGTTAGGGATGTCCCTGGATGACGTCGAAAGGGCCGTTCATGAAAATCCGGACGCTAAGGCGATTTTTGTCAATAATCCTACATACTACGGGATTTGCTCGGATTTAAAAAGAATCACAGCCCTTGCCCATGAGCATCATATGCATGTTCTGGTAGATGAGGCTCATGGAACACACTTCTATTTTGGCGAAAACATGCCCACCAGTGCGATGGCAGCGGGGGCAGACATGGCTGCTGTCAGCATGCATAAAACCGGGGGATCGTTAACCCAGAGTTCCTTTTTACTCATCAATCAGGGTTTAGGCGTCGGGCATGTGCGGCAGATGATTAACCTAACCCAGACCACCAGCGGTTCCTATCTACTGCTGTCTTCCCTGGATATTTCCCGTCGCAACCTGGCTCTAAACGGCCGGACTATTTTTGAAAAGGTCTGTACTCTTGCCGACTATGCCCGGGATGAAATCAATAAAATCGGCGGATACTACGCTTTCGCTTCTGAACTGATGAATGGAGATTCCGTCTATGATTTTGATCGGACCAAGCTGGCTGTTCACACGCGGGACATAGGGTTGGCTGGAATTGAGGTTTATGACATTCTCCGTGATGATTACGGTATTCAGATTGAATTCGGTGATATCGGCAACATCCTGGCGATTCTTTCTGTTGGAGATCGGGCGTTGGCCTTAGAACGCCTTGTTTCTTCGTTGTCTGAAATTAAAAGATTGTACATCAGGGATAAAAAGGGAATGCTTGATTATGAGTATATTAGCCCGGAGGTGGTGTTGGCGCCGCAGCAGGCCTTTTATGCCGATCAGCATTCGGTTGCGATGAAAGATAGCAAAGGATGTATCAGCGGGGAGTTTGTCATGGCTTACCCGCCGGGTATTCCGATTTTGGCTCCGGGAGAACGGATAACCGCTGAAATCATCGAATATATTACTTATGCTAAGGCTAAGGGTAGTTCTCTGACAGGGACAGAGGACATGTCTCTTGAAAATATCAGGATTGTGGAGGAATAAATCATGGAGTTATGGTACACGGAACAGCACACAGATAATGTACGGTTTTCTATTAAAGTGGATAAGCATCTCTATTCGGGACAAAGTGAATTTCAACGAATTGATGTTTTTAAGGCACAAGAATTCGGGACTTTTTTTACTCTGGATGGCTTAATGATGGTGACGGAAAAGGATGAATTTATCTATCATGATATGATTGTCCACGTCCCGATGGCCACGAATCCTAAAATTAAGAATGTCCTGGTCATTGGCGCCGGAGACGGCGGAACGGTAAGGGAATTGACTCGCTACACAAGTATAGAAAATATTGATATGGTGGAAATTGATAAAATGGTGGTCGACGTCTGCAAGGAATATTTACCCCAGACCGCATGCAAGTTGGATGATCCCAAAGTGAAGCTGTATTTTGAAGACGGGCTCAAATTCGTTCGTTCCAAGGAAAACACCTATGACTTAATCATCGTGGATTCCACCGATCCCTTTGGGCCGGGAGAAGGGCTGTTTACCAGGG
Organism: Paradesulfitobacterium ferrireducens; assembly: GCF_017310645.1. Lineage (GTDB taxonomy): Bacteria > Bacillota > Desulfitobacteriia > Desulfitobacteriales > Desulfitobacteriaceae > Paradesulfitobacterium > Paradesulfitobacterium ferrireducens. Next base: position 19,254 of record NZ_JAFLRH010000037.1, on the reverse strand, counting down.
AGTTTTACGGAAATTGCTATAAAGCGTTGAAAGAAGACGGCATTCTCGTCAACCAGCATGAAAGCCCCTATTATGACAGTTATGCTAAATCCATGCAAAGAGCGCATCAACGGATTCAGGAATTCTTTCCGGTCTGCCGGGTCTACCAGGCGCATATTCCGACCTATCCCTCGGGGCACTGGCTGTTTGGCTTTGCCTCAAAAAAGTACGATCCAGTGGCCGACCTCGACGAGCAGGCTTGGAACAGTCTTGGGCTCAAAACAAAGTACTATAACACCGATATTCATAAAGGGAGTTTTGCCTTGCCGAACTATGTAAGAGAGCTCTTAGCAGGCGCCGGGAAATAGAACCGGCTCTTAAACCGCTATCAACAGGAACCCTAATCCGAAGGAAATGGGTTCCTTTCATGTATATATAATCGTTTTCTTGGTGATAATAAGCAATTACTATTGATTCTTCAAGAAAGGAATGGTAGTATATGTTAAAGGATTTGAAGGGAGGGCGCTCTATGTATGCTCTCGCATTTGATATGAAAGTAGATGAATTAAAGAAATACTACGGTGAGTCGTATGGAAATGCATACCTGGAAATAAGGCAGGAACTGGAATCCATTGGATTTGAATGGACTCAGGGCAGTCTTTATATCTCTGTCAGTGATAATAACTTAGCGAATGTTTACCGAGCAATAAATAAGCTTCAAAAAATCGATTGGTTTAAGAAATCAGTACGGGATATTAGGGCGTTCAAAGTTGAGGATTGGTCAGATTTCACAGAAATTGTTAAGGGTGAGTTATAGGTTAAAAAATATCAAGCTTGGTAGGTTAAAGCCTTCTGGATTAATAGTTTAGTCCAGGAGGCTTACTTTTTTGAGGTTTAGTAAATTACCTTAACAGCTGAATAAGAATAAGAGACCACCGATTCGGAAATAGTAGGTAGTATGTGCCGTGGTGCCCTTTGGACAGAAAATTTGTTAAGGAAATTTTCCTTCCCAGGGGCAAAAACGAAATATGACTCAAACCAGGTCATATACTCTACTACGGAGGGATATCGGTGGAAAATTCAGTGCAGCTTGGAACACAATACTACCGGGAGAGCCTATGTGATCGTCTCCTGAAATTGCGCGATGAAGAAAATCTCCCCATCCTATTTGTCGAGACGCGCCAGGGGGGGCATTCCTTTTTTAACTGTCATTTTAATTTAGAAGACAGCGGCCCGGAAGAATCCCAGACGCTGACCAAAATCCATAGATATTATCTCGCCAATGCCTTGGCTGAGATTATTCTAAATCACTGGGAGCCGGATTATGTGAAACGGATGATACGGCACAAATACCGCTTGAAAGACAGGGAGAGCGAAGATGTCGTAGCCAAGGCCATGGAGCGCCTCAACACGGTCCAGGGTCAAGGATACCGGGTCCACCGCAAAACTCATTTGGTGGAACAAATCCTCGCGAGTTTGGACAGTGCTTCAGCTTTTGACGTTGAGGGGTTTTTGCGTTTCCGGGCAAATCAGTATAAAGAAGAGTTGGACAAGGCTGTCTCTTATGCAGTGGATGACTATGTGCTCCAGAAAGAGTATTTGGAATTTATCCGCCTTTTAAAGTACTTTCTGGATACGCAAATCCCACGCCTTGAGACCATGCACGTAGTGATTAATTCATTTGGAAGTTTTCATTTGTACAACGATCAGGGTGTGAAAGTCACGCAGGAGTTTTTAGAGGACTCTCCCCTGGACGGGCAAAACAGCGATTTCTCTTATGAAGATCTGCTCATCAGTGCACTGATCGCTGCGGCTCCGAAACAGGTGGTGCTCCATATCTGTTTTGAAGGGTACAGGGACACCTTGCAAACGATTAAAGAGGTATTCGAGGACAGAGTAAGCTATTGCACCGGCTGCTCCTTTTGCGAGGAGCTATGATCTCAGGTGATAGAGATAGGATATTCATACTGCGCAGGAGTCAGCATTCAGGATTCTCGGACGGTTCGCTAAGTAATTGTCCCTTGCCTTTTTTCGGGGCAGTGATAACGTAGGAAACTTTAAAAGAAAGTTTAGAAGATATTTTGAAAAACAGTTCCCGGTGTAGTAAAATATTCTTAGACAAACTTTGGAGCAACAGTTCAAAAGCCTATTTTCCACGTAACTTAATATCTTAAAGCTAAGACAGGAAGAGTAACTTGAGAAGTTCGTGCCAGAGAAGGGATGCCGTGGCTGAAAGCATCACTCACGAAATTGCAAGTGAAGACCGCCCTGGAGCGTTGAACTGAAAACTTGAGTAAGTTCAGCCGTTGCCCGCGTTAAGGGGTTTGAGGAAGGACAGGATTTAGAATGTCCGGATAATTTGGGTGGAACCACGGGAGCAACTCTCGTCCCTTATAGGGATGAGGGTTTTTTTAGTTTTCAAGTTACGGTTAAGTTATCGATGTTTGGAGATTAAGTTAGGGAGTTGAGTTTAATGGTTAAAGTTAGTCTGAAAGACGGTTCCGTACGCGAGGTGGAGCGGGGGACAAGCTTAAAAGAGGTTGCGGAAGGGATTTCACGCGGTTTGGCCAAAGCAAGTGTGGCCGGGAAAGTCAATGGGGAAGTGCATGACCTTTCTTACCCGCTCGAGGAGGATGCGTCCGTGGAGCTTATTACCCTTGACAATGAGGATGGGCTCGAAGTCCTGCGCCATTCCAGTGCCCACTTGCTGGCCCAGGCTGTGCTGAATTTGTTCCCGGGGACGAAGCTGGGTATCGGCCCGGCGATTGCCAACGGCTTTTATTATGATTTTGATTCTGAGCATGTGTTTACTCCGGAAGATTTAGAAAAAATCGAAGCGGAAATGCGCCGCCTGGCCAAGGAAAACTATCCGTACGAACGCCGGAAAGTATCCCGTGCCGAAGCCCTGGCTTTCTTCGGGGAGCGTGGGGAGAAGTATAAAGTCGAGCTGATTGAAGACCTCCCGGAAGGAGTCACCATTTCCATGTACACGCAGGGGAACTTTACCGACCTCTGCGCCGGGCCCCATATCCCTGCGACAGGCCTGATTAAGGCCTTTAAGCTGCAAAACCTGGCCGGTGCCTACTGGCGCGGCAGTGAGAAGAACAAAATGCTGCAGCGGATTTACGGGACGGCCTTTGCCAAAGCTTCAGACCTCGAAGACTATCTCTTTAAGCTGGAAGAGGCGAAGCGGCGCGACCACCGCAAGCTGGGGCTGGAGTTGGATTTGTTCAGCCTGCATGATGAAGGACCGGGTTTCCCCTTTTTCCATCCCAAAGGAATGATTCTGCGCAATACCCTGGAAGATTTCTGGCGCAAGGAGCACCAAAAGCGGGGTTATCAGGAGATTAAGACTCCGATCATTCTTAACCGGATTATGTGGGAACAATCCGGCCACTGGGACCACTATAAGGAGAATATGTATTTTACGGAAATCGATGACCAGGATTATGCAGTAAAACCCATGAACTGCCCCGGCGGCATGATTATGTATAAGACCAAGCTGCGCAGTTACCGGGATCTGCCCCTGCGCATAGGTGAGCTGGGGCTGGTGCACCGGCATGAACTGTCCGGGGCTCTGCACGGATTGCTGAGGGTGCGCAACTTCACCCAGGATGACGCCCACATCTTTATGCTTCCGTCCCAGATCAAGGACGAAGTCATCGGGGTTATTGAATTGGTGGATTATTTTTATAAAGTTTTCGGTTTCGAGTATCATGTCGAGCTGTCTACAAGGCCGGAAGATTCCATGGGCTCGGATGAGACCTGGGAGATGGCGACCAATGCCCTCAAGGAGGCGCTTGAAGCCAAAGGTATGGACTATAAGATCAATCCCGGGGACGGCGCTTTTTACGGGCCGAAAATCGATTTCCACGTGAAAGACTGCTTAGACCGCACCTGGCAATGCGGAACCATTCAGCTTGATTTCCAGATGCCGGAAAAATTTGATTTGACCTATATCGGGGAAGACGGGCAGAAACACCGCCCGGTTATGGTTCACCGCGTAGTCTACGGCAGCATCGAGCGCTTTATCGCCCTGCTGACAGAGCATTACGCCGGAGCCTTCCCCGTATGGCTGGCCCCGGTGCAGGTGCGCGTGCTGCCGATCAGTGAACGGCACCATGCCTATGCCAAGGAGGTAGCGGATAAGCTGGTCGAACTTGAGATCCGGGCGGAAGTGGATAAGCGCCGGGAAAAAATCAATTACAAGATCCGGGAAGCCCAGACGGAAAAAATCCCCTTTGCTCTGGTTGTCGGGGATCAGGAAGAAGAGCAAAAGAGCGTGGCTGTCCGCCGCTATGGCCAAGGGAATTCCGGGGAGAAAATGTCCCTTGAGGACTTCATTGCTTTGGTGCAGGAGGAAATTCGGACAAAGAAAATTAATTAAACCTATTGACAAAGTAGGGATTAGGCCCTATACTTTTTCCAGAGCATAACCAAACTAAATACAACCTCTTATCAAGAGCGGCTGAGGGACTGGCCCGATGATGCCCGGCAACCGGCAAGCGTATGCTGCAAGGTGCTAATTCCTGCAGAACCTAGGTTCTGAGAGATGAGAGCGGTAATTGCCTTAAGTGTGCAGTAAGCCTCTTCTCTCAGAAGAGGCTTTTACTCTTTCTGCCGAAAAAAGCTTTCCGGCGCAAATTAGCGTTACTATTATGAGGAGGAAAATGAGATGACAACCGAACGGAAACTTGGCTTTGAGACCCTGGCTCTCCACGGAGGGCAAACACCGGACCCGGCTACGAATTCCCGGGCAGTGCCAATTTATCAGACTTCATCCTATGTCTTTAATGACACGGACCATGCGGCAAACTTGTTTGCCCTGAAAGAATCCGGCAACATCTATACCCGGATTATGAACCCAACCCAGGATGTATTCGAACAAAGAGTGGCTCTCCTGGAAGGGGGTGTCGCGGCTTTGGCTACGGCTTCCGGACAAGCGGCGATTACGTATTCCATTCTAAATATTGCCGGGGCCGGGGACGAAATTGTGGCTTCCAGTTCCCTCTACGGAGGCACCTATACCCTACTGGCCAATACCCTTGCCAGATTAGGGATTACCGTTCATTTTGTCGATGTGGACAACCCGCAGGAGTTTCGCGCGCACATCACTGACAGGACCAAGGCGCTTTACGTAGAGACGATCGGCAACCCGCGCATCAATGTGGCTGACCTGGAGGAGATTGCTGGGATTGCCCATGTACATGGGATTCCTTTAATCGTGGACAACACATTTGCCTCACCTTATCTCTGCCGGCCGTTCGAGCATGGAGCGGATATCGTGGTGCACTCCGCGACCAAATTCATCGGCGGGCACGGCACCTCTATCGGCGGGGTGATTGTGGATTCCGGCAAGTTTGATTGGAACAACGGCAAATTCCCCGGGCTGTCTGAGCCTGATCCCAGCTATCATGGAGTGGTTTTCACCGAAGCGGTCGGTCCTTTGGCTTATATCATCAAGGCCCGGGTGACGCTTTTAAGGGATACGGGGGCTGCCATTTCACCGTTCAATGCCTTTTTGCTGCTGCAAGGGTTGGAAACCTTGAATCTGCGGATGGAGCGCCATGTGGAAAATGCCCAGAAGGTGGCCGAATTTCTGGAACGGCATGAATTGGTGACCTGGGTCAACTTCCCCGGCCTTAAACAAAGTCCGTATTATTCCCTGGCCCAAAAGTATCTGCCCAAGGGCGCAGGGGCTATCCTCACCTTCGGACTCAAAGGCCGGCTGGAAGAAGGCAAGAAGTTTATTAACAGCCTGGAACTTTTCTCCCATCTGGCGAATGTCGGGGATGCCAAATCCCTGGTGATTCATCCCGCCAGCACCACCCACCAGCAGCTGGATGAGGAGTCCCAGCTTAAGGCCGGGGTGAGCCCGGATATGATTCGCCTGTCCATCGGGTTGGAGACCGTTGATGATCTGCTTGAGGATCTTGATACGGCACTCCGCGCCAGCCAGAAGTAGACTCTAAGCGGCTAGGAGTGATTGGATATGCCGATAAAAATACCGGATCATTTGCCGGCGATGGAGATTTTGAATTCCGAGAATGTTTTTGTCATGGCTGAAACCAGGGCGTATCACCAGGATATTCGGCCTTTGAAAATAGCGATTCTCAACCTAATGCCCAATAAAGATGTGACTGAAACTCAGATTCTCAGGCTGTTAAGCAATTCCCCTTTGCAAGTGGAGATCACCCTTCTGCACATGGAAAGCCATGTGTCGAAAAACACGGCCCAAGAATACCTGGACACGTTCTATACCACCTTCAGTGCCGTGAGGCGGCGGAAATTTGACGGCATGATTATTACCGGGGCTCCGGTTGAGCAGCTGGAGTTCGAGGAAGTGACTTACTGGCCAGAGCTCCAGGAAGCCATGGAGTGGACCCGCACGTATGTGACGTCCACCCTCCATATCTGTTGGGGGGCGCAGGCCGGGCTTTACCATCATTATGGTGTACCGAAGCATCCGCTTCCTGAGAAAATGTTTGGGGTTTTCCCTCACAAAATTCACAAGACCAGCCCGAATGCCTTAAAACTCTTACGTGGGTTTGACGATGAATTTTATGCCCCGCACTCGCGCCATTCGGAAGTGCGGCGCGAGGATCTGAAGAAGGTGCCGGGGTTAGAGATCTGGGCCGAATCGGACGAAGCAGGAGTTTACATGGCTGCGTCTTCCGATGGCCGTCAGATCTTCGTCACCGGCCATTCAGAGTACGACCTGAATACCTTAAAAGCTGAATACGAGCGGGATCTTGCCAAAGGACTTGACATTAAGATTCCGAAGAACTATTTTCCGCAGGATGATCCTGGTCGAACTCCGGTGCATAAGTGGCGCTCCCATGCGAATTTACTTTTCTCCAATTGGCTCAATTACTTTGTGTATCAGGAAACCCCTTATGAGCTGGAAGAGTCAAACTAGAGGTGGTATGTTTACCACCTCTTAATCATTTTCAAACCACTTATTTTAGACACACTTATTTCCGACACTTGCCTTTTTATCTGGCACACAATAAAATGAAGAAAAAGTGATATTCACCACTGCATAATTCAAACTGATCAATTATTAAAAACGGGGTATCTAACCCATCCTTTTGTAGAGTCCATTTGAAAATAAGTTTGGTCCCTTTAAATGAAAGGGGTCCTTTATAAAATTAGCTTGTAAATTAAGTCATTATATCCGTGTTTACCATCTTTTTATACATGAATGAATAATTATTCAACAGTGCATAAAAATCTAATGTGATGTTTCGCAATATTACCACTATTGCAATAACAATTAGATTTTAGAGGTTTGGCACTTATCTTGCTATAAAATTAAAAACATTCAGCATATTCGTTTCTAGATGAGGCTTGCTGATTTTTAAAAGGCAAGTCCAAATAAAGAGGAGGAAAGATTATGAAACGTATTCTATCCCTGGTTATGATGGCGTTGTTGGCGATTGGATTGGTATTTCTCGGAGGCTGCGGCTCCGCAAATACCACGTCTGGTAACACCACATCAAGTAACACCTCGTCCAACGACAGCTATGCTAAACAGATCAACTTTTTCCAATGGACTGAGTATACCCCTCAGTCGGTACTCGATTCTTTCAAAGAGAAGTATGGCATCACCGTCAAGATGGCAAACTTCTCCTCAAACGAGGAGATGATTGCCAAGCTTCAGGCGGGCGGGCTCTCGGAGTATGATGTGGTCGTGCCGAGCAACTATGTTGTGAAGGCCATGATTGCCCAAAACCTAATCCAGCCCATTAATAAGGACAATATTCCAAACTTCAAGAATCTTGACGAAAGCTTTCTCAACCGTGATTTCGACCCTGGGAATCAATACACGGTTCCCTATCTTTCAAGTCCGGTCGTGCTCGCGGTCAACACCAAAAAGGTAACAAAGCCCATAGAAAGTTATAATGACCTGCTTGATTCTTCCCTGAAAAACCAGATAGTCGTTGTGGACGATGAGCGGCCTATCATCGGGGCAGCTTTGCTGGCCACGGGTCACTCGCTCAACGCTACCAGTGCCAATGATCTTAAAGATGCCGAAAATTGGCTGAAAAAGCTTAGGCCCAACATCAAGGTATTTGATGCCGACAGCCCCAAGACAGCCTTAATCACCGGCGAGTGCTCGGTCGGTCTAATTTACAACGGCGAGGCGGCGCTGGCAATTAAAGAGAACCCGGATATTGAAATTATTTGGCCTAAGGAAGGCATTTCGGGGCTTACCATTGACAATTTCGCTATCGTTAAAGGTACCCAGCACGAGAAGGAAGCTGAGCTCTTTATCAACTACATGCTTGACCCAGCGGTGAGCAAGATCCTTTCCGACGAGTACCCATACACTAATCCTAACAAAGAAGCGCATTCGCTCTTATCAAAAGACTACCTTGACAACCCAGCCAGCAACATCCCGTTCGATAAAATCAAGAATAGCGAACTGCTTGACGATGTCGGCAGCTCCCTGGGTGAATTCGACCGGATCTGGACGGAATTCAAGGGCTAATCAGCCATTATCGAGCATGATAAGCCTGGATCAAAGCAGTAAGGGAGGCGCATACATGGCACCAATGTCTGAGAAGGTTATGGTTGAATTGCACAATGTGGATAAATCATTCGGTGAAAACAAGGTTGTGAAAAATTTGAACCTGCGGATACGGGAGGGCGAGTTTTTGACGATGCTCGGCCCTTCCGGCTGCGGCAAAACCACGACACTGCGAATGATTGCGGGCTTTGAGGACGTAACGACCGGCACGATCATGATAGAGGGCGAAAATGTCGTAAACAAACCACCCTACCGGCGCAACGTCAACACCGTGTTCCAGAGCTATGCCTTGTTTCCCCATATGAATGTATTCGACAATATTGCCTTTGGACTGACGGAGAAGAAAGTAAATAAACAGGAAATTCGTCAGCGTGTAACCGAGATGCTCTCCTTGGTGCAGATGGAAGGATATGAGCAACGGATGCCCTCGCAGATGTCGGGCGGCCAAAAACAGCGTGTTGCCATTGCGAGAGCCTTAGTCAACCGGCCTAAAGTATTGCTCCTGGATGAGCCGCTCGGCGCACTGGATCTGAAACTTCGCAAACAGATGCAAGTCGAGCTCAAACACCTTCAGCGCAAGCTCGGCATCACTTTTATCTATGTCACGCACGATCAGGAAGAGTCCTTAACCATGAGCGACCGCATCGCCGTGATGAACAACGGTATTCTGGAGCAGATCGGTTCACCCGATCAGATCTATAACCAGCCTGCAACCAAGTTCGTAGCCGATTTCATAGGCGAATCGAATATCCTCGAAGCTGCGGTGGAAATCGCAGACGGCGCCAACCTTAAGGTTGTCTTTGAAACAGGCTACGCCGTGGTCAAGGCCACAGGGTTCACAAAGGACGAGGCGGTGTATATCTCGGTGCGCCCTGAAAAGCTTAAATGCGCCGCTGCTGCTGTGCCCGGCTTCAACCTCAAAGGCGTGGTCAAAGAGCATATCTATGTCGGCTCGATCATCAAGACGATTATCGAGCTGCCTGATGGACAAGAGCTGATCATGAGCTCGCTCACGGGTACGCCGCTGATCCCGCCTGGGGAAACTGTTTGGGTCTATTGGGAAAAAGAAGACACCGTTATTCTGCACGCCAATGAGGAGAGAATTTATAATCTCAGCGAGCAGGTGCCGAAAATCGAGGTGAGGGCATGAGCACAGCGACTACTCCCGAGATCCGGCTGCGACCCAATGCAAACCCTCAAAGGCAACATATCCCTCTTTCCCGGCTTGCTCCGCTCATTCTAATGGTAGGTCCGGCCATCCTTTGGCTCCTGATTTTTGTCGCTGCTCCTCTTGTTTATGTGTTTGTAATAAGCTTTTTGAAGAAGGGCACCTACGGCGGGGTTGTGGCCAGCTTTAATTTTGAGAACTACCTGCGGATATTCGACCCCCTCTACTTAAACATTTTCCTTGTATCTATTCTTATCGCACTTGCGACGACCGCACTCTGCCTGATCATAGGCTATCCCTTCGCTTACATCATAGCCAGGGCAAGCAGCCGCAACAAAAATATTCTATTGACGCTTATTATGCTGCCTTTCTGGACCAATTCGCTCATACGCACCTACGGCTGGATTATGCTGCTGCGTACCAACGGCACCTTTAATACCATACTTCAATCCGCCCACTTGATCTCCCAGCCGCTGCAAATGCTCTATACCACCGGCGCGGTCATGGTCGGCATGGTTTATACCCTTTTTCCTTTTATGGTGCTGCCGCTTTACAGCTCCATCGAGAAGCTCGACCACTCCCTGCTGGAGGCCGCGAACGATCTCGGCGCCAAACCAGGCCGGGCCTTTTTGCGGGTGACACTCCCGCTCACTGCTCCGGGTATCTTTGCCGGCTGCATTCAAGTATTTATCCCGACGCTGGGCTATTTTTTCATCAGCGATCTGTTGGGGGGCGGCAATTCCGTACTGGTTGGCAACCTCATTAAGAACCAGTTTCTTGCAGCCAGGGATTGGCCGTTCGGCGCTGCGCTGTCGATTCTCTTGATTGTATTTACCATCATACTGATCAGGCTGTACAATCACTTCGGCGGCAGAATTGAAAATATAACTTCTTAAGGGGGCGAGGTTTTTGATTAAAAAACATAACAAATTAACCAAGCTCCTGACGATGGTCTTTCTCACACTGATTTATATCTTTCTTTACCTGCCCATTGTCGTCATTATTTTCTTCTCGTTCAATACGTCGAAACTTAACATCGTCTTCCAGGGTTTTACCCTCCAATGGTACGGCGTCATGCTGCAGAACACCGGTCTCATGTCCTCCCTGAAAAATACCGTAATCGTTGCCATTTCCACCGTCGTCATATCAGTGATAATTGGCACCCTGGCCGCTATCGGCATGTACCGGTATGAATTTAAGGGCAAAGGAATTGTCGATTCGTTTCTGTATATTCCCATTGTCATTCCCGAGATTGTCATGGGCATCTCACTTCTGGCCTTCTACCACATTCTAAACCTTAGTCTCGGTCTCCTGACGCTAATCATAGCGCACGTCACCTTTGCGATGCCGTTCGTCGTGGTGACGGTGCGATCGCGGATTGCTGGCTATGACATGTCCGTGGAAGAAGCCGCGATGGATCTGGGGGCCACCCGCCTCCACACCCTTTTACGCGTCACCCTGCCCATTATCGCCCCGGGCATCCTCTCCGGGGCCATGTTGGCGCTCACGCTCTCGCTCGACGATGTCATCGTCAGCTTTTTCACCACAGGCATAGACAGTGTGACTCTTCCCATCTATATCTTCAATAAGGTCAAAACAGGGGTTTCGCCGGATGTCAATGCCTTAATCACGGTCATTATTATAGTCACGCTACTTATCTTGCTCTTGATGCGGACATACGAGGCGAAGAGCCAAAGGAAGGGCCGGATTTAAGGCTGGATACCATATCCGCGTCAGAAATGGTTACGGCCGTAAGCGGGCGGGCTGTCACAGTGTAAGAACTGGCCACTGCCGGAGAGAGTGTGGTCAACCTTGCCCGGTAGTTCAATGGATATTGGATTCAGTGACGGGTGTATCTATATCACTTGAAGATCCCAGGAAAGTACTGGATGTCTAAGCGTGAAATTTTAGGAGGTGGTAAAATACCACCTCCTAAAATTATTGGTGCCAAAAACACAAGTTGTTAAATTGTAATGGACATACATTGATTCTATTTTGACATAGGCATTTACTCATTAAACTTTTTTAGACATGGAAAGAGAGTATATTAGGGTTTGGCTTAGTTTTCGGCTTTAACTCAAACGTTCAAGCTTTAGAAACTCAAATAGATTTCAATAAAAATCCTTTCCTAGCAGGTAAAGCAATTGACATAAATGATATTAATATCGATTATAAATTAATTAAGAAATTACCAACTTCATTAGGAATTGACAAGATAAATATTGATATTGATAGCCTCCATGACACAAATCCGCTAACCCTTAGCGATAAGAGTGTATTATTGTCAAAAGGTTATGATCCAATGAAAATAGATTCAATGGATAGGGGGGACTTCTTAAAACTTAAAGATACTTGGAACTTAAGTCCTGAGGTGATTAAGGCTGCGAAGGTAATTTATCCGGAATTAAACAATCTCGATTTGTCTACCTGGACTTACGGTAAATACTATAAATATAGTAAAATTAAAGATGATGAAAAATATAGACCTATGCCAGAACAAATTAATCAATTTAGAGGAAGAGGTATTACTCTAGCTGACGCAAGATACATGCTCAAGGATTTCAATAATTATCAAGCGATCCTGAATTTGTCGGATGACGAAATAAAAGAATATTTGCTTGGTTATTACAAGTTTAAGGAAACTTATGCAAAAACGTTAAAAGGAATAGAACGTAACAAAAAAGATTCCAATAATAAGGCCAGTTTTAGAATTTCAGCCACTTCTAAAATAATTGATGGGGCAACCTATTATTATTGCTACGTTCCCGGATATGGATATGACTGGTTCCATGAAACTTCTCAAACTCATGTAGGAATTAATAGCGATATGTATGGAGCGGATGCCCAGCAAATTTTTGAGGCAATTTATCCTTCGGGGGGGTCATATTACGCCACAAATATGTGGGGCACATATTCGCTGGCTCATACAGGTGCGCACGAAGGAATTGATTTTAACGGGACTCCAGAGGGCCAGAATTTACTGGCTGTTGTAGATGGGTCTTTAGGACAAAGAGACAGTACCTGGGGTCAGATAGCAATCAGTTCTACTGAAACCACTCATGCAGTCAATTACAGAATTTTCTACATGCATATGGTGAATATTTCGCCTTACAGTACTATTAATGCTGGTCAAATTATAGGAAAAGAATCAAACGTAAATACAGATGGGATACACCTTCATTTACAGGTTTATCATAATCAATCCCAGACTTACTGTCATACCTCGGATGACAATATACTATCATCTGACAGCCCATACAGTATTTTCTACACCTGGGTCTAAATAATAGGATATTTAGCGGCCGGGATTAGAAAACCTAAATCCCGGCCCAATTATCTTGATATACCAGCTCCAGTTTTCTTTCCTTATGACAGGCATTTCTCCCCTGTGAATAAATATATAGATTCAATATTTTTAATAATTATTACTAGGTTTGATTTCGATTTGACAATCGGATTAGTGGAGGGTGATAAATATTGTGAGGACTAAAAAATCTGCATTTTTGATTTTTATACTATTGTTTAATTTATCACTTTCATTGTTAAACGGCTGTGCCACTAATACCGGCAGTAATGAAACAATCCAAGACCAAAGTCTACATAAAGACTTGGACATTTATGAATATCAAACTCAGCTAACCAAGCTTGAGGAAGAGCTAAACCAGTTAAGGCAGGAAAATCAACGCCTTAAAGATAATCTGGTTGCCTTAACCAGGACTGACTATCAGTACTTTTTAGACAATTACTATTACCAGGAAGATGAAATTCAAACTATGTTAGGGTATAAACATTATAATGGTGATGAACCGTTGAGAGCACTACCTTATTCAAATGCTCCGGAACTGAATAGAGGCTTCTCTTCAGAGGTAACGGTCATTAGTACTGTAAGAAATCGAGATAATGAACACTGGGCCTTAGTCGAGTTTCCTGCAGCTGAAAGAGGGAGAAACAATTATGGATTTCTCAAAGTTGAATATCTTGAAGATTACCTGTATACAGGTCAAGATTATTCTAAACTCGATCTTCCAATCAGCATAGAAGGAATTAAGATTGGAGAACCGTTAGAGAAAGCCATTGCTGCTTTAGGATTGAATTATTATGAGATAAGGGCCGGAGAGCGGGGTTTCATCCATTATGGAGAAACTATCGGAAGCAGGGACAAGATGATATTAGGAAAAGGCATCGATATTTTCAACAATATGCAAACGCACCAAATATGGAGAATTCGAATGGACGGAGAAGGCTATGAAACCTCAGAAGGTTATGGTGCCGGAAGCAATGCCATGGAAGCGATTAACTACTATAAAGCCCATTATCCGATGGACGAAAATTTCCGCGACAGCTCTAATACAAAATATTGGATTTTCGAGATCGGCGATGAATTTGTTCTTAACTTGGAGATAAATACGCAGGAGTTGACCGAAGACAGTCGTATAAAAAGAATAGACATTGGGCCTAGGTCGCGGATTAACCCTCAGAGATGATAAATCTGTTTTCTGCAAAAGGAACACCAAATACCCGGGGTTTGTCCCGGGTAGAGCCTTAAGTAAGATTGAACTTCTTCTGAAGTTCTTTGTATTTTTTCCTCAGTATATAAGTCGCATTTTTTAGTCCGCCAAAGATGACCAGATAGTTGTTTCAAGACCAAGGCTGGATCTCGATCCCCTTATCCGGATTAACGATGTAGCTGCGCAGTCCGCATAAGTTTCTTGCAGGACAAGCATAAGTAACAGATAACCCCTCCAAATTCGTATCGGTCTGGTCACTCTCCTTCATTGCCAAATAAGATAACTCATTTACCCTTTGTCAGGACTGTATGGATATGTTCCCATACCCCTTCCACTGTATCTTTAGGGGACATGCTTTTATAATAGGCCCAAGGAAGCATACGGAACAGGGCAAACTCCAAAAGTACACCTGTGATATTTAGGATAACATCATTAACATCGAACCTCCGTGCAATATAGCCAGATAAGTTCAATATGTTTTCCAAAAACTGCAGGAATTCGATTGAGACAAAAAATAAGAGTCCTTTCCAGGCAACGGATTTCAGATTGCTGTCGCTTATAAAAACAATTCTTTACATAGACGTTTTCCTTGTTTGAACTTGCTCTTTAGGAAAAGAAAGCCCGGGATTTCCCGGGCTTTCTTCATAATGTAATTCCCTTTTAGAACTATAAAGAGATATACTTATAGACTTTTGTTAGGGAATTAGTAACTTATCCATTTTGGTCTTGCCATTTTCTTTGCCAGATATGACTAAATGTGACCCATCGGGGGCCCAAGCCGGGGCCCAACCGTAAATTTTTACCGGTACAGGCGATTTAAGCATCTTACCTTCTTTAGTAACAACCATGGCTTTTTCAAGATCCCATAATAATAATTTTGTGCTATCCTTTGACCATTTCATGACTTGCCCTGTACTTTCAGGAATATTATAGGTTTTCATTGTGTTTAAGTCCAAAGTTGCGTTTTCAAATATTCCAGCAGATTTATCATCTCGGCGGATGAAAGCCAAGTATTCTTTATTAGGAGCCACTTGAGGATTTGAAGCTGGATATGAGATTTTGGTTGATGTTTTGTCGGTTAAATTAACCTTATTTATTCCTAAACGACCGTCAGGATATTCAACTTCCATTACTAAATTGTTTTCATCAAGCCATTGAGGAGCCGGGGCATGCCATTCCACTATCTTATAGAAGGGCGTTCTTGAAATAACAGAGGATTTTAATTCTCTTAGATCATATACAGTCAGAATATCTTCACCATTATCTCCCCATTTTTTATAGGCAACCTTATTACCGGATGGTGAAAGAGAGGCTAATTGAACCTTGGCTCCGGGTTCGGTAATCTGAATTGTGGTTAAAGAATCAGTATCCCAGACCACAATTGGATTGGAACAGATTAACATTTTTTTACTATCAAGGCTCCATTCGAGGACAGGATCTTGATATTCAAAACGCTTATAGCCATTAACCATTGCCCCAGTATCAGTTACCAGGCCTGATCTAAGATTATAAATTAAAACCTTGCTAGGTAAATAACCTGAACCTGTCTCATCCTCTGATTCCAGAAATGCGATATTATTACCGTCCGGTGACCAGATTGTGGAATAGAGCTTTTTCTTGCTTTGATATATTTGGCTTGGAGATCCAGAGTTTGATTGCAGCCAGAGAGCTCCTGAATTAACTGTGTTTGATGAAAAAGATAACATCGTACCATCCGGAGAGTATACAGGGTCTATTACTGATTCTTCAATAGATTCAGGGAAAGTGCCAGGATTGTTCTCAATAGGAATAGATATCTTATTAGCCATAGCCGTAGATTCGCTAAGACTAAGCATTAAAACTAAGGCAATCCCCGCAAATTTTAGGATGTTATGCTTAAGAAAAGTTAACATTAGGCGCACCTCCTTTTTCTAATGAACGCTCAATAAGTAGCCGTCGTTTATTTCATACGCACCTGCATAACCATAGACTAAAATGTAATAGGGTCTGACCAGCTGTAGCATACAAGAAACCTTTTCATTAAGTATCAACTCCAGCCTCCATTCAGTCGGAGTCAGTAAAAATAAACTCACTGCCGTTCCATACATATTTTCCCTGGGTAAAACCATTACCAGCCATATTGCTGAGAGTGACTTCGAAACCGGTTTCTCCATCTTTCAGTAAAGGAAATCTTGCTTCTCCCCCCGCGCTGTAAACAAAGCCATCTTCCTTATAGCCAACAACCGGCAGATTATAAACTGTTCCCTCTGGATTGATACTGAATAAAAGATATTGAAATTCCGGGCTGTTTTTGACTGGCCGGCCAATTGCAAAATCATAATTGCCGTCTGTATTATAATCCTCGAACACAAGAGGATAACTTCCTCCAAAGCCCAGATCGTCATTGCCAAAGTATGTGTTGAGCGGTATTCGGCTGGTAACCTTGCCGGCGCTATCTTGGCTGAGGAGGTCAAAACGGCCCCGGTACATGCTTCCATCGATACTAAAGCCCGGTTCATCAGGTGTAAGAGGTTTTTTGTATTCAGTCTGTATGACTTTTATAAAACATCTCTGCCCATTTTGAATCAATTCCGCCTGTGAAATAATGAAAGGATTTTCTTGTTGAAACTTAAATTGCTTTCCGTCCCAGGTATACTTGGCAGGTTCAAAACCGCCGCCCTGCTTTTCTACACCAATCAATATACTAGGACTCTTCCCTTCTCCAGTGCCACCTGTTTGAGTAAACGCAATCGAACAGCTGCCAGCGGCCGTATAAACAAATCCGTTTTCCTTATAACCTTTTACCGGCAATGAAAAAAGCTTGCCATCTTTTCCAACACTGAATATTACATATTTATATTCCTCGCTGCCATCACCGGCGGCAAAGCCAATGGCGATATCGAGCAAGTTATCTGCATTGTAATCGTTAACTGTAAGGTTAACCGGACCGACAATGGTTAGTTCTATATTCCCAAAGTATTGGTTAAGGGACTTGCGGCTGGTTTCCGCTCCTTTACCGTCCTGAACAACCAAATCAAAGATCCCAGAGTATGAGGGTTTTTCATTAATATAGGTAGAAGAACCCTTCGTTTGCACAATAGAAAAGTTGTATGGTAGTTCATAATGAATGGTTTCTATTGCCATTTGAGCAACAACGGGATTCTGGCTACTCGATGTTGAACATCCGTTTAATAAGAGCAGCAGAGAAAAAAGAATAAAAAGAAAACCTCGTGTTTTCATCAGCGGACTTCCTTTCATGAAGGTCATCTTATTATCAAAGAAGGGAGAAGACCTAAGCCTCTCCCCACAATTCAATTATGCTTACGGTTGAGGAACAGAATAGTATCCGCACATAACAGTATCTATACCAAAAGATCCTATTGACTGTGAAGTATACGAGGAAAGAACTTCATATGCACTGTTGGTAGCGCTTGTATGGGCTGCAATCTTTACGTCGTCTTTGGTACGTGATCCAGCGGTTCCGGTTACACGGTGTTTACCTCTTTTGGGCGTGCCTCTTTTACTATAAGTAATCGGGAACGAAATCACTGGGTGCAAAGCTTGTCGTATGATCAGGCTCGTAAAGATTAACCCAATTAACTGCTCCAGTATAATCAACCCGCATTACACCTGAGGTAATAGTCATCCTCTCACCGAATTCAGACTGATAACTTTGTTGTCTTGCTGAATTGGCAAACATTTGAAACCATTGGGCGAAGTTTGGTAAGTACGACTCATTATGGATCGTTATACTTGCTTGTTGCCGACTCCAGCCTATAGTTGGAAGCCCGGGATAAGTTAAACTAGCATTGGGAAAGTTTTTTTCAGAATAATTAGATCCTATAGATGTAATTTCTTCATAGATGTCATACTTTGATACCCTAAATGTCATTGAATCGGTATAAGCATTTGAAGAATAACTGGAATCATAGTTATAGACGTTATGCCCTGGATTTGTAGTAATATACTGATGGATTGTCCATACTGTTTTAGTATTGTCATTAACCCTTTGTGGTTCCATATGCCTGGTTAAAGTTACGTTTCCCCAGGGTGGATCAAAATAAGTGTTTGAGCAATCCCAAGGACCGGGGGTTGTGGATTGGGTACTAACGGAGTTTGTTGTTACTGCAGATTTATTTTCTTGGCTTTGGTTTGCGTCCATTAAGTCTTTGCTTAAAAGTTGTTCCATTTGACGAGGATGCTTCCTAATGTCTAACTCTGCTTTAGAATAGAAGTTGTGTACCAGGGGATTGCCATCTGTCTTTTTAATAAACCCTACAGCAATAGGCTTCCATTCCAGATTGTTTTCCTGACTCCCGCCCGAGGGGCCGAGAGCTTTTAAGGCTTTTTCGATACTTAAGGTACCATCCTCATTATAGATCAAAACATACTTATGATTTTGGTATAGCCCTTTTACTAACTCTGATTTGTCGGTAAGATCACTCTCTCGTATCATAGTTACATCATAGCCTTCTGGCAGATTCTGATTGTTTATTTCTCCTATGGAAATAGATTGCACGGGTTCAAATTGAACCATGTTAAAGTCAAAATTGAGTATCGAAACAACAATTAAAAAAATGGCAATAATGATTAGCAAATTCTTTGGAAAAGAATGCATAGATTTTCACCCTTTTTCTAAAGATTGTGATTTAGAGAGGTAAAGGAAATTTTTGAAAAGGGGCAGCGTCTTTAAGGGGTATTCGGATTCTAGAGTTTCCTATATTTATTAATACGATATTATTTCCAAATTTGCTCATCTAGATATAGTTTAATCTTACCACACATTAATGTGCTTACTAAATTAGGGAAGCCTAAAATTTTCCTCGATAATTAACTTGTTAGAAATTGCGTTATTTCTTTTCGCCGATCGTTTTTCAAGTTATTTTTACTGGAATTGTCAAATTTGGTTGAGTCCTTAAACTCGTAATTTTTGGTTAAAATATAGCTGGCTCTTGCCGGTTGGGAGGATAGGGCATATTCCGTTATTTGATGTATTCCGATTATTTTTCAAACCATGCTGAGTATTTTGTAGATGCAACACCGTCACTATCCTTTCGATTAAAAGAATCGGAATATTGTATTCTACT